>NZ_JBIRGM010000008.1:0-210328 GCF_044328025.1 Streptomyces sp. NPDC018000
CCCGCACCACACGCACCCGCCCGGCCTGCCGGTCGGCGACAACGGCCGCATGCCGCGCCTCCAGCGCGGCCAGGCGCCGGGACTTGTGGAACCACTCGCCCTTGGAGCGGTAGCCGCCTGGGGCCCGCTTCGTCCCTCGCTCGCCGATGGGGAGGGACAGGCGGTGGCGCAGCGTTCTGATCGCGGTTTCCAGTGTTTGGATGTGTGCGGCTTGGCAGCGGCGGGCCAGTGCCCACTGGTCGTGTGTGGCCTTGGTGATCGCGCCCGCAATCCGTGACGACGACAGCGGCGTCAGGTCCCGCTTGCGCGACGCCCAGGTGTCCTTGCTGTGCTCCAGACCATCCGCGCAGCGGGCTTTGAGATCACGCGAGGCCAGACGGCCCTGATGCTCACCGACCGCGCGCAGCACACTCTCGTCCCGGGGTGTCAGGTGCTTCAGACGGTCCCGGACCGCCACCCCACAAGGCCCCGGCACCATGAACGGCGCTGCCAACTCCCGGACACCCACCACACCACCCCCTCCCACAACGCCGGACACCTGCCACCCAGCCCAACGAGCAGCAGCCGCCAAGGTCACCCATTCGGCTTCAGAACCTCCGTTCCCACCCCGCGAACCCACCGCAAGGGCTCACTCCCGCTCACCACAACTCACTTCAGTGCAACAAACCGGCAGCAGCTCGAAACCCCGGCCCGGCGCATACGGGGGATTGCGCGCCGGGCCGGGGAGCTCAGGGAGGAGAGAGCCTGGACTACTTCGTCAGGTGCAGCTGCTGACCCGGGTAGATCAGGTCGGCATCCTTGACGATGTCCTTGTTCAGCTCGAACAGCTGCTGCCAGCCGCCCTCGACGTTGTGGGCGGCGGCGATCTCGCTCAGGGAGTCACCGGAGGCGACCTTGTACTCGCCGTCGCCCTTCGCGACCTTCTCGCCGGTCGGCGTGGTGACGGTCTTCTTCGGCTCGGCCTGCGGGGCGACGGAGCGGTCCGAGCGGGAGGCGGCCGGGGCCTCGGTGTGCTCGGAGCTCTTCGGCTGGGCCTGCTGCTGCGGCGCGGCCGGGGCGCTCTTCTGCTCGGTGGCGCTGGAGCTGGAGGTGGAGTTCGAGGAGGAGCCGGTGTCGACGCCCGGGTCGACACCGTCGTTGGTCAGGTTGCCGGCAGCCGCGCAGCCCCAGGCGCCCGGACCCTGCATGTCGAGGAGCTTCTCGGCGGTGGCGATCTGCTGAGCCTTGGTGGCCAGGTCGGCACGGGGGGCGTACTGCGTACCGCCGGCGGCGGCCCAGCTGGACTGCGAGAACTGCAGACCGCCGTAGTAGCCGTTACCGGTATTGATGGACCAGTTGCCGCCGGACTCGCACTGGGCGACGGCGTCCCAGGTGGCGACGGAGGCGGCGGACGCGCTGGTCGCACCCATCAGCGGTACGGCGACAGCGGTACCGGTGACACCGGCGAGCGTGGCGATACGGACAGCCTTGGACGGGCGGCGGTGCTTGCCCTTGCCGGAAAGCAGCATGGAACTTCTCCTCACCGACGCCTACGAGGTGAGCTGTCGGGTTCGGGCCAAGTGAGTTGCCCGGTCGCACGTCCTAGCACGCGACTTCACCCCAAGCCGGTCCCGATACGTCTTTCGACGATCGGGCCCAGCGCTTACCTGGGTCCCCCGCTCCTGCCTACGGCGCTATACGCGTCTGTTCCCTTCGACCGACGGCAGGATTCGGCGTGACGGTCGACGGGGCCCGCGGTGCGAGCGGTTCTGACCGTAAACATACGCAACCCTCACATTCAAAGAAGGACACATCGGACAATCAGGCCTTACTTGCATCTGAGGAACCGTCGTTTCCGCAGGTGGGAGGCGTACGGAAGGGCACCCCGGGCGCGACACGCCAGTTGACGCAAAGAGACCCATGTCTCACTTACGCATAAGCGGACATAGGTCTCTGAACTACCCCGATTTTGAGGCTCGTTTACCCGATTTTCAGACCACCCTCACTCGGCCTTCGCATCGAGATCGAGGCTCTGGCCAGGGAGGATGAGGTCCGGATCGGAGCCGACGGCATCCTTGTTGGCCTCATAGAGCGCGGGCCAGCCGCCGGGAACCTTCTGTGCGTCAGCAATCGCCCAGAGGTTGTCGCCGGGGTGCACGGTGTACGTGCCGTCGGCGGCCGACACACCCGCGTCGCGCGCGCCGGCATCGCCGCGGGAGGCGTGACGGCCCGACTCGCGGTCGGCGCCGACGTTCGCGTCCCGACTTCCTTCGGAAGCGGGCGCGCCGCGATGCTTGCCGCCGACACGGTTGGACGAATCGGAAGAGCCGGATGAATCGGGCGTCTCGGAGGGTGAGGTGGCCGACGCGGTGGCCGAAGGCTTCGTGGAGGACTTCGCCTTGTCTACAGACTTGTCGGCGCCGTGCGAGCCCTTCGAGCCGTGCGAGGCCTTCGAGCCGCCCGCACCGTCCGAGGTGCGGCCCGACGGCGTGGCATCATCGGACGGCGCCGCCGACACGCCGTCAGCCGGCTCCGCGCCCTTTGCCGTCCCGACTGAGGGGGCGGCCCCCGGGTCGACACCCGGCAGTGCCCCGTCCGCCGAGAGGCCGGAGATCTTCGCACAGCTGGCCCATGCCTGCGGGCCCTGGTCGCCCAGGACCTTCTCGGCCACGGCTATCTGCTGTGAACGGCTGGCGAGGTCGGCACGCGGGGCGTACGACTCGCCGCCGTACGCCTTCCAGGTCTCCTGCGAGAACTGCAGGCCGCCGTAGAAGCCATTGCCGAGGTCGGCGCTCCACATGCCGCCGCTCTCGCATTCGGCCACCCGATCCCAGGTCGTGGCGTCGGCCGCGTGCGCACTGGCCGCGCCCAGCAGCGGGATGGCGATGGCCGATCCGGTCACGCCCGCGGCGACGACGATGGCGGGTGCCTGACGAGGTCGGCGGTGTCTGCCGTTCGCGGAGCCCATGGGGTTGCCTTCCGTGTGACTGACGAGTGACTGGTGAATCGAACGGTGAACCTAGCGGGACTCGAACGTATGTCACAAGTCGATGCAGCGCAGATCACGCGAAAGTCACAGAGTTGACGGAGTGTCACATTGCGTCGGGAATACCCCCCGTGTGAACTCCACGGGCAATGTGCGAAGTCCGCGCATGATGAGCCCGCCACGCCACCGCAATTCGGTGGGTTCCACCGCAAGGTGCAGGTCCGGAAGTCGCTTCAGAAGCGTGGCGAGCGAGGTCTGCCCCTCCAGTCGGGCGAGCGGTGCTCCCAGGCAGGCCCGAGACTCCCGATACCGTCGACAGGTGAACCACATTCCGACTCCGGAACTCTTCTCCTGGGAGTTCGCAACCGACCCGTACCCCGCCTACGCCTGGCTGCGCGAGCACAAGCCCGTGCACTGGACGGAACTGCCTTCCGGGGTGGAGGCGTGGCTCGTGACCCGTTACGTGGACGCCCGACAGGCGCTCGCCGACGCCAGGCTGTCGAAAAACCCCGAACATCACGCGGATGACGCCCAAGGCCGCACCAAGACCGGTATTCCCGGGGAGCGCGGTGCCGGGCTCATGACACATCTGCTGAACATCGACCCGCCCGACCACACCCGGCTGCGCCGCCTCGTCTCCAAGGCTTTCACCCCGCGCAGAGTCGCCGAGTTCGCGCCCAGGGTCCAAGAGCTGGCGGACGGCCTGATCGATGGCTTTGCAGGGCGCGGCGAGGCGGACCTGATCCACGAGTTCGCCTTCCCGCTGCCGATTTACGCGATCTGCGATCTGCTGGGGGTGCCGGCCGGGGACCAGGACGATTTTCGGGACTGGGCGGGCATGATGATCCGGCACGGCCAGGGCCCGCGCGGTGGCGTCGCCCGGTCGGTGAAGAAGATCCGCGCCTACCTCGCCGAGCTGATTCATAAGAAGCGTGCGAACCTCGGCAACGACCTGATTTCCGACCTGATTCGGGCCAGCGACCACGGCGAACACCTCACCGAGAACGAGGCCGCCGCGATGGCTTTCGTGATCCTATTTGCGGGTTTCGAAACGACCATTAACTTGATCGGCAACAGCGCCCACGCCTTCTTCCGAAACCCCATTCAGCGGTCCATTTTCCAGAATGCAGTCGAGCAACGCGATGACTTGCTCCTCGATAGCGCCGTGGAGGAGCTGCTGCGCTATGACGGTCCGGTGGAGCTGGCGACCTGGCGTTACGCCACCGAGACGCTCGAAATTGGGGGACAGCCAATCCGAAAGGGCGACCCCGTGCTCGTCGTGCTCGCCGCGGCCGACCGCGACCCGGCGCGCTTCGATGACCCCGACACGCTCGACCTGTCCCGCCGAGACAACCAACACCTGGGGTACGGCCACGGCATCCACTACTGCCTCGGAGCGCCGCTCGCCCGACTGGAGGGACGCACTGCCTTGGAGACGTTGTTCCGCCGCCTGCCGGACCTTCAGCTTGCGGTGGACCCCGCTGATCTACGGTGGAGGGGCGGGCTGATCATGCGGGGCCTACGCACCCTTCCGGTGGAGTTCACGCCGGAGGCTTCGACTAGTTGATCATGAAGACGGCCCCGAGCCGCTGGGGCAACGAGGGCCGTCCGATGCCGTATCCGCAGGTCAGGGGTCACCCCCCGACGTTATCCGTTGCCCTCCGCGGCCCGGATGGCGTCCCGGTAGGCCCGGCCCGCGGCCCTCAGCGCGGCTTCGGGGTCGACGCCGTCCTGTTCGGCGCGTACGGCGAGGGCGAGGAGCTCGTAGCCGATGCCCTCGCCTGTGGGGAGCGCCACATCGAGCCCTGCGGTACGGACCCGGCCGGCCAGTTTCGCCGCGAGCGCCAGCCCGGGCTGGCCGAGCGGGACTCCATCGGTGACCGAGTCGCGCTGCTTCTCGATGGCCTTGGTCCGCAGCCAGTGGGCGTGCACGTCCTGCGGAGTCTCGGCGGTCTCGTCGCCGAAGACGTGCGGGTGGCGGTGGATCAGCTTCTCGACGAGGGTCGCGGCCACGTCGTCGACGGAGAACGGCTCCTCTTCGTCCTCCTGCGCGATCCGCGCGTGGAAGACGACCTGGAGAAGTACGTCCCCGAGCTCCTCGCGCAGCTCGACGCGGTCGCCGTCCTCGATCGCCTCGACGAGTTCGTACGCCTCCTCGATGGCGTACTTGGCGAGGCCCTTGTGGGTCTTCTGCGAGGTCCAGGGGCATTCGAGCCGGATCCGGTCCATGACCTGGACCAGATCGAGGAGCCGGGCACCCGGCAGATCGTACGAACCGGGCAGCAGCTCCAGGTCCGGCATCTGCACCCTGCCCGAACCGGCGAGCCGTGCCAGCCCGTCGGTCAGCGGCTGATTGCCCTCGCCGCCCGTGAGAACGACGACGCTCCGGCCGCCCGCGCAGGCGTCGACGAGCTCCTGCGCGGTGGGCGCGGAATGCTCGACACCGATGCCCGCCTCGCGCAGATACGGCAGCTGCGGATTGTCCTGCTCGGCGCAGAGCACCCGGTCGGCGGCGTGCAGCGTCTGCCAGGCGGGCCAGGACAGGAGCCCGGGCGCGACGCGGTGGCTGGCGGTGAGCAGGACAATGCGGCCGGGGTCTTCAGCGTTCACCGTTCGAATCTACCCGCTCGGTCGGACACCGGTATTCCGCAGCCATTCTTCTTTCGCGGCACTAGACGCCGGGCTCGGCGCCCGGCCCTGCGGGCTTGGTCACCTGGGTGATCCAGGGGGCCTTGTAGTTGGCGAGCTGGGTCTGCTTGTCGTCCCAGGCGCCGTAGCGCGGATTGACGTCGACCTTCAGTGCCTTCGACGCCTTGCTGAGCGCATCGCCGACGGCCTTCTGCCCCTCGGGCTGCTGCAGGTCGGCGCCGAGCGTCTGGGCCAGCTTCGTCAGCTGGACCTGCTCGCGCAGGACGGCGTCGATCTGGTCGGGGGCCACCCAGCTCTGCTGGAGCATCGCCGTCCGCAGTTGGGCCTCTCCGCCGGACTGGGCCGCCGCCGCCTTGCGCATCTGCTGGATCTCGTTGCGGCTGACGGTCACGCCCGCGTCCCGCGCGGCCCGGTCCAGGACCCGATCGAAGATCAGGCCGTGCAGCTTGGCCCGGCTGAGCTGTCCGGACTTGTCGATGAGCTGGGACGCGTCCTTCGAATCGCGCTGGGCCTCACGCACGGCTGCCACCTGGCCCTGCAGCGTGGACACCTCGATCCGGTCCCCGCCGACGAGGGCCGCGGCGCCCGGGTGGGGCCGGCTGCCGCAGGCGGCCAGGAGCGGGACGCCGACGAGCAGGGCGGCGGAGACGGTGAGCGCGGTGCGACGGCGGCGGTGCAAAGGAACCTCCCGGGGAGAGTTTGTGCATCAGTGCACAAGACCTTGCGTTGATCGATGTTAGGCAGTGGATGTGGTTGAGGCCACTGGTTCGACCAACGATTCGGAAGGAGTTGGGGTTGTGGGACCGTTCCTGGCCGGCTCGCAGCTCTCATGGGGGCTCCGCGGCGTTCAGGAAACGCGCTCGGCCGCCGGGACCCCGTTCTCCGGGCGCAGCATGATCGTGCGCGAGACGACGAACGTGATCGGGATGGCTGCCGCGGCCGCGACCAGCGGCGCGTACCGGCTGCTGAACCCGGCGAGGTCGACCAGCAGATAGACACCGCCGGTCGTGATGACGAAGTTGGCGGCGTTGGTGAGCGGGAAGAGCAGGAACTTACGCCAGGTGGGCCGGGTCCGGTAGGTGAAGCGGGAGTTCAGGAAGAAGGAGCCGGTCATGCTCAGCACGAAGGCGAGGGCATGCGCGGCGATGTACGGCAGCCAGTTCAGCAGGGCGAGGTAACAGCCGTAGTACGTACCGGTGTTCACGACTCCGACCAGGGCGAATCGGGCCATCTGTGCGGTGACCGTCATCGGCGTACGAACTCCAGGGGTTCCGGTATCGGCGGCGCCGCTTCGGTGTTCGTCGCCTTCACCAGGAAGTGCGGGCGGCGCTTCACCTCGTAGTAGATACGGCCGACGTACTCACCGACCACCCCGATCATCACCATCTGGACCCCGGCGAGTGCGGTGACCACGACGAGGAGGGTGACATAGCCGGGGGTGTCGACTCCTCGCACCAGAGCGACGCCGACGATCCACGCCGCATAGGCGAAGGCGACCGATAACAGCAGCATGCCCAGGTAGAGCGCGGCGCGCAGTGGTTTGTTGTTGAAGGAGAGAAGCCCGTCGAGGCCGTAATTGAGGAGCTTTCCGAAGGTCCAGGCGGAACGGCCCTGTTCGCGGACGGCATTCTCGTAACTGAATGTCGTCGTGCGGAATCCCACCCAGGCGAAAAGGCCCTTGGAGAACCGGTTGTACTCGGTGAGTTCCAGTACGGCGTCGACGGTGCGGCGGGAGAGCAGTCTGAAGTCGCCTACGCCGTCGACCAGTTCCACGTCGACCAGGTGGTTGATCAGCCAGTAGTAGGCGCGGGCGCTGATGGTGCGGGTGACGTGGTCGCCCTTGCGGGTGCGGCGGGCGATCACCTGGTCGTAGCCGTCCGCATGTTCTTCGAGCATGCGGCCCACGAGTTCCGGCGGGTGCTGGAGGTCGGCGTCCATGATGACGACCGCGTCGCCCTCGGCGTGGCGGAGGCCGGCCAGCATGGCGGCCTCCTTGCCGAAGTTGCGGCTGAAGGAGACGTAGCGGGCCCGCGCATCGGCGGCGGCCAGCTCCTGAAGGATCGCCAGGGTCCGGTCCGCGCTGCCGTCGTCGACGTACACCAGCTGGAATTCATGCCCCAGCCTGGTCATTTCGTCCGTGACGCGTTCATGGAAGCGTTCGAGGATCTCTTCCTCGTTGAAACAAGGCACCACCAGCGAGATCAGCACGGATGTACATCAGCCTGCCCACGTGTCGGAACCCGGCGCTCCATATGACCGATGGGCATCCATCAAGTGAACTGCCTTGTGTGGAGCGGAGTTTATTCGTTCTGGGCTGGCATATTCCTGCGTATGCCGACTTCCCGTCCCCGCCTGTGCGCGGGCTCGCTCGCCGCGCTGCTCACCGCCGCGGCCGTCTGTGCGGGTGACGCCTGGGCGCGCAGCTTTCCGTTCGGGCCGCACACCCGGAGCGTCAACGACCTGGGCAATCAGTTCGTGCCGTTCCACGCCCGGCTGTGGGACCTGCTGCACGGCAGCGCCGACGGCGGCGTGCTGCTCAACTGGTCGTCCGGGTACGGGACGAGCTTTCTGCCGGATCTCGGCACCTATCTGACGAGCCCGTTCGCCCTGCTCGTCGGGGTCTTCCCGCGCGACCGGACGGACCTCGCGGTCTATGTGGTGACGGTCCTGAAGATGGCGTCGGCCGCGGCGCTGATGGCCCTGCTGCTGCTGACGCTGCGCGGCGGGCACTGGTGGGCGGCGGGGGTGCTCGGTGGTTCGTACGCGCTGTGCGGCTGGTCGGTCATCGAGGCGTCGTACAACCCGATGTGGCTGGACGGTCTGGTCGCTCTGCCGCTGCTCTGCCTGGTCGCCGAGTGGGCCCGTACGGGACGGCATCGCATCGCCGCGCCGGTGCTCGTCGCGGTGGTGTGGGTGGCCAACTTCTACACGGCCTACATGGCGACGCTCGGAGCCGCTCTGGTGCTTGCGGTCCGGCTCTTCACGGAGCGGGAGGGCCGGCGGGCGGTGGGGCTGGTGCGGGCGGTCTGCACGGTCGGGGTGGGTGTCGGTCTCGCGGCGCCCGTCCTGATCCCCGTCTATCTGGGGACGAAGCACGCCTATCCGGGCTGGGACCGGACGTTCGCGCCCGCCGCCTGGCCCGATGTGCTCGCGCGGCTGCTGCCCAACACGTACAGCTTCTTCACCCCGGCTCTCTTCCTCGGCACGGGCACCCTGCTCCTGGCCTGTGCGCTGGCCTTCCAGCGGTCCGTGCCCCGGCGCGAACGGTGGGCGTGGACGGGACTGGTGGCAGGGGTCGCGCTGTCGTTGCAGTGGGGGCCGACGCATCTGCTCTGGCATGCGTTCGCCACACCCAACGGCAGCCCTTACCGGCAGACGTTCGTGCTGGCCGGGCTGGTGGTGATCGCCGCCTGGATCTCGGTCTCGTACGACCGGCCGGGGTGGCGGGCGCTGCTCGGCGGGGGCGCGGTGCTGGTGCTGATCGCGGCCGGGGCGGGCTTCAGTGACCTGGTCACCCGGTGGACGTATCCGCTTTTCGCGGCCGGTCTGGTGGCGGCGGTGGCCGCTCTGCTGCTGGTCGGGCGTGGCCGGAGGTTCGCGGTGCTCGCCGCCGTGCTGCTGATCGGTGCACAGGCCGGGCAGGCCGCCGCGACCACCTCGTTCGCCGACCGGCGGAAGCTGGACCGGCTCGACCACTACGCGCCCTGGGGCGAGCGGCAGCGGATACAGGCCGCCGCCGTCGCGGGCGCCGACGGCTGGCCGCGCTACCGCACCGACCCGGGCCGGGAACAGACCACGGCGAACGATCCCCTGCTGGTGGGCGGCCAGGGCGCCGGGTACTACAGCAGCCACATGCCCGCCGTGCTGACCCGCACCCTGCGTGCGCTGGGCGGCGGGTGGACGTCGAACGGCCGGGCCGTGCAGAGCCTCGACAACCCCGTCACGGACGCGATCTTCTCGGTCGGTGCGCGGGTGCGCGGACCGCGCGATCCATATCAGGTGTGGAACGCCCCGGACGACCGGCCGGTGACGGTGAGCCGTGAGGCGGCGCCGCCGCTGGTGACGGTCCGGCCGCCGGGCGGGCCCGTGCCGTACGGCCGGTCGCCGTACCGCAACCAGGAGGCGCTGCTGGGCTCGACGGTGTACACGGTGCCGACGACGGTGCTGCGCGCGGCGGGCGGTGGCACGGTGACGGACCGGGGCGCGTACGACTACCGGGTGCGGCACGGTACGTACACGCTGACCGCCCACTGTCCGGCCGCCTCGGAGGCGTATCTGTGGGCGCCCGACCTGTTCGGTTCGGCACGGCTCGGCAAGGGCCCGGAGGTCGAACTCAAGGGGCTGCTCCCGGCGCGCCGCGCCCCGATGGAGCGCCTGGGGACGGCGGCCGGGAGCGCGCCGGTGGTGGTCACGCTGACCTCCGTACGCGAAGGGACCGTGCCGCACGAGGCGATCGGCTGCCTGGACCGGGCCCGGCTGGCCTCGGCGGTCGCCGGGCTGAAGCGCACGGGGGCGACCGCCGTCCATGTCACCGCCGACGGCATACGGGCCGAACTGCCGCCCGGCAGCACCGGAACCGTCGTGATCGCCGCGCCCCGGATCGCGGGCTGGATCTGCCAGGGGCGGCCCGCCGACAGCTATCTGGGCCTGGTCTCCGCGCCGGTCCCCGCTCGCGGCGCCTCCATCGACTGCACGTTCCGGCCCCCCGGCCTGCGGGCGGGTGCGATGGTGGGCGCGGGCGCGGTGCTCGTCCTGCTGCTGGCCGGGGTGTGGGGGCGCGGCGACGCGACCCGGCCCACAGTGGCTGGCCGGCCACGGCCAAAGAGATACGGCGACGCTTCTTGAGTACGCGGTGAGAAGGCACAGCGATCTCGGCAGTGCCCGGAAGAAGGCTCGAAAGAAGTGAGGGGCCGACGGGGCAGGCGAGTTGTCAGCCGCCCCGGCGGCAAGATCACGGTCTCACGCCGCAGCGGGCCTTCGCCCCCGACTGCGGCCTTCGAAGCAATCCATTACAGAACTTTGGCGTGTCCATTACCTGCCTGCTCGTCCGGCCGCAGCCGTCTCCGGCTCCGCCGCCGTCAGCCGCCGTGCACCTCCGCCTGGCGGTCGAGGCGGCGGCGCAGCTCCACCGGCAGCGGATGGTGCGGTCCGTACGCCCGCTCCGTGTCGTACAGCAGCCCCTGCAGCTGGACGCGCGCCGCCGCCTGGTCGCCGACCGCGAGCAGCAGGTGCCCGATGCGGTTGCGGATCTCGAAGGAGCGGGCCGGGTCGTTGCCCGTGGCGTAGTGGTTCTCGTAGTACGGGAGGATCGCGCGGTACTCCGCGAGCGCGGCGGCCGGTTCGCCGAGCTGCTCCAGGCACTGGGCCGCGTCGTAGCGGAACTGGAGCGTCTGGGCGTCCGCCGGGCCGGCCTCCGCCGCGCGGTCGTCGGCGAGGCGGCGCAGTTCGGGCAGGGCGCGGCGGTACTGGCCGTCGTCCATCAGCGTCGCCGCGTACTGCTTGCGCAGGATGCGGACCACGGCCGAGTCCTCACCGTGCTGTTCGGCCGCGACCGGGAGGATGGAACCGAGGATGTCCACTGCCTGGGTGATGCGTCCCTCGCTGAGCAGCTTCTTGACATCGTCGACGGCGGCGGCGACATCGGGCCGGGCGGCCGCCGGGGCGGGCGGGGCCGCAGGCGGGGGCGGGGTGGTCGCGTGGTCGGGCCACGGAGCGTGCGGGCGCAGGAAGGGGCGGGTCGGGTCGAGCGGTCCCGTGGGGAGCCCGGCGCCTCGGGCGGGGAGCAGCGGGGCGAGGTGTTCGTACACCTCCTGGGCGCTGGATGGGCGGTGCTGCGGGTCCTTGGCCAGCAGCCGCAGCACCAGCGCTTCGAGCGGCTCGGGGATGTCGGGCCGCATCCGGCGGACCGGGAGCGGTGGCTCGTAGAGGTGGCGGTGCAGCACACCGAGGGCGGTCGATCCCGCGAACGGCACGTCGCCACTGAGCAGTTCATGGAGGAGTACGCCGAGTGCGTACAGATCGGTGTACGGGCCGACAGCACCGCCCATCGCCTGCTCGGGAGCCATGTAGGCCGGGGAGCCGATCGGCGAACCGGTGTGGGTGAGACGGGTGGTGTCGGTGTCCAGGACGGAGGCGACGCCCAGGTCCAGGACGGTGACGGTGCCCTCGGGACGCACCATCACGTTGCGGGGCTTGAGGTCGCGGTGGACGATCGGCACCGCGTGCACAGCGCTGAGGACGGCGCAGAGCTGGGCGGCGACCGCGACGGACCACTGCCAGGGGTACGGGTCGTGCTCGGCGAGATGGTCGGCGAGGTCGGCGCCCTCCACGTACTTCATGACGAGGTACAGGTCGTCGCCGTCGCTGCCCGCGTCGTGGACGGTGACCAGGCCGGGGTGATCGACCTGGGCAGTGACCCGGCACTCGCGGACGAAGCGGCGGCGCAGCTCGTCCGCGGCCTCGCTGCCCATGGGGCCGGTGACCCGGTCGGGGCGGAGCAGCTTCACCGCGACCCGGCGGTCCAGGCGCTGGTCGTAGGCCGTCCAGACCTGGCCCATGCCGCCCTGGCCGAGGATGGTCGCCAGCTGGTACCGCCCGTCGATGAGGCGTCCGCTCACCGTCCCTCCTCCTGGCGGAGGTAGTCGCTCAACTCGTCGAGTTCGGCGCGGACCTGGTCTATGCGCTGGGGCCCGGGGTTCGACGCGGGGTTCGGCTGGGGGTGCTGTTGGGGGTGAGTCGAGTGGTACGGCTGGGGCTGGGGCTGCTGGTACTGCCGTGGTGGTGCGGCGGGCGGCTGCATCGGCTGCCCCGCCTGCATCGGCGGGCGCAACGGCGACTGTTGTACGAGGGCCGGCGCGGGGACGGGGCCCGGCACGCCCATCGGCACCGTGGGCGCGTATCCGTATCCGTATCCGGGCACCGCGGGCCCGTACCCGCCCATGAGGTTCCGCTTCGTGAGCTGTTCGTAGTGACGGATGTCCCCGAACAGGTAGTACGCCGAAGCGGCCGCCATTGCCAGCAACAGCAGTGATATCAGGACGTTGTCGATACCGGTGGGCTGGTCGTTGCCGTCCCTGCCGAGGATCGGCAGGAGCACACAGATGAAGACGAACCCGGCCGCGGTCAGCCACCAGTCGGACGTCCGGCGGCGCACGATCGCGAGACGGAGCAGCGGGCTCCACAGCAGCAGTCCGAGCGAGCACACCGCGAGCGCGACGAACAGCACACGCATCGAGACGATCCAGGCCCTGCTGGGAACCCGGCGCGGTGGCGTCGGCGGATGACCCGGGGCGTACATGGCTGCTCCTGGAGACCTGGTCGTGAACATCCGCGCACACGCTGCGTGTACGCAGATCGAGCGTAAAGGGCGACACCGACAACGAGCCCCGGGTTGTACGGAATCGCTGTGTTTCAGCTCACTTCGGCGTGACCGTGCCGTCCGTCAGCCCGTCGTACATCCCCTGGACCAGTTGTCCGCCGAGCCGGCCGGCCAGCCGCAGCGCGTCCTCGAACTCGGCCAGGGCGCGGAACCGTTCCCCGTACCTCTGCTGCTCCGTAAGCGGCAGCCGGGGCAGTTGGAGGCGCCGGGCATCCAGCCGGGTGGCGGTGGAGGCGTAGCTGCTGGCCTGGCGGTTGTTGGCGGTGCCGCGCAGGAATCCGGCGAGGAACCAGGGGTCGAGGGCGGCCGGATCCGGGCGCAGCAGCTGAAGGTTGCGGCCCAGTGCGGCGCCGGCGGTGGCGTCGTCGATGACGCGGGCGACGGAGCCGCCACCGAGCACGGGCACGACGACATCGCCCGGTTCGACGAGGACCGGCTCCTCGGGGGGCCCGTCGACGGGGAGGCTTCCCGAAGGGGCGGTGGAGCCGAGGACGTCGTGTTCCGTGAGGACGGGCACCGGGCCGGTGCCGGAGCCGCCGGTGCGAAGCTGGAGGGCACCGGCGCGGGCGAGTTCACCGACGGTGGTGAGCGGCCAGTGGGCCGGTTCGGAGAGGGTCACGGCCGGCGGGGTGAGGGTGCCGGTGAGACCGAGCGTCTCGGTGAGCCGTTCCCGTACCCGGATCAGTTCGGCAGGTCCGCCCGCGGCTGCTGGGGGCGGCAGATGGCGGGCGGGGGCCAGGTCCACGTCGTCGTCGAGGAGTTCGATGACGGGGACGGCTCGGCTGACGCCCTGGCGGGCCCCGAACGGGCGGCCGGGCCCGGTGCGGTCCGCCCGGCCGGGCCCGCCTGTGCCCGCGCCCGCGCCTGCACCTGCGCCCTCGCTCTCGCCCTCGCCTGCGCCTGCGCCCTCGCCTTCGAACGACTGCCAGGCGTCGAGCACAGCGCCGCGCACCGCCTGCCAGTCGAGCCGGTCACGCCCGCCGGACGGCGCGGCGGACGCCCCTCCCGCCGAGGACGATTCGGCAGGTTCGGCGGTGTCGACGAGCAGCAGTTCGGGCGAGGGGTGCAGGCCGCTGCCCGGCTTGCGCAGCACCCAGAGGTGGAGCGGGATGCCGTACGGGGGTGCGGCACCGGCGGGGAGCGCGATGACGGCGCGCAGGGCGCCGCGGCGCAGCAGATCTGCGCGGATCCGGCGGCCGGAACGGCGCGACGCGGCGGCCGGAGGCATCAGGAGTACGGCGGTGCCACCCTCGCGCAGATGGGCCAGGGCGTGCTGGACCCAGGCGAGTTCGGACTCGGTACGCGCGGGGAAGCCGTACTCCCAGCGCGGGTCGTAGGCGAGCTCGTCATGGCCCCAGTTGCGCTCGTTGAACGGCGGGTGGCAGAGCACGGCGTCGGCGGCGAGCCGCGGGAAGGAGTCGGCGCGCAGGGTGTCGCCGGTCCGTACCGCGAGGGTGCAGCTGTTGTCGGGGTCGGTGTGAAGGGCGAGCCTCAGTGCGGTGAGCGCGGCGAGGTCGGGGTCGGTCTCCTGCGCGTACAGGGCGGTCGGGCGGCCGATGGCGCGCAGCAGGGCGCCGGTGCCCGCAGCGGGGTCGAGGACCGTGCGGGCGGGCTGCTTCCCGGTCTCCACCAGGGCGGCCATCAGTTCGGCGAGTCCGGGCGGGGTGAGTGTGTACTGGCGCGGGTTGGCGTCCAGTTGGCGGCCGAGCAGGAACTCGAAGGTCTGCCGGGCCCCGGTCGCGCCGGCGAGTTCCGCGGCGCCGCGGAGCAGCGGAATGGACGGAAGCAGTTCCGCGCGGCTGGGGCTGTGAACAGCCCGTCCGGCTTCCGCGGCCGGTCCGAAGCGGGCGGCGAGCATGTCGTTGAGAGCGAGGGACAGCACACCGGCCATCCGCTCGTCCGACACTGCGGCGATCTCGGGCCAGGTGGTGGGGCTGTTCCGCAGGAGCAGCAGGGCGCAGCCCGCGTGGACCAGTGCGGGGACCGCACCGGCCGGGTGCCCTGCGAGCTGCTGCCAGACCCGTTCACGGAGTGGGACCTCGGCGAGTTTCCCCTGGTCGCGCAGCCACTGCTCGACCTCGGGCAGCGCGAAGGACGGGCTCGTCTCGGTGCCGCCGACGGGCTTGGGGAAGTCGGCGTGGCGACGGCGCCAGTTACTGACGGCGGCTCGCCCCACGCCCGCGAGCCGTGCGATCCCGGCCGCGGTCACCTCTGTCGAGTTCTCCGGCACTGACTGCCTCCCTGGTCCTGGTCCTGGCACTCGTCCCCGTAGTGGCTGTCGGCGAGCATACCGACCCCGTTCACACGACATCGCTTCACAGCGTGCATCAACCCATCAAGCGGGATCCCTGTTGACTCGGTTCACAAGCTCTGCTCTGATTGTCCTGTCGCTACAGAAGCGGTGCACACATCCGCTCACCACACCCATCTCTGCATTTGCCGGAGGGCACAGCCATGTCCCAGTTCACGCAGCCGCCGCAGTCCCCGCAGCCCCAGCAGCCGCACACCCCCGCCCAGACGCCGGGCATGCGTCCTGCCCGTAACGGACTGGGCATCTCCGCACTCATCCTGGGTGTCATCGGCGCCGTCTCGGGCATGATCCCGTTCCTGTTCTGGCTGGCGGGCATCCTCGGCCTCATCGCCCTGATCCTGGGGCTGGCGGGCCGGGGCCGGGCCAAGCGCGGCGAGGCCACCAACAAGGGCGTGGCCACGTTCGGCGCCGTCCTCGGCCTGATCTCGTTGATCCTCGCGGTGGTCGGCGTGGTGATCACGTTCAAGGCCGTGGACGATGCGGTGAACGACATCAACAAGGCGGTATCGGACACCACGGCCTCCGCGAAGCCCGGCGGCGGGGGCGCGGACAAGAAGAAGGACACCGGCAAGGCGCTGGAGGCCGGTGACTCGGCCGCGTACGACGACGATCTGACGGTCACGGTCGGCGACGCCACCTCGTACACCCCGGACCAGTACGCCGCCGGGCACACCAAGGGCAACAAGGCCTACCGGGTCGCCGTCGTGATCGAGAACGCGGGCAAGGAGAAGTTCGACTCCGCGCTCGTCACCGTCACGGCCCGCGCCGGCAAGGACGGTGTGGACGCCGAGCAGATCTTCGACGGCAAGGTCGGCGAGGGCTTCAGCGGCACGGTCCTGCCGGGCAAGAAGGTCACGGTCCCGTTCGCCTTCGACACCCCTGCGGACGCCAAGAACCTGACCGTCGAGGTCAACCCCGGGTTTACGTACGACGCCTCCCAGTGGGACCTGAAGCTCTAGAAGTATTGCCCGGGGAGGTCATGGGCGGGCGATGCGGGTCTCGGCTGAAGAATCCTGAAATGGGTGAGGGCCTTCTGGCCTGGTGTGGATGACGACATCTGCACCAGTGGTCGGAAAGGCCCTCGCGCCCACCGTGATGCACCCCTGACCGAGACCGGTCATAGGACACACGGAAACCCGCCTGTACGCACACGCACAGGCGGGTCGTCCATGTTCACAGCCGGCATGTTCACACCCGGCATGTTCACACCCGGTGCCGCACCCACACGTTGGGCTCCACATACACCCCGTATCCGTGCGCCACCGAACAGTGCACCGGCACCAACGCCCCTGGAACCTCCACCGGACCCTCCTCGTCGAACGGCAGCCCGGTCCAGGACCGCCACCGGTCGAGGGAGCCCGACACCGCCATGGATACCGGTGCCACCGCCTCGATCACCCCGCCCGCCCGCACATGGACGCGCAGCCACGGGTCGTACGGAAGCCCGTCCTCCGCCCGGGTCCGGCGGGCGTACTCCTCCATCGGAGCCGAGGCATCCAGGTGCTTGGCGCTCGGCCGCACCGGGGCGACGAGCTCCCGGAACCCGAGCCGGCCGGCGTTCTCCCGCAACGCGGCGACCATTCGCCCCGAAATCCCGTGCCCCTGCCGCCCTTTGGCGACGGAGATCTCGATCGCACCGACCGTGTCCGGCGTACGCCCGTGCCGCAGGTCGGAGAAGGCCCACAGCAGCGACTGGTCCCAGCCGCCCTCGGGCAACTTCCCGCGCCCCGGTGCATGCAGCGCAAACGGCACGCTGAGCGCCCGCGCGACGACATCACCGTCCGAGTCGGTCGCGACGAGCACGTACTCCGGGAACTCGACGGCGATCCTCGGGTAATTGGCCCACCCGACGAGATCCTCCAGCACGAACTCCGGCCAGGTGTCAGGCATCTCCTGCACGGGCCCGGCAAGCTCGGGGCGCGCGGCGAGGGTGGTGATCAACAGTTCCATCCGCCACACGTTAGGCAGTGGGAATCCCGCAGCCAAACCGTTTTACGGTGCCCCAGATGCACGGCCGCGGCCACGTGACGCGTGCACCCGGCGCCCCGTCAGCCGCCGCACTGCGCCAGCATCGCCTGCTTGTCGGCAGTGGTCACCGGCAGCGCGTACTTCAGCGAAACCTGCGCGAACCGCACCGCGTACGAGCAGCGGACCGGCTTGTACGGCGGCAGCCAGGACGCGGGCCCGGAGTCCCGCTTGGCGTTGTTGGCCGGACCGTCGACCGGAATGAGATTGAGCGGGTCGTTGGCGATCTGCTGCCGCTTGGCGTCGTTCCAGCGGGCGGCGCCCATCTGCCAGTCGTACGAGAGCGGCATGACGTGGTCGATCTGGACCTCGGTGGCCTGCTGCTTGCGCCAGTCGATGGTCGAGCCGGTGTACGGGTCCTTGAGGGTCATCGACACGACCACACAGTCCGAACCGGACCGGAACTTCACGTCCTTGCCGTCCCTGGCGAGGAGGTCGTTACGGGTGTCGCAGCCGTTCCTCGCGAGGGGTATCCCGTCGACCGAGTCCTTCCAGGCGTAGCCGAACTTGTCGCGCGCGTACCCGGTCTTCGGACCCCGTCCCTTCGTCGCCACCTTCTCGATGATCTTCCGGCCTGCCGCCTTGTCCGCCTCGGAGGTGAGGGGGGCGAGCCCCGGCTTCGTGCCGTCGGGGTTGTCCAGCGGGCTCGCCCCGAAACCGGTGACGGCCCGTCCGCCGCCGTCCCCCTCGGAGGACGAGGGCTCGGGGTCGCAGCCGGCCAGGGCCAGCACCGTCGCCACACAGAGGGCGGGCAGGGTCACTTGGTACACACGGGGAACTGACACGCGAAGCCGTCCTGACTGGGAGAAAGCCGAACCAGCAAATCGTACGTACGCCTTCCTCACGCACACGCGTCCATGACCGTGCCGCACATCAGTGCGGCCGGAATCACACCCTGCGGGTCAGCGCGCACTCCCGCACCTCGATCAATCCGTCGGAGCGGGCTGTCAGTGCCGGGTGCGAGACTGCCCGGCATGATCGAGCCGAACCCGAAAGCGGACCTTCTCCAGTACCTGCAACAGGGGCGTGACGCCCTCGTATGGAAGCTCGAAGGGCTTTCCGAGTACGACATACGCCGCCCGCTGACGCCCACGGGCACAAACCTGCTCGGCCTGCTCAAGCATCTCGCCGGGGTCGAACTGGGCTACTTCGGCGACACGTTCGGGCGGCCGTTCTTCACCGAGGAGCCGCCGTCCTGGTGGTACACGCGGGACGCGGAGCCCAACGCGGACATGTGGGCCACCGCGGACGAGTCCCGTGAGGACATCGTCGGGCTGTACCGCCGCGCCTGGGCGCACTCCGACAACACGATCGAGACCCTCGACCTCGACTCGACCGGCCGCGTCCCGTGGTGGCCCGAGGAGCGCGCCGAGGTGACGCTCCACCACGTCCTGCTCCGCGTCATCTCCGACACCCAGCGCCACGCCGGCCACGCCGACGTGGTGCGGGAACTCATCGACGGGGCCACCGGCTACACCCCGGCCCAGGACAGCCTGCCGTCCAACGACCCTGCCTGGTGGAAGGACCACCACGCCCGCCTGGAGCGAGTAGCCCGGGAGGCCACCAACTGACCGCCCTGCACCTCTTCCCGTCTTCTGGGATGCTCACTCGGGGGCGAACTCGTACTGCAGCTCGTACAGATGCCCTGCCTTGACCATGACGGTTGCTTCGATGGGCCGCTGCTCGTCACTGAAGACCACGCGCAGCGTCCGGAGCACCGGAAGGTCACCGGGCAGCCGCAGGGTCTGGCACTGCTCCTGGGTGGGAATCCGAGCGGAGACCCGGTCCACGCTGAGCCGTGGCGGATAGCCCAGCTCGGCAAGGAGCGTCGGCGTGCCGCCGGGAATCTTCCGGCATTCCTCCATCGCCGTGCCGCGAGCGATCTCCAGCGGGTAGTACGAGGAGACGAGTTCGGCGGCTTCGTCGTCGATCGTGAGGAGTTGCCGTCGCAGAAGCGCGGTGCCGGACTCCGGGAGCCCCAGCACCTCGGCGACATCCGCGGGCGGCCGGATCTCCGTGATCTCAAGGAGTGTGCTGTGCGCCCGGGAGCCGTCCTTCGCGATCTCTGTCAGCCAGCGGTACGGCTCCCCCGGGCCTGCCGGGGCCATGTACGAGGCCGGGCGGATGGTCCGCTGCCGGTGTTCGCGGACGGTCACCGCGGCGCCTGCCCTGCCGACCACCAGGCGTTCGTCCTTGAGGAGTTGCACCGCCTTCTGCACGGTCGCGTTCGAGGCGTTGAAGCGTTCTTTGAGGTGTGTCGTGGACGGCAGGGCCGCACCGGGCGCGAGATCCCCGCCCATGATCTGGTCCCTGAGATCGGCGGCGATCCGCTCGTGCAGCGAACGGCGGTCGGTGGCATCCGTTTCAGGTCTGGGCACGGTCATCCGATCCTGATCTCGTATCGCAGCTTCTGACGCCGTGGCGGCATCGCCATCACATCGACCTGAATGGGCCGGTCCGCCCCGTCGATGGTGAGCCGGGTCAGTTGCAGCACGGGTTCTCCGGCCGTCAGCCGCAGTTGCTCGCGTTCGTGATCGGTTGCCGACCGCGCGGTCACCTCCTCGCACGCGCGGACACCGACGTACCCCAGGTCCGCCAGCAGCCGGATCGCCCCGCCCCGGATCTTGGCGGTCCCGGCGAGGCCCGTGCCGACCGCGATGTCCAGCGGATAGTACGTGTCCGTCAACTCGCAGGGTTCGCCGTCGAGGTACATGATCCTGCGGCGAGCGATGACGTGCTGCCCGGCGGGTGTTCTCAGCAATTCCGCGACCGCTTCCGGCGGCTGCGTCTCGCCCGCCCGGACGATCCGCTGGCCGCCCCGGCGACCCTCCGCTGCGGCCTCCGCGGCCCACACGTCGCCGCTGGTCCCGGCAGACCCCGCGAGGTACGGCATCGAGGTGCTGCCCCACTCACCGCCGCCCATTCCGACTCTCCCTTCGCCATCGGCCCCTGTACCGGCCTGTCGCATCACACCGTAGGCGAGCCGGGCCCCTCTCCCACAGAGTAAGCCTTGCTGCTTTTCGCGAATAGCAGTACAGTCACCGGCGCGTTACAGCCCGTGAGCAAGGCGGTGCATCACCGTGTCCCTGTCGAAGCAACGACGTTTTCCGCGTACACGCACGTCAGTTGGCGCCTCACGCGACTTTGTCACCGGTGTCCTCGTGGAGTGGGGGCTCCCCTCGCTGGTCGAGGACATAAGGCTCTGCGTCTCGGAGCTCGCCACCAATGCGCTGCTTCACGGCGCGCCACCGGGGCGCGAGTTCTGTGTCGGCCTCCATCGCGGCACGGAGCCGGTGCGGCTGGCGGTCCGTGACAGCGGGCCCGGTCGGCCGACAGCCCAGCACCCCGACGCCGACGCCTGCTCCGGGCGCGGGTTGCGCCTCGTGACCGAACTCGCCGACGACTTCGAGGTCGACCACCACGTCGTCGGCAAGACCGTGTGGGCCGCGTTCAAGAGCCCCGCCGGGCCGCTCGCCCCGTGAGGGCGGCCCGGCCCCGCCGAGTGCGTAAGCGGGGCCGGGGCAACGGGGGCAACTCGGACTACGACCCCAGGATCGTCGTGAGGAACTCCCCCGTCCACGCCAGCAGTTCGCGGCCGACGACCGGTTTGCCGCCGATCCTGCCGGTGGTGGGGCGCGGCCCTCCGCCTTGAAGTCGACGCCACGGGCCCCTTGAGTGCGGCCACATCGAACTTCACGTACGAGCGCGCCTTGGTGGTGCCCGCATCGTAGGTCCCCGATTTCAGCTCGGTCGACGAGACCTGCGAGTCGGGGTAGTTGGTGACCACCCAGGTGTCCGTGCTCGCCGCGAGGGGCCAGGTGGTCGGCCAGTCGCGTCGGACGGCGAGGGACGCGGGTCGGAGTGGGTTCTACGATGGGCCGGTGACCAAGACGCTGCCCCCTGTGGGCATTGGCCTCTTCGAGGCTGAACGGGTCTTGCTGGCCGAAGCTGCGGAGCCGCCGGTGCCGCCCCGGGATGCTGAGGCCCGGGACCGGGTGTGGGACATGGCGGTGCGGGCCAACCCCGCTCTCTTCGACGGGCCTGTGGTGGCGTGTGGGGGGCTGGAGTGGACTGGGCCAGGCGTCCTGCGTCTGTCGTGGGTGCGTGTGACTTACCGGCACTACGCTTTGCGTCGCGTTCCCGGCGCCACTGCGCTGCCCTCGTTGTTCGTGAACGTTGTTCAACCGACTGACGACGGCCGTGTGCTGGTGGCGAGGATGTCGCCCTCTACGGCCGCCCCGGGCCGTTGGCAGCTGCCAGGGGGGTCTGTGGAGCCTCCCCAGGGCGAGGCGGTGCTGGACGAGTCGGCGCTGGCCGGCCAGGCCGCGCGGGAGCTGGTCGAGGAGTTGGGGATCGGCGCGGCTTTCGAGGACCTGAAGCTGTGGGTGGTCACCCGCGGCGAGAACGGCAGTGTCGGCCTGACCTACCTGGCACCGGCCCTGCCCGAGGCAGCGCTGCGTGCGGACTTCACCGCTGCTGCGGCAGCCGAGCGCGCCCAGGGCCGTGAACCTGAACTCGACGGCATCGCCCTGGTGTGCTCACCGGACGAACTGGCCGTTCTGGCCGGTCCGCATGCGGACTACCTGGAGCCGGTCGTCCGCCGTTTCTCCGGGCGCCGCTGAGGTCAGACGCCGGAGAGGAAGTCGCGTCCCCGTTCGTCGAGTTCGGCCACGCACCGCAGGCCACGGGCCCGGAAGCGTGCGAGGTCGCTGCGCATGCGGGAGACCGCCTTGCGGGTGCGGACGGAGCGGACGCCGTCCATATGGTCGATGGCCCGGTGCCAGGTGGTACACGCCTGCTCGATGCTGCCGCGCTTGAGGTGCATCTCGGCGCCCGCGACCAGGTCCAGGGCGACGATCCGCGCGTAGGTATCCGCCGGGCGGGCCGTGGCGGCTAGCGCGTACTGCTCGGCGGCGGCCCGGTGGTCTCCCAGGGTCTCGTGGACCTTGGCGGTGCGGGAGTACACCGATGCGGCCGGCGGGCCCCAGGCCAGCGCCCAGAACGGCACCTCGTCGCCGGGAGCGGCGGTCAGCATGGTGCGGGCGTGTTCGGTCTCGGCGAGGGCCGCGCGGCGTTTGCCGCTCTTGGCCAGGGTGTGGGCGTGGACGACACGGAAGAGGGCTTCGGTCTGGGCGTCGACCCGTCCGTTGGCGCGGTTCAGGCCGGTCTCGGCCAGGCCCAGGCAGTGCTCGGGGCGGTGGAGCTTGAGGCCCTGCATGGCCATCGTGCGCATCACGAATCCGTCGTGCCCGCGCAGGCCGGATTCGGTGGCCAGGGCGTATGACTGGAGGTAGTAGCGCTGGGCGAGTCCCTGCTGACCTGCGTCGTAGCTTTTCCAGCCCTGCAGGTGGACGCCTCGGCTGGCGGCGGAGAGCATCTGCCGACGGACTTCGTCGGTGCGGAACCGGGCCCGGCAGAGTGGGGCGACGTCGTCGCGGAGGTAGGTGACCAGGGCACTGCGGCCGTGTTGTCCGCCGTGGCGTTCGTCCATCTCGGAGAACGCGTGGATCATGTCGCGGACGGCGGCGACTTCGGCCATGCCGACAATGTGGCCGGTGCGGGCGGCCTGGGTGCGGGAGGCGATGTCCTGGAGGTGGCTGAGGGGTAGGGCTGCGGCTGCCACGGAGTAGGCGGAGGTCGTCAGGAAGCGGCGGCGGTCCAACTCGTGCCTCCACATCGGCAGCAGAACATCCAACGGATCGCTCCCGAGGGACAGTCCGATGGTGTCATTTTCGAGCTCTGGCGGGGAGGGCAGGCCGAGGTCGGCGGGGGTCAGCAGGCGGCCGAGGCGCCGGGAGAGCACGACAGCGAGGTAGCGGGGTGTGTCGCCGCGGGGCACGGATCCGCTGAGCCAGTGCTCGACGTTGGACTTGTTCGTGCGTAAGCGTGTGCCGCATTCGGCGGCGACCGCGCAGACCGCCTTGGCCAGCGCCTCGTAGGTGAGGCCGGATTCGGCGACAAGGGCGCTGAGCTGGATGTTCGGCATGCGGGTGGTCATGAGCACCTTTCCGGATATACGCGATATACCGCTTGGCCTGCCCAACACCGTACCGCTGTGCGGCAAGCGCCGGTTGACTCTTCATCAGGCCAGATCCCGGCGGCCCCGCCCCCGGATCTGCTCCTGTGCCCACATCCGCGCACCGCATGTGATGACCCATGCCCCGAGGAGGGATTGCCATGGACGACCAGGAGGATCGCTGGATCGCCGCTTCGGCGTCGGCTCTGCTGGCGGCGGAGTACGAGCAGGTGCCGATCGAGGCGCTGACCGCCCGGCGGCCGGGACTGCCCTTGGCGACGGCCTACCGGGTGCAGAAGGCAGCGGTCGCCCGGCGGATCGCGGGTGGCGCCCGCGTCGTCGGCCACAAGGCCGGGGTGACCTCCAAGGCCATGCAGGAGCAGATGGGCGTCTATGAGCCGGACTCGGGCGTTCTGCTGGACGACATGGTGCTGCCTACCGGCAGCACCATGGCTCGGTCGGTACTGATGCAGCCGCGGGTGGAGGCCGAAATCGCGTTCCGGCTCGGCTGTGATCTGGCGGGCCCGAACGTGAGCGAGGACGAGGCACGGGCGGCGGTGAAGGAGGTGTTCCTCGCCCTGGAGGTGATCGACACCCGGTTCACCAGTTGGCGGATCACGGTCGCGGACAGCATCGCCGACAACGCCTCGTGCGCTCGGGTCGTCACCGGGTCCATGGTGCCGCTGAGTGCGGAGATGGACCTGGCCGCCGAAGCGCTGGTCGTCAGTGTCGACGGCACCGCGGTGGTCACCGGAGCGGGCCGTGCCGTCCTGGGGGACCCGTTCCGTGCCCTGGTCTGGCTCGCCGGTCGGCTCCACCGCTGCGGCGACGGCCTGCACGCGGGGCAGTTGGTCCTGGCCGGGGCCGTGCACGCCAGCCTCCCTCTGGAAGGCCGGAGCACGGTACGCGCCCGCTCTCCGCATCTGCCGCCGGTTGAGCTGCATGTGCGCTGATCCGCGGAGCCCGGCGCCCGCCTGGCTCCGCATTCCTCATACACCACCCCTCCCCTTGGACGAAGGAGCGGCCGATGGCTGCTGATGAACAGCGTCTGCGTGTCGCCGTACTCGGCGCGGGCCTGATCGGGATCGATCTCGCCGACAAGATCCGCCGGTCGGCCAAGCTGGAACTGGCCCTGGTGGCGGGCCGCGACCGGGACAGCCTGGGACTGCGCCGGGCGGCCGATATGGGCCACCCGACCACCGATGGCGGGATTCATGCCGCGGTGGAGGGCGGCCCCTTCGATGTGGTCTTCGACGCCACCAACGCCGACAGCCACCCCGAGCACTGGGCGGCGCTGCGCCCGACCGGCACCACACTGATCGACCTGACCCCCACGGGACTCGGCACGGTCATCGTCCCGGGCGTCAACAGCCACCGGGTGGCGGCCCACCGGTACCTGAACCTCGTCAGCTGCGGCGGGCAGGCGGCCATTCCGGTCCTGCACGCCATCGCCCAGCGCTGCACCCCCACCTACATCGAAGTGGTCTCCACCGGGGCGAGCGCGAGCGCCGGCCGGGCCACCCGCCTGAACCTCGACCAATACATCGCTACCACCTCCGCCGCGATCCGGACCTTCACCGCCACCCCTAACGCGAAGGTGATGGTCAACCTCAGCCCCGCCCGGCCCGCCCCGCCGTTCCGGGTGGCCATGACCGTCCTCGCAGAAGACATCCGTACCGCACCGGTCCGCACGAGCATCGCGACCGCCGCCCAGGCCGTGCGCGCCTACACGCCCGGATACAAGGTGACCTCCCTCGCCGTGACCCCGGGCCGGATCTCGGTCGCGGTGGAGGTGACCGCCTCCGGCAGCCGCCTGCCCCGCCACGCCGGAAGCGTCGACATCATCAACGCCGCCGCTGTCCTGCTCGCCAAGCAGTCGGCCACCAGCTCGATGCCGACCAGCTCCGCGCCTACGCCACCGCCGCGAACGCCGCCAAAGTGCCGGTGGTGGAGGTCGGCCACGGCAACGGCCTGGGCGCCTCCAGCCTCCAGATCGGCCGCGCCGCTCTCGACGACGCCACGATGCTCACCACCGTCCGCGAGGCCCTCACCTCGTCGCGGATGGGCGTCTTCATGGCCCCCGGCTGGGGCACCTCCCATGACCTGGTGGCCGCCGTCCACCACGGCGCCGACATTGTACGGATCGCCGCGCACTGCACCGAGGCCGACGTCACCGAACGCCACCTCGACGTTGCCCGCGACCTCGGCGCCGAAGCCCAGGGCGTCCTGCTCATGAGCCACATGACCGGCCCCGGCGAACTCGCCGAACAGTGCGCCCTGATGGCAACGTTCGGTGCCCAGGCCGTCGGCATCATGGACTCCGCGGGCCACTACCTCCCGGCCGACGTCGCCAAGCGGGTGCACGCCATCGCCGACGCCGTCGACGTGCCGGTCATCTTCCACGGCCACAACAACCTGGGCCTGGCCGTGGCGAACAGCCTTGCCGCCGTGGACGCCGGGGCGTCCGTCATCGACGCGACCGCCCGCGGGTTCGGCGCCGGGGCCGGCAACACCCAGCTCGAAGTCCTCGTGGCCGTTCTCGAACGCCATGGCATCGAGACCGGTATCGGCCTCCGCGAGGTCCTGGCCGCCGCCGACATCGCCGCCGACCGCCTGATGAAGGCCCCGCCGTCCATCGACTCGACTGCCGTGGCCAGCGGGCTCGCCGGGGTGTTCTCCGGCTTCAGACAGCCCGTCCAGCAGATCGCCCGCGCCGAAGGCGTCGACCCCGTCGACCTGTTCCTCGCCCTTGGCGAGCGGCAGGCCGTCGCCGGGCAGGAGGACCTGATCGGTGACGTCGCCCGGCAGCTCAAGGCGGCCACCCGATGACCGCCGCATCCAAAGCCGACGCGAGGGCGGCCGTGGTCTGCGGAGCTGGCGCGGCGCTGCCCCCGCACATCGTCACGAACGCCGAACTGACCGCACGTCTGGACACCACGGACGAGTGGATCCGCTCGCGGACCGGCATCACCCAACGGCATGTCGCCGGAGTGGACCTGTCCACGACCGACCTCGCCGCCCGTGCTGCGGCCCAGGCCCTCGCCGACGGTGAACCGGTCACGGTGGAGGCCGTGGTGGTGGCCACGACCACCCCGGACCGTTGCTGTCCAGCCACCGCACCCGCCGTGGCCACCCGGCTCGGGCTGACCGGCGTTCCCGCCTACGACCTCGCGGCCGGCTGCACCGGTTTCCTCTACGCCCTCGCCACCCTTCCCGACCCCGAGGACCGCACGACCGTCCCGCTGTTCGGTGACGGCGCCGGAGCCGTGGTGCTGCGCCGCGGTAGCGCGGACGAGGCCGGGGCGCTCGGGCCGGTGGTGCTGGGCAGCGACGGAACCGGCGCCGACCTGATCCGGCCCTCCCGCCCCGGCACCCTGCACATGGACGGAGCCGACGTCTTCCGGCATGCGGTCGACCGTATGTCCACCGCCTCCCGCCAAGCTGCCACCGCCGCCGGGTGGGACGTCACGGACATCGACCGTCTGATCCCGCACCAGGCAAACAGCCGGATCACCTCGTTCGTCGCCCGACAGCTCGGTGTCCCCGACGACCACCAGCTCGGCAACGTGGGCGACGTCGGCAACACCGGCGCCGCGTCCATCCCCCTGCTCCTGGCCCGCTCCGCCGCCGACGGCCGCCTGGGGCCCGGACACCGTGCCCTGCTCACCGCGTTCGGCGCCGGACTGACCTGGGGTGCCACCACCCTCACCTGGCCCGACCTCTCCCTCACCCGCCTTCCGGAAGGAACCGGGCATGACCGGTGATCTCATCCGCATCCTGACCGACGACCTCAAGCTGCCCGCCGACCGGCTCACCGACGAAGCCAGCCTCGACCACGCCGGATTCGACTCCCTCGCCGTCGTCGAACTGTCAGTCCTAGACGCTCGCGACCCTCGTCCGCAGCACGACACAGTTCGAGCCCTGGCTGCCCGACCACTTCTAACAACAGCTACGACTGGATCAAGGAGGACAGTCCGTGAACCACTCCCAGTGGAAGACGCGCCGGACCAGGAAGCTCCTGGGAGAGTCGGTCGAGGAATCTTCGGCCTACCAAGAAGCCGGGTATGCATTCGCACTCGGCCAGGCCGTCCACGACCGCCGTATCGAACTCGGCCTGTCGCAGAACAAACTGGCGCGGCGCGCAGGCATGACCCAGCCGCAGATCTCTCACATCGAGGGCGGCGACTCCGTGCCGACCCTGCAGCTGCTCACTCGTCTCGCCAAGGCCCTGGATGCGTCGCTGACCATCGACCTGGACGGCGATACCTCGGCTTTCGTGTTCACTGCGCACGACGGCCGCGAGCCCGATGAAGCGCCCCCGGTGTGACCGCGCGGGCCCGCCCGGATCGCAAGAGGGGAGAGACTGCTCCCGCAGCCTCTCCCCTCGCTCACCCACGGTGGGTCAAGACCCCAGGATCGTCGTGAGGAACTCCCCCGTCCAGGCCAGCAGTTCGCGGCCGACGACCGGTTTGCCGCCGATCCTGCCGGTGGTGGGGCGCGGGACCAGGATCTGGTGGACGGCCGGCTTGATGATCGTCTTCGGGTAGAGGCGCTTCAGGCGAAGCTCCTGCGATTCGCGCAGCTCGACCGGGGCGAACCGGATGTTCGAGCCCTGGAGCACGATCTCGCCGACGCCGCAGGCGCGGGCCAGCATGCGCAGGCCCGCGACCAGGAGCAGGTTCTCGACCGGTTCGGGGAGCTTGCCGTAGCGGTCGGTGAGTTCCTCGCGGACCGCCCTGATGTCGTCCTCCGTGCCGGCGGAGGCGATGGCGCGGTACGCCTGGAGGCGCAGCCGCTCGCCGGGGGCGTAGTCGTGGGGGACGTGCGCGTCGACCGGGAGCTCGATCTTGACCTCCAGGGGCGGCTCCTCCTCCACGCCGCCTTCGAGGGAGGCCCGGTAGTCGGCCACCGCCTCGCCGACCATGCGTACGTACAGGTCGAAGCCGACGCCCGCGATGTGGCCGGACTGTTCGCCGCCCAGGAGGTTTCCGGCGCCCCGGATTTCGAGGTCCTTCATCGCCACGTACATGCCCGCGCCCATCTCGGTGTGCTGGGCGATCGTGGCCAGGCGCTCGTGGGCCGTCTCGGTGAGCGGCTTCTCCGGGGGGTAGAGGAAGTAGGCGTAACCACGCTCGCGGCCACGGCCCACACGGCCGCGCAACTGGTGGAGCTGGGAAAGGCCGAAGTTGTCGCCGCGCTCCACGATCAGGGTGTTGGCGTTGGAGATGTCGATGCCGGACTCGACGATCGTCGTGGAGACCAGGACGTCGAACTTCTTCTCCCAGAAGTCCACCACCACTTGTTCCAGGGCCTGTTCGGACATCTGGCCGTGGGCGGTCGCGATCCTCGCCTCGGGGACGATCTCGCGCAGGCGCGCGGCGGCGCGGTCGATCGACTCGACGCGGTTGTGGATGTAGAACGCCTGTCCCTCGCGGAGCAGTTCACGGCGGATGGCCGCGCCGATCTGCTTCTCCTCGTACGGGCCGACGAAGGTGAGGACCGGATGGCGCTCCTCGGGGGGCGTGGTGATCGTCGACATCTCGCGGATGCCCGTCACGGCCATTTCGAGGGTACGGGGGATGGGCGTCGCGGACATGGTGAGGACATCCACGTTGGCGCGGAGCTTCTTCAACTGCTCCTTGTGCTCGACGCCGAAGCGCTGCTCCTCGTCGACGATGACCAGGCCCAGGTCCTTGAACTTCGTCTCGGAGGAGAAGAGGCGGTGGGTGCCGATGACCAGGTCGACGGAGCCCTCACTGAGCCCTTCCAGGGTCGACTTGGACTCGGATTCGGACTGGAAGCGGCTCAGCGCCCTTACGCTGACCGGGAATTGGGAGTAGCGCTCGGTGAACGTGCCGTAGTGCTGCTGGACCAGGAGGGTCGTGGGTACGAGGACGGCGACCTGCTTGCCGTCCTGGACCGCCTTGAAGGCCGCCCGTACCGCGATCTCCGTCTTGCCGTAGCCGACGTCGCCGCAGATCAGCCGGTCCATGGGGACGGACTTCTCCATGTCCGCCTTGACCTCGGCGATGGTGGAGAGCTGGTCGGGCGTCTCCGCGTACGGGAAGGCGTCCTCCAGTTCGCGCTGCCAGGGGGTGTCGGGGCCGAAGACATGGCCGGGCGCCGCCATCCGCGCCGAGTAGAGCTTGATCAGGTCGGCGGCGATCTCCTTGACGGCCTTCTTGGCGCGCGCCTTGGTCTTCGTCCAGTCGGCACCGCCGAGCCGGTGCAGGGTGGGCGCCTCACCGCCGACGTACTTGGTGACCTGTTCCAGCTGGTCGGTCGGGATGTAGAGGCGGTCGCCGGGCTGGCCGCGCTTGGCGGGGGCGTACTCGACGAGGAGGTACTCGCGGGTGGCGCCCTGCACCGTGCGCTGCACCATCTCGATGTAGCGGCCCACACCGTGCTGTTCGTGGACGATGTAGTCGCCGGTCTCCAGCGTCAGCGGGTCGATCGTCTTGCGGCGGCGGGCCGGCATCCGGCCCAGGTCCTTGGTGGCGGTGCGCTGGCCGGTCAGGTCCGTCTCGGTGAGGACGGCGAGTTTGAGCGCCGGGTCGACGAAGCCGCGGTCGATCGCGCCGCAGGAGACATGGACGAGGGACGGCGAGATCTCCGCCAGGTCCGGGTCGAGGCGGGCGGCGATCCCTTCGCCGCTCAGCACCTCGACGGTACGGGAGGCAAGCCCGTGACCCTCGGTGACGTACACCGTGCGCCAGCCGTCGGCGATCCAGCCCTTGGTGTCGGCGAGCGCGCGGGCGGTGTCGCCGCGGTAGGACTCCGGGGCGTGCATCGCGAGTTTGAGGGTGTCCTCGTCGAGCTCTTCGTCCGCGGCGAACGGGGAGACCGACCACCACATCATCTCCAGCTCGCGGGCCCGGTCGCGGACGTCCGCGATGCCCCACAGGGAGGCCGCACCGACATCGATCGGGGCCTCTCCTCCGCCCGCGGTGGCTGCCCAGGACGCCTGGAGGAACTCCTGGCTGGTGGCGACCAGGTCGGCCGCCCTGGTGCGGACCCGCTCCGGGTCGCAGACCAGCGCCATCGAGCCCTTGGGCAGTACGTCGAGCAGCAGCTCCATGTCGTCGACGAGGACCGGGGCGAGGGACTCCATGCCCTCCACCGCGATCCCCTCGGCGATCTTGCCGAGCAGTTCACCCAGCTCCGGGTGGAGTTCGGCGAGGGCGGCGGCCCGCTCGCGCACCTCGTCGGTCAGCAGCAGCTCACGGCAGGGCGGCGCCCACAGCCCGTGCTCGGCGATCTCCAGCGACCGCTGGTCGGCGATCTTGAAGTAGCGGATCTCCTCGACGTCGTCACCCCAGAATTCCACTCGAAGGGGGTGCTCCTCGGTCGGCGGGAAGACGTCCAGGATGCCGCCGCGCACGGCGAATTCTCCGCGCTTCTCGACCAGTTCGACCCGGGAGTACGCGGCTGCCGCGAGCGCTTCGACCGTCTTGCCGAGGTCGGCGCTCTGTCCGATGCGCAGTGCTACGGGTTCCAGGTCGCCGAGCCCCTTGACCTGCGGCTGGAGCACGGAGCGGACCGGTGCGACGACGACCTTGACCGGGCCGGTCTCCGGGTCGTCCTTGCTCGGGTGCGCCAGGCGCCGCAGCACGGCGAGGCGGCGGCCCACGGTGTCGGAGCGGGGCGAGAGCCGCTCGTGCGGCAGGGTCTCCCAGGACGGGAACTCGGCGATCGTGTCCGGCGGCAGCAGGGTGCGCAGCGCGGCCGCCAGGTCCTCGGCCTCCCGGCCGGTCGCGGTGACGGCGAGCACGGTCCGCCCGGCCTCACGGGCCAGCGCGGCCACGGCGAAGGGGCGGGCGGCGGACGGGCCGACGAGGTCGACATGCATCCGGTGGCCGTCGGTGGCGGCCTTCACCGCTTCGGAGAGTGCCGGGTCACGTACGACGACATCCAGCAGACCGTGCAGGCTCATGAAGGGCTTCCGTCCGGGTAACGAGGGCGAGGTCTGACAGCCGGCTGCTGCCAGGGCAACACGAAGGACCCGACACGTCTCACGGGCCGGGGGTTCCCAGCGTACGACTCCCGTGTGACAGCCGCGTGCGCAATCCGGCTCAGCGGGTCGGATCCGGCACGGCCCGTGCGACGGGCAGGTGCCGGATCCGAAAGCTCTGCCGAGCGCCGACGGTCCGTGCCCCGCACCCCGCGCCGGACGGACCCGAATCCGGCTCCGGAGCGTACGGGCACGGACACGAATCCGGCCCCGGAGTGTTTGGAGGAACACCCCGGAGCCGGATCAGTCATCCTACGTCGTCCGTCCCCTCGCTAATCCGTGGCGATCGCGTTCAGGACGTTCATCCTGCCCGCCCGGAACGCCGGGACCAGGGCCGCGAACAGGCCGACGAAGGCCGAGGCGACGAAGACCGTCAGGATCGTCGGCCACGGGATCTCCAGGACGCCGAGGCCCTCCAGGGCCAGCAGCTTCTGGGCGGCCGTGCCCCAGCCCATGCCGAGGCCGAGGCCGAGCAGGGCGCCGAAGACCGCGATGACCACCGACTCCAGGCGGATCATCCGGCGCAACTGGCGACGGGAGAGGCCGATGGCACGCATCAGACCGATCTCACGGGTCCGCTCGACCACCGACAGGGCCAGGGTGTTCACCACACCCAGCACCGCGACGATGATCGCGAGTGCCAGCAGGCCGTAGACGATGTTCAGCAGCCGGCCGATCTGGTCCCTCAGCTGCTCCTTGAAGTCGGCCTGGTTCCGCACCTCGTACTGCGGGTAGGCGGCGAGGGCGTCCTTGAGGGCGGCGTACGCCTCCTTCTCCTTGCCGTCCGCGGCCTTCGCGAACATGATCACGTCGTCCGGCAGGGCGCCGGCGGGGAGGTGCCGCTCGGCGGTCGCGATGTCGGTGTACATCGCGCCCTTGTCGATGTTGACGTCGTCCGAGGTGATCGCGGCGACCTTCAGCTTCGCCGTCTCGCCGCCCTTGAACGCGACGGTGAGCCGGTCACCGACCTTGACGCGGTGCTTGGTGGCGTACGTCTCGCCGACCGACATGGCGTCCTTGCCGTACGCGTCGGCCAGCTTCCCGGAGACCGTCTCGCGGCGGACGTCGTCCTTGTACGTGGAGTCGGCGGCGACCAGGGCCTTGTCCTCGGTGGTGCCGTCGGGGGCGGTGAGAGAGGCACCGACGACCTTGTAGTCGGTGAAGTGCTCGATGTCCGGCACGGCCTTGAGGGACTTCGCCGCCTGGTCCACGATCAGTGCGCCGCCGCCCGGCTCGACGATGAAGTCGGCGCCGACCGACTTGTCGAGCTCCTCGGTGGCCGAGGCGACCATGGAGGAGCCGACGACGGAGAGGCAGGCGACCAGGGCAAGGCCGATCATCAGGGCGGCGCCGGTCGCTCCGGTGCGGCGCGGGTTACGCAGGGCGTTGCGCTCCGCGAGCCGTCCGACGGGGCCGAACATCCGCAGCATGACCGCGCTCAGCACCCGGACCACGAAACCGGCCAGCAGCGGGCCGATCACGATGAAACCGATCAGGGTGAGGACCACTCCCACACCGAGGAAGAGCGAACCTTCGCTCGACTTGTCGGCCCGCGTCGCGGCGTAGAGCGCGGCGCCACCGGCAAGGGTGAGGACCAGCCCGACCGCGGCCCGGACCCGGCCCGCGCGGCCGTCCGTCGGCGTTCCGGCGTCGCGCAGGGCAGCCATCGGGGAGATCTTCCCGGCCCGGCGGGCGGGGATGTACGCGGCGACGACCGTGACGACGATGCCGAGCGCGAGGCCGACCACCGGGGTCGTCCAGGCGACCGTGAGGTCCTTGGTCGACAGCTCCATGCCCATGGCGCCCATGAGCTTCATCAGGCCGACGGCGAGGCCGACACCGGCGCCGACGCCGAGGACGGAGCCGACGATGCCGAGGAACAGTGCCTCGATCAGCACGGACCGGTTGACCTGCTTGCGGCTGGAGCCGATGGCCCGCATCAGGCCGATCTCGCGGGTGCGCTGGGCGACCAGCATCGAGAAGGTGTTGACGATCAGGAAGATGCCGACGAGGAAGGCGATCCCGGCGAAGCCGAGCATCGCGTACTTCATGACGTCGAGGGAGGAACCCATCGAGTCCTTGCTGGCGTCCGTGGCCTCCTTCTGGGTCTGGAGCTCGTACCCGGGGGTGTCGCCGAGCGCGGTGGCGACGTTCTTCTTCAACTCGGTGTGCGGAACGCCGGATTCGGCGGTCACGAAGACGACGCTGAAGACGTCCGGCGCGCCGAGCAGCTTCTTCTGCGCGGTGGCGGTGTCGAAGTAGAAGGCCGCCGCACCGGGGTTGGTGACCTTGAACGTGACGATGCCACTGATCTTCGTTTCGATGTCGCCGTTGGGAGTGATGGTGCGCAGGGTGTCGCCGAGCTTCAGGTGGTTCTTGTCGGCGGTGTCGGCGTCGACCATCACCTCGGTCGGGCCGCGCGGCACGTGACCGGAGGTGATCTCCATCGAACGCAGGTCGTTCTTCGTCCAGTTGCGCGCGATCGTCGGAGCGCCCGTGGTCGGGCCGATGTTCTTGTCGTGGCTGTCGACGACGGTGACGGAGGTGCTGACGACGGCGCCCTCGGCGTGCCGCACACCATTGGCCCCGGCGGCCTTCTCGACGGCCGCGGCGGGCACCGTGGCGGGCTTGCCGTTCCCCGGGAGCTGGTCGTTCTCCTCGGGGCTCTCGGGCCGGACGGTGACGTCGGCCGCCGTCGCGGCGAAGAGCTTGTCGAACGTGGTGGTCATGGTGTCGGTGAAGACGAGTGTGCCGCACACGAACGCCACCGACAGCAGGACCGCGACGGCGGAGAGCGCCATACGTCCCTTGTGCGCGAAGAAGTTGCGTCTCGATGTCTTCCAGACGGTCATGACGTCCGCCCGCGCGAGTCGAAGTCCTTCATGCGGTCGAGGACCTGATCGGCCGTCGGGTTGTGCATCTCGTCGACGATGCGTCCGTCGGCGAGGTACAGCACCCGGTCCGCGTAGGAGGCGGCGACCGGGTCGTGGGTGACCATGACGATGGTCTGGCCGAGTTCGTCGACCGACCTGCGCAGGAAGCTCAGCACCTCGGCGCCTGCCCGCGAGTCCAGGTTTCCGGTGGGCTCGTCACCGAAGATGATCTCCGGCCGGGCGGCGAGCGCCCTGGCCACCGCGACGCGCTGCTGCTGGCCGCCGGAGAGCTCGGTGGGCCGGTGCTTCAGCCGCTCGGCCAGACCGACCGTCTCCACGACCTGCTGCAGCCAGGCCGCGTCGGGCTTGCGTCCCGCGATGTCCATCGGCAGCGTGATGTTCTCCAGCGCGTTGAGCGTCGGGAGCAGGTTGAACGCCTGGAAGATGAAGCCGATCCGGTCCCGGCGGAGCTGGGTGAGCTTCTTGTCCTTGAGCCCGGTGATCTCGGTCTCGTCGAGATGGATCTGACCCGAGGTCACGGTGTCCAGCCCGGCCAGGCAGTGCATCAGGGTCGACTTGCCGGAGCCGGACGGACCCATGATGGCCGTGAACTGCCCGCGGACGATGTCCACATCGACATGGTCGAGCGCGACGACCCGGGTCTCCCCCGCCCCGTACGCCTTGACGACCTGCCGTGCTCGTGCGGCGACGGCCGTACGCCCTCCAGTGCCCCCGTGCCTGGGAATGGTTACAGCCGTTGTCACGGTTTTTCTCCTATGTCGGTCAGCATTTGAGATGTCGCGGTGTATGCGTGAAGTCTGGTGTTCCGAGGGGGCCCGGCGCCCTGGTGCACAGCGCAGTCTTCGGGTGGGGTTTTCCCCACCTCGCCCGTGGTCGGCCGGGCTCGCGGTACGGCGGCACGCTGCGGAATTACGCTACGGAACGGCCCGTGACCGCCACGTCCTCCGACGGTAGGAACCGCCCCTCGGGTCCGAGTGGGGGCGGCCCTTAAGGGCAGTTCCGCGTTCCGCCCAGGAAGGCGCTGCCCGGAAACATGAGGCGCCCGCCGGGCTCACGGTCGGTTCCGTGGGCCGGCGGGCGCCGGTTGGTGCGGTCGAGTCAGTCCTTAGCCTCGGGCTTTCATGAAGCGGGCTGTCCGACAGGCGGTCAGGAAAGCAGAAAGTGCCTCTGACCAGCAAGAATGAGGATTGTCTAGGTCCTTGTTCTCACTGAAACCAGAGGCACTTCCCAGGTGAAGCACCCTATCGGGCCCTATCCCCGTGTCCGCGTTCAGGGTGACGGCCGTCAGGTCGTCTCACAGGCCGGGTCGGTCCTGCTCGTCGAAACAGTCCGCAAGACCGGCCTTGACCAGGCCGTATCCGCAGCTCTGGCTCCGTGGCGGAAGCCGCGGGCCATCCACGATCCCGGCAAAATTCTTCTGGACGTCGCTCTGGCGGTCGCACTCGGCGGGGACTGCCTCGCGGACGTCGCGATGCTGCGGTGTGAGCCGGCCGTCTTCGGCCCGGTCGCCTCCGACCCGACGGTCTCCCGCCTGATCGACACCCTCGCCGCCTCCGGTGAGAAAGCCCTGCAGGCTATCCGGTCCGCACGGTCCGAAGTCCGCAGCCGTGTCTGGTCGTTGGCAGGAAAGAACGCCCCGGACGCCGATGGGCAGGTCACGGTCGACCTCGACGGCGTCCTCGTGACCGCGCACTTCGACAAGGAGGACGCGGCCGCGACCTGGAAGAAAACCTACGGTCATCATCCCCTGACGGCCTTCGTCGACCACGGCCCTGGCGGAACCGGAGAGCCCGTCGCCGCCCTCCTCAGACCGGGGAACGCGGGCTCGAACACGGCTACCGACCACATCACCACCGCCCAACTGGCCCTGGTCCAGCTACCGAAGAAGTACCGGCGAGGGCGGCGAACGCTGATCCGCACAGACTCGGCCGGCGGCACTCACGACTTCGTGTCCTGGCTCGCAAAGCGTGGCCGGTGGCTGTCCTACTCGGTCGGCATGATGATCACCGGCACCATTCACCAGCACGTGCTGACGATCCCGGCCTCGGCCTGGACGCCGGCCGTCGAGGCCGACGGCAAGGTCCGCGACGGGGCCTGGGTCGCCGAGCTCACGGGCAAACTGCTGGACGGCTGGCCAAAGGGCATGCGGCTCATTGTCCGCAAGGAACGACCGCATCCCGGGGCCCAGTTGAGGATCACAGACGCGGACGGCATGCGGATCACGTGCTTCGCGACCAACACCTCTGACCGGCCGATCGCCGAGCTCGAGCTCCGTCACCGGCTGCGGGCCCGAGCGGAGGACCGGATCCGGGCCGCCCGGTCCACCGGCCTGCGCAACCTGCCCCTCCACCACACCGCGCAGAACAAGGTCTGGCTGGAGATCGTCCAGATCGCTCTCGACCTGCTGGCCTGGATGCCCATGCTCGCCCTGACCGGCAAGGCACGGCTCTGGGAACCCCGCCGGCTGCGGTTCCGCCTGTTCTCCGCGGCCGCCCAGCTCGTCACCACCGGCCGGCGCAGGATCCTCCGCCTCACCCAGCACTGGCCCTGGACAGGTGAGATCACAGGCGCCCACGAACGACTCGCGCTCCTTCCCAACCCGGGCTGACCAGCAGACTTCCCGTCCCGACGACAGCACCACCAGACCCCGGGCAGTGGAACCCGGCGCCCACCCGACGCGACAGTCGGGCCACCGACCTGCTCACCACCCACCCGGAAAGCGAAAAGGTCCGCCGACTCCGTCGACGGACCCTCACGCAAGATCGAGGTTAGTCAGCTCCGGCTCAACCTCGTTGTGTATCTGTTCAGTTGGTGCGGCGTCGGCGACTGCTGACCCCGAGGACGAGTCCACCGGCAACCAACAGCGCACCGCCGATCCCGAGGAGGGTGAGTCCCTTGGCACCGGTGGATGCCAGCGGCCCGGAGGACTTGTGGTCCGTCGGGTATGTCCGGGCACTCGCGACATACGCGTTGCCCGGCCCGTTCGGGCTGCCCGGGACATACGGGTTGCCCGGCCCGTTCGGGTAGACCGGTCCGACGGGCTTGTCGCCCGGCTTGATCTTCACCGTGGAGCTGGCCTCGGGGGAGAAGACCTTCTTGTCACCCGACTTCCCGGAAGCGATCGCCTTGTTGACGACCTTCCCGTTCGCCACGTCCTTGGCGGTGATCGTGTGCGCCGGGGCGGTGCAGTCCATGGACTTCCCTGGTGCCAGGCTCGTCGCCGGGCAGGTCACCTGACCCGCGGTGGGGTCCGAGACCTTGATGTCGGTGACGGTACGGGTGCCCTTGTTGGACACCTTCAGCTTCCACTCGATGCGGTCGCCGAGGTCGGTCCTGCCGTTCTTGTTGACGTCGACCGGCTTCGCGGTCTTGACCAGGTCGAGCCGTCCCTCACCGTTGGCCGGAACCTTCACCTTCGACGGGGGCGACACCGGCGGCTCGATCCCGCCGGGCGGAGTGCCCGTGGCCGTCGCCGAGTTCTCGATGGAACCCGCGTCGACGTCGGCCTGCGTCACCTCGTACGACGCCTTACAGGTCACACTCCCACCGGGCGCCAACGAAGCAGCATCGGCCGGACAGGCAACATCGGAGAGCTTGCCCGTCCCGGTGAACTCGCCCTCGTTCACCTTGACGTCCTTGAGCGTCACGTTGCCCGTGTTGGTCACCAGGAACTCGTAGAAGACCTTCTCGCCGGCGACCAGCTTGCCGGGCTTCTCGGCCTTCCCCGTCTTGACGACCTTCAGGTCGGGCTTCGGAGGCGCCGGAACCGTCACCTCCGACGGAGGCGACACCGGCGGCTCGGTCCCCCCGGGCGGCGTACCGGTGGACGTCGCCGAGTTCTTGATCGACCCCGCGTCGACATCCGCCTGCGTCACCTCGTACGACGCCTTACACGTCACACTCGCACCAGGCGCAAGAGAAGCAGCGTCGGCGGGGCAGACAACATCGGACAACTTGCCGGTCCCGGTGAACTCACCCTCGTTCACCTTGACGTCCTTCAGCGTCACATTGCCCGTGTTCGTCACCACGAACTCGTAGGAGACCTTCTCGCCCACCACCAGCTCGCCCGGCTTCTCGGTCTTCCCCGACTTGACGACCGTCAGGGCGGGGTCGGACGGCGACGAGACCTTCGCCTCGGACGGGGGCGACTCCACGGGGTCACCCCCATCCGGCAAGATGCCAGTGCCGGTGGCCGTGTTCTCCAGCGAACCCGCGTCGATGTCCTCCTGCGTGACCGTGTAAGTGGCAGTGCAGGTCGCACTCTTGCCCGGGGCCAGCGGACCGTCCGGACACTCCGCCACCGGCGGGGTACCGGTGCCGGAGAAGGAGGTCTCCTTGACGGCCAGATCCTTCAGTTCCACGTTCCCCGTGTTGGTCAGCACGAACGAGTACGTGATCTTCTCGCCCGCGGCCTTCACGGTCGCGGGGTCAGCCGTCTTCTTCACCGAAAGCCCCGGCATCTGCGGGGAGCTCTCGAATGAGGACTCGTTGTTCTCCGGGGTCGGGTCCTTCTCGTTGGCGAGGACCGTCCCGGTGTTCGTGACCGGTTCGGTCTTCGAGGCCGGGCTGTCCGCGGTGATGGTGATCGTGTCCTCCGCCCCCGCGAGGGTACGGCCACCGACGCAGGTCACGGTGTTGCCGGCCACCGTGCAGCCCGGTGTCGAGGTCTTGACGTTGGTCAGCGGCGCCGGAACGGCGTCGGTGACGGTGTAGCCGCTGGAGTTGCCGGGTCCGTTGTTCTTCACCGTCAGGGTGTAGGTGAGGGTGGTTCCCAGCTTGAAGGTCTCGGGGCCCTTCTTCACAACCGCAAGGTCTGTGGGCAGACCGGGAGAGGCCGCGCCGTCGTTGTTGCCGCTGGCCGGGCCGGGCGAGGAGGAGACGAGGGTGAACGTCGGATTCGCCGATCCCGGGTTAGTGATCTTGACCCGGTAGACGATGCCTGAATCGTTGTCGGAGGCACCGATAGTGCCGTTGCCGAATGTCCAGAGCGCACCGTATCCGAGGGGGCTCGCCGGAAGCACCGCGTCGAAGGTCGTGACGGTCTTGGTCGCGCCCAGGAGGTCGACACGAACTACCTTGCCACTTATCTCGACGCCCCAGAAGTAGCCGTCCGCGTACGTGAGGTCGGGTGTGGGCGGCACCATGGGCAACTGAATCGTCGAGGTCACCTTGCCGGTGGCGGGGTCCACCCGGTAGGCCACGTCGGTGCCACTAGTGCCCACGTAGAAACCGCCGTCCGGGGCGAACGCGCCCCAGTTCGCGCCGCCGTTCGGCACGATGTCGTTGCCCACGCGGGTGGCGACACCCCCCTGCCCGATCCGGACGATTGAGCCGACGGGCATGTCGGCCGACCCTTTCACGACCACCCCGTACAGATAGTTGTCCGCCGTGTTATAGCTGATGGCGTTGTACGTGAATCCGACGGCGGGCCCCTCAGGCTCGAAGTCCACCTTGCCGGAGGCGGCGGTGATCGCCTTGTAGAGGCGCGTGGGCTCATCCTGTGCGACGAAGACCGCCGGGTCGGCCGCGTCGAACGGGTCACCGGCCGCCGCGTAGGAGGCGGGGGCGGTGAGCAGCGGGGTCGCCAGGGCGGTCATTCCCGTTACCAGCGTCACGGCCAGGATTCCTGCGAGGGAGCGACGCCTTCTGTGCCGCCCCCGGCGTGTGTTCTTGATGGCCATTCAGAACCCTCCCGGCTTCCGCCTCGGCCGGACTCGGCCTCCCCGGGCCGTACGCGATGCCGTACCGCCCCTCTCGCCCCCCTGCGCCCCGGGACGGGACGACGGCCACCAGGACCGCCCTCCCCCGGGCCCGTTCGTAGCGGCGCAAAGCCGCCTCAGTCCATCCATTCCTGGCTACCCCTCTGCATAAGACACCCAGTCGTTCACTGCGTCAGATGCTCATATACGCCCTACATGTGACGGTATGAGAATCTGAACCTAAGAAAGGAGTAAAGCACCCAATCAGCCGTTTCGCACTAGTTGTCGCTTTTTAGATAAATGCACCGTCTTGCTTGCATCGGGGGCCTGAGGCCACACGACTGGCGGCGGGCCAGCCGAGGCCGCAGGCCCCTCGCACGGGGGACCCGCACGGAAGGCCCTGGAGCCCTCGGGAAAAGCCCGCGAGGCTGCTATGCCGTGTCAAGCCGCTTGAACAAGGTCCACGATGCTTCTGGGCGTGGGGCGGTCTACCCGTTCGAGGGTCTTGAAGAGTTGGCGGCAGATGACGCGCTTGAGGTACCGCTGCGCGTCGCAGGCGACTACGACCACCTGCGCCGATGGCTCGGTAAGCGCGGCATCCGACACCGCATCGCCCGCACCCTCATTTACTACCGCCGACTCACCAAATGAGACGACGCCTCAAGGGTGGTTCCGCCTAGGAAGGCGTTGCCCGGAAACATGAGACGCCCACCGGGCTCACGGTCGGTTCCGTGTGCCCGGCGGGCGCCGGTCGGTGCGGTCGAGTCATTCCTGGGTCAGCTCCGACTCAACCTCGCTTCTTATCTGTTCAGTTGGTACGGCGTCGACGCCTGCTGGCACCGAGGACGAGTCCACCGGCGACCAACAGCGCACCGCCGATCCCGAGGAGGGTGAGTCCCTTGGTACCGGTGGACGCCAGCGGCCCGGAGGACTTGTGGTCTGTCGGGTACGTCCCGGCACTCTGGACATACGGGTTGCCCGGTCCGTTCGGGTAGAGCGGTCCGACGGGCTTGTCGCCCGGCTTGATCTTCACCGTGGAGCTGGCCTCAGGGGAGTAGACCTTCTTCTCGCCGGACTTCCCGAAGGCGGTCGCCTTGTTGACGACCTTCCCGTTCGCCACGTCCTTGGCGGTGATCGTGTGCGCCGGGGCGGTGCAGTCCATGGACTTCCCTGGTGCCAGGCTCGTCGCCGGGCAGGTCACCTGACCCGCGGTGGGGTCCGAGACCTTGATGTCGGTGACGGTACGGGTGCCCTTGTTGGACACCTTCAGCTTCCACTCGATGCGGTCGCCGAGGTCGGTCCTGCCGTTCCTGTTGACGTCGACCGGCTTCGCGGTCTTGACCAGGTCGAGCCGTCCCTCACCGTTGGCCGGAACCTTCACCTTCGACGGGGGCGACACCGGGGACTCGGTCCCGCCGGGCGGAGTACCCGTGGACGTCGCGGAGTTCTCGATCGAACCCGCGTCCACATCCGCCTGCGTCACCTCGTACGACGCCTTACACGTCACACTCGCACCAGGCGCGAGAGATGCGGCCCCATCGGGGCAATCGACATCGGACAGCTTCCCGGTCCCGGTGAACTCACCCTCGATCACCTTGACGTCCTTCAGCGTCACATTGCCCGTGTTCGTCACCGCGAACTCGTAGGAGACCTTCTCGCCCACTACCAGCTCGCCCGGCTTCTCCGTCTTCCCCGACTTGACGACCTTCAGGTCAGGCTTCGAAGGCGCCGGAACCTCCACCTCCGACGGAGGCGACACCGGCGGCTCAGTCCCACCGGGCGGGGTGCCCGTGGACGTGGCCGAGTTCTTGATCGACCCCGCGTCGACATCCGCCTGCGTCACCTCGTACGACGCCTTACACGTCACACTCGCACCAGGCGCAAGAGAAGCAGCCTCGGCCGGGCAGACAACATCGGACAGCTTTCCGGTCCCGGTGAACTCACCCTCGATCACCTTGACGTCCTTCAGCGTCACATTGCCCGTGTTCGTCACCACGAACTCGTAGGAGACCTTCTCACCGGCCACCAGCTCGCCAGGCTTCTCCGTCGTCGCCGACTTGACGACCTTCAGGTCAGGCTTCGAAGGCGCCGGAACCGTCACCTCCGACGGAGGCGACACCGGCGGCTCAGTCCCACCGGGCGGCGTACCCGTGGACGTCGCCGAGTTCTTGATCGACCCCGCGTCGACATCCGCCTGCGTCACCTCGTACGACGCCTTACACGTCACACTCGCACCAGGCGCAAGAGAAGCAGCCTCGGCCGGGCAGACAACATCGGACAGCTTCCCAGTCCCGGTGAACTCACCCTCGATCACCTTGACGTCCTTCAGCGTCACATTGCCCGTGTTCGTCACCACGAACTCGTAGGAGACCTTCTCACCGACCACCAGCTCGCCAGGCTTCTCCGTCGTCGCCGACTTGACGACCTTCAGGTCAGGCTTCGAAGGCGCCGGAACCGTCACCTCCGACGGAGGCGACACCGGCGGCTCGGTCCCACCGGGCGGCGTACCCGTGGACGTCGCCGAGTTCTTGATCGACCCCGCGTCGACATCCGCCTGCGTCACCTCGTACGACGCCTTACACGTCACACTCGCACCAGGCGCCAACGAACCAGCCTCGGCAGGGCAGACAACATCGGACAGCTTCCCAGTCCCGGTGAACTCACCCTCGATCACCTTGACGTCCTTCAGCGTCACATTGCCCGTGTTCGTCACCACGAACTCGTAGCCGACCTTCTCACCGACCACCAGCTCGCCAGGCTTCTCCGTCTTCCCCGACTTGACGACCGTCAGGTCAGGCTCGGGCGGCGACGAGACCTTCGCCTCGGACGGGGGCGACTCCACGGGGTCACCCCCATCCGGCAAGATGCCAGTGCCGGTGGCCGTGTTCTCCAGCGAACCCGCGTCGATGTCCTCCTGCGTGACCGTGTAAGTGGCAGTGCAGGTCGCACTCTTGCCCGGGGCCAGCGGACCGTCCGGGCACTGGGCCACCGGCGGGGTACCGGTACCGGAGAACGAGGTCTCCTTGACGGCCAGGTCCTTCAGTTCCACGTTTCCGGTGTTGGTCAGCACGAACGAGTACGTGATCGTCTCGCCCGCGGCCTTCACGGTCTGAGGGTCGGCCGTCTTCTTCACCGACACTGAGGGGGATGGGCACAGCACGCTCGGCCGAACCTGCGCGTCAAAACCCTCCAACGCTTCACCGGACTTGATCAGCACGTCGATCGTGTTCAAGCCGGTCTGCCAGTTGTGGTTCAGTGTCGTCTGCGCGGCTTTCGCCGTCTCGTAGCCCGCGTAGTAATACGTGCCGGTCTGCTGCCCGGCAGGCGGCGGACCAGTCAACGTGGTTTGTGGTAGCCCTGTCGTCTGGTTGGACTGGGCGACACCGTTGACATACACCTCGGCCACGGCGTTGTCGGCGAGGAAGTTCATGGACAGCGCGAACGCGGACGCGCTAACAGACGGGGAGAGGTCGAACTGGTAGCGGTAATACCAGTCACCGTTGGTGACACCTTGGCCCGGGTTGGTCGTGGTCTGTTGTGAGATCCATTGCGCGTTCCCGTAGGGGCTGGCAGCCCACCAGCCTGGGACCAGGTTGCCCACGTTGGCCGCCGCGAACGCAGCACCCGCAGGCGGAGGAGAGACCGAAGCAGTTGCTGGGAAGGGCCCAGCGACCTGCCAGTTCGCATCCTTCGCGTCGGCGGGAAGGACGCCCCCGGTCGCCGCGTTGTAACCGGTGTTGAAGATGTTCGGGCTCGTTGTACACGTGACTGTCGGGTTGGCTGCCTGCGCAGGCGCCGAAGTCAACCCGACCGCCAGACCGAGCGTCGACGCCAGCAGCGCCATCGTGCCCACTACCGCTCCCGACCGGGACCGCCGCAACCGAAACCGTTGCCCTGATCGTCGAACCATGGCGGTCATTCAGCACCCTCCAGGCTTCCGTCTCGGCCCGACTCGGCCTCCCCGGGCCGTACGCGATGACGTACCGCCCCTCTCGCCCCCCTGTGTCCCGGGACGGGACGACGGCCACCAGGACCGCCCTCCCCCGGGCGCGTTCGTAGCGGCACGAAGCCGCCTCAGTCCATCCATTCCTGGCTACCCCTCTGTGTGAGACATCCAGTCGTTCATGGCGTCAGATACCCATACAAGCCGTACATGTGACGGTATGAGCACCTAAACCTAAGAAGGGAGTAAAGCACCCAATCAGGCATTCCGCACCAGTTGTCGTTTTTTCAGATAAATGCATGGTCCTGGTTACGCCGGGGAACCTGGAGCCACACGACCGGCGGCGGGCCGTCCGAGGCCGGAGGCCCCTCGCCCGGGGACCCGCGCGGTAGATCCCGAAGCCCTCGGGAAAGCCCCCGGCGGACACCCCGACGACACCCGGGCAACACCCGGAGAACACCAAAGGCTCCGCTCCCACCCGCCCCCTCATACAACTACGCCAATCCCCTAGGCAGTTCACGCCAAGGTCTCCCCAACCCCCCATACCCACGAGTAATGTTCACGCTTCCGACAGCACTCCCCCACCCCGCACTCCTGCATTGCCGTCCAGCCAGGAACCGAGCCACGCAAGGAGCAGCACCCCGATGTCGCACGGAAGCCCTCAGCCCCCGCCCCCACAGCAGGCCGACTACCTGCTGCCCTGGCAGCGTTCACACCCCGTGCCGCCCCCGGCACCGTCGGCCGCAGCCACCTCGTCCGAGTTCCCTTCCCCCCGGACGCCCGACCACGCGCCCGACCACGCGCCCGCCCGTCATGGCGACCTGCGCCGGCTGCGCACCGCGTACCGGAAGCTCAGACGCGTCGCGGCGCTGACCGCGCTCGGCTACTTCATCGTCTTCCTGCTGCTCTCCGCCTTCGCCAAGGACCAGCTGCAGCACCCCTTGTTCGGCGGTCTCAATCTCGGCCTGGCGCTCGGCCTCTGCCAGCTCCCCGTCACGCTGCTCGCCGTCGTCCTGTACGAGCGGACCGCCCGCCGCACGGTCGACCCGCTCGCGGCCCGGCTCCGAGGAGCGGGAGCGGCCCGGTGAACGTATTCGACGACTCCGTACGGTCGATGTCCCTGGTGGCCTTTCTCGCCGTGGGCACCATCGCGCTGCTGCTCTGCGTGATGACCGGCCCGGACCGCGACGAACTCGACGAGTTCTACGCCGGCTCCCACACCCTCTCGCCGATGCGGAGCGGCCTCGCGCTCGCCGGCGACTACCTCTCCGCCGCCACGGTTCTCGGCACCACGGGCATCATCGCCCTCACCGGCTACGACGGGATGATCCTCGCCCTGAGCATCACCCTCTCGCTCGTCCTGCTGATGTTCCTGCTGGCCGAACCGCTGCGCAACATCGGCGGGTTCACCATGGGCGACGTGCTGGTACGTCGCGCACCCGGCCGCGCGGTCCGCATCACCGCCTGCGCCACCACCATCGCCGCGCTCATCCCCATGATGGTCGTCCAGCTCGCCAGCACCGGCGACCTGCTCGCCTTCATCCTGGGATTCGACAGCTCCGGATTCCGCACCGGCGTCATCATCGGCCTCGGCGTCCTGATGATCGGCTACGCGGCGATCGGCGGCATGAAGGGCACCTCACTGATCCAGATCGTGAAGACCGTGGTCCTTTTCGTCGCCGCGTTCACCGTCTCCCTACTGATCATGAACCGCTTCGACTGGAACACCGGCGCCCTGCTCTCCGCCGCCCGGCACAGCAGCGGCGAGGGAGCCGCATACCTGCGCTCCGGGCTCCAGTTCGAGGGAAGCGGACTCGACATGGTCAGCTCCGAACTGACCGTGGTACTCGGCGCCGCCTGCCTGCCCCACGTCACCATGCGCCTGACGAGCGCCCCGTCCGCGCAGGCGGTACGCCGCACCATGTCCTGGGCCATCGCCGTGGTGGCCGGGATCTGTCTGCTGCTCGTCGTGATCGGCTTCGGCACCGCGGCGTTCGTCGGCCCCGAGCGCGTCACCGCCGCCGGAGCCTCCGGGAACAGCGCGATCCTCCAGGTCACCGGCGCGGTCGCGAGCGGCGGCCAACTCGGGGCACTGGTCGTCACGATGATGACGACGGCGATCTTTCTGACCCTGCTCGCCTCCGTCGCCGGAATGATCCTGGCCTGCGCGAATTCCCTCGCGCGCGATCTCTTCGCCCACGGTCTGCACGGCGTGCGCAACCCGGGCAGAAAACCACTGCCGGGCCTGTCCGAAATGCGTACGGCACAGGTCTCGGCGCTCGCCGTCGGCCTGCTGGCCATCTCACTCGCCGTCGTGGCCAGGCACTGGAACGTACAGGCGCTGGCGACGCTCTCGTTCTGCGTCGGCGCGTCGGCGCTGGCCCCGGCGCTCATCTACAGCATGTTCTGGCGACGCTTCACCCGTACCGGACTCCTCTGCACCCTGATCGTCGGCACCGTCACCGTCCTGGTGCTGATCACCGGCACCAATCTGGTCTCGGGCTCCCCCACTTCGGTCTTCCCCGAGTACGACTTCAACTGGTTCCCGTTCACCACGACCGGTCTCGTCTCCATCCCGGCCGGCTTCCTGGCGGGCTGGCTGGGCACGGTCCTGCCGCGTTACACGGCGGCCGAGGCCCGCCGGGTGTACCAGGGCGAGGAGCCACGCATCCTGACGGGCACGGCACCGGTGGACCGCACCTGAGGACGGGGGCGGAGTCCGCGAGGCCGACGCGCGGGAGCGCGAGGCGATGCTCCGGCCCCCGTCCCGGTCGTCCTGAAGCCGCCGCCGCCTCCTGACCGTCCAGGCCGGCCGGGACGCTCGGCCCGCTCGAACCGTCCCGGCCGGCCGGTGGTCTCACCAGGTGTTGTCGTCCAGCGGGCGGACCTGGAACTTCTGGTGGGGCTGGTCGGCCCACTCCCATTGGTGGATCTCGGTGCCGTCGTCGCCCTTGCCCGACGCCACGGTGAGGGCCTTGCCGCTGTGCTTGGCGGTGATCCGGAACCATCCGTCGCCCAAGGGGTCGAGTCGGAACATCTGGTTCGGCGTGCCGGCCCAGTCGCGCTGCACGATCGGGGTCTCGTTGTCCTGCCAGGCCCCGTCGACCTCCAGGACCTTACCGCTGTGCTTGGCGATGATCCGGTAGTGGCCGTTGTCCAGCGGGTCCAGCCGGAACTTCTGCTGGTCGACGTCGGCCCACGACCACAGGTCCACCGCGCCGCCGTTGTCCTGTGAGGCGCCCGCGACGTTGACGACCTTCTCGATGTGCCCGGCAACGAGGTGTGTCCTCTCGGGCACGACGACGTGGGACAGGTCGACGGTCTGCGTGAAGCTCGCGTGATAGGTGCGGGGTGAGTTGAACAGGCGGTTGTCGAAGGCGTCGGCCCTCAGGGTGGCCTCCACCACCCAGGAACCGCCGGCCCCGACCGCGAGTGTCTGGTCGCCCCAGCACTGGGCCGGGGTGGAGCCCGGGGTCTTCTTCTGTTCGAAGGTGCCCTTGACCTTCGATCCGTCCGGGGCGCGCAGGGCGTATTCGCCCTTGACCGTGACGCTCTCCACGTAGGGCCAGCGACCGTTCGCGTTGATCTTGACGTGCTTGAGGTTGACGGCGGGCCACATTCGTCCCTGCTCGTCGCTCATCAGCCCGACCTGCCAGACGTACTCCAGGTCCTCGCTGTAGCTCCAGATGTCGTCGCTCCACACGTACACGCGGGTCCCCTCCCGGTTCGCGGATTCCGTCGGACGAAATCGACGTCCCGCACGGTATATCCCGCGTCCAGCACGGAACAGGGAGGAAAGTGGCCAATGGGCCGCTCCGCCTGAAACGACGTCTCAAGAGGATCACGACAACCAGCCGCTAATCCATGACAGTTGACTCAACGAGGCACTCCGCCCACACCGTCTTCCCGAGGGAAGTACGGGGAACCGCCCCCCATCGGTCGGCGAGCACATCGACGAGGACCAGACCGCGCCCCGACTCCTCTCCGTCGGCCGGCATGGACGGGCCGACCGGCGGCAGTTCCGGGCAAGCGTCGGAGACCTCGATCCGAATACGCCGGGCTCTCGTCTCGTACGTCACGCTCAGGAGAAAGTTCCGGCCACGGACCCGTCCATGACGCACCGCATTGGAGGCAAGCTCGGCAACCACCAGGGCAACGGTGCAGGAGGCCTCCGACGCCGACGGCAACCCCCACTCGCCGAGATGCCTCACCACCGTCAGCCGCGCAAGCCGGGCACCGCGAGATGTGGAAGGGAACTGCCTTGAAAAGACGCGCCTTTGGGCGCTCGCAAGCGCCGCCGCCTCCCGTCCTTCCGCAAGCAGAGCGCTCTCCGGCTCTCGCTCCGACCCATCGTCCGGCACAGTCACTTCCCTGAGCATGGTGCGGCCCATCCCATCCCGTCGTTCCTCACGCGTCCCGCAGAGTGCGGAATTCGCTACGTTCCGCAGTCAAGAGTCGACGGGCGTGCGTAGGCTCGGAAGGTGACGAAGCATTACCTTCCCGGACGTAAGCAGAGGAAGTGACGCCATGGCCAAAGCGATCGATCCCCAGCATTCGATGGCCGCCCTGTTCGGTTCGCGGGTGCGCAGACTCCGTACGGCGGCCGGGCTGACCCAGGCCGAGCTGGGCAGGATGACACACGTCGTGAGCACTCGGATCACCCAGATCGAACGGTCATCCGGAGCCAAGCCGTCCCAGGAGCTGGCACAGGCCCTGGACACCGCGCTGGTGGCGGACGACCTGCTGGTCGACCTGTGGCCGTACGTCTACCGGGAAGCGTTCCCGGACTGGGTGCAGGCGTTCATGACCCTCTCGGCGCGTGCGACGGCGATCAGACAATACGTCGCACATGTTATGCCGGGCCTGCTGCAGACCGAGCGCTACGCACGGGCGCTGCTGAGCGTCGGACGTACGCTCAAGAGCGAAGAGCAGCTGGAGGAACGGCTGTTGGCGCGAATGGCCCGGCAAGACCGTCTGCGGAGCACCGATCGCCCCGAGCTGTGGGTGATCCTCGACGAAGCCGTCCTACGGCGCCCGGTGGGCGGCCCGGAAGTCATGAAAGACCAACTGGCCCGTCTGCTGGCCACGGCCGAGGAACCCCACATCACCGTGCAGGTACTGCCGTTCGCCCACGGCGAGCACGACGCCCTGGGCGGCTCCCTGACCGTTCTGGACCTCCCCGACGGCACGGAGGCCGGCTACACGGAAGGCGCGCACTACGGCCAGTTGATCGAGGATCCGGAGGAGGTCAGGCGCTTCGCGGTGACCTACGATCAGCTCCGGGCAGCGGCTCTGCCCCCTCGCATGTCGCTCGACATGATCCGATCCGCGATGGAGGACAACCACCATGACGCGAATGTCCCGTCCCGATCCGACCGCCGTCGCCTGGCGCAAAAGCAGCTACAGCAATCAGGAGGGGGGCGACTGCGTCGAGGTGGCGGACGGATTCCCCGGAGTCGTCCCCGTCCGTGACAGCAAGACCGCCGACGGCCCGGCACTGACCTTCCCCGCGAACTCCTGGACCTCGTTCATAGACGAGTTGAAGAGCAACCGCCGCTTCCACCCCGGCCGGTGACCGACGCGCCCTCGGCCCGTTCGAGACATCGCCGCACCCGGCGGGACGACTGGGCGGCATCCAGACTTGCCGCCTGCGAACGGTGGGCGAGGCGATATGCAACGATGCGGACCGACGCCACGGGAGGTGGATCATGGTCGACAGATTCACGGATGGGTTTTTGACGCCTGCGGAGACGTCCTCGTACCTGCAAATTCCGTATTCGACCCTCAGCGCCTGGCTGAGCGGCAAAGCCGCGGGCGCCCCCCTGGTGCACGCGGTGGAACCGGTGCGCAAGGGGCAGCCCTCCGTACCGTTCATCGCAGTGGCCGAAGCCCACGTGCTGCGGTCCCTGCGCACCCTCGGACTGAGGATGAGTGAGATCAGAGAGGCCGCAGCCGCCGTGCGGGACGCCTTCGACACCCCGTACGGTCTGGTCTCGAAGCGCATCGCGACTGATGGCGTGGACATCTTCGTCGAGCACGGCCTCGGCGACCTGCGCAGGGCGAGGGACGGCCAAGCACCCATCCACGAGGTCGTGGCCGAATACCTCCGCTATCTCACCTGGGAAGGTGATGACGATTTCCCGTCGAGCCTGCAACTCAGGCAGTACGGGGAGGAAGTCCCGGTCGTGATCGACCCCCGGTTCGGGCGAGGTCTGCCGGTCGTCGCGGCGAACCACGTCTCCGTCAAAGCCATCACCGATCTGTGGGAGGCCGGGGAATCCGTTGAGGAGATCGCCTACGACTTCGACATGACTCCCGAGCAGGTGGACGCGCTCTGCGAAGCAGTGGTGCACCTTGCAGCCTGAATTCTTCCTCGACCGGAATTTCGGGCGTCGTGTAGCGGAAGAGTTGCGGGCACGGGGCTGGGTCGTCCACCGCATCGCAGACGTGTTTCCGGAGGACGGACAGCACATCCCTGACGAGGAATGGATCACCCACGGCCTCGACCGTTCGTGGGTTCCGTTAACCAAGGACGGCCGCATCAAGACACGCGACCGGGAAATCCGGCCCGTCCTGACCCGGTCGGCCGTGCTCTTCTACCTCGACAACCAGCAGCTGCGCAGTATCGAGATGGTGCAGCGCCTCGATACCCATCGCTCCGCTGTCTACCGGGCGGTCGAGAAGGGCGGTCCGGCCGCCTATGCGATCAGGCACGACTGCATCGAAAACACCTGGCCGTGACGGCTCGGCTTCCGTGACACCGGGCGCTCGCCCTCGAGAACCCGGTGTCACGGCCCTGCCCAAAGAACCTTGGGAAAAGAACCACCTACCGACGCGGAGTGGGCTGAGATCCACGCCCCGCTGCTGGTTCCGGGGTGGCTGAAGGGCCGGGGAGGCCAGCCGGAGGGCTGCTGCGCCACTCAGCCGCCGGGACCCTGCGGATAGGCGTGAACAATGTACGCCCAACGTGCCGCGCCTACTGCCAGAAAAGTCAGTGACGGCACCAGCCACCAGCGGCTGAGAGTCCGCCGCCGCACGGGAAGCAGGGCGAGCAGGGACGTGATGACGCCGAGCGTGATCAGCAGCACTGACGCGAACTCGACACCCGTCAGCGTCTGTTCGTCCCAGGCCTTTTGCGGCTGAGTCACAAGTGCGCCGTAGGCAACGTAGGCGTTGAGCAGATTCGCGAGGATAAGGGTCACTCCCCACGGCCCCCGCAGCAGGCCGGTCACTTGAGGGCACTCCTCGCATCGTCCAGATTCTTACTGAAGCCACGGCTGTAGGCCTGGGCCTTGTCATCCTGCCAATAAGGCAGCCCCTTTGAGACGAGCCTCTAAAGATCACGGCCCCAACGTCGTGCTTTGCCGGGCAGGTCCACAGACTGCCCGACGCCCCGGAAGCTTACGGGGCCGTTATCACTCGCCCCGAAGCAGCTCCACCGACCCTCACAGTCAACGCTGCCGAGGAGTCGGGCATTTCTGGTAGATGGGCTCGCTCCCCGCTGCCAGACGCCACAGAGTCCTCGTGCTTTCCTCTGTGCGGTCCGCTGTCGAGCAGATCTGCCGGGAGATCACGGAGTCGGACCTAACCCTGAAAATCTGGCGCGGATCGTCGCGAAGTATCGTGGTCCACCCCTCGGTGGAACTCACGACATAGGAAATTTCGCGCCCACCCCCCTTAAGTTCCACCAGCTCCGCGGGTAGCCAGGGCTTATCGTTACCCAAGAACTGCACGGCGAGGATGAGGGCGTAGGTGTACATCACGGAGCTGATGACTTTCCCCTGAGAGTGCCGCTCCCGGGTAATTTCATCCACGCGTGCATTATATTGCGTCGAAAGATCGCTAATCTCTAGGTGGATGCGCCCTATCTCGGAAAGGTCCGGATTCAGGTTTGCCTGGATCCTCTGCTTCTCTTGCTCCTTTTCCTTGATCTGCTGCCAGATCCCATAGCAGCGGATGTCTGCAGGGGGATTTTGCAGCCACTCTTCGTGAGCAAGCACAGGTATGTTCTCTACTACTCTCCCTTTTCGCTTGTCCCGGACGTATACAAAATGTCGGAGTGTCATGATTCCGCACACCGTGGCCACCCAAGTCCATGGCATGAGAAAGGACAGGAAAAAGGTCGCCGCATAAACAGCCGTGTGGATTTCCCGGCGCTTCCATTTCGGCATGAGCCGGTTCCTGTACAGCTCTTCATTGGCGTAGATGACTACCAGTCCGGAGAATGGGAGGAGCAGAATTACCGCGCCACTGATGACTTGCAGCACACTGGCATTGGACATGAGGGCAAGCATCGTGGAGGGTGCCCCCTGAGAAACAAGGGCAACCTTGACGATCATCAGCAGGATGATCGCTGCTCCAGCGTAGGCGGGAAAGTTAGCCAGGGCGGCAGATCGCCTGGCTGCCTTTCCTTGCAGGATCTCCAGGTGGTCGTAACGCTCAGTTGACTCGGCTGGTTCCAGACTCCGAGAAGAGCCCTCGCCCCTACGGCTCCATAGCCGCACAACTCCTCCTGCGAATGAACGCCCAGATGAAAAATCGGGGGCCCGCAGGCCCCCGATACCTGGCTTTCCGACTAGTTCCACTCCCTCGCAATCATCAGGACGACTGCGATGAGGAGAAGATAAATCGGTTCCAATGCGGACTCCCTCAAGTCATGCCTCGCAAGGCGGTGGACGCAGGGAGTCGGCGTCGTTGCCAAGTGTCCTCATTATGGCGGAACTTGCATGAGATGTCTCCCAGTTGCCGAAGTCTCTAGTCGACGAGAAGTCGACGACCAGATCTGCAGGTGGTTGCCAGGGGGGTCTGATGGTCCGGGATCGCCATCGCTAGTCCGGCGAGAGCTACAGAGTCAGATGCCATCCGGCAGCATCTCGGAGGCCGCTGCCGGAAGTCGAGGCCTGCACCCCCCTTCGCGAGAGGAGGGAGCCGAAGCCGCCAATCGGCGACTTCGGCTTACAGCGATGCGGAGCGCGTCCCGCAGAGCGCTCGTAAGGTGAGTCGCGAGTTGGCGGAGTTCTTCGGGAACTGACTCCTCGTCGACGAGCACCTTTCGCGCGTGCTCCAGGAGCGGGATGTGGCGTGCCAAGTAGGCTTCCCGGCATGACCACTTCTCCTGATCACGTCGACAGCAGAGAGGATCTGGCATCCTTCATCCGCTCTCTGCACCGCAACAATGTGGACGGCGGTGACTCATGGGACAACGCGGACCTTCCTAGGTTCCTGGAAGCCTTGGCAGCCTGGATTGGCGACGCGGACGGTTGGTACCGCAACGCCAGCCACGAGCTGCCAGCCAACGGTGACTGGCGCTTCTTCGCCCGAGCGCTCCAAGCGGCGACCATGTACGAGTAATCACACATCTCGCAGAGTCAGGACACTAACGGCCACCGTTGTAGCGGGCGGCGAGTTCTTGGCACTGCTCTCGCGTCATTACGTCCGCCGGTACGTCGGCGAAGCCGGTCTCTTCCTTGAGCATGGCCAGATACTCGGGGGCGAAGAGCGATGCCTCGCTGCCCCTCGTCACCCGACACTCCGCGCGGCGCGTTCCGATGCCCGGATCCCATAGTCCACCCGACTGGAGCGACCGGCCAACCCACCCCGTGAATACGTAAGTGGGTGGACCAGGGCAGCACTTCGGTGTCACCGGGTGCTCGTCTGCGAGGACCCGGTGAGTCACGGACCTCCCCAAAGAACCTGGGAAAAGAAACTACCTACCCTCCCCACCCCTCCCAACTCGTCACTCACACGGGTGACTTGGTTGCATATACGGGGTGGGGCCGGTTACGTTCGCCGCGAACCTCACAGACAAAGACGGCCCCCGGCCGGGACGGCAATCCCGATCGAGGGCCTGACCACCCAGGAAGCAGAACCTTCCCAATGGCTGATTCGCAGTTTAGCTCGCCCCCGTCCGCCCCCGCCGGAGCTCCGGCCTCCGGCGTGATTCATGTGCGTACGCGCCTCACCGCCCACTTCACCGTGATCGCCAACGCCCGTGCGCAGCGCCCCGGAAGCGCGGTCACGGTCGGCGTCGCCGCGTACATCCTCTCGTTGCCGGACAGGGCCCGCGTGAGCGTCGCCGCGTTGTGCGACCACTTCACCGAGGGCGAGATCCTGATCTCGCGGGCGCTCCGGGAGCTGGAAAGCGCGGGCTACCTCGAACGCCGCCGCGTGCGCGGGCCCGGGGGCCTGATCCGTACGCAGACCTACTTCTACGACGTACCGGGCCAAGGGGATTGGCCCACCCCGCCGCCGCCCCGCCCGCGGAAACCTACCGGAGACGGGGAGGCCGGGCCGACGGCGGAAGCGGCGCCGGAAGCAGCATCGGACAGCGCGACCGGGTTCGGGGCCGCGTCCGCCAGTGACGGCCATGACAGCTGTGACAGCCGTGAAGCTTGCCCGGTCGATGCCGCACCTGAATTACCTCCACCGGCGAACGCCGGCCCGGCGGGTGGAACTGCCGCCCCCGCAGGGCTCGTTGCCCCTCCCCCACTCCCTCTCGACGACGCCGACCCGCAGGCCGTCGCCATCCTCGCCTCGCTCCGCATCGTGGACCGTCGACTCGTGCTGTCCAGGCGTGAAGTGGCCACGCTCGCCCCCGCCATCACCGAATGGGTCGTGCAGGGCATCGGCGCCCAGGAGATCACCCGGGCACTCACCCTTGATCTCCCCTGCTCCCTCCGGTCCCGCCCGGCCCGCATCCTGGCCTACCGCCTGCGCGAGCAGCCGGTCGCCGTGCCCACCACGCCCGTACCGCCGGATCAGTTGGATGTGCTGCCCTGGCAGACCTGTGACGGCGGCTGCGAACGTGCATTCCGCGCCGCCCGGCCCGGCAGTTGCGGCGATTGCCGTGACGGCGAGGACAGGACCGACAGCGAGGTCGGGATCGACAGCGAGGGCAGGACCGACGGCGGCGGGAGCACAGGAGTCGACTCCGTCGAAACCGTGCGCGCGGCACTGCTCAGCCGCCGTCACAGGTCTGCCAGGACAGCCTGAACCCAGCCAGAACCCTCAGTCGTCGACAGAGCCACCGATGAGATCCGCATGCCGTTGCCGTCTGCCGACGGTGCGGAGCAGCCCTCAGGCATTCATGGACAAAAGATGAATTTTTCCTGTGGATCGGGCATACAACTCTTTACCTTCTTCACGAGTCGAACTGGTGTACATCAGTTCGTTCCGTCTGGGCGAACGTCTTGAAAGAGGAAGCCTACCCATGTTGATCCGTCGGTTGAGTGGGGTCCTGCGCGTGCGCGGGGTGCTCGACCTGCTCCTTGTGCTCCTGCTCGGCGTCGGTTTCGTCGCGCTGCCGGTTTTCGCCCTGCTGCCATCCCTGTGGGGTTTCGTGGCGGGGGCGGCCGTGACCTATGTGGTGGACGAGGTACTGCATGTGCGAGCTCCGAGTTTCGTGCGTCGGCTGGCGGCGCTGCATCTCGATCGCACCATGCGGTTCGCGGTTCGTACGGTGATGCTGCTCGCGCTGGCCAGCCGAATGGACGCGCCGGGTGCGGTGCTGGTCACCGCCGTCGCCGTCTTCAGCGGTCACTTCGCGATGATGATGCTGTACACGGCGGTGCACCACGCCATCCGCCGGCGCCGGGTGCTGCCGCTGGTGGTACGCAACCTCGACCTGAGCGAGCTGCCGATACCGAAGCAGCCGCCCGCCGTACTGTACAGACGCCACTTGCGCAAGCTCCTCCACCTGGACCTGCCGGCCCACGCCGGACTCCTCGCCGCGCTCGCCGCCGGCACCTGGGAGCCGGCCTACGCGGGCTTCGCGTTCACCGTCGGTGTGACCGTGGCGGCTGTCCTCGCGCTGCTGGGTCAGTACCGCAGGGTGCGCCGGATGCCCGCACGGGACGAGGTGTTCGCCGAGGTCAACCGCCGGCTGGAGGAATACCGACCGGAGGTGGCGCTCTATTTCAGCTTCGCGGCTGTCTCCCGTGACTTCATGTACCAGGTCAACATGTGGATCGAGACCCTCGAGCAGCTCGACCTGCGTCCGGTGATCATCCTCCGGGAGCGTGCCTCGTTCCGTTACCTGAGCCGTACCTGGATCCCGGTGGTCTGCGTGCCGAAGGCCGACGACCTGGCCGAGCTCGAACTGTCCGGCGTCCGGGTCGTGTTGTATCCCGGCAACGCGGGCAAGAACGTTCACATGCTCCGCGTGGCCGAGGCCAAGCACGTCTTCATCGGGCACGGCGACAGCGACAAGCTCGCCAGCAGCAACCGGGTCAGCAAGGTGTACGACGAGATCTGGGTGGCCGGCCGCGCGGGCCGGGACCGCTACCAGCGGGTGCGGCACGCGATCAGTGACAGCGCGATCGTGGAAGTGGGCCGCCCGCAGCTGTCGCCGATCCGCCTGCACGCCGAGCACGTCCCCGGCCCTCTGCCCGTCGTCCTCTACGCGCCCACCTGGGAGGGCTGGAGCGACGACGATTGCCACACCTCTCTGATCCCGATGGGCGCGCCTCTCATCGAGAAGCTCCTGGCGGAGAACGTACGGATCATCTACAAGCCGCACCCACTCACCGGCAAGCGCTCGGCCGAGGCAGCGGCCGCCGACCAGGCGATCCGCGGGCTGCTGCGCGCCGACAACGAGCGGCGCGACCCCGCGGCGGCGGAGGCCGCGGTCGCCGCCGTACGGCCCCGGCTGCAGGAGATCCAGGCCCGCCTCGACGAACTGGCCGGCCGGCACAGCGGCGACGACGCCGAGCAGATGCGCGAGGCCCGGGTTCCCGACCGTGCCGGGGCGGCCGAGTGGCAGGAACTGCGCGCCGAGTGGCACCGGATCTTCTGGGAGAGCCAGGGCGCCGTCCGCCACAACGTGATTGTCGAGCAACTGCCGAACCTCTACGAGTGCTTCAACCAGGCGGACATCCTCATCAGCGACGTCTCCTCGGTGGTCGCCGACTTCGTGGCCGGCCTCAAGCCGTACATCCTCACCAACGCGCGCGACCTGCCCGACCACGAGTTCCGGGCCGCCTACACCACTGCGGGCGGCGCCTACCTCCTCGACCGCGAGTGCACCCGTCTCCCGGAGATCCTCGACTCGGTCCGCGCTCCGCGCACCGACCCGATGGTCCTCGACCGCCGTACCTTGAAGGAGTACGTCCTGGGCCCCGACCGTCCCACCTCCATGGAGCGTTTCAACTCCGCCACCAACGCCCTGGCCGCAAAGGGAGAGGCGGAACGGGCCGAAGCCGCGATGGAGGCGCACCAGGGAATCTCCGCGATGGGTCTGCAGCCGACCGGGCTCGGGTGACACGAGGCGGCGGCCGGTGGTGACGAGTTGAGCGGCGGCGGAGGACAGCCGCAGGAGCGGGCGGCGGGGCTCCCACCGGCGGGTGGTCCCGGTGAGGCCAAGCATCGGCATCCAGGCCGGCAGGTCCAGGGCGTGTTTCGAAAGTCCCGTCCGGCCGGGGGCGGACGACGCCACTTTCGAAACACGCCCTAGGGCCTGTTCCGAGTTTCCCGCCTGCGCCGCGACGCCTGGCACGCGCGCTCGCTGCGTTGTCGGGATCGCCCACGTACGCCCAGTACGAGGGCGACCCTCCGCCTTGCGATCGCACGCACCAGACGCCGCGGCGCCCGCGCTCCGCGCGGACGACGGGAAACTCGGAACAGGCCCTAGCGCGATCTGGACAATCTCCTGCTGATCAGTCCTCCGTCGGGCCCGGGACCACCCGCCCCGTGAGCGCCGCCAGCGAGTTGCGTACATGCGTCATGTGCGCGTGCAGCTCCTCGCGCGCCTCCTCGTGCTCCCGCAGGATCCGTTCCGTCTCCCGGACCACTCGCTCCTCGCGGACCCTGGCCGACGCGAACATTTCCTCACGCTGCGCGTCGGCGTCCTCCTGGCCGTGCCGTGCGGCCTCCTCGGTCTGAGCCAGCGCCCGCCGCGCCTCGGCCAGGCGGGCCTCCGCCTGCCCGGTCAGCCCGTCGTGGTGCGCGGCCTGCTCGGCTTCGGCCTCCGCCAGCTCATGTTCGGCCGTCTTCCACCGCTCGGAGTGCTCCTGCTCCTGGTGCGCGATGACGCTCGCAGTACGGTGACGCGTCTCGGCCATCACGGCCTCCGCCTGCTCCCGCGCCTCCGCGGCATCCTTGCGGGCCTCGGCCACGGTCTCCTCGGCGATGCCCGTGGCCGTGGTCAGCGTGTCGTCGGCGTGCTTCTCGGCCGCTGCCCGCATCGCCTCGGAGTCCGCGCGCGCCGATTCGCGGAGCCCCTGGCCCGCCTCGTCCGCCGCGTCCCGCAGCGCCTGCGCCGCTTCCTGGGCGGCGCCCCGTACGGCCCGGGCCTCGCTCTCGGCGAGCGCCAGGATCTGCTGGGCGCGCTCACCGAGCGATTCATAGTCCTGCGGGGCGAGCTTGGCGACGACCTCGCTCAGCCGGACCGCCTCGACCGAAAGCTCCTCCACCCGTGCGGTCAGCCGGGACACCTCGTCCAACGCCTCGTCCCGCGCCGCCGACAGGTCGGACGCCCTGGCGTCGACCTGTTCCGGGCGGTAGCCACGTCCTCGTACCACGACGAAGCCATGCGCGGACAAGGGTGCAGAACTCATCGTTGATGCCTCTTTCCGAGTCTCCGACCACCAGCACTAAGCCAAGGATGCGGCAATTGACGCAGAAGTCGGAATCGATTTGGCCGCTTTCCGGATGGAAGCGACCGGTTTCACAGACGATACGAGGGCCGGCGCCCGGACCCCCTCGTAAGGGCCGGGCACCATCCGCAGAACCTGCCGGACCAGGTCAGATCAGCCCGTCCCACATCTGCTCGAGGAGTACGGACCACCAGCTCTCCGGGGACGCCAGCGCCGCCGCGTCCAGCGCTGCCAGCTGAGCCTGGAAGTCGACCGTCCAGCGGCCCGCCTGCTCCGGATTGAGCCCGAAACGCAGCCGCCACATCCGGCCGAGCAGCGCCATCGACCGCTGGAACTCCGGCAGCCCGGTGTTCACGAACTGCGGTGCCACCGACTGCCCACCAGGGCCCGCCTCGACCGGCACGGCCACGATGTTCGCGGTGCCGTACTGGACACAGATCGCCCGCCCGAAGTCGGACCCCAGGACGAGGTACGACGCCGCGTCGGAGGCGGCCTGCACCTGCCGCTGTGCGGCCAGCTCGGTCAGCGTCGGCATCACCGGTTGGGGCGGCTGCGCCCAGAAGAACGGCCCGAAGTCGGCGGGCAGCCCCGCCCACACCAGCGTCCGTGCCACGGTCTCGGGCACTCCCTGACGGGACACCGCGCGCTCGTCGAAGCGGAGGATGCCCTGCGGCCCGAAGCTCTGCATCATTTCCTGGGCGATGACCTCCGGCGGCACCGGCGGCGCGGGCGGCATCTGCGGCAGCGGAGCCCGAACCGGCGCGGGACGAGCCGGCCCGTCCGCCACCTGATGCAGCTCACCCTGGTGGGTCAGCAGATGCTGCATGCCCTGCTGGCGGCTGGCGTGATCGGTGCCGTACGGGGCGACGCTGGTGATCCGCACCTGTGGCCAGGTCTCGCGGATCATCCGCGCACAGTAGCCACCGGGCAGCTCGCACGACTCCAGCTCGGTGTGCAGCTCGATGACCTGCTGCGGCGGCACGTTCAAGGCCCGCAGCTCGTACAGCATCTGCCACTCGGGGTGCGGGGTGCCGGGCGCCGAGCGGCGGATCAGCTGCTGCTCGCTGCCGTCGGGCGCGCGGTAGCGCAGCACGGCCTGGTAGCCGGGGCCGACGGTCGGCTGACCGGTCGGCGCCTGCGGATGTCCGTACGCCGGAGGCGGCGGGGTGTGCGGATTCGGCGGTACGGGGCCGGGGGCGCCGCCCTTCGGCATTCCTGGCGGGCCGGGAGGACCAGGCGGACCGGGAGGACCGGGAGGCTGCGGGGCGGACGGCCCGACCTGACCAGGGGCCGCGAGCATCGTCGCGGCGTGGTGCACACCGCCACCGGGCGGCGGAGGCGTCGAACCGGGAACGCGGCCGGGAGGACCAGGAGGACCAGGAGGACCGGGAGGACCAGGAGGGCCGGCGGGCGACGACGCCTGCGGGGCGCCGGGGACTCCGGGCGGCCCGGGCGGCTGCGGGGCGCCGGGCGGGCCCACCTGGGAGACGAGCTGCGTCGGCAGATACCCACCCGCCGGAGCGCCGGGCGCACCCGGTCCCGAGGGTGGTGGCACGGGCGCACCCGGCCTGGCGCCAGGAGTGCCGGGGGCACCGGGCGGCGGCGGGGTCGTCGGACCACCCCCGCGCGCACCGCGCGGCGGCGCGACGGCCTTGCTGGTGGTCGCGTCCGCGATGTCACCGGCACCGGGGCCAGGAGCACTCTGGGTGCTCGGGGTAATCGGGGCAGGTGTTCCGGGTGCCGGTGTGCCTATTGCCTGCTGTTGGTCCAGGCCGGGGGCGGGTGCCGTTCGGGGCGGCCGGCCGCCGTCGGACATCAGGGCGGTCGGCGCATCGGCGGGTACGACCGGCGGCGGGGTGCCCTCGTCGTCGGCGCCCGAGAGCGGCGGTGCGGACACCGCGGCCGGCAGTGGCACCGAACCGTCGTCGGTGCCCGTGTTGGTGTCGGTCCCGGCCCAGGGGGTGGACCCGGCGGGCACGTTCGGCGGGGATGCCGGAACGCCGTCGTTGGCGGTGGGTTCGTACGCGACCGGCCCGCCCTGCGAACCCTGCGCAGCCGCGGGCACGGGAGCAGCAGGGGCTGCGGGAGGCGGAGTGGCCGAAGGAGACGAGGGGGCAGAAGGAGCCGAGGGGGTGGAAGCGGTCGAAGGGGCAGAGGAGGCAGAGGAGGCCGAAGGAGCCGCGTCCCCGTCCCGGTCCGCCCGCTGGTCCGGGATGCCCAGCTTGTCGGCCGCTTCCTGGAGCCACTCCGGGGGGCTCAGCAGGAACGACGTCTGGTTCAGATCGATGCGCTGCGGCGGCTCCGGAGCGACCGGTGCCGCGCCATGTGCGCCGTACTCCTCCTCGTACCGCCGGATCACCTCGCCCACCGGCAGTCCGGGCCACAGGGTCGCCTCACCGCTGTCCCTGGCGATCACCAGCCGCTGCCGGCCGCCGTCCGAGACCGGGCCCTCGGCACGGTCCTCGCCCCACACCACGAAGCCCAGCTCGAACTCCCGTACCCGCACCTCGCGGTGCTGGTACGCGGGCATGTCGCCGTTGATCCACTCGTCCGCGCGTTCCTGCGCCTGCGCAAAGGTCACCATCGCGCTCACCCCTCCACCGGGACGACCCGCGCGAAGCCGCCGTCCACCATCAGGTTCGCCACGGTCTCCAGCTCCGGCGGATTGCCCGCCAGACGCTGCAGGAAGGCGTCGAAGTCGTCGCCGCACGGCAGCAGCAGCCGGTCCACCCGCTCCTGCACGGTCCAGCCGTCCTGGTCCCGGGCGTCGTCGTACACGCAGAACCAGACCGAGCCGATACCGTCGCCCTTCACCTTCACCACGAGGATGCCGCCCTGGACGAAGCCGATGCCCAGGTAGTCCTTGGTGAGGTGGTCCCGCAGGCACTTGTTGACGTACACCAGGTCGTTCACGGCGGCCTCCTCGCGCACCGTGAAGAACGGCTGGTCGACCAGGAGACCGAGCTCCACGTCGAGCGCCACGCCCACCGGGGCGGAGCCGCCCGCCGCCTTGAGGAAGGAGCGGTAGGCGCCGGGCAGCCGGTAGCCGAGGTCCTCCTCGACACCCAGGATCTGCTGCTCGCTCACCGCGACGGCGCCCTTGGGCAGCCGGAAGTGCGCGGGCCGGATCTCCTGCAGCGGGCGGGTGCCGCGCTTGTCCTGGTCGACCGCGGTGGCGGCGATACCGGCGTGGTGCCTGAGCAGCGCCTTGACCTCGACCGGGATCAGCTCCATGCGCCGGCCGCCGGGTACGTGATGCCAGGTCCAGCCGTGCGGGGTGGCGACCGCGGGAATCGTGTCCCACAGTTCATGGCCGCTCGCCGCCAGCGCCGCGTTGGCCGAGACGTAGTCGGTGAGCCGCAGTTCGTCGACACCGAAGCCCAGCGGGGGCTCGGCGATCTCGGCGGCGGCACGCGCGTACGGCGCGAAGTCCGGGCTGCCGTTCTCGTCCATGCGCACGCCTCTGGGGTGGCGGGACCCGCGGACCGGGTCCGGGAAATGCACGAGCTGCCCGGCGTAGGCCGCGTTCGGTGGCGCGGCTTGCTGCCCGAGCCGACCTGTCGTCATGGCGGTTGCCCCCTGCTGCGTCTGGCTGGTGAGGACCGACCTGCCCGAGGTGGCGGTCCGGGCACAGCCTATGCGGTGGCGCAAGAACGGGTCGCGCCCCTACGCCACCCCTCATCTCCTCCGTCACGAACCGTCACATCGCGTGACGGACGAGCGATGTTCGTGCCACTGCCGGGTGACACGGAGGCGCGTTTCCTTGCCCCCGCTTCCCCACCAGCCGGGACATTTGGCAGGCTGTCACCGCAACTCGGGGGGCGTGCACATCGCGCAGCTACCGCTGCGGGCACGGGAGGGAAAGCACCATGCACAGCTCACAAACAGTCACATCCGGGGATCCTCGCCTCAGCTGGAGCAGCACCGGGACCAGCCGCACACCCCGCCTGAACCACCGCCGCGACGGCATCCTGCCCGCGGTGGCCGCAGCGCTGTCCGTACGCGGTGAGACGCTCACCTGCACGGCGGGCAAGGGCGACCGGCCGCCCGTACTGCACCCACTGGTCCAGGACTTCCTCGACACCCTCACCAGCGGCCAGCGCGAACGCTTCACCGGCCGCTGCCCCGAGGCGATGCTGCTGTCCCGGCAGCTCACCGCGGCCGAGGCCGGCCGTTCCAAGCGGGCCCGGCGCAAGCCGCTGACCAACGGCGAGGCCCGCCGCGCCCTGAAGCACTCGCGGCTCACCGCACGGCGCATCCGTGAGGACGGCGACCCGATGCACGGCAGTTACGCGCCGCCATGCCGCTCCTGCGAGGCGATGCTCGCCCATTTCGGCGTACGTCCCGTCGACCTCACGACCACCGGGGCGGCGACCACCACCAAGAAGGGCTGACCGCGCGTCCATGCACGACCGAACCGACCTACCCGAACAGGTGGACCCCACGGACCGCGACCGCCATGCCTCGACCCGCTTCGCCGTCGCCGTCGACGCCGCCCTGCGCGCCGCAGGCTGGCAGCCCGGTCGCTGGGACATCCGTCAGGCCGAGGAGTGGGCCGACGCGCTGCGCTCGCACGCCTCGCCGGCCGGTCATCGGCACGCGGTCTTCCCGGCGGCCGTGGAGGCGTGGGCGGAGTTCGGCGGACTGCACATCACTGCCTCCGCGCCGGGCCGGCAGATCGCACCGGCCTCGGTCCGCATCGACCCGATGAGCGGGCTGCATCTCGCCCGCACGCTCGGTGACCTCGGCCGGGCGCTGGAGACCGAGGTCAGCCCGCTGGGCGAGGAGGGGGACGGGCAGGCGGTCCTCGCGATCGACGCGGAGGGGCGGGTGTACAGCATCGATCACACCGGGGACTGGTACCTCGGTCCGGACATCGACCAGGCGTTGGCGACGCTGGTCGGAGGCATCCAGCCGGAGCGCCTCGTCTCGGGCTGAGCCCGCCTCCCGTCTGTCCGGTCGGCCGGTCTCCAACGCAACGGTTCTGGCCTCGAACGCCGGACGGGCCGAGGGCGTGTTTCGAAAGCGGCGTCGTCCGCCCCCGGACAGACGGGGGCTTTCGAAACACGCCCTGGGTTCTCCGCCCGGCACGATCAGGCCCGTTACGGGCTGGAAGATCAGGCCCGCACGGGCCGGAAAATCAGGCCGCGCTCCGGACCGGCAGCACCGCCGACACCCGGAAACCACCGGCATCGGTCGGCCCCGAGACGAAGACGCCACCGAGCCCCAGCACCCGCTCCCGCATGCCGACCAGCCCGTTACCCCCGCTCGGCAGCCCCGCGTCCGCCGCGGCGGCGTCCGTCGGGCCGTTCTCCACCTGCATCGCGACTTCCGAGCCCCGGTGCGCGAGCCGCACCCACGTCTTCGCGCCCGCCGCGTGCTTGTGCACGTTCGTCAGGGCCTCCTGCACCACCCGGTACGCGGTCTGCTCGACCTCGGGGGCGTACGGGCGGGCCTCGCCGTCCACCGAGAGCTCCACGGTCATGCCGGCCGCCCTGGACTCCCCGACCAGGGTCTCCACCTCGTGCAGCCGGGGCCCGTCCTCCGTGGCTGCGGCGGCTGCGGCCGCAGCCGCCTGGCCGACCGAGGCGAGCGGCACGTTCGCGGACCGGGGTGCGACGGGCTCCCCGCTCCGCAGCACCCCGAGCATCTCCCTGAGCTCTGTCAGCGCCTGGCGGCCCATGTCGCCGACCAGGGCGGCGTTCCGTACCGCCTTCGCCGGGTCCTTCGGCGCGATGGCCTGGAGCGCGGCGGCGTGCACGACCATCAGGCTGACCCGGTGGGCGACCACGTCGTGCATCTCGCGGGCGATCCTGGTGCGCTCCTCCGTACGCGCCCACTCGGCCCGCTCCTCGGCCCGGTCGGCGAGCAGCGACAGCTCCCGCTCCAGCGAGTCCGCGCGCTCCCGAAGGCTCTCCATCAGCCGTCGCCGGGCCCCTATGTAGAGGCCGAACAGCACGGGCGGCGCGGTGAGCCCGAGCGACATGAACAGCGCTATCAGCGGTACGTACCAGTCGTCGCGCCCGAAGTCGGTCTGCTGGGAGACGCTCTGCCGCAGCCGTACGTACGTGACGATGAACGTCCCCATGAAGGACATCCCCATCAGCACCGTGGTGATTCTGCGCGGCACGTCGGAGGCGGCCAGCGTGTAGAGGCCGACCAGGCCCATCAGGAAGCCCATCTCGGCGGGCGTCGTCGCGATCGACACCAGCACCACGGCGATCGGCCAGCGCCGCCGCACCACCAGTACGGATCCCACGATCAGCCCGAACACCACGCCGACCGGCACCGGCAGCCGGGTGTCCTGGGCGAACGACACCCCTTCCACTGCGCATTCCAGCGCCGACAGGAGCGCCAGCCCCACGTCCAGGGCGACACTGCGCCGCCGTTCCCACCACCCATAGCCGCGGGTGGTCGTACCCGCGACTTCCCGGTATGCCCCCGTTACGGTCATGCCGTCCACCCTACGGGCGGGCGCACCTCATTTTCGGGCGACCTGGACAGCACGTCATACATTCGAACGGTGACAAAACGAGCGATGATCGCCTGAAATAGCGAATCGACCGCACTTTCGACCCGGACGTCCGCATTCCGGACAACGCTCGTCGTATGACGGAAACCACAAGCAAGTACGCCGACTTCGAGGGCCTCCGGACGCAGGCCATCGCCCTGCGGCGGGAAGGCCTGAGCCGCCGCGAGATACGTGACCGACCGCACATCCACAACAACGACATCCTCAACCGCCTCCTGGAGGACGAGCCCGCCCCGGAGTGGACGAAGCGCCCGAACGCCAAGGACGACCTGCGGCAGCAGGCCAGGGAGTTACGGCTCCGGGGCATGACGTATGACCAGATTCAGGTGGAGCTGGGGTGCTCGAAGAGCTCGATCTCGCTATGGGTGCGGGATCTGCCGAAGCCGGACCGCAGACGAACACGCGAAGAAGCATCGGCAATCGCGCGGCGCGGTTGGGAGGCCACACTTCAGCAGCGGGAGGTGACTCGCCACCTGACCAAGAAGAATGCGGCGGAGGAGATCGGCGCATTGAGCTCACGCGAGCTCTTCCTGCTCGGCGTCGGCCTCTACTGGTCGGAAGGGGCGAAGTCCAAACCTCATCGCCCGCAGGAAAGAGTCAGCTTCATCAACAGCGACCCTCGAATGATCGTGGTTTTTCTGGCGTGGCTCCGGCTCCTCGGCGTGAGCACGGAGCAGTTGCGCTTTCATGTACACATCCACGAGACGGCGGACGCGACTGGAGCCGAGCGGTACTGGATCGATCTGACCGGCGCCGACAGCGCGTCATTCGGCAAGACCACGATCAAAAGACACCGCCCCGAGACGAACCGGAAGAACGTCGGTGAGGACTATCGAGGTTGCCTTGTCGTACGTGTTCTCAAAAGTGCCGACCTGTACCGTCGCATCGAGGGCTGGTGGTACGGCATAGTAGGGGCTGCCGAACGAGCCGATCATCGAAATCGGACATAAAAGGCAGACCATCCCGGGTCGTCTAAAGGCAGGACAAATGGTTTTGGTCCATTGAATGAGGGTTCGATTCCTTCCCCGGGAGCCCACGCACACGGGCCCCGACCTTCACGGTCGGGGCCCGCACTCATGTCCGCCCCACACCCCCCCGGTATCCTTCGGGTGTCCACCACCCGAAGCCGAAGGGCATTTCCGTGAGCTCCGAACGCCCGGCAGCCGTCGTAGTCCTCGCAGCGGGTGAGGGCACCCGCATGAAGTCGAAGACCCCCAAGGTTCTGCACGAGATCTCCGGGCGTTCGCTCGTCGGACATGTCGTCGCCGCCTCCCGCGAACTGGATCCAGAGCACCTCGTCGTGGTCGTCGGCCATGAGAGCGAGCAGGTCACGGCGCATCTCACCGCCGTCGACGACCGGCTGCGGACCGCCTACCAGGCCGAGCAGAGGGGCACCGGAAACGCGGTGCGCGTCGGTCTCGAAGGGCTCGGCGGGACCGTCGAGGGCACCGTGATCGTCGTCTGTGGCGACACCCCGCTGCTCTCCGGCGAGACACTCACCGCGCTCGCCGCCACCCACGCGGCCGACTCCAACGCCGTCACCGTGCTGACCGCCGAGGTCCCGGACTCCACCGGCTACGGCCGGATCGTCCGGGACCCGGCCAGTGGTGCGGTCACCGAGATCGTCGAGCACAAGGACGCCACCGACGCCCAGCGCGCGATCCGGGAGATCAACTCCGGGGTCTTCGCCTTCGACGGTCGGCTGCTCACGGACGCCCTCGGCAAGGTCCGCACCGACAACAGCCAGGGCGAGGAGTACCTCACCGATGTGCTCTCCATCCTGCGCGAGGCCGGGCACCGGGTCGGCGCCTGTGTCGCCGACGACCACCGCGAAATCCTCGGCATCAACAACCGTGTCCAGCTGGCCGAGGCCCGGCGTCTGCTGAACCAGCGGCTGCTGGAGCGGGCCATGCTGGCCGGTGTGACCGTCGTGGACCCGGCGTCCACGCTGATCGACGCCACCGTCACCTACGAGCGGGACGCGATCGTGCACCCGGGCACTCAGCTGCTCGGCACCACGCATCTCGCCGAGGACGCCGAGGTCGGCCCCAACACCCGGCTCACGGACACCGTCGTCCACGCGGGCGCACGCGTCGACAACACGGTCGCGGACCGGGCCGAGGTCGGCGAGGGCGCGACGGTCGGCCCGTACGCCTATCTGCGGCCGGGCGCGAAGCTCGGTACGAAGGCCAAGGCCGGTACGTACGTGGAGCTGAAGAACGCCACGATCGGCGAGGGCACCAAGGTCCCGCACCTGAGCTATGTCGGCGACGCGACGATCGGCGATCACACCAACATCGGTGCCGCCAGCGTCTTCGTGAACTACGACGGCGAGGCCAAGCACCACACCACGATCGGCTCCCACTGCCGTACCGGGGCGGACAATATGTTTGTGGCGCCTGTCACGGTCGGGGACGGCGTCTACACCGCGGCCGGCTCGGTCATCACCAAGGACGTGCCGCCCGGTTCACTGGCCGTCGCCCGTGGTCAGCAAAGGAATATCGAGGGTTGGGTGGCCCGCAAGCGTCCGGGAAGCGCCGCCGCGCAGGCGGCTCAGTCCGCCGCCTCGGAGCACGACGGCGAAAGCTGACCGGAAACAGCCGTGCCACGCACGGCGTACCGTGATAGATGCTCACCCCATTTCGGCTGGCTCGTTGCACATCGGGACACATGCGTGCAGCGCCAGGACCATGTCTGAGGAGACTGTGCTGTGACCGGGATCAAGACGACCGGCGAGAAGAAACTGATGCTCTTCTCCGGCCGCGCCCACCCCGAGCTGGCCGAGGAGGTCGCACACCAGCTGGGTGTCGGCCTCGTGCCGACGAAGGCCTTCGATTTTGCCAACGGTGAGATCTACGTCCGCTTCCAGGAGTCCGCCCGCGGCGCCGACTGCTTCCTGATCCAGAGCCACACCGCCCCGATCAACAAGTGGATCATGGAGCAGCTCATCATGCTGGACGCGCTGAAGCGCGCCTCGGCCCGCTCCATCACGGTGATCGTGCCGTTCTACGGCTACGCCCGCCAGGACAAGAAGCACCGCGGCCGCGAGCCGATCTCGGCCCGTCTGATCGCCGACCTGATGAAGACGGCCGGTGCCGACCGCATCCTCACCGTCGATCTGCACACCGACCAGATCCAGGGCTTCTTCGACGGCCCGGTCGACCACCTCTTCGCGCTGCCGATCCTCGCCGACTACGTCGGTGCCAAGGTCGACCGCTCGAAGCTGACGATCGTCTCCCCGGACGCCGGCCGCGTGCGCGTCGCCGACCGCTGGTGCGACCGCCTGGACGCCCCCCTCGCCATCGTCCACAAGCGCCGCGACAAGGACGTCGCCAACCAGGTGACCGTCCACGAGGTCGTCGGCAACGTCGAGGGCCGGGTCTGTGTCCTGGTCGACGACATGATCGACACCGGCGGCACCATCTGCGCCGCCGCCGACGCCCTGTTCGCGCACGGCGCCGAGGACGTCATAGTGACGGCCACCCACGGTGTGCTCTCCGGCCCGGCCGCGGACCGCCTGAAGAACTCGAAGGTCAGCGAGTTCGTCTTCACGGACACCCTGCCGACCCCGGGTGAGCTGGAGCTCGACAAGCTCACGGTGCTCTCGATCGCCCCGACGATCGCCCGCGCGGTGCGCGAGGTCTTCGAGGACGGCTCGGTCACCAGCCTCTTCGAGGAGCAGTAGGGCCGACCGACACAGAAGATCCACTTTGGGGTGCGGCCTCCCCGCCGGGTAGACTCAGCGAGTTGCTCGGCGAGGGAGGCCGTACTCATGTGTACGGCGGTCCGTTATCGACGCGCTCTTCGTAGCAGGCCTGTCGTGGGCCGGGTGACCGTCCAGATTTCGTCACCTTACGAGGAGTGCAGTCATGGCTGAGGTCAAGCTCGCCGCCCAGGTCCGTACCGAGTTCGGCAAGGGCGCCGCCCGTCGCACCCGCCGCGCCAACCTGGTTCCCGCGGTCGTCTACGGCCACGGTGCCGAGCCGGTTCACATCACCCTGCCGGGCCACGCCCTGATGATGGCGCTCAAGACCGCCAACGTCCTGATCGGTCTGGAGATCGAGGGCAAGGACGCCCTGGTCATCCCGAAGGCCGTTCAGCGCAACGCGCTCAAGGGCGACATCGAGCACGTCGACCTGCTGACCGTCAAGCGCGGCGAGAAGGTCAACGTCGAGGTCGCCGTGCACGTCGAGGGCGACCTGGCCCCGGGCGGCAACCTCCTGGAGTACGTGCAGAGCACCCTGCTCGTCGAGGCCGAGGCCACCCACATCCCCGAGTCCGTCACGGTCTCGATCGCGGGCCTGGACGCCGGTGCGTCCGTCCTCGCCAAGGACATCCCGCTGCCCAAGGGCTCCGTGCTGGCCGGTGACGAGGACGCCATCGTGCTCCAGGTCGTCGCCGCGCAGGCCGAGGAGCCGGCCGCCGAGGGCGCCGAAGAGGGCGCCGAGGCCTGAGCCTCGCCTTCTCTGCTTCACTGACGGGGCGGCGGTTCCCTTTTCGGGGGCCCGCCGCCCCGTTTCCCTTCAGACCGACCGGAACCATCCGTACGCGAGGAGACCGAGCGCAGATGTCCGACGCCACCGAACCCTGGCTCATCGTGGGCCTCGGCAACCCCGGTCCCGATTACGCGGCGAACCGGCACAACGTCGGTTTCATGGTCGCCGACCTCCTCGCCGAGCGGATCGGCGGGAAGTTCAAGCGGGCGCAGAAGGCCCAGGCACAGGTCGTCGAGGGCCGTATGGGGCCGCCGGGACCGGAGAACCGCCGGGTGATCCTGGCCAAGCCGATGTCGTACATGAACCTCTCCGGCGGCCCCGTCACCGCGCTGCGTGACTTCTACAAGGTGCCGACCGACCACATCGTGGCGATCCACGACGAGCTGGACATCGACTACGGGACGCTCCGGCTGAAGCTGGGCGGCGGCGACAACGGGCACAACGGGCTCAAGTCGATGACCAAGTCGATGGGCGCCGACTACCACCGGGTCCGGTTCGGGATCGGCCGGCCGCCGGGCCGGATGCAGGTCGCGGACTTCGTGCTGAAGGACTTCTCGTCCACCGAGCGCAAGGAGCTCGCCTACCTCGTGGACCGGGCCGCCGACTCGGTGGAGTGCCTGCTCGCGGAGGGTCTGGAGCGCGCGCAGAGCGCGTACAACTCCTGACACCCGCAGCCGACTCCTGACACCGGCAGCCACGGTCGCGGCGCGTACAACTCTGACATTCCCGCCGGTACACCGGCGGGAATCGGCCACAAGTTGACCGCGGGCGTCGCTCTGCCCAAAGATCGCTCCCCATGAAGCGGAGCACCTCCCACCGCGCCCTGGTCTACGCCCGCGGCGCCGCCGCGGGCTGTGTCGTCCTGCTGCTGCTCGTCTCGGGTGTGCTGTCCTCCTGGAGTTCGGTGCACCACGTCGTTCTGGCCAAGGGCCGCGAGCACGGCACGATGACCGTCACGGGCTGCGGCGCCGATGTCTGCACCGGACCGTTCGCACCGTCCGGACAGGCCGCCGCGCGCGCCCGGGTGACGATCGAGAAGTCCGTCGCGGCGCGGAGGGGCGACCGCTTCCCCGTCGTCGTGAAGCCCGGCACGGACGAGGTCGTGCGCACCGGAACCGCCGGCTTCCTGCATGCCTGGGTGCCGCTGGGCGGTGCGCTGTTGCTGGCCGCCCTGGTCATCGTCGTCGGCCTGCGGCTGTCCCGGATCGCCTGGGGCACCGGGGTCGCCGGCGCGACCCTGCTGACGGCGACGTTCATCGCCCTCTGAGCAGGGCCGCGCCCTGAGCGACTCCACCCTGAGCGGCTCCCGGGCCGCACTCCGGGCCTTTCCCCGGGCCGCCCCGAGGCGCGGACTCCTGTACCGGAGTCGCACGTTCACTCGATCGTTAGCCGGAACCATTGGGGCAGAGCACCACACAGGGGGGCGGATACGCACACATCAACCTTGACTCACTGAGAGCAACCACAAGAGGCTGAGGCTGTCCCCCCACGGCATCCCTCATCTCTCACGTTGGACTGCCCATGCGCATACTCATACCCGCCGGCACTCTGGTCACCGCGGTGACCGCTTCGCTGCTGCTGGCACCCTCCGCCGTCGCGGCGCCCAAGGGCGACAACGGCACGGTGAAGATCCACGACGCCAAGACCGGCGAGGAACTTCGCAAGAACGAGCCGAAGGTCTGCTCCTTCTACCTCGACGCCTTCGGCTTCGACGCCGCCCAGAAGGTCCAGTGGCACATCGAGGCCTGGGCCAACAATGACCTGGACAAGGGCGAGACGGTCAAGACGGGCGCCTTCGCCCTCGATGGTTCCGGCCACGGCCGTACCACCGACATGACCCTGCCCGACGGCCAGTACAAGCTGTTCTGGAACTTCGAGGGCGAGAACGGCAGGGCGAAGCACAAGGTCTTCAAGACCGACTGCGAGCCGGGCAAGCCCGGCGAAGAGCCCGGGAAGCCCGGCGAAGAGCCCGGGAAGCCCGGCGAAGAACCCGGCAAGCCCGGCGAAGAACCCGGCAAGCCCGGCGAAGAACCCGGCAAGCCCGGCGAAGAACCCGGCAAGCCCGGCGAGAAGCCCACGGGCACGCCGTCCGCCAACCCGTCCGCTCCCGGCAGCGAACAGCCGTCCGGCGCCCCGTCCGCCTCGGCAAGCACCCCGGCCGGTGCTCCGGCCGACAAGGGCGGCGCCTCCGGCGACCTCGCCGAGACCGGAAGCAGCGCCCCGGTCGGCGCGATGGCGGCAGTCGCCGTGGCACTCGCCGCGATCGGCGGCTTCCTGGTGATGCGCCGCCGCAAGGCTCAGCAGCACTGACGTCCGCACAGCAACGTGCCCCCCATCGGATGCCTTCCGGTGGGGGGCACTGTCGTGCTGCGGGCAAGAAGGCCGCAGGAAGGTCAGCCGGTGTTGCGCAGACCGGCGGCGACACCGTTCACGGTGAGCAGCAGGGCCCGGGCGAGCAGCGGGTCCGCTTCCGCGCCGCGTGCCGCCGCCTCGCGCTGGCGGGCCAGCAGCGAGACCTGGAGATAGGAGATCGGGTCCAGGTAGGCGTCCCGGATGGCGAAGGTCTGCTGGAGCACCGGGCTGGTGCCGAGCAGCTCGGAGCTGCCGGTGACCCTCAGAACCTCCTGGACCGTGAGCGCGTGCTCGGCCTCGATGTCGGCGAAGACATGCTTCAGCTCGTCCGGGACGAGTGTGTCGACATAGTGGCGGGCGATCCGCAGATCGGTCTTGGCGAGCGTCATCTCCACGTTCGAGATGAAGTTCCGGAAGAAGTGCCACTGCTCGTGCATCTCGTCCAGCACGGTGTCCAGACCGGCCTCGCGCAGCGCCTTGAGCCCGGAGCCGACGCCGTACCAGCCGGGCACGATCTGCCGCGACTGGGTCCAGCCGAAGACCCACGGGATGGCCCGTAGGCCGTCGAGGCCGGCGCCGGAGTCCGGGCGCCGCGACGGACGCGACCCGAGGTGCAGCTCGGCGAGCTGGTCGACCGGGGTGGAGGCGAAGAAGTACGCGGGCAGGTCCGGGTCCTCGACCAGCCTGCGGTACGCGGCGTGCGCGGCGTCGGAGACGGTGTCCATCGCCGCGTCCCAGCGGGCCAGGGCTTCGTCGGACTGGCGGGGTGCGGTGTGCAGCGCGGAGGCCTGGAGGGTGGCCGCGACGGTCAGCTCCAGGTTCTCCCGGGCGAGCGCCGGGATGAGGTACTTGTCGGAGATGACCTCGCCCTGCTCGGTCACCTTGATCTCGCCTTCGAGGGTGCCCCACGGCTGCGCGAGGATCGCGTCGTGCGAGGGGCCGCCGCCGCGGCCGACGGTGCCGCCGCGACCGTGGAAGAGCCGCAGCCGTACGCCGTAGCGGTGCGCGACGTCACGCAGCCGGCGCTGCGCCCGGTGGATCTCCCACTGCGAGGTGGTGATGCCGCCGAACTTGGAGGAGTCGGAGTACCCGAGCATGACCTCCTGGACGTCGCCGCGCAGCGAGACGAGACGGCGGTACGACGGGTCGGCGAGCATCTCGTCGAGGATGACGTCGGCGGCGCGCAGTTCGTCGGTGGTCTCCAGGAGCGGCACGATGCCGATCTTGGCCCAGCCGCCGTGCAGATCGATCAGTCCGGCCTCGCGGGCCAGGACGGCGGCCGCAAAGACGTCGTCGGCGCCCTGGCACATCGAGATGATGTACGACTCGATGACCTCGGGGCCGAACCGCTCGAAGGCTTCCTTGACGGTGTGGAAGACGCCGAGGGTCTTCTCGCCCGCGGCGTCCAGCGGGGCCGGGGTCGGGGCGAGCGGGCGGCGCGAGCGCAGCTCCTTGGCGAGCAGCTTCTGCCGGTAGTCGCGCGGCATGTCGGCGTAGCGCCAGGACTCCTCGCCGAGCCGGTCGAAGAGCTGGCCGAGGGCGTGGTGGTGGGCGTCCGCGTGCTCGCGTACGTCCATGGTGGCGAGCTGCAGGCCGAACGCGGAGAGCGTACGGATCGTGCGGTCCATCCGCCCGTCGGCGAACAGGCCGCCGCGGTGCTCGCGCAGCGAGGTCTGGATGAGCTTCAGGTCGGCGATGAGCTCGGCGGTGCCGAGGTAGTCGCAGCCGGGGCGGTGCGGGGTGCCGCCGGCGAGGCGTTCGCGGGTGTTGAGGAGCTTCTGCCGGATGCAGGTGGCCTTGAGGCGGTACGGCTCCTCGGCGTTCAGCCGCTTGTAGCGCGGGCTGATCTCGGGGAGGCGTTCCAGGTCGGCCTGGAGCGAGGTCAGCAGCTCGTCGGTGGCGCCGGTGTAGCGGATGGAGTTGGAGAGCTGCGCGCGCAGATGGTCGACGAGCTCCAACGCGTCGGTGATGCCGTGCTCGTGCTGGAGGATCAGCACTTCACGGGTGACGTCGGGCGTCACATTCGGGTTGCCGTCGCGGTCGCCGCCGATCCACGTACCGAAGGTGAGGGGGCGGGTGCCCGCGGGCAGTTCGACACCGACCCGCTCCAGCTCGGCGGCCAGGTCCTCCAGTACGTCCCCGACGGCGCCCGTGTGCAGTTCGTCGAGGTAGTAGATGGCGTTACGGGCCTCGTCGGCCGGCTCGGGCCGGACCACGCGCAGCTCGTCGGTCTGCCAGATGAGGTCGATGTTCTCGGCGAGTCGCAGATCCTGACGGCGCCGGTCGGCGTCGATGACGGGCGTCTCCAGCAGCTCGGCGATGCGGCGGAGCTTGTTCAGCACGGAGCGCCGCGCGGCCTCGGTCGGGTGCGCGGTGAAGACGGGCCGTACGTTCAGGTTCTTGACGGTCTCGCGCAGGTGGACCGGGTCCGCGTCCTTCAGCCGGTCGGCGGTACGGGCGAGGAGACCGCCCTCGGCGGCACGCCGGTCCCGCATCTCGTGGGCGCGGTGGACCTGCTCGGTGACGTTGGCGAGGTGGAAGTAGGTGGAGAAGGCGCGCACGAGCTGTGCGGCGGTCTCCAAATCCGTGTCGCCGAGGAGCTCGGCCGCGGCCTCGCCGTCGGTGCGGGTCAGGGCACGGACCCGCTCGACGAGGTCGAGGAGCTCCTGACCCTCCTGGCGTACGAGGGTTTCGCCCAGCAGGTCGCCGAGGCGTCGGATGTCGGCGCGCAGCCCGGGGCTGGCGGCGGGGGTCTGGTCGGCGCTGCTCACGGTGTGCGGCTCCTTGCGGTGATTGAGGAGGTGCGTCGCGTAGCGACTCCCAACAAGGGCGGTGGTGGGAGACGGGTGGGAACGAGGTCCGGGGCCCGACGCCGACAGCCGTGCTGACGCCACCCCGGGAAAGCGGAGTGCGGACCGCGCTGTCCGACACCACCAGGATAGGTGTCCACACCGTCGGCGCGGCTTGTGCCCCGACCGGGTTTCCCCGTCACGGGCGGCCGCCACGCTCTCGTGCGGCGGCCTCCGCGCTGCGCTACTTACGTAGTCGTAGGTTACGGATGCGTAGTCAGAGCTATCCGTCGTATTCCTCATCCCCAGGGGACTCCCCATGAACACCAGCCCCGCTGTGATTGACGACACCCAGCCATCGGCGGCCGACGGTCAGGCCCTTCCCTCCGCCACGCACGGCGGGAACAGCAAACGCTCGATCGAACAGATCGCCCTTCTGCTGTTCATCGTGGTGCCGTTCGTGGCGCTGGTCGCCGCGGTGCCGCTGGCCTGGGGCCGAGGCGTGAGTCGGCTCGATCTGGGCCTGCTCGTGGTGATGTACTTCATCAGCTGCCACGGCATCACGATCGGCTTCCACCGCTACTTCACCCATGGCGCCTTCAAGGCGAAGCGCCCTCTCCGCATCGCCCTGGCCGTCGCGGGTTCGCTGGCCGTGGAGGGCCCGCTGGTGCGCTGGGTGGCCGACCACCGCAAGCACCACCGCTTCTCCGACGCGGAGGGCGACCCGCACTCGCCGTGGCGTTTCGGCGAGACCCTCCCCGCCCTGCTGAAGGGCCTCTGGTGGGCGCACATCGGCTGGATGTTCGACGAGGAGCAGACTTCGCAGCAGAAGTACGCCCCCGACCTGATCAAGGACCCCGCGATCCGCGGGATCTCCCGCCACTTCCCCGCTTTCACGATCGTGTCGCTGACGCTTCCGCCGCTGGTCGGCGGCCTGGTGACGATGTCGTGGTGGGGCGCGGCGACCGCCTTCTTCTGGGGCTCTCTCGTACGGGTGGCCCTGCTGCACCACGTGACCTGGTCGATCAACTCCATCTGCCACGCGGTCGGCAAGCGCCCCTTCAAGTCCCGTGACCGGTCCGGGAACGTGTGGTGGCTCGCGGCCCTGTCCTGCGGCGAGTCCTGGCACAACCTGCACCACGCGGACCCGACGAGCGCGCGCCACGGCGTGATGAAGGGCCAGATCGATTCGAGCGCCCGGCTGATCCGCTGGTTCGAGAATCTGGGCTGGGCATACGACGTGCGCTGGCCGGACTCCGCCCGGATCGAATCCCGCCGCATCGGCTCCCGGCGCGACCCCGCGCGCGCCGACGCGGCATGATTGACGGCGTGGCGACCGACTCCAGCACCAGCAGCGAGAACAACCGTTCCCCCTCCGCCCGGCGTACCCGCCGGGTCAGGATGACAGGAAAGGAACGCCGCGAGCAGCTGTTGGACATCGGCCGCAGCCTCTTCGCCGACAAGGGCTTCGAGGGCACCTCGGTCGAGGAGATCGCGGCCCGGGCCGGCGTCTCCAAGCCGGTCGTCTACGAGCACTTCGGCGGCAAGGAAGGCCTGTACGCCGTCGTGGTCGACCGCGAGATGCGCCAGCTCCTCGACATGGTCACCGGTGCCCTGACCGCGGGCCACCCCCGCGAACTCCTGGAGCAGGCCGCTTTTGCCCTGCTCGACTACATCGAGACGTACACGGACGGCTTCCGCATCCTGGTCCGCGACTCCCCCGTCGCCCAGTCGACGGGCACCTTCGCCTCCCTCATCAGCGACATCGCCACCCAGGTGGAGGACATCCTGGGCCTGGAGTTCAAGGCCCGCGGCTTCGACCCGAAGCTGGCCCCGCTGTACGCCCAGGCGCTGGTCGGCATGGTCGCCCTGACCGGCCAGTGGTGGGTGAACGCCCGCAGGCCGAAGAAGGCGGAGGTCGCGGCCCATCTGGTGAACCTGGCCTGGCACGGCCTGGAGAACCTGGAGTCGAAGCCGCGGCTGATGGGGCACCGCAAGAGCTGAACGGGGGCGGGGGCGGGCGCGGGCCGGCCCGACCGGTCGGCCGGGACAGTTCGACGTCTCGGAGCCCTCGTATCACTTTCGCCAGAACAGGTGGTGCGTCACGCCGCTCGGGCTGGGCACGACCTCAAGGTGGAACCGGTCGAGCAGCTCATCGGGGGAGTCCCAGAGACGCAGTCCGGATCCGAGCTTCACCGGTGAGACCGCCACATGCATGGTGTCGACGAGGTCGGCGTCGAGGAACTGCCGGATGGTGGTGACTCCGCCGCCGAGCCGGACGTCCTTGCCCTGAGCCGCCTCCCGCGCCTGCTCAAGGATCACGGCCGGGGCGCCGGCGACGAAGTGGAACGTGGTGTCGGAGAGCGTGAACGAAGGACGACTGTCGTGGGTCATGACGAACACCGGAGTGCGGAACGGGGGCTCGTCACCCCACCAGCCGCGCCACTCATGGTCCTGCCAGGGCCCGCGCTGGGGCCCGAACTTATTGCGGCCCATGATCTCGGCGCCGATGTTGCGTGCGTAGTCCCGCGTCAAGTAGTCGTCGAGGCCACGGCTTCCCCCCGGGTCGGTACGCATGGGCCAGCTGGCCGTGGCGCCGGCCCAGGCGAACAGCCTCTCGGCATGGGCGTGGCCGAACGGACTCTCAAAGCTTTGGTCCTCCCCGGCGCCGATGCCGTCACATGAGACGTTGAAGTTCTGGACTCTCAGTAGCTGCGCCACGTGTTTCCTCCTGCGTTGTCGATAACGGTGATGAGACTCTCCGTAGAGGCGAGAAGCAGTCGAGCCGAGGCCCTTCACCACCGGAACTCGCCGTCGTAGAGGCGCTGGTGCCACCATCCACTACCCCGCCAGAAACGCCGGTAGGCGTGCGGGTCGGGCAAGGTCCGGCGTCGGAACTCGGCGTCGAGTGACGTCACGAGTCGCCCGAGTTCGGCGCGGGCGGGCAGAGGCAGCAACCGCAACGCTTCGTCCAAGAGGTCCCGAGCATTAGCCACATTGACGAGCGAGGATTCGGGGTGGGGAGAATTTTCGAAGCACAGGTCCAGATAGCGCCCGGGTTGCCGCAAGAACGCCCGGTAGTGCCTGATCGCGGCTTCCACTGCCCCGTCCCACAGGCCGCCCACGGGGTCATCGTGCTCGCGCTCCGTGCGCTGAATCTCGGCGCAGGTACGCTCGGACAAGCCGGGAATCCGATCCGTCCAGGGGCCCCAGACAGGCGCCACCGGATCTTCGGCGCGAAGCGCGCCGGGCCGTCTACGCGGCATGGGCCTTTCGGCAGGTCTTCATGCTCGTCATGGTGCCGGACGCTCGGGGCGTCCACAAGGTCCGGCGGCCATCACAGTCGCCTGACGAACTCGCAGCAGACGGCCTTCCGGGGTTGCGCTGGTGGACACCCCCCGGCTCTTGGGTCATGGCGCTCAGATGGTCGACCTGCGCGGACATCACGTCCGAACCCCCGACACCAGCACGCACCATGCCGACGACTCCGCCTGTGTACGGTGCGAAGACCGATCCACCCGCACCGGAGGTCACCGTGAGCGCGCAGCCCGACGGTCCGTACGGACCGCTGATCCCTATGCCGGAACTCACCCCCGCCGCGCTACGGGCCGCCGTCGCCCGCATCGCTCCGAACAGGGTGCCCGCACTCACCCAGCACTTGCTCGAAGCGATGCGGGCGAACAGGACCCGACGGACGCCATCACCAAGATCCGTCTGATTCGAGAAGAAGCTGAGGCAGAGGCGAGTCTGTGACTGACTACCTGGGACCCCGCGGCATTGCCCACCCCACCGTGCTCAACGTGCCGTTCGCGGCCTGGCTGTCAGCGTAGGCGGCTACGCTCCCGGGCCATGACCGACACATCCCAGCGAGGGGCGGTGTGCGACGCCTCCGTCATCGTGGCCCGAGACGCGGACGGCATGGTCGCCGTCCTGACCGCCGAATTCCCGCAGCACGGCGGCGAGTACGTGTTCCTGCCCGGGGGACGCCGGGAGGACGGCGAGACACCGGAGGAGTGCGCGCGGCGCGAGCTGCGCGAGGAAGCCGGCGTCGCCGCCGAAAACTGGCGCCCCCTCGGCTCGTACGCCATCACACTGAATTCCCCAGCCCGCATCCACCTCTTCCTGGCTGAAGGACTCACCTGCGGCCCGCAGCAGCTCACGCCCAGCGAAGCGGGCTTCAAACTGATGTGGTGGCCGATGGCCGACGCGATCCAGGCCGCCACCCAGGGGCGCTTCCTGCTCCAGGGCGGCCCCCTGGCACTGCTGCTGGCCCAACAGGTGACCGCAGCCTGACAGAAGCGCGCTGGCCACGGCTGGGGGCAGCGGCACGCGTGCGGCGGTCTTCTCGTCCGGGCCGAGGTCGACACCGGGCCGGCGTCACTCTTTGTGATGACGCTGCTCGATTCCGACCGCTACCGTGAGGGGGCAGGCCAAGAATCCCGTCCATGGGAGGAACCATGACCGCCGAGCCGATCGCCGGGCACAGCAGCCGCTGGCCGGTGCCGCCCCAGGACGGATACACCGTGGACGACCTGTTCACCTTGCCCGATCTCCCGCCGCACACAGAGCTGATCGACGGGAGCCTGGTTTTCGTGAGTCCGCAGCGGCGTTTCCACGCCAAGATGATCGGCCTGCTGATGATCGGCCTTCGCGCCACGATCCCAAGCAGTCTGAAGGCCGAGCGTGAGATGACCATCGTGCTGGACCGGCGCAACGGCCCCGAACCCGACATCTCCGTCGTCCGTGCCGAAGCCGCCACCGATCTTGAGCAGACCCGCTTCCAGGCCGCCGACGTCCTCCTCGCCGTCGAGGTCGTCTCCCCCGACTCCGAGGCCCGCGACCGCAACGCCAAGCCGCAGAAGTACGCCGCGGCCGGTATCCCGAATTTCTGGCTGGTCGAGATGGCCGGCACCGACCGGCACCCGGTGGTGCGGGTCTACGAGCTGGACCCGGTGACCAAGGCGTACGCCCTGACCGGGATCCACCACGACCGGCTCAAGACCGGTGTCCCGTTTCCGGTCGACATCGACATCACGCTGGACGCGCTGAACGAGCTGTGAAGCTCAGCCGTCCACCCACTCCAGGAACTCCAGCCGGTTCCCCACCGGGTCACGGCTGAAGAAGCACCGGCGGCCCGGCAGGTCGTCGTCCCGGTTCACCTCGGCGCCGTCACCTCTCCTTGCGGGCCACGGCGAAGATGCGGCGGAACGGGAAGACCGTGCCGTGCGGGCCCGCCGGGTACGCGGTGCGCAGCAGGTCGCGGTACTCGGTGAGGAACGCCTCGCGGGCCTCGGGGTCGTCGGCCAGGGCGGTCAGGACAGGGCGCAGGCCGGTGCCCTTCACCCAGTCGAGCACCGGATCCTCGCCGTGCAGCAGATGCAGATACGTGGTCTCCCAGACGTCCGCCGTGATGCCGGGGGCCGTCAGTGCGTCGAGGTAGGCGGCGGGGCTGAGCACCGCGTCGGCGTGGCGGAGCTCGTCGGCCAGGCGGTCGCGCCAGCGCGGGGACCCGGCGAGCTCCCGCATCAGGACATGGCTGGGCTGGTCGAAGTTGCCGGGGACCTGGAAGGCGAACGTACCGCCGGGGGTGATGGCGTCCAGCCAGAGAGGGAAGCGGGAGGTGTGGTCCGGGACCCACTGGAGCAGGGCGTTGGAGACGATCAGGTCGTACGGCTGCGCCGGGGTCCAGGTCGTGGCGTCGGCCTCTGCGAAGTCCAGGAGGGGGCCTGCGTGGGCGCGGGCCCGTTCCAGCATCTGCGGGGAGTTGTCGTAGCCGGTGATCCGGGCCTTCGGCCAGCGGTCGGCGAGGAGGACGGTGACGTTTCCCGCTCCGCAACCGAGGTCGGCGACGCGGGGTGCGGGGGCGGCCGGGGGCTCGACGATGCGGGCCAGGAGATCGTGGAAGGGGCGGGTGCGATGGTCGGCGTGGCGCAGGTACTGCTGCGGATCCCAGGTGGATGCGGTCATGGAACCAGGATCATGCGAAGATTATCTTGATGTCAAGACACTTGAATTCAAGAGACTTCATGTCGACAGACCCTCTACACTGATCCACATGGAGGACGAGGTCGACCGACTGGTCGCTGCATGGCGCCGCGAGCGCCCCGACCTCGACGTGGAACCACTCGAGGTGCTCAGCCGTGTCTCCCGCCTGGCCCGCCATCTGGACCGGGCCCGCCGGATCGCCTTCTCCGAGCACAATCTGGAGCCGTGGGAGTTCGACGTACTCACGTCACTGCGCCGCGCAGGTGCTCCCTACCAGCTCTCCCCCGGCCAGCTGCTCACCCAGACCCTGGTCACCTCGGGCACGATGACCAACCGCATCGACCGGCTGACCAAGAAGAACCTCGTCGAGCGGCTCCCCGACCCCAGCGACCGCCGCGGCGTGCTGGTCCGGCTCACCGCCGAAGGGCGCGACAAGGCCGACCAGTCACTGGCCGGCCTGCTCGCCCAGGAGCGTGCCATCCTGATCGAGCTCTCCACTCAGCAGCGGGGCGAACTGGCCGGGCTACTACGCCAGTTGACCGCACCGTTCGACAACATCCCCGGCTAGGGCCTGTTCCGAGTTTCCCGTCGTCCGCGCGGAGCGCGGGCGCCGCGGCGTCTGGTGCGTGCGATCGCAAGGCGGAGGGTCGCCCTCGTACTGGGCGTACGTGGGCGATCCCGACAACGCAGCGAGCGCGCGTGCCAGACGCCGCGGCGCAGGCGGGAAACTCGGAACAGGCCCCAGTGCCCCTCCCGGCAAGCTTTGCCCCGTCGGGCAAACACTGCCGGTCACGGCACTGGGACCCGGGCCGGTTCGAGATCGACCGGTCCGACACCCGCCCGCCGGGCCAGTGCGACCGCGGCCAGCGTCGAGTGCACGCCGAGCTTCCCCAGCACGTTCTGCATATGCGTACGCACCGTGTGCGGGGAGAGGTAGAGCCGCTCCGCCACCGCCTTGCGGCCCAGGCCCGCCACCATGCAGCGCAGCACCTCGCGCTCGCGCGGGGTCAGCGACTCGACCAGCTCCTCGCTCTCGGTGCGATGCTTGCGTGCTGCCGTCAGCTCCCGCAGCACGCCCGTGAGCAGGGCCGGGGGCAGATGCGTCTCGTCGCGCAGCACTCCCCGGATGACCGTGAGCAGTCGTTGCAGCGAGCAGTCCTTGGCGACCCAGCCCGAAGCCCCGGCCTGCAGCGCCACCGCTGCCCGGAGCGGGTCGTCCTTCTCGGCGAGCACCACCGTACGCACGGAGGGCCGGCCCGAACGGACCCCGGCGACCAGCGAGATGCCGTCCGCCGGGCCTTCCTCCCCGCTGCGGGGGGCCGGGACGGGTGCGTGGCGGCCCTTCGCCGCGGTCAGGATGCCCAGTTCGGCGTCGATCAGCATCACGTCGTAGTCCCGCCCCTCGGCGGCCGCCCGCTCCAGACAGCGCAGCGCGGCGGGGCCACTGCCCGCCGCCGCCACATCGACGTCCGGCTCGGCCGCGAGCGCCGCTGCGAGCGACTCGGCGAAAATGCGGTGGTCGTCCACCACGAGAACCCGGATACGAACCACAGGCACCCCCATGCCGCGTCTGTTGCCGGGCCACCCCCCGGTCCGCTGAAGGGCCGCAACGGCGCGGGTACGGCCGCCCGGATCGGGGAGATGGACCGCAGTCCCACGGCCGCCGCCGTGTTTCGACTGCAACCCGCCCCGGGCGCCGTACCCGACTGTCTCGTACCCCTGAATCAGCACCGGCCCCCACCGGTGCTGTGCATCAGAGTACGGCCGGGACGCCGGAGCGGAAGGCAATTCGCAGAACTGACCGGCTCTGCTCCGTTGGCTGTGGTAGATGTCCCGTCTTGAGGCAGAAGTGGACCTCAGCCGATCTGCCGGGCACCCGCCGAAGGAACGGCGGGGAAGATCCGCGGCGCCGCGTAACCCGCCGAAGCGAACGCCTCCAGCACGGACTTGGAGACCGTGTCCGCCTGCGTCTCGTCCACCAGCACGATCGCCGAGCCGCCGAAGCCGCCGCCGGTCATCCGGGCGCCGAGCGCCCCGGCCTCGCCCGCCGCCGACACCACCAGGTCCAGCTCGGGGCAGGAGACCCGCAGATCGTCGCGGAGCGAGGCGTGCCCCGCGTCCAGGACCGGGCCCGCGGCCCGCACATCGCCCGCGTCGAGCAGCGCGATGACCTGCTCCACGCGCTGGTTGTCGCTGACCACATGGCGTACGTAACGCACCACGGACTCGTCCACGCCGGCCTCGGCCAGGGTGTCCAGGGCCGCGCCGAGCCCCTCGTACGGCAGCTCACGCAGCGTCCGCAGGCCGAGCGCGGCGGCCCCCGCCTCGCAGCCGGCCCGCCGCTCGGCATACGCGCCGTCGCCGAGCGCGTGCTTGACCTGGGTGTCGACGACCAGCAGCCGCAGCCCGTGGGCGGCCAGGTCGAAGGGGACCTGGCGCTGGGTGAGGTCGCGGGTGTCGAGGTACAGGGCGTGGCCCTCGGTGCAGCAGGCGGATGCCATCTGGTCCATGATCCCGCACGGCACACCGACGAACGCGTTCTCGGCGCGCTGGCCGATGACGGCCAGCTCCGAGGCGGAGAGCCCCAGTTCGAACAGGTCGTTCAGAGCCAGCGCGGTGACGACTTCGAGGGCCGCGGAGGAGGAGAGCCCGGCGCCGGTGGGGACGGTGGAGGTCAGCTGGATGTCCGCCCCTGTGACGGGGTGACCGGCCTCGCGCAGCGCCCAGACGACCCCGGCCGGGTACGCCGCCCAGCCGTGCCCCTGATGCGGGGCCAGTTCGTCGACCCGGAGCCGGACGACACCGCCCGGTACGTCGGTCGAGTGGAGCCGCAGCTCACCGTCGGTGCGGCGGGCGACGGCCGCCTTCGCGGTGTGCGGCAGCGCGAGCGGCATCACGAAACCGTCGTTGAAGTCGGTGTACTCGCCAATCAGATTCACCCGGCCGGGCGCCGCCCAGACTCCTTCGGGAGCGCTCCCGTACAGCTTCGTGAAGCCCGCGGTCGGCTCACTGTTCACGGTCATGGGGCGGTGGGTTCCTCTCGGCGGGCGAACGTCCAGGCGTCGGAGACGATTCCGGTCAGGTCCGCACGCGAAGGCGTCCAGCCGAGCCGCTTCCTGGCGGTGGCGGCGGAGGCGACCAGCACGGCGGGGTCACCGGCGCGGCGCGGGGCCGCGGTCTCGGGGACCGGGTGGCCGGTGACCTCGCGGACGGTCTCGATGACCTCGCGCACCGAGAAGCCGTTGCCGTTGCCGAGGTTGCAGATCAGGTGCTCGCCCTCGGTGGCCGCGTCCAGGGCCAGCAGATGGGCCTCGGCGAGGTCGGCGACATGGATGTAGTCGCGGACGCAGGTGCCGTCGGGGGTCGGGTAGTCGTCGCCGTACACGGAGATCGACTCGCGCTGCCCGAGGGCGACCTGGAGGACCAGCGGGATGAGGTGCGACTCGGGGCTGTGCCGCTCCCCGCAACTGCCGTACGCCCCGGCCACGTTGAAGTAGCGCAGCGAGACGGCGGCCAGCCCGTGCGCGGCCGCCTCGCCGGTGATCATGTGGTCGACGGCGAGCTTGGTGGCGCCGTAGGGGTTGGTGGGCGCGGTCGCGTCGGACTCCGTGATGGGAGTGGTGACCGGTTCGCCGTAGGTCGCGGCGGTGGAGGAGAAGACCAGGGTGCGCACCCCGGCTTCCCGCATGGCGGCGAGCAGTGCCACGGAGCCGCCGACGTTGTTCACCCAGTACTTCTCCGGGTCCACGACGGACTCGCCGACCTGCGAGTACGCGGCGAAGTGCAGCACCCCGTCGTAGGAGGCGTCCAGCCACTTGGCCGCGTCCTGGATGCGGCCCTGGATGAACTCGGCCCCGGCAGGGACGCCCTCCAGGAACCCGGTCGACAGGTCGTCGAGGACGGTGACCGCGTGACCGGCCTCCAGCAGATGCTGGGCGACCACGCTGCCGACATAACCCGCGCCACCCGTGACCAGGTACTTCTTCTGGGGCTTGCTCACTCGCTCGCTACCTCTCGCAGTCGCTGGGCCGCGGCCTCCGGCGGCACATCGTTGATGAACACATTCATGCCGGATTCGGAACCCGCGAGGAACTTCAGCTTGCCCGAGGTGCGTCGGATGGTGAAAAGCTCCAGATGGAGCCCGAAGTCCTCCCGCCCGGGGACACCGAACGGGGCCTGGTGCCAGGCCGAGATGTACGGGGTCGGCGGCTCGCCGGGGCCGAAGATCCGGTCGAATCGCCTCAGGAGTTCCAGATAGATCTGCGGGAACTCCGCACGCGCCGCCTCGTCGAGCCCGCGCAGGTCGGGGACGCGGCGGCGGGGGTGGAGATGGACCTCGTACGGCCAGTGCGCCGCGTACGGCACGAAGGCGACCCAGTGCTCGCCGCTGATGACGATCCGCGAGCCGTCCTTCTCCTCGCGGGCCACCACGTCGTCGAAGAGGTTGCGGCCGGCCTCGGCGCGGTGGGCCTCCATCGAGCGCAGCATCAGCTCGGTGCGCGGGGTGACGAAGGGGTAGCCGTAGATCTGCCCGTGCGGATGGCCGAGCGTGACGCCTATCTCGGCGCCCCGGTTCTCGAAGCAGAACACCTGCTTGACCTGGTCGAGCTCGGCGAGTTCGGCGGTGCGGTCGGTCCATGCCTCCAGGACCAGGGCGGCCTGGTCCTCGCTGAGGTCGGCGAACGACGCGTCGTGGTCGGAGGTGAAGCAGACGACCTCGCAGCGGCCGGAGTCGCCGGCGAGCGAGGGGAAGCGGTTCTCGAAGACGGCGACATCGTAGTCCGTTTCGGGGATCTCGCTCAGCCGGCCGTCCCGCGAGGGGCAGAGCGGGCATTCGTCGGCCGGCGGGTGGTAGATGCGGCCCTGGCGGTGCGAGGCGATGGCGACGCTGTCACCGAGGAACGGGTCACGGCGGATCTCGGACGAGGTCGAGACGGCATCGAGGGGCCGCCGGTCGACGGCATCGCGCACGGCGTCGTCACGGCTGTCGTAGTAGAGCAGCTCCCGGCCGTCGGCGAGCGTCGTAACCGTCTTCTTCACCAGGCTCCTCCAAACATAACCCAACATAATGAATCACAAGCCAACAGGCCCGTCAACGATTCAAGCGGGGCACATACGGGCGTGACCTCCCCCGTTTCTGGGGAGGCCCCCCGTTTCCTGCCTGGATTTACCGACCATGCGATCACAATCAAACAAAGAACCCCAGGAAACCGACAGCATCACCCGATGCCGTCGGGCCCCTGCTCGTTCAGCGGCACCGACCGGTCCAGCAGCCCTGTGCGGGCCGCGAGCGCCGCGGCCTCCAGCCGGGAGCCGACGCCCAGTTTCATCAGCACCCGCTGCACATGCGTACGCGCGGTGCTCGGCGCGATCCGCATCCCGGCCGCGATCAGCCGGGTGTCCTCGCCCTCGGCGACCCGCACCAGGACCTCGACCTCGCGCGGGGTGAGCATCTGCAGCAGCCGCTGCCCCTCGTCGTCCGGCGCCGCGGCCGGATTGAGCAGTTCGGCGAAGGCGCCCTGGAGCAGTTGCGGCGCCACCACCGCCTCGCCGGCGCGCGCCTTGACCATCGCCCGTTCGACGCCCTCCATGCGCTCGTCGTGCCGGACATATCCCGCGGCGCCTGCTGCGAAGGCCGCCGCGATCCCGCGCGGACTGGGCACGGGCCCGAGCACCACCACGGCCACCTGAGGGCGCTCACGCCGGATCCGCACGATCGGGTCGAAGGCGCCGGGTTCGGCAGGTGCCGCAGTACCGAACAGACAGACATCCGGAGCCCTGCTGACCACCAGCTCGGCGGCACCCGAGGCCGGCGCGGCTGCCGCGAGCACCCGGTGGCCCCGCAGTTTCAACGCCGAGGCGAGCGCCTCGGCGAGCAGTCTGTGATCGTCGACCACCATGAGCCGCACGCTCATCGAACATCCCCCAAACACTGGCGCCAGGCCCCCCGGCCGCCCTGACCCGGCAAGCTACACGCTTGTTCGACGTTCCGGGCCCCTTACCCGGCAGAAGCCCCCCGGGGTGTCGGATTATGCGCCATCAGGGCTGTCCGACGGGCGGAAAACGACCGGCCCTGCCGGTCGAATGATCGACCGGCAGGGCCGGGCATGGGTGCGGTCCCAGGTCGTAAGGGATCAGTCGGTGACGAAGGCGACGGCGAGGTACTTCTTGCCGCTCAGCGAGGCCCCGCTCGACTTGCTGAGCATCGTCTGGGAGATGTAGAAGCGGCCGGCGGAGTAGAGCATTTCGGAGTAGTCCCCGGTGAAGCTGCTCTCGACGTCGCGAACGGACTTCTCGGCCGGGTTCTCCATCAGCACGGTCTGCTTGAAGGTGGAGCCGTCGATGGAGATGACCTGGCCGCCCTTGTCGTACGGGGGCATCTTGTACGCGATGATGTTGCCGCCGTCCATACGGAGCGGGAACATCGTGTAGCGGTCGCCCGCGTCCGCCCGGTCACTGGTCGGCTTGCCCGTGGTGAGATCGAAGGAGACGATCTCGTTGGTGTCGCCGTACTCGCCGGAGCCCTCGTGGTCCTCGGTCGGCACGTAGATGCGGTTGTTGCCGACGGCCACCTTCTTGCAGCTCTCGACCGCGGTGGATTCGCAGCGCGCGGCGTACTTCTCGCCGTCCGCCGCGATCCTGGTGAGCAGCTTGCCGGTGTTGGCGTCGATCGAGAAGAAGTCCGAGATACCGCTGCCGTCACCGGCGGTGTCGCCGACGTCGGCCGCGACGACCAGCGGCTTGGTGGAGACGATGTTCGCGAACTCGACACCGGGCGGCATCTTGTACGAGGAGACCGGGGCGCCGGTGGTCGGGTTCAGCGACTGGATGACGAGCTGCGGTTCGTCGTACGTACCGCACTTGCGGACGACGGCGAGCGCCTCGCCGCCGCCGTAGCCCGCGTCGTAGCAGCCGTCGGTGGAGACCTTGGGCTTCCAGCGCTCGGCGCCGGTGTTCAGGTCGAAGGCCGCGCCGCCCTCGGTGCCGGCCGCGGCGACCGTGGTGCCGCTGAGCGTGATCTCGTTGAACCTGACCGGCTCGTCACCACTGGTGGCGGCGGTCACCGACTTGCTCCACATCAGCTTGCCGGTGTTCAGGTCGAGCGCGCCGACCTGGTTGCACGGCTGGTATTTCTTGGTCGCGGTCGGCTTGGCCGCCTCGAAGGCGATGGCCGTCTTGTAGTCCTTGGACATGTGCCGGGAGGCGGCGCAGACCTGGCCCGCAAGCGGGATGGACCACAGCTTGGTGCCCTTGACCGCGTCGTAGCCGACGATCTCGTTCACGCCGGTCTTCACGTAGGCCTTGTCGGTCATCCAGGAACCGTCGACCCTGATGATGTCGTCGGCCTTCGGATCCGGCAGCTGGAATGCGACCTGGGACTGGGGGTCCGCCGGTGCCTTCTCCTTGCCGCCGCCACCGATGGTGCCGCCCTGGCCGCCCTTGTCCTCGCCGGCGGAGCCACCCGACTGGGACGCCTGGCCCTTCTTGCCGTCGTCACCGCCGCTGGAGGCGAACCAGACACCCGCGACGACGACCAGCACCACGGCGACCGACGCGGCGACGATGATCTGCATCCGGGTGGTGAACTTCTTGCCGCCGTCCCCGCTCTGCTGCGGCTGCGGGTACTGCTGCTGTATCGGGGCGGTCGGGTAGCCGTACCCCTGCTGCGGCGGCTGACCGGCCGGCATGCCGTGCGGGAATCCGTAACCCTGCTGCGGCGGCTGACCGGGCGGCATGCCCTGCGGGAATCCGTAACCCTGCTGCGGCTGTCCCGGCACGGGCGCCTGCGGGTAGCCGTAACCGGGCTGCGGGGGCTGACCCTGCGGGTAGCCGTAGCCGGGGCCGGGCTGCTGCGAAGGCCCTGCGGGAGCGCCTGCGGTCGGCGGGGTCTGCGGGGCTCCTGTCGGCGGCGGGGTCTGCGGGGCGCCGAATCCTCCCGTGGGCGGGGTGGCCTGCTGCTTGCCGGACGGATCGGCGGGCGGCGGCGTCGGTGCGCCGAACCCGCCCGGCGGGGGGTCCTGCGGGGCACCGAACCCGCCCGGTGGGGGGTCCTGCGGGGCACCGAATCCGCCCTGGGGCGAATCGTTGGGCGGCTGGGGCGGCTGTGTCATGGCGTACGTACCTCGGGGGGAGGGAGATTCGGTGGGGAGGGACCGGCAGTGGCCGGGGTTGCCCGGGCCACTGCCGGTCGTGAACCGTCGGGCGCCGACGGTCTTGTTCCGTCAAAAGCCTTTGTGAGCCGTCAGTTACCGAAGGCCATCATGGTCTTCGTCTCCAGCTCTTCCTCGTCGTTCCGTGCGCTGACCCGTCCGCTCACGATGAAGGAACGGCCGTCCGCGTAGACGATCTTCGACTTGTAGAAGGAGTTCTCGATCGCGGCCGTCGATGCCGGGTGCCGCAGCACCATCCGCGGCGTGCCACCGGTCGGTGGGAGGATGGCGATCCCGCCGCCTTTGTTGTATCCGGCCTTCATGTGGAGCAGCACATTGCCGCCGTCCATGCGCAGTGGCTTCACCGTGCGCCCGGCCGGGGCCGCGGACTTCCATTTGGGCTTGCCGGTGTTCAGGTCGAACGCCACGACCTTGTTCGTACTGTCGGCGCCGATGGAGTCCGGCGCAGTCGGCAGGTAGAGCGTGTTGGCGTCGGCGGCCACACCGGTGCAGCCGTCCAGGGTCTTGCCGAAGATGGCGAAGTCGTTGCCGCAGTCCGTCTCGAACTTGTCGTCCTTGTCGCTGACGAGCGCGGAGCGGCGCGTGCCGTTCTCGTCGAGCGCGAGGACGCCCCACTGCTTGTCCTTCTTCATCGAGACCACCAGTGGACTCACCGAGTAGACCCGGTCGACCTCCCATCCGCGCTTGGCGCGATGTGTCCATCGGGGCTTCCCCGTGACCGGGTCGAGTTCCTGGATCTGCTGCTGGGGATTGCTGACGTCATCGGTGCGGCAGTTGGAAGCGGCGATCAGCTTGGGCCCGCCGGCGAAGGCGAACGGCTGGCAGTCGCCCGGCTGGTTGCCGAACAGTTCCTTGCCGTCGCTGACCCGGAAGGCGTTGGAGTTGCCGGCGCGCCCGACCGCCACGGTGTCGCCACTGATGGCGAGGGAGATGTCCGACATCATGTCCCAGACGCCGTTCTTCTTGATCGACTTCTTCCAGCCGGCCTTGCCGGTGTTGAGGTCGATCATCTGGAGGTCCGAGCAGTCCGCCTTGTCGGTGGTCCCGTTTTTGACCGCGACGACCATCTTGCCTCCGTCTGTGGGCTGCGCGGGCGCCGCACACAGGTCGGTGGGCAGCTTCACCGTCCACTTCTGCTCGCCGTCGGCCATGGAGTAGCCGGTGACGGAGCGGTACATGCCCTTGACGATCACACCGTTGGCGACCCAGGGGCCGTACACATCGGCGCCGTTGCGCGGCAGGTCGACATCGTTCTTCCGCAGCCAGAGAACCTTCGCCTCGCCCTTCTGGCGCCCGGCGTTGAGGTCCTCGTCGACCTTGCGGCCGTCGCCGTTGCCGTCGCCCTCGTTGACGGAGGGCGAGCCGCTCTTCTGCGCGGCGGGCTTCTTGTCGTCGTCGCCCCCGCTCGTGGCGATGAATATGCCGCCGCCGATCACGAGGAGCGCGACGGCGGCGGCGCCGATGATCAACGCGGGCTTGCGCTTGGAGTTACCGCCGCCCTGACCGCCGGAGCCCGGTGCTCCGGGGTACTGCTGCTGCGGGTAACCGAAACCGGGCTGCGTCGGCTGGTTGTACGGGCCGGGCTGCTGGGCGTACGGGCCCGGCTGCATCGGCTGGTTGTACGGCCCCGGCTGCTGGGCGTACGGCCCCGGCTGCGTCGACTGGTTGTACGGCCCCGGCTGCTGCGGGTTGCCGTAACCGGGGACCTGCGGCGGGCCACTCGGCGGCGGGGTCTGCGGCGGCTGAGGACTTCCCGGCGACGGCTCCTGCGGTGCGCCGAAGCCCCCCTGCGGCGGTTGCTGGCTGGGCGGCTGGGTCATCAGCACGTCCCCCTTCGTGCGGTCCGGTGCCCGTTCCGTTCTCCCCCGCGATTCCGCAGATCTCGAAGGTCCGACAAGAACCCCGGACCCCCCGGAAAGGAGCGAATCGGGCATGGATCCCGCGGCGTTACGACAGTCGAGCGGGCCTTCTTTGTACCACCCGCAATACTTCGGGCATCGGGTCGGTCCACCCCCTGTTCCCAAGGGAGAACCGCCCCGTGATGCCCCCGTTACGCCTCGGACGGGTGCCACCGGCCCCCGCGGCGCCGCCGGACGTCGGCCACCGGGCTGCGGCCGCGGGTCACACCGAAGGCGTCCCGATCAGGCGTCCTCGGCCAGTTCCAGCCAGCGCATCTCCAGCTCATCGCGCTCCGCGACCAGTTCGCGCAGCTCCGCGTCCAGCTTCGCCACCTTCTCGAAGTCCGTGGCGTTGTCCGCGATCTGTGCGTGCAGCGCGGTCTCCCGCGTCGAAATCTTGTCGAGCTGCCGCTCCACCTTCTGCAGTTCCTTCTTCGCCGCGCGGGCGGCCTGCGGGGAGACGGTCGCGGCCGGCGCGGCCTTCTCCTTTGCCGCCGCGGGTGCGGCGGAGGGGGTGGCCGCTTCCTCCATTCGCTGCCTGCGCTCCAGGTATTCGTCGATCCCGCGCGGCAGCATCCGCAGCGTGCGGTCGCCGAGCAGCGCCATCACCCGGTCCGTGGTCCGCTCGATGAAGAAACGGTCGTGGGAGATCACGATCATCGATCCGGGCCAGCCGTCGAGGAGGTCCTCCAGCTGGGTCAGGGTCTCGATGTCGAGGTCGTTGGTGGGCTCGTCGAGGAAGAGGACGTTCGGCTCGTCCATCAGCAGGCGTAGGATCTGGAGCCGGCGCCGCTCACCACCTGAGAGGTCACCGACCGGCGTCCACTGCTTCTCCTTCGAGAAGCCGAACTGCTCGCAGAGCTGGCCCGCGGTCATCTCCCGGCCCTTGCCGAGGTCGACCCGGTCGCGCACCTGCTGGACCGCTTCGAGTACCCGCAGGTTCGGCTTGAGCTCGTGGACCTCCTGAGAGAGGTAGGCGAGCTTGACGGTCTTGCCGACGACGACCTTCCCGGCGGCGGGCTGCACGTCACCCTGTGTGCGGGCCGCCTCGGCGAGTGCCCGCAGCAGCGAGGTCTTGCCCGCGCCGTTGACCCCGACCAGGCCGATCCGGTCGCCGGGGCCGAGCTGCCAGGTGAGGTGGGTGAGCAGCGTCTTGGGGCCTGCCTGGACGGTCACGTCCTCCAGGTCGAAGACGGTCTTGCCGAGCCGGGCGTTGGCGAACTTCATCAGCTCGCTGGTGTCGCGCGGCGGGGGCACATCGGCGATCAGTTCATTGGCCGCCTCGATGCGGTAGCGCGGCTTGGAGGTACGGGCGGGGGCGCCGCGGCGCAGCCAGGCCAGCTCCTTGCGCATCAGGTTCTGCCGCTTGGACTCCTCGGTCGCGGCGATCCGCTCCCGCTCGGCCCGTGCGAAGACGTAGTCGCTGTAGCCGCCCTCGTACTCATGGACCGTGCCGCGCTGGACGTCCCACATGCGCGTACAGACCTGGTCGAGGAACCAGCGGTCGTGGGTGACGCAGACGAGCGCCGAGCGGCGTGCCCGCAGATGGCCGGCCAGCCAGGAGATGCCCTCGACGTCCAGGTGGTTGGTCGGCTCGTCGAGGACGATCAGGTCCTGCTCGGCGATGAGCAGCTTGGCCAGCGCGATCCGGCGTCGCTCGCCGCCGGAGAGCGGGGCGATGACGGTGTCCAGGCCGTGCTCGAAGCCCGGCAGGGCGAGCCCGCCGAAGAGTCCGGTGAGCACATCACGGATCTTCGCGCTGCCCGCCCACTCGTGGTCGGCGAGGTCGCCGATCACCTCGTGCCGGATGGTCGCCTCGGGGTCGAGCGAGTCGTGCTGGGTGAGGACGCCGAGGCGCAGCCCGCCGCTGTGGGTGACGCGGCCGCTGTCCGCTTCCTCGAGCCTGGCGAGCATCCGGATGAGGGTCGTCTTGCCGTCGCCGTTACGGCCCACGACGCCGATCCGGTCCCCCTCGGACACACCGAGGGACACGCCGTCGAGCAGGGCACGGGTGCCGTACACCTTGCTGACCTGCTCGACATTGACCAGATTGACGGCCATTTCACTCCTGCCTGGGGGATCGATCGACGTCCCAGGGTAGTCGGCTCGCGGCTGCGATAGCGTGCGGCAATCGATCAGGGGGCGGGGCGGCCCGACCAAGGGGCGGGGACCCGGCCGGAAGATCTTCGAACATCTCAGGGGCGGGGACGTCAGTGGGGACTTCAATGGTGCGTGAGACCGTGCGCAACGCTGTCCGCAAGCCGATGCGGGCCGCGGTTCCGGCGGCTCTGCTGGCGACGCTTGCGCTGGCAGGGTGTTCGTCGGCGTCGCAGGATGCGGCGGCCGTGGGCGAGAAGCCGGCCGGCGGGAAGCCGTCGCAGAAGGCCGGGGCGGCCGGGAGGACCGCCGCCAAGGGGGGCACGGTCGGCGGCTCCGGCTCGGCCTGCCCGCTGCCCGTCACCTTCGACCTCGCAGCGTCCTGGAAGCCGAAGGCCGTCAGCGTCGATCCGGACTCCGAGCTCGGTGCCGCACTGGGCGTGCAGGGCCAGGTCACCATGGTCTGCGAGATCGACGCGAAACCGGCGGGGAACATCGGTTATCTGCGGGTGTGGCAGGGCGAAAAGTCCGACCGCACCCCGCGCCAGGTCCTGGAGGCGTTCATCGCGGACGAGGACGGCGCCGGAAAGGTCACGTACGGCGAGACCAGGGCGGGTGACCTGGCCGCGGCCGAGGCCGGCTACACGGTCAGAAACAAGCTGCTGGACGAGGTCAAGAAGGAGCGGGCCTTCGCCGTCGCCACTCCGGACGGGCCGATCGTGGTCCATCTGGGCGGGATGGACTCCGAGGAGCACAAGGCGATGCTCCCCGCGTACGAGCTGGCCAAGAAGAGCCTGCGGCTCGGCTGACCGGGCGGCGGTGCCGCCCGGCCGGCCCGGCTCACAGGACCGTCGCGCCCGGCGCCGGGGACACCGCGGCCCGCGCGTTCCGGCATGTCCCCGAGGTGACCAGCGCCTCGGCGACCTTCCGCGCCGACTCCGCGTCCGCCACCAGGAACGCGGTGGTCGGCCCGGAGCCCGAGACCAGGGCGGCCAGGGCGCCGGCCGCGGTGCCCTCGGCGAGGGTGTCGGCGAGGGAGGGGCGCAGGGAGAGCGCGGCGGGCTGGAGGTCGTTGCTCAGGGCGCCCGCGAGAGCCGCGGTGTCACCGGTCCGCAGCGCGTCCAGGAGCGCGGCGGACGCGGTGGGGTCCGGGACGTCCGTACCGGCCGTGAGCCGGTCGAACTCGCCGTAGACGGCCGGGGTGGAGAGCCCGCCGTCGGCGACCGCGAAGACCCAGTGGAAGGTTCCGCCGACATCGATCGGGGTCAGCTGCTCGCCTCGTCCGACGCCGAGGGCCGCGCCGCCGACCAGGCTGAACGGTACGTCGCTGCCCAGCTCCGCACAGATAGCGAGGAGCTCCTCCCGGCTCGCGCCGGTGGACCAGAGGGTGTCGCAGGCCAGCAGCGCGGCAGCGCCGTCGGCGCTGCCGCCCGCCATGCCGCCCGCGACGGGAATGTCCTTGGCGATGTGGATGTGCACATCGGGTGCGACGCCGTGCAGCTCGGCCAGTGCGATCGCGGCGCGGGCGGCGAGGTTCGTCGCGTCCAGCGGGACCTTGGCGGCGTCCGGGCCCGAGCAGGTGATGCGCAGCTCGTCGGCCGGGGTGACGGTGACCTCGTCGTACAGGCCGACGGCGAGGAAGACATTGGCCAGGTCGTGGAAGCCGTCGGGGCGCGGGGCGCCGACCGCGAGCTGGACGTTGACCTTGGCGGGTACGCGGACGGTGACGCTCACTCGCCACTCCCGGAGGGCTTGTTCTCGGCGGAGGGCTTGTTCTCGGCAATGGCGGCGAACTCCTCGACCGTCAGCGCCTCGCCGCGGGCCTGCGGCGAGATCCCGGCCGCGACCAGGGCCGCTTCGGCGGCGGGCGCGGAGCCCGCCCAGCCGGCCAGGGCCGCCCGCAGTGTCTTGCGGCGCTGGGCGAAGGCCGCGTCGACGACCGCGAAGACCTCGGTCCTGCTCGCGCTCGTCGCGATCGGCTCGGTGCGCCGGACCAGCGACACCAGACCGGAGTCGACGTTCGGGGCGGGCCAGAAGACATTGCGGCCGATGGCCCCGGCCCGCTTGACGTCCGCGTACCAGTTGGCCTTCACCGACGGCACGCCGTAGACCTTGTTGCCCGGCCTGGCGGCCAGCCGGTCGGCGACCTCGGCCTGGACCATGACGAGGGTCCGCTCGATGGACGGGAAGCGCTCCAGCATGGTCAGCAGGACCGGCACGGCGACGTTGTACGGAAGGTTCGCGACCAGCGCGGTCGGTGCCGGGCCCGGCAGCTCCCGGACCAGCATCGCGTCGGAGTGCACCAGGGAGAACCGGTCGGCACGCCCCGGCATCCGGGCGGCGACCGTGGCCGGCAGGGCACCCGCCAGCACGTCGTCGATCTCGACGGCGACGACCCGGTCCGCCGCCTCCAGCAGTGCCAGGGTCAACGAGCCGAGCCCCGGACCGACCTCGACGACGACATCGTCCGGGCGGACTTCCGCCGTCCGCACGATCCTGCGGACCGTATTGGCGTCGATGACGAAGTTCTGACCGCGCTGCTTGGTCGGGCGTACGCCCAGCTCGGCGGCCAGCTCGCGGATGTCTGCGGGGCCCAGGAGGGCATCGGGCTCAGTGGTGCTCACCCGGTAAGCCTACGGCCGCGGCGCGGCCGTGGGGCTCGCCCCCGTTGGGCCGGCACCGGTCAGTAGTCGAATGCGCGGGCGGTGTTCTCGGAGATGGCCGACGCCAGGGTGTCCTCGTCCACGCCCTTCACCTCCGCCATGGCACGCAGCGTGACGGGAATGAGGTAGGGCGCATTGGGTCGTCCGCGGTACGGGGCGGGGGTCAGGAACGGTGCGTCCGTCTCGACCAGGACCAGTTCCATCGGCGCGACGGCCAGCGCGTCACGCAGCGGCTGGGCGTTCTTGAAGGTGACATTGCCCGCGAAGGACATGAAGTACCCGGCGTCCGCGCAGATCCGGGCCATGTCGGCGTCGCCGGAGTAGCAGTGGAACACGGTCCGCTCGGGGGCGCCCGCGTCGGCGAGGATGCGCAGCACATCCGCGTGCGCCTCGCGATCGTGGATGACCAGCGCCTTGCCGTGCCGTTTGGCGATCTCGATGTGGGCCCGGAAGGACTCCTCCTGCGTGGCCATGCCCTCGGGGCCGGTACGGAAGCGGTCGAGCCCGGTCTCGCCGACACCGCGTACGTGGTCGAGTGCGGCCAGCGCGTCGATCTCCGCGAGGGCCTCGTGCAGCGCCGCCTGCCCGCCCCCTTCGCGCGCTCCCTGCCGCGACCACCCTCCCCCAGCCCCAGAGGGCTGGGAGGTGCCCCCCTGGTCACCGTGCACGATGCGCGGCGCCTCGTTGGGGTGCAGGGCGACCGCCGCGTGCACGTTCGCATGCGCGGCGGCGGTCTCGGCGGCCCAGCGCGAACCGGCCACGTCGCAGCCCACCTGGATCACGGTGGTCACATTGACTGCCGCGGCCCTGGCCAGGCCCTCCTCGACAGTTGCGTCCTGCATGTCCAGGTGGGTGTGCGAATCGGCGACCGGCACCCGGAGGGGTTCGGGCAGCGGCGGGGCTTCGGTACGACTCATGACGACGATCGTACGAGGACCGCGCCCGTGGCCTTGCTTGCGGCCAGTGGGTCCTGCTTGCGGCCGGTGGGTCCTGCTTGCGGCCCGTGGCCTTACTTGCGGTGGAAGGGATGCAGCAGGTCGGACAGGTGCCAGTGGCGCTCCGCACCTGTGGGTACGGCAGTGGCGGCCACGGCCTCGCCCTCCCGGGCGCCGGTGTCCTCGGTCGCCCGCCGCGTCGGGACGGGGGTGTGGAGCAGCTGCTGAACGGTCGAGACCCGGCCGGCCCGCATGATCCGGACCACGTGTCCGCCGCAGTTCGTGCAGGTCGGCCTGGAAAGGGGTGAGGGCACCCGTTCGCCGTCCGCCTTGTATATGACGAAATCGTTATTGGATCCGTCGACGTGGTGCTCTATCTCGTAAGCCTGCTCCCAGCCGTATCCGCACCTCATACAGGCGAAGGCATACGCCTCATGCACGGTGGTTGCTGCGCTCTCGCTCATGCCCTGCTCCTTTGTCCGCCGGACAGGCACTCCGGACAAGCACTCCGGAGAATGCGTCCCTGATCCAGTGGACGCCCTGACCGGCAAAGGCGCATCAAGCCTGTCGAGTGTTGGAGCGAATTTGGCCTTCTCGTGGCAGAAAGGCCCGGCGCGCGGCTCGCGCTTTGCTTTTTACGACAGTCCTTTGCCCTCCGCCGGGCCGGTTCGCGCCGCATTCTTTGCCGCGACGACGGCATCGAAGACTTCACGCTTGGGCAGTCCCGCATCTGCGGCAACAGCGGCGATGGCCTCCTTGCGCCGCTCCCCCGCCTCCTCGCGCACCCGCACCCTGCGTACCAGCTCCGCGGCGTCCAGTTCTTCGGGTCCGGAGTCGGCCGCGCCCTCGACCACGACGGTGATCTCGCCGCGTACCCCTTCGGCCGCCCACGCCGCCAGTTCGCCCAGCGGGCCGCGCTTCACTTCCTCGTACGTCTTGGTCAGCTCCCGGCACACGGCCGCCCGGCGGTCGGCGCCGAAGACCTCTGCCATCGCCGCGAGGGTGTCGTCGAGCCGGTGCGGGGCCTCGAAGAAGACCATGGTGCGGCGCTCGTCGGCGACCTCGCGCAATCTGCCGAGCCGTTCTCCCGCCTTGCGCGGCAGGAAGCCCTCGAAGCAGAAACGGTCGACGGGCAGCGCGGACAGGGCGAGAGCCGTGAGCACCGCGGACGGGCCGGGGACCGCGGTGACCTTGATGTCCTTCTCCACGGCTGCGGCCACGAGCCGGTAGCCGGGGTCGGAGACGGACGGCATTCCGGCGTCGGTGACCAGCAGGACGCGCGCGCCGCCGGTCAGTGCCTCGACGAGTTCGGGCGTACGGGCCGACTCGTTGCCCTCGAAGTACGAGACGACCCGCCCCGTGGTGTGGATGCCGAGGGCCTGCGTGAGGCGGCGCAGCCGTCGGGTGTCCTCGGCGGCGACGACATCCGCCGTCTCCAGTTCGACGGCGAGGCGGGGCGGGGCGTCCGCCACATCGCCGATGGGGGTTCCTGCCAGTACCAGCGTTCCAGTCGTTCCAGTCACATGAGTCATCCTCCCAGCACGGGCGAGCGCGCCCGCACAGACGCGTTCCCTACGATGGCGCGGTGACGAGTACCTCGCCCGAAGCCCAGCAGGGCCCAGACGCCGGGAAACCGCACGGCGAAGAGCCGGCCTCCTGGCAGCAGCGGCTGCGCCGTTTCGGCCATTCGCCCCGGCCCGGAATCGGTCTGCGTGAACGGCTGGTTCCGCCGTACACCCGCCCCAGCGCCCAGTTGTGGACGGTGCTCAGAATCTCCCCGCTCATGGCCGAGCGCCTGGTGCGGTGGTCCGCCTGGGGCGCTCCGCTGCTGGTGGCCCTGTTCGCCGGGGTGCTGCGGTTCTGGGACCTGGGCAGCCCGCACGCGCTGATATTCGACGAGACGTACTACGCCAAGGATGCCTGGGCGCTGGTCCACCAGGGCTACGAGGGGGACTGGCCCAAGGACATCGACAAGCTGATCCTCGAGGATCCGTCGAAGGTGCAGGTCCCGTCGGATCCGGGCTATGTGGTGCACCCGCCGGTCGGCAAGTGGATCATCGGGATCGGTGAGCTGATCTTCGGTTTCACGCCGTTCGGCTGGCGGTTCATGGTGGCGCTGCTCGGCACCCTGTCGGTGCTGATGCTGTGCCGGATCGGGCGGCGGCTGTTCCGCTCGACGTTCCTGGGGTGCCTGGCCGGCACGCTGCTCGCCGTCGACGGTCTGCATTTCGTGATGAGCCGCGCCGCGCTGCTCGACACGGTGCTGATGTTCTTCGTGCTGGCGGCGTTCGGCGCTCTGGTGATCGACCGCGACTGGGCGCGGCGCCGCCTCGCCGCCGCGCTGCCGGTCGACGAGGAGGGTGTGCTGCGTCCGGATGCCGGGGTCGCGGAGACCCTGCGGCTGGGCTGGCGTCCGTGGCGGCTCACCGCCGGTCTGATGCTGGGGCTGGCCTCCGCCACCAAGTGGAACGGCCTGTACTTCCTGGCCGCCTTCGGTCTGATGACGGTGCTGTGGGATGTGGGCGCGCGCCGGACCGCGGGTGCGCGCCGACCGTACAGGGCGGTGCTGAAGCGGGATCTGCTGCCGGCCTTCGTCTCGACGGTCCCGGTCGCGCTCGTCACGTACGTCGCCTCCTGGACCGGCTGGATCGTCACCAACAAGGGCTACTACCGGAACTGGGCGCAGACAGACGGCAGCGGTGGCAACTGGACGTGGCTGCCGGACTGGCTGCGCAGCCTCTGGCACTACGAGTACCAGGTCTACGAATTCCATGTGAGTCTGACGTCCGGCCACACCTACGAGTCCAATCCGTGGAGCTGGATCGTGCTCGGCCGGCCCGTCTCGTACTTCTGGGAGGAACAGTCGGGCTGCGCGGCCTCGGAGACCGGCAAGTGCGCTCGCGAAGTGCTGGCCATCGGGACGCCGCTGCTGTGGTGGGCGGCGTGTTTCGCCCTGGTGTACGTGCTGTGGCGCTGGTTCTTCCGGCGCGACTGGCGGGCGGGGGCGATCGCCTGCGGTGTGGCGGCGGGCTGGCTGCCCTGGTTCTTCTACCAGGAGCGGACCATCTTCCTCTTCTACGCGGTCGTGTTCGTGCCGTTCCTGTGTCTGGCGGTCACGATGATGATCGGCGCGATGCTGGGGCCGGCGGCGGGGACCGGGTCCGGGTCCGGGTCCGGGTCCGAACGGGAACTCGGCCTGATGACCGGCGATCCGTCGGGAGAACGGCGGCGGATGCTGGGGGTGATCGCGGCGGGCGTACTGGTATTGCTGATCATCTGGAACTTCATTTACTTCTGGCCCATCTACACGGGAACGCCCATTCCCGACGAGTCCTGGCGGAACCGAATGTGGCTGGATACCTGGATCTAGCTGGGAAGACGCACCAAGGGGCCGCAGTCACCGACTGCGGCCCCTTGGTGGTTGTTGGCCATCATCGGTGCCTGTTGGCCGCCTTCGGACGGCCCACAGACGGCCCACAGGCAGGCCGGGGCGGCCCGGGGAACGGCCCTGACACCCGTGAGGCGGATCCCCGTTCGTGCGTTCCGGAGAAAGGCTCAGTGCGGGAATGCCCGCGGCGGACGCTGACGGGGCAGCGTGGTGCGGAACTCCTCGATCACGGAACTCACCTGCCGCATCAGCGAAGTCCGTTCCAGCAGACCGAGGTAGAGATTGCGGCGGGCCAGTCCAGGCAAATCCACACAGAAGTACAGTGCCATCAGTGGGTTGACGAACAACTCGCTGCCCTTGGTCCTTTCCGTGAACCGGACGTCGCCGAAGTCACCGCGCACGGCGGCGGCGACGGATCCGTGCACGATGCTCGGGTGGCTCGCGGTGTGGCGCTGGGCGTGCGCCACCGCGTCGAGATACAGCGCGCCCTCCCGCCCCGCCCCGAGCAGCGAGAACGCGCCGAGATAGGAGCCGTCCCGGTCCAGGGCGGCCAGGTTCTCCAGCACGAGCGAGTGGTTCACGCCGTGATACGCGTCCACCCCGAAGCCGAGGCAGGCCACCAGTCGGTGTGGGACCTCGTCGAGCCTGCTCACGGCGGCCAGGCTCGCCATGTCCTCCTCCGGCGTGCCGAGACCGTGCTCGTCGCCGCGCATCAGGATGTCGGTCCCGCCGTCCACCAGCACGACCGCGTCGACACCGCCGAGATGCGTGATCAGCGCCCGGTAGGCTGCCCGCAGCGGACCGACCCCGATGCTCGGGAACGCGTACACGGTCGGCGGCAGATCCTGCGTCACGAGCCACTGCGCGAGCGTCCGTTCGGGGAAGTAGTCGCCGCGGTGGGGGGTGTCGGGCCCGACGGCCGCGACGTCCTGGTCCACCCACACATCGAGGTCCAGGCCGTACAGGTCGGCGAAGGACAGGTTGGCGAGGTGCACCTCCTTGCCCGCCGACCGCAGCGCGAGTGCGAGCGGCAGCCCGGCGTACACGTCGAAGCCGCCGCCCGCACCGGCGATGAGTACCCGTCGCGCGTCGCGCAGGCGGGTGAAGAACGCGGGTTCCCCCAGAGAGATCACCGCATGACGCTAGCAGGAGAGCGTCACCTGCTGGTCAGGGCCTATTTCTCTGCGATGCGCGAGGCTTTATTCACTTCCGGCCCATCTGCACGGGAGCGCCCATTCCCGACGAGTCCTGGCGGGACCGAATGTGGCTGGATACCTGGATTTGACCGGCACACAATGATTTGACCTGGGTGTATTCACGCCACACATATCGCATTCCGATAACAACCGCCTCGGCTGTCATCACCGTCCCGTAAGGTGCCCGACAGCATCCCCTTGAACACGTTCAAGGGGAACTCCTGGGGAGGGGGACTGCAGGAATGCGCAGTGGAGCGAAGGTTGCGATAGTCGGCGGAGTGTTCGCGGTCGTGGTCGGCGGGGTGGGCTACGGGGCGTACAACGTCCTGGACGAGCTGAACGGCGGTGGCGGCGACGGCACCGGCAGCAAGTCCACCTCCCCCGAGGTGAAGACGGGACCGGTCACCCGGGCGGAGATCGACGACGCGTCGAAGAAGTTCCTCAAGGCCTGGGCGAGCGGTGACGCGGCCACCGCGTCGCAGCTCACCAACAACGCCGTCGAGGCCGAACCGGTCCTGACCGGCTACCGCGAGAGCGCCCATGTATCCGAGGCGGTGATCACTCCGGGCCCGGCGGTGGGCACGAAGGTGCCGTACACGGTGAAGGCGACCGTGTCGTTCGAGGGGAAGTCCAAGCCCTGGTCGTACTCCTCCGAACTGACCGTGGTGCGCGGTCTGACCACCGGCAGGCCGCTGGTCGACTGGGCTCCCACCGTGATCCACCCGGATCTGACGGCCGGTGCGTCACTCAAGACGGGTGCGGCGTCGACGCCGTCGATCGAGGCCCTCGACCACAACGGCAAGGTGCTCACCAAGGAGAAGTACCCCTCCCTGGGGTCGATTCTGGACGCGCTGCGCGAGAAGTACGGGGAGAAGGCCGGCGGCACGGCGGGCATCGAGACCTGGATCGAGAACGCGGACGCGGGCGGCCCGGACAAGACCCTGCTGACGATCAGCAAGGGCAGGCCGGGCAGGCTGCAGACCACGCTGGACGCGAACGTCCAGGCGGCGGCCGAGGTGGCCGTGAAGAAGTTCAGCCAGGCCTCGGTGGTCGCCCTCAGACCGTCCACGGGCGCGATCCGCGCGGTCGCCAACAATCCGGCCACCGGATTCAACGCGGCGATGCAGGGCAAGCAGGCGCCCGGGTCGACGATGAAGATCGTGACGGCTGCGATGCTGATCGAGAAGGGCCTCGCGGCGGCCGACCGTCCGGTCGAGTGCCCGAAGGACGTGATCTGGCAGGGCCGCACCTTCCACAACCTGGACAACTTCTCCCTCCCGGACACGGCCACACTCACCACCAGCTTCGCCCGGTCCTGCAACACCGCCTTCATCAAGCTGATCGACGAAGTGGATGACGACACCGCGCTCGCCAAGGAGGCCCGCGACGTCTTCGGAATCGGCCTGGACTGGCAGACCGGCGTCGTGTCCTTCGACGGCAGCGTGCCCGAGGCGACCGGAGGCGAGGCGGCCGCCCAGTACATCGGTCAGGGCACGATCCAGATGAACGCGCTCAACATGGCGTCCATCACCGCCACCGCGAAGAACGGCACCTTCCGCCAGCCGGTCCTCGTCGACCGGGACCTCGACGGCAGGCCGATCGCCACCGCCTCCCGGTCGCTTTCCCCGTCCACCTCCCAGCAGGTCACCAACATGATGCGCCAGACGGCGAGTTGGGGCACCGGAAAGGCCGCGATGGCCTCGGTCGGCGGCGACAAGGGCGCCAAGACGGGCTCGGCGGAGGTCGACGGCCAGGCCACGTCCAACAGCTGGTTCACCGGCTTCAGCAGCGACCTGGCCGCAGCGGCGGTCGTCCAGTCCGGCGGCCACGGCGGCGACGCGGCGGGACCGGTGGTGGCGGCGGTGCTGCGAGCGGGGGCGTGACGCATCCGTCCTTGCCCGCGTGGAACCTCGTCGCGTGACGCGCGTGGTGTTCGCTGGTGTGCAGGGCATGAGCTCCACTGGTCACCTTCGCCGGGATCGGCGCTCCGTGGTGAGTGGCGTGGGCAGGTTCTCCCTACTCCCCCGAAACCGCCTGCCGGAAGCCTGAGTTCACGGCTGTCAGACCCCCGTCCACGCGCAGCGTCGTCCCCGTGATCCAGGCCGCGTCACGCGAGGCGAGGAAGGCGACGGCGGACGCGATGTCGTCCGGCTCGCCGATCCTGCCGAGCGGGTAGAGGCTGCTCAACCGGGACAGTTCCGTGTCGCGGCCGGCCCAGGCGTCGGTGCGGATCGTGCCGGGTGCGACCAGGTTGACGCGTACGCCTCGCGGTCCCGCATGGCCCGCGAGGGTGCGGGTCAGGCTGCCGAGGCCCGCCTTGGCCGCGCTGTAGGCGTGATTACCGAAGTCCTGTTCGCCGTTGACCGAGCCGATGTTGACGATCGCGCCCCGGCCGGAGGCCACCAGGTGCGGGAGGGCGGCGCGGGCACAGCGGTACGGGCCGGTCAGGGTGATGTCCAGGTCGCGCTGCCATGCCTCGTCCGGCTCGTCCTCGAAGAGCGGGGCGTCGGGGGCACAGGCGTACGCGTTGTTCACCAGCACGTCGAGGGAGCCGAAGGCAGCGACGGCATGGGCGACCGCGGCCTCGACCGCGGCCCGGTCGCCCACGTCGCAGGGCAGCGACTCGGCCGTCGCGCCCGTCTCGCGTATCTCGGCGGCGGTGCGTCCGGCGCGGTCGCCGTCCAGGTCCGTGACCAGGACGCTCGCACCCTCCGAGGCCAGTCGGCGGGCCGTGGACGCACCGATGCCCTGGCCCGCTCCGGTGATGAGTACGCCGTATCCGTCGAACCGTGAAGCAGAGTAAGGAGGAGTCATAGCGCCGACCGTACTGCTCTGACCAGGGCCTGGGCACGGTGATCGGCGGTGACTCCCTTCTGCAGACCGTTCGTCACATAGCCCAGGGCGATGCCGGATTCGGGATCGGCGAATCCGAGCGAGCCGCCCCGGCCCGGGTGACCGAACGAGCCGGGGGCCAGCAGCGGGGCCGCCGGGCCGTGCAGCATGTAGCCGAGGCCGAAACGGGTGTTGACGACCAGGACCCGGTCCGGGCCCACCGACTCCTCGGTGCGGGCGAGGGTGAGCGTGGCCGGGGCGAACAGGCGGTGACCGTCGACCGGGCCGATCATCGCGGCGTAGCAGCGGGCCAGCGCGCGGGCGGTGGCGATGCCGTTGGAGGCGGGGAGTTCGGCCGCCCGGTAGGAGGGGTCGTTCTCGTCGGGGAGGGGGTCTATGGCCCCGAAGGAGCGGCGGGTGAGGGACTCCGGGTCGCGGTACGCCTCGGCGACGGACCGCTTGGGCCGCATCCGCAGGGCGCCGCCGTTGCCCGCGTCGGCCGAGGGTTCGACGGGCCCGATCCGGCCCACCCGGTGCGCCTCCTCGACCGGGAGGCCGAACCAGAAGTCCAGGCCGAGCGGGCGGGCGATCTCCTCGGCGACCCAGCGGCCGACGGTGCGGCCGGTGACCCGTCGCACCAGTTCGCCTATGAGCCAGCTGTAGGTCTGGGCGTGGTAGCCGTGGTCGGTGCCGGGTTCCCACTGGGGGCGCTGGGACGCGACGGCCTTCGGCCCGGAGATCCCGTCGGCCGCCTGCAAAGGGGTCAGTGGGCGGTCGAGGGCGGGGATGCCGGCCCGGTGGGCGAGGAGGTGGCGGACGAGTACACGTTCCTTGTCGGCCGCCTTGAACTCCGGCCAGTACGTGCCGACCGGGGCATCGAGGTCGACCTGGCCGCGCTGGTGCAGCATCAGCGGTACGGCGGCGGCGATGCCCTTGCCCGCCGAGCGGACTATCTGCACGGTGTCGACGGCCCATGGTTCGACGCCGTCGACGTCTCTCGTACCGGCCCACAGATCGACGACCTTGCGCCCGTCCCGGTAGACCGCGACGGCGCCGCCGCGTTCGCCGCGCTGCTCGAAGTTACGGACGAAGGCATCCCGGACCGGTTCGAATCCGGCCGCCACCGTGCCGCGTACGTCCACGCCTGCTCCTGCGCTCCCGCTCATCCCCCCATGGTGCATGCCGCCGCAGGCCGGACGAGTGGCGGGTCAGCTCATGTGCACCGTCACGGAGCGCGGGTCGAAGCCGAAGGGCAGCTCCAGGCGGTGGGTGCGCATCAGTTCCTCGTCGCAGAGCAGGTCCTGGGTGCGGTCGTCGGCGGCGATGACGCCCTCGCTCAGGACGACGGCGCGCGGGCAGAGCTCCAGGGCGTACGGCAGGTCGTGCGTGACCATGAGCACGGTGACGTCCAGCGCCCGCAGGATGTCGGCGAGTTCGCGCCGCGAGGCCGGGTCCAGGTTGGAGGACGGCTCGTCCAGGACGAGGATCTCCGGCCGCATGGCGAGGACGGTGGCGACGGCGACGCGGCGGCGCTGGCCGAAGGAGAGGTGGTGCGGCGGCCGGTTCGCGTACTCCTCCATGCCGACCTGCCGCAGGGCTTCGGTGACGCGTTCTTCCAGTTCGGCGCCGCGCAGGCCGGAGGCGGCGGGGCCGAAGGCGAGGTCCTCGCGGACGGTGGGCATGAAGAGCTGGTCGTCGGGGTCCTGGAAGACGATGCCGACGCGGCGGCGGATCTCGGCGAGGTTGCGCTTGTCGACCGGGAGACCGGCGACGCGGACGGTGCCCGCGCCGGCGTCGAGGATGCCGTTGAGGTGGAGGACGAGGGTGGTCTTGCCGGCTCCGTTCGGGCCGAGCAGGGCGACGCGTTCGCCTCGGGCGACCGTCAGGTTCACCCCGAAGAGCGCCTGGTGGCCGTCGGGGTAGGCGTAGGCGAGGCCACTGACTTCCAGGGACGGCGCGGGAGTGGAGGACTGGCTCATAGGGGCCATTAGATTCCTTTCGAGGCGACCACCGGCTTCGGCCAGCGGGGCAAACGACTCTGCGAGTGCGCTGCGGAGCAGCGCAGCGCCCGGTTTCCTAACGTGATTCAACGTTAAAAGTGGTAGCATTTTGGTTGTGGCAAGAGGAGATAGCCGGGAGTCGTTGAACCTTCGCATCCCGCCGGAGCTGAAGCGGCAGGTCGAGGGGTACGCCCACCGGGCGGGCATCTCACTCAACGCTGCCGCGTGTGTACTGCTCGCCGATGCTCTGCGTCTTGAGCGGAGGCGCCAGGGGTGATCCGTGCCCACAAGTTCCTTCTGCGTCCCACTGCCGTTCAGGAAGCCGCACTGCGGGCGATGCTCGCCGATCATTGCTCCCTGTACAACGGCGCGCTCCAGGAACGACGGGATGCCTACCGGCACAGCTCGAAGACCAGCATCAAGTACGGAGACCAGTCGGCGCAGCTCAAAGAGATCCGTGCCTTCGATCCCGAGCGCCAGGGCCGCTGGTCCTTCTCTTCGCAGCAGGCCACGCTTCGGCGCCTGGACAGGGCATTCCAGGCGTTCTTCCGCCGCTTGAAGGCCGGTCTCGCTCCCGGATACCCCAGGTTTCCGTAAGGGGCCGTGTGAAGACGATCGGCGTCAAGCGAGAAGGCAACCGCTGGTATGTGGTCCTTTCGTGCGATGAGGTGCCCGCCGAGCCGCTGCCAGCCACCGGTACGGTTGTCGGAATCGACATGGGGGTCACCCACTTTCTGACTACCTCGGACGGCAAGCACATCGCCAACCCTCGTTTCCTCGAAACGGCGGCTGGGGAACTGGCAGAGGCGCAGCGGCACCTGGCGACGTTCCCCCGGCGTACCAAGCGGCGCACGAAGGCGCACCGGGCCGCCGCACGGAAGGTCGCCAAGATCCACGCGCAGATCCGCCGCCAGCGCCTGGACCATGCGCACAAGGCTGCGCGAAACCTCGTGCGCGACTATGAAGAGATCGCGCACGAACGGCTGAACATCGCGGGCATGACCCGCGTTCCCAAGCCGAAACCCGACCCTGAACAGCCCGGTGCGTTCCTCCCGAACCAGCGGGCCGCGAAAACCGGACTGAACCGATCGATCCTCGACGCGGGTTGGGGGGTGTTCCTCGCGATCCTCACCCACAAGGCTGAAAGCGCCGGTCGGACCGTAGTGGACCCCCGCAACACCTCCCGCACCTGCCCGTCCTGCGGGCACGTCGCCAAGGAGAACCGCGTCACCCAAGCAGAGTTCCAGTGCAGGGCGTGCGGCTTCACCGCGAACGCGGATCATGTTGGAGCGCTGAACGTTCTCAACAGGGCCGGGCTGGCCCTCTGCGACGCGGCCTAGCCACCGACGCAGGAAGCCCGCGCATTCACGCGTGGGTGGAGTCACCCCAGCAGACAGATGGCGAGGGTCACGAGGGCGAGCACAGGGAGTGCGGCGGCGTACGCCCACTGGGTCCGGGAGGCCGTCACCTCGTCGATGACCGGCATGGAACCGGCGTAGCCGCGGCTGACCATCGCGAGGTGGACGCGTTCGCCGCGCTCGTACGACCTGATGAAGAGCGCGCCGGCCGATTTGGCCAGGACACCCCAGTGCCGTACCCCGCGCGCCTCGAAGCCGCGGGAGCGGCGGGCGATCGACATCCGGCGCATCTCGTCGGTGATCACATCGCCGTACCGGATCATGAAGGAGGCGATCTGGACGAGCAGCGGCGGCAGCCTGAGCCGCTGGAGACCGAGCAGCAGCGAGCGCAGTTCGGTGGTGGAGGCAAGGAGCACGGAGGCGGCGACGCCGAGGGTGCCCTTGGCGAGGACGTTCCAGGCGCCCCAGAGGCCGGGGACGCTGAGGGAGAGGCCGAGGACGTGGGTCTGCTGGCCGGGCACCACGAACGGCATGAGCAGTGCGAACGCGACGAACGGCACCTCGATGAGCAACCGCCCCAGCAGGAAGCCCGCGGGGATGCGGGCCAGGGCGGTGACGGCGCCGATCAGTACCGCGTACAGCGCGAACGCCCACACCGCCTCGCGCGGCGTCGAGACGACGACCACGACGAAGCAGAAGACGGCGGCAAGCTTGCAGTGCGGCGGCAGGTCGTGGACGGGTGAGTGCCCGTGCCGGTAGAGCCTGTGCGCGTGTCCGGCGCCCACGTCAGGCGGATTCCGGGGTCCGTGCGGTGCCTGCGGGCGCGTCCGGTGTGCGACGGCGGCGGACCGCGTAGAAGACCCCGCTGCCGACCACGATCGTGGCACCGACACCGATCACTCCGGCGAGGCCGCCGGAGATGCGGGCGTTGGACACGTCCTTGACGCCGTAGTCGGCGAGGGGGGAGTCCTTGGCGGCGTGCTCCTCGGTCTTCTTGTCGATGCCCTGGTCGGCGGCGACCTTCTCCAGGCCGTCGGGGCTGGCGGAGGCGTAGAAGGAGACGAAGCCCGCCAGGACGAGGGCGGTGACCAGGCCGGTGGCCCAGATGCCGCGGGTGGAGCGGGCGGCGACCGGGGCGACGGGCTGCAGGGCGGGTGCGTCGACGAGTTCGCCGTCGACGCGCAGCTTGAGCGGGGCGGTGAGTCCGCGGGCGCCATGGACCAGATCGGGGCGCACGGCGACGACGGCGCCGACGGTCAGCGCGGTGATCACGGCCTCGCCGATGCCGATGAGGACGTGGACTCCGACCATGGCGGTGAAGACCTCGCCGATCGGGATGTCGGTGGTGCCGCCGATCCAGTAGAAGAACGTGAAGGCGCCGGCCGCGGCCGGTACGGAGACCAGGGCGGCGACGAAGGACGCGGCCGTCACGGAGCGGCGGGTCCGCGGCAGGACGCCGACCAGCCCGCGGAAGAGGGCGTACGCGACGACGGTGGTCACGACGCCCATGTCGAGCACGTTCACGCCGAGCGCGGTGAGGCCGCCGTCGGCGAAGAGGATGCCCTGCATGAGCAGTACGACGGATATGCAGAGCACCCCGGTGCAGGGCCCGACCAGGATCGCGGCGAGCGCTCCGCCCAGCAGATGCCCGCTGGTGCCCGCGGCGACCGGGAAGTTCAGCATCTGTACGGCGAAGATGAACGCGGCGACGAGGCCCGCGAGCGGCGCGGTGCGTTCATCCAGTTCACGGCGGGCGCCCCGCAGGCTGACGGCGACGGCACCCGCGGCGGCGACTCCGGCGGCGGCGGAGACGGGTGCGTCGATGAATCCGTCGGGTACGTGCATGGGGGACTCCGCTTCCTGCGATCCTGCGCTGTCACGGCGGGTGTCGTGAACCGCTCAATGATAGGACCTTGTTGCAAACCCTTCGCAAGAGCGGATGCGTCACAGCTGAGCTGACCGTTCGACGCGCCCAAAGCGGAAAATATGCGACATTTAATGACGAAGGAGAACGCACAGGAGGAGTCGGCCATGCCCCCCGTGATCCATGAACAGGCCGAAGCCTGGCTCGTCAATGACACCCCCGACCTCCCGGCGGTGCCGGTCGACCTGCTGTACGACGCCGACGCCGACCCGCGAACCGTCCATGTCGCCTTCCCGGGCGGCATCGACTGGGCGTTCAGCCGCGACCTGCTGGAGCGCGGACTGCTCTCGCCGGCCGAACGCGGCGGCGTCCGGGTGTGGCCGTGCGGACGCACGCAACTGGTCGTGGAGCTCCACTCGAAGGACGGCGTGGAGGTGGTTCAGCTCGACAACGCACCGCTGATCCGTTTCCTGGAACGCATCCACGGCGAGGACGTCGACGACGAGGGCGTCGGCACCCACGCGCCCACATGATCCACGCCTGACGCTCATGACCCGCGCCTGACGCTCATGCACGACGGAAGCCCCCGCGCCGCTCGCACGGGGGCTTCCGCCATCGCCCCGGTCCCCGTCCCCACACGTGACCGGCGCGTCCGAAGCCGCTTCCCACTCGAACGCGGCTCCGGAGGCTCGAAGGCCCGGACCGAAGAACCCGGAGAGGCTCTCAGACGCGGCTCAGCTCACGCTCGCCCTCGGCGTCACCGCCGTGTCCGTCGCGGCCGGCGCCGCCCTCGGGCGTCTCGCCGAGCTCCTTGCGCAGCCCCTCGCCCTCCACGTCCACGTTCGGCAGGATCCGGTCCAGCGGACGCGGCAGCCACCAGGCGCGCTTGCCGAGCAGGGCGAGGACCGCGGGCACGATCGCCATCCGGACGACGAACGCGTCGAAGAAGACGGCGATGGCGAGCCCGAAGCCGATCATCTTGATCATCTGCTCGCTGGATCCGATGAAGCCGGCGAAGACGGCCATCATGATCACGGCCGCGGCCGTGACGACCCGGGCACCGTGGTTGAAGCCGGTGACGATCGCCTGGCCGGGCTCCTCGCCGTGGACGTACGCCTCACGCATCCGGGTCACGAGGAAGACCTCGTAGTCCATCGCGAGGCCGAAGACCACACCCACCATGAAGATCGGCATCATGGACATGATCGGGCCGGCCTGTTCCACGCCGAAGAGCGAGCCGAGCCAGCCCCACTGGAAGACCGCGACGACCGCACCCAGGGCCGCGACGACCGAGAGCAGGAAGCCGAGGGCCGCCTTCAGCGGCACCAGCACCGACCGGAAGACCAGCATCAGCAGCAGGAAGGCCAGGCCGACGACGAGCGCCAGATACGGCAGCAGCGCGTCGTTCATCTTCTGCGAGAAGTCGATGTTCATCGCCGTGGAGCCGGTGACCAGGACCTCGGCGCCGGTGTCGGCCTTGATGTCCTTGCCCGTGTCACGGATCGCGTGGACCACGTTCTCGGTCTCGGTGGAGCTCGGCCGGTCCTTCGGGACAACGGTGATCATCGCAGTGTCGCCGGCCTTGTTGAACTGGGCCGGGGTGACGGCGACGACGCCCGGGATGCCGGAGATCTCGTCGGTGACCTGCTTGACCGCGGCCTTGCCGTCGGCGCTGTTCGCGGTGTCCACGACGACCATCAGCGGCCCGTTGAAGCCGGGGCCGAAGCCGTCGGAGAGCAGGTCGTAGGCGCGCCGCTGGGTGGTGCTGGTGGGCTGGGAGCCGTCGTCGGGCAGGCCCATCTCCAGGGACGCGGCCGGTACGGCGATCGCGCCGAGGCCGAGGACTCCGACCAGCAGCACCCACACCGGCTTGCGCAGCACGAACCGCGCCCAGCGGGTGCCCATGTTCGGCTTCGCCTCGGGCCGGCTCTCGTCCTCGGCGGCCTTGCGTACCTTGCTTCCCCTGACCCGCTTGCCCGCGAAGCCCAGCATGGCCGGAACCAGGGTGAGCGCGATGAGGACGGCGATCACGACCGTGCCGGCCGCGGCGAAGCCCATCTTCGACAGCATCGGGATGTTGACGACGGCCAGGCCGACCAGGGCGATGACGACGGTGAGGCCGGCGAAGACGACCGCGGAGCCGGCCGTGCCGACGGCCCGTCCGGCCGCTTCCTCGCGCTCTCGGCCCTCGGCCAGCTCGGCGCGGTAGCGGGAGACGACGAACAGCGCGTAGTCGATGCCGACCGCGAGGCCGATCATCATCGCGAGGATGGAGGTGGTGGAGTCGAGGCCGAGCGGGTTCGCCAGCGCCGTGATCGTCGAGACACCGATACCGACCCCGATCAGGGCGGTGAGCAAGGGCAGCCCGGCGGCGACCAGCGAGCCGAAGGTGATGACGAGCACCACTGCGGCGACCATGACACCGATGACTTCGGTGGCTCCCATCTCCGGTATCACCAGGAGCGCGTCACCACCGATCTCCACGGTCATTCCGCTCTTCTGCGCCGCGTGACCCGCGTCCTTGAGTGCGTCCCGGGTCTCATCGGTCAGCTCCATCGTGTTGACCTTGTAGGACACGGAGACGTACGCCGTGGAGCCGTCCTTGCTGACGGCGCCCGCGGTGTACGGGTCGGTGACCGAGGCGACCTGGTCCGAGCCGGACTTCAGCTCGTCGGCGAGCTCGTTCACCTCGGCCCTGTTCGCCGGGTCCGTCATCTTCTGGCCGTCGGGGGCCTTGAAGACGACCCGTGCGGTCGCGCCGTCGGCGCTGGAACCGGGGAAGCGCTGTTCCAGCAGGTCGAAGGCCCGCTGCGCCTCCGTACCCGGGATCGAGAAGGAGCTGGAGTTGGCGGTGGACGCGGCGGACGCGCCGAATCCGGCGAGTGCCAGCAGCGCCACCCAGATCAGGGCGACGTAGCGGCGGCGCCGGAAGGCGAACCGTCCGAGCTTGTAGAGGAATGTGGCCACGGAGGTGTACTCCCGGTCAGGTCGTGAGTGGAAATGGGCGTGGGGAACCGGCCCGACGACGAGAGCGGCGTGTCAGGTAAGGCTTAAGGAGCGGCGCGCGAGGGGGGCGCGCCGGTCAGACGCCGAGAGCGGGGAGAATCACGGAGTCGACGTAATCGATGAGGTACGCCTGGTCGACGTCAAGGTCCTCGACCAGCTGCCGAGCGGCGAGGGCGCCGATCAGCATGTGCGGTACGTATTTCAGCGCCGGGTTGTCCGGACGCAGCTCACCCCGGTCCACGGCTCGGCGCAGCAGCGTGTCGAGGCCGGTCATCTCCGGCTCGATCAAGAGGTCGCGCAGGGCCTTGAGCAGATCGGGATTGTCGTGGACGGCATGGCTCAGACCCCGCATCAGCGCGGAGTCCTTCTCCATCCGGCAGTCGTCGCCACGGCTCAGTGCGGCGTGGAAGTCGCCGCGCAGCGATCCGGTGTCGATCTCCGCGAGGGACACCGGCTTGTTGTGCCGCAGGGCCTTGACGACCAGCTCGGGCTTGCTCCCCCACTGGCGGTAGAGGGTGGCCTTGCTGGAATGGGTGCGGGCGGCGATGGCGTCCATGGTCAGTGCGTCGTAGCCGACCTCGCGGAGCAGGTCGAGCACGGCGGCGTACAGCTCGCTCTCGCGCTCGGGCGTAAGCCGGGTGCGCGCCATGTGCCGGTCTCCTTCTTCGTGCCTCTGTTCTTCTTCGTGCCTCTGTTCGCGACCATCGCACACCAGTCAATCGAACGAAACTGTTTCGTACACGTCGAAGCTACGCCACCCATCGATCGAAACGAAATCGTTTCGCTTGTGTTCCGCACCACAAGTTGCCGGGGCCCTCTCGCGCGGAAAGCATTGAAGGGTGAGTGACGACCTCGCGTATCTCCGTTTCCCGCACCTCCACCAGGATCTGCTCTGTTTCGCGGCCGAGGACGACCTCTGGGTCGCCCCCCTCGCAGCCGAGGGGCAGCGGACCGGCCGCGCGTGGCGGCTGACCGTCGACCGGACCCGGGTCGGCCATCCGCGGTTCTCCCCCGACGGGAGCCGTATCGCGTACACGACCTGGCGCAGCCTCGACCCCGAAGTCCATCTCGTGGCGGTCGACGGCGGCCCGGCACGGCGGCTCACCTACTGGGGGTCGACGGACGCCCGGGTCTGCGGCTGGACCCCCGACTCTGGCGACGCCTCCCAGATCCTCGCCGTGTCCTCGCACAACCAGCCGTTCTCGCACGTCTCCTGGGCCTACACCCTCCCCACGGACGGCAGCCCCGGCGGCAAGCTGCCCTGGGGCCCGGTCTCCGACATCGCGGTCGCCGACATCGGCGGAGAGCGCCGCACCCTCCTCCTGACCGGGAAACCGCCGCACGAACCGGCCTCCTGGAAGCGGTACCGGGGCGGCGCGACGGGACGGCTGTGGCTGCACGGCAAGCGGCTGCTGCCGGACATCGGCGGCCACCTCGACTCACCCATGTTCGTCGCCGGCCGGATCGCGTTCCTCTCCGACCACGAGGGCGTCGGCAATCTGTACTCCTGCCTGCCCGACGGCAGCGATCTGCGCCGCCACACGGACCACGACGCCTTCTACGCCCGGCACGCGTCCAGCGACGGCAGCCGGGTCGTGTACCAGTGCGCGGGCGATGTGTGGCTGGTGGACGACCTGGAGTCACCGGACGCGGTACCGCGGAAGCTGGAGGTACGGCTCGGCGGGCCGCGCGCCGGACGGCGTACGTACCAGGTGCCCGCCGCCAGCAATGTCGACTCGCTGTCGGTGGACGAAACGGGCCGGGCCAGCGCCGTCTCCGTACGCGGCAGCCTGTACTGGCTCACCCACCGCGACGGCCCCGCCCGGACGATCGCCGACACCCCGGGGGTCCGGGTCCGGCTGCCCGAGATGCTCGGCAGCGGCGGCCAGGTCGTCTATGTCACGGACGCGGACGGCGAGGACGCGATCGAGATCGCCTACCTGCCGCGCGCCAGCGGCGACCGCGCGCCGCGCCGGCTGGCGTCCGGGCAGATCGGCCGGGTCCACGAGCTGGTCGCCGACCCGGACGGCGAGCGCCTGGCGATCGCGACGAACGACGGGCGGCTGCTGCTCCTGGACACCGACGAGGAGACCTCCACCGGCGAGCCCGTGGAACTGATCCGTTCCATCAACGGCCCGGTCCGCGACATGGCGTTCTCCCCGGACGGTGCCTGGCTGACCTGGTCGCACCCCGGCATCGGCCGTTCCCTGCGCCAGATCAAGCTGGCCCGCATCCTGGGCACCGGCTCCCCGGTGATCGTCGATGTCACCAACGGCCGCTTCGAGGACGAGAATCCCGTCTTCACGGGCGACGGCCGCTACCTCGCCTTCCTCTCCTGGCGCGGCTTCGACCCGGTGTACGACGTCCACACCGGCGACCTCTCCTTCCCGCTGGGCTGCCGCCCGTACCTGGTACCGCTCTCCTCGGCGACGCCCTCCCCGTTCGCCCTGTCCCCCGAGGGGCGCCCGGCGGCGGGCGGTCTCGACCCGGTCGCCGACATTCCGGAGACCGGTGCGGGCGAGGGGCCGTCGACGGTCAGCGTCGAGTTCGAAGGCCTGGAGAACCGGGTGACGCCGTTCCCGGTCTCCGCGTCGAAGTACTCGGCCCTGTGTCCGGTGAGCGGCGGCGGGCTGGTCTGGCTGCGCTGGCCGATCTCGGGCGCGCTCGGCGAGACGTTCGCCAACCCGGCGGACCTGTCGGGCCGTCCCACACTGGAACACTTCAACATTTCCAAGGCCCGGAAAACCGAACTCGTGGGCCATCTGGACTGGTTCGCGGTCAGTGGCGACGCGACGCGACTGGTCGTCATGGACGAGGGCGAGCTGCGCGCCGTACCGGCCACCGAGATCGCCGACAGCGACACGACGGTCTACCTCGATCTGCGCCGCATCCTGCACGAGGTCGACCCGGCGGCGCAGTGGCGGCAGGCGTACGCGGAGGCCGGCCGCATCATCCGCGCCTACTTCTGGGAACCGGACATGTGCGGCATCGACTGGGACGCGGTGCTCGACCAGTACCGTCCGCTGGTCGAACGGGTCGCCTCCCCCGACGAGTTCGCCGATCTGATGCGGGAGGTCCTGGGCGAACTGGGCACCTCGCACGCGTATGTGACACCGGCCCGCCGCAACGAGGGCCCGCCGCACTACCAGCGGGCGATCGGCCTGCTCGGCGCCAACCTGGTGTGCCGGGACGGCGACTGGACGATCCGGCGCATCCTGCCCGGCGACTCCTCCGACTCCAAGGCCCGTTCCCCGCTGGCCGGTACCGGCATCAGGGCGGGCGCGGTCCTCACCCATGTCGACGGCCGCCCGGTCGACCCGGTGGCGGGGCCCTACCCCCTGCTCTCCGCGGCGGGCGGCACCACGGTCGAGCTGACCTTCCGGCCCGCCGAGGGCGAGGGCCTCTCCCGCCGCGTCGCGGTCGTCCCGCTGGTCGACGAACGGCCCCTGCGCTACCAGGACTGGGTGGCCAAACGCCGGGAAGTCGTACGGGAGTTGAGCGGCGGCAAGTGCGGGTATCTGCACATCCCCGACATGGGCGGCTCGGGCTGGGCCCAGTTCAACCGGGACCTGCGCATGGAGGTATCGCGCCCGGCCCTGATCGTCGACGTACGCGGCAACGCGGGCGGCCACATCAGCGAGTTGGTGGTGGAGAAACTCACCCGCACGATCCTCGGCTGGGACCTGACCCGCAACGCCCAGCCGGTCAGTTACGCCTCCAACGCACCCCGTGGCCCGGTGGTCGCCCTGGCCGACGAGGCGACGTCCTCCGACGGCGACATGATCACCGCCGTGTTCCGCCTGCTGAAGCTGGGCCCGGTGGTGGGCCAGCGGACGTGGGGCGGCGTGGTCGGCATGACCGGCCGCCACCGGCTGGGCGACGGCACGGTGATCACCGTCCCGATGAACGCCGCCTGGTTCGACACATACGGCTGGTCGCTCGAGAACTACGGCGTCGAACCGGACCTGGAGGCCCTGCGCACCCCGCTCGACTGGGCCGAGGGCCGGTACGCGGTACTCGACGACGCGGTACGGGTGGCTCTGGACCTGCTCGCCGCACACCCGGCGGCCACCCCGCCGACGTACGACAACGTCCCCGACCGGCGGCGCCCGCCGCTGCCGCCGAGGTGACCGGACTCCGGTACGGGGCGGGGAGCGGAAACGGGCGAACCCCCGCAACGACGCTCGGGACTCGCCGACTGCCACGTGGGGCGCTACTTCGTGGCAATGACGTAAACGCTGCCCCATCGGCGCTTCGGGTTGGCTGTGGAGGGGTCGAACGTCCAGGGTTCGACGGTGGTAAAGCCGGCCTCTGTAAAGAGCTGGACGAGCTTCTCGTGGTCGTACGCCCACAGGTGCGGGGTGTACGTGGGGTCGTCGTCCTGGTCGCGGAAGACCAGGTTGACGAGGTCGAGGCGGGTGTTGATGTCACCGAGGCAGTCGCGCTTGGCGTAACAACGCTCGATCGTCTTGTCGGACGCGCCCAGCGGGCGGGGGTAGAAACTCAGGGCGAAGGCGGCGTCGGGAACGCCGGTGATAATCCGGCCGCCCGGCACGAGCACGCGGTGGGCCTCGATGACGTAGTGCTTGGCCGAGCGCGGGTAATCGATGTGTTCCAGGAAGTGCTCGGAGAAGATCTCGTCGGTGCTGTCGTCCTGGAGGGGGATGCCCTCGCGGATGTCCCAGAGGAGGTCGGCCGGCGGGACGAGGTCGATGTTGAAGAAGCCGTCGATGCGGTGGGCCCCGCCGCCGATCTGGACCTTGGCGGGCTTGTCGTCGATACGACCGTTGGGACAGGTGCGCCGGCTGGCGTGGTGGTAGCGGTGGAGTTCGATCTCCTTGGCGGCGGCCCGGAGGGTGCGGGCGAGGCCGTGGGTGGTGGCGGGGTCGGTGAGAACGGAGGCGATCTGTTCGCCGAGGAAGTCGATGGCGGGCATGCCGGAGGGGCTCATCACGGGTCTCCTGCGTGTGAGGTTGCTTGGGGTGGGGTGGGCCGCGGGTGGCGGCGGCGCTGATCAGGCGGCGCTAGGCGCGGAGGCGGTCCACTGGTTGTTGCGCATGAGGGTGTACTTGATGTCGACCAGCCGCGGGGCGATGGTCAGCGAGAGCTCTTCGGCCGAGTGGAGGTGGCCGGCATCGTCCTGCTCAGCGCGCCAGACGCGGTAGTCGAGGTTGGGGTAGGCCGGGTTGATGCCGATCTCGCCCTTGGGCATCGTGCCATTGAACGGGGCGACGATGTCCATGTGGTTCCAGTAGTTCCAGGCTTGCAGCGCCTTGTACTGGTCGAAGTAGAAGTAGAAGTCGGGGTAGCGGCCGAAGGTGCGCAGCTCCCGGTGGATGAGGTGGCCGAGGAGCGGTCCGAGCTGGGTGGCCAGGGAGTCGAACTCCCAGCGCGTGTGGTGCCAGGCTTCGGGGACGTTGCCGGGCGCGAAGAGGCGGGCAGCGACGAGGTAGCTGATCCGCTCGACCAGGTACGCGCTCGCATGGTGGGTGTCGACGGTCGGGTCGACTCGGTGGATGAGCGCGGCCAGCTGCTTCGGACGGGGCCGGAACCTCGCGAGGTCGAACTTGCCGGCCATCGCGGGGAAGGAGGCGAACAGCATCTCCTTGTACAGCCAGTTGTTCAGCTCGCCGAGCTCGGCCAGGCGCCGGGTGTGGCGGGAGGTCGAGTGGAGCATCAGGTACTCGGCGACCGCTTCAAAGTACAGGTAGCCGAGGATCGGCAGGCGGGGGATCATCTCGGCGTCGACCTGGGTGCCTTGGTAGGCGACGGCGGCAGCGGTGGCGAGGAACGCGGCCGAGTTCTTGACTCGGCTGACGACGGTCTCGCGCAGTTGGTGCCGTTCGTTCTTGCTCAGCAGGTATTCGAGGTGGCTGTAGATCTGCAGGTGGATGAGGCCCAGTCGCAGGTAGTCCACGCCAGCGAGCCCGCGGTACGCCTGTGGCGGGGTGTTGATCTCGAAGATCAGCGGGGTGGGGGCGCGGTCGGTGACGCCGAGCTTGGCAAGGAAGGTCGGCGCTTCCTTGGTCAGGACATAGGCGCCGAGGTTGTGCATGCGGAAGCCCTGGTCGGTCGCGGTGAGCGGCGCGCAGTAGATGCTTCCGACGAGGCAGCCGCCCGACGGGTAGAGCACACCCTGCCGGCTGATCTCCTCCAGGGCGTGGGTGACGTGCAGCAGGTGCAGCTTGCCGTTGCCGCTCAGGGCCTCGAAGAGGGCGTTCTGCCGCAGCAAGTGACCGTTCGGGGTTTCCTCGGCGAGGCGTCGGTCCCAGCCCGCGGCCTGGGTGGCGAGCGGGTCGGTGTAATCGGCGAAGCTGGGTATGAGGGTGGAGTCGAAGAAGGCGTGGGCGTCGGCCCACAGGTGGTAGGCGTCAAGGAAATCCATGGTCAAACCAGGCCCTTCTCGGCGAGCGCGTAACTCACGGCCGCGGTGCCGCTGGACCCGGCGAGGTAGGACCGCTCCGAGACCAGGACCAGGTCGAAGGCAAGGCCGCGCAGCTCGTCGAGGGCGGGCTCGCGGACGTACCAGGCGTCCGGCCACCACTTCAGTTTCGGCAGGCGGTAGCGGTCCAGGGCATCGGCGGCTTTGACCACGTCGGTGATGCGCTCGGCCCGGGCGTGGTCCGTCTTGTCGTCTGCGGTGAACGCCTTGTACGGGACGTCGTGCAGTCGGACGGCGGTAGCCGCCTGCACGATCCGCCGCGGACTGGCGATGAGGCCGAAGCGGCCCCAGACCGTATCGGCGTTCGCGGCGAGCCAGAGGGCCGCGCGGGCGCCATGTCCGCGGTCGTCCTGGTCGTGGTGTCGCTGGCAGTCGTGTACGGCGGCGGCGAGGATCACCGTGGCGGTGTCGTCGTCGTTGAGGCCGTTCGCCTCGGCGAGGACGGCGGCGAGCGCCGCCGTCCTCATGGCGTGCCGGACGCCGTGGAGCGATGTGTACAGCCGGGGGTCCGCCCACCACCGGGTCGGCAGTCCGCCGTGTGCGAGCAGCTCCTTCGACTGCGCGCGCAAGACCGGCGCCGAGGACGGCGGAAGGTCGGGCCTGTTGTCGCTGATCCACGCGATGGTGGCGTGGTCCATGTGCTGGTGGAGCGGGAGCTGCCCACGGGCAGCCAGGTCGATCAGACTTGCGGTCAACGGGGTCGTGCTCACTCGTGCCCACCCCCTTGGTGGTCTCCGCGGTGATGTTCCCTACCGGATCGGCGCGGCCTGCTGTTCGCGCTCCTTGCGCTCCTTCTCGGCGGCCTCGAAGGCTGCCGTGAAGTCGGCCAGCTCCTGCTCCGTCATCAAGGCCACCCCGAGCGCCGAGGCGACGTCCGTGATCTTGGCCTCCGACTCGGCGCGGGCGGCGTCCGAGGCGCCGTCCTCCAGCAGGACCTCGAACTCGGCGTGGTAGCCCCACGCCTCACTCCACTTGACCGCGATCTCAACGCCGTCGAAGCGGAAGTTGTGACGGAAGTTGAACGCCTCGTGCATCGCCGTCTCGAACCCGAGGGCGTTGAACACCTTCACTGCGGCGGGAACGTCGGTGGGCGCGATGGCGAACTCGGTCTCCGCGAAGGCCGCGCCCTGCCCGATCTTGCTCCCCTTGAGGGTGATCTTGGCGGTGCCGGCGGCGGTGTTGTCGGTGACCTTCAGGAGCTGGTCGGGGAGCACGTAGAAGTAAATGTGCTTGTCGTCAGGGCCCAGGTCCTCCCCGTCCGCCTTCAGGCGGGTGGCGAGCTGGTCGTGGACATCCTTGGTGAAGCGGGCGCGCATCTCGATCTCGACGGCCACGGGGCTGCTGCCTCCTCGTTTCAGGCATGGCGAAGCCAGCCGGACCCTGCCGTGCGGGGCTGTCCGGTCGGGCGATCGCTATGGGATTGGTGGTCGAATGGTCGAGCGGGGTGGTCGAGCGGGGTGATGCGGCCGATGCGGGTGCCGGCCGCATCACCCCGGCGGATCGGTGGATGTCAGCCGAGGGTGCCGAAGCGCTCCTCGACGACTCCCGAGTGCAGGTAGGTCGGGAGCTGGACCCCTCCGACCGACGTGCGGCCGGTGGCGACCTGCTCCTCCGTCTCGCTGGGGAAACCCTCCAGCAGACGCAGGCGCTGCTGGGCCCACTCCTGTGACGCGGGCCAGTCGCCCAGGTCGCGGTGGCGCGCTGCCAGGGCGTATGCGGTCTCGGTGGCCGCCCACCGGTCGGTCGCCAGCTCACGCTGGAAGATCGACTCCAGTTCGTCGGTGGAGGCCAGGCGGGTCTGGTTGGTCATGGTGCCCTCTCGGATCAGACGGTCGTGCCCCAGTGGTGATCAACGCTCCGGCGTCCCCGCAGTGACGCCGCGACCCGCTGCTAGTATGTGTAGATTTCGGCAAGCGTCTTGTAGTCCTGCAGCTCGTCCTTGTCGAACCACAGCTCCACCTCCTGCTTGGCCTCCTCTGCGTTGCCGGAGGCGTGCACGAGGTTGGCGACCGCCTTGCCCGAGGCGATGCTGGCCGCAGCGCTGTAGTGCGAGAGATCGCCTCGCACCGTGCCGGCCGGGGCCTGGTTCGGGTACGTGCTGCCGACGATCTTCCGGACGGTGGCGATGGCATCGAAGCCTTCCAGTGCCAGGGCGATAACCGGTCCCTGCTGCATGAAGGTCGACGTGACCTTGTAGACCTCCGCCCCCAACCGTTCCTCAAGGTCGAAGTAGTGCCGGCGGGTGAACTCCTCGTCCATCCACTTCATCTTCGTGCCGACGATCTTCAGCGCGGCATCCTCGAACCGCGTGATGATCCTTCCTGCCAGGCCACGCGCCAGCGCATCGGGCTTGAGCAGGACGAGCGTGCGCTCGACAGTGTGTGCCTGAACCTCGGGCATTGACTCCCTTTCGCCTTGCTAGCAACCGAACATGACGTGCAATCAGCCGTCATCTGCTGAGGTTACCGGCGTCGGCAGGGCGTTTCGGGCGTGCGAGCAACGCCCCGGACGGGTGAACGCTGGCTGGTGTGACCGATCAGCCAACCAGGAGGTCTGATTCGGCCAACTTCTCTGTCTCCACTATCCGCTGGGGGTAGACACCTAGAATCTCCCTGTGGTCATCTGACGCTTTCGCGCCTCTCGTGCGTCTCTCAGGGACTGAGCCTTCGGCGGCTGCTTCCTTGGCCCCTGGTGACTCCGATTCTTCCGGGGCTCTTCTCACACGACCATGAAGTTCCAGTGCAATGGGAGTGCACTTTCGGCGCGCGGATTCCTGCACCGGAGCAGCGACGAGGGGCCAGTCTTGTGGACGTGATCGAGCACTGGAGCGGCCGGTACGCCTGCCTGCTGCAGTCCGCCCTACGGCTCGGCAACGAACAGTTCGCCGCCCACCTGGGCATCGCCGTGCGGACGGTAGCCGCCTGGCACTCCGACGCCTCCGTCGTGCCCCGTATAGAGATGCAACAGCTCCTCGACACGGCCCATGAGCATGCTCCTCCGGCTGCGCGACAGCGGTTCGCGCTCCTGCTGGCGAAGGAACGGGCCCCAGCGGACTCCACGCCGCCAGGTGCGCAGGCTCTGCGAGTGGCCATCGCGGTGGTCGTCCGCGACGGCGATGTCCTTCTGGTGTGCCGACGGGACGGCGACGCTGCTGGAATCACGTGGCAGTTCCCGGCCGGCGTCATCAAGCCGGGAGGCCAGGCGGAGACCACCGCCGTGCGGGAGACCTTGGACGAGACAGGGGTCCACTGCGCGGTCCGGCAGCACCTCGGGAACCGGCTCCACCCCGTGACCGGCGTGGTGTGCGAGTACTTCCTGTGCGAGTACCTGGCCGGCGAGGCCACCAACAGCGACGCGGCCGAGAACATCGACGTCATGTGGGTAGCCGGAAACGCGGTGCCCCGCTTCATCCCCGCCGATACGATCTTCCCACCCATCCTGGCCGTTCTGGAGGAGCAGACGTGACGCAGCAGAACACGGACGAGCGTCCGGGCATCGCCGCAGCCATTGTGGTGAACGAGGGGCGTGTGCTGATGGTGCGCCGCCGGGTCAGAGAGGGACAACTCTCCTGGCAGTTCCCGGCCGGAGAGGTCGAGCCCGGCGAAACCCGTGAGGACGCTGCTGTGCGGGAGACCGAGGAAGAGACCGGGCTGACCGTGGGGGCGGTGAAGCTGCTCGGCGAGCGGGTCCACCCGAAGACGGGCCGACTGATGTCGTACACCGCTTGCGACGTGTTGGGCGGTACGGCACACGTCGCGGACACCGAGGAACTGGCCGAACTGGCCTGGGTCTCCCACGGCGAGATCCCGCAGTACGTACCGTACGGACTGTTCGAGCCGGTACAGGACTACCTCGACGGGGCCCTGCCGTCCTGAGCGGTCCCCTCGGCCAGGTCATGGGAGCGGGGGCGCGCATTGTGGTGGTCGGGACTGGGTGGCAGGGACATCGTTACGCGTGATCGCCGACCAGGTGCCCGCCGGTATCACGTTGGTCCCGGCTGAGGGCGGGCAGCTTTTGCCCGGATTCCTTTCTTTCCTGATCGTGGCAACCTCGTCGTCTGCGCCACACAGAGCGTTTTCCAAACGCCGACAGGGACCCGCCGCCGCCCGCCGCTACCGTCGAGATGACCCCGTCCCCGGGCATAGCCCGCGGTAGCCGTGCGCCGCCTGCCGGCCGGGGCAACCGCTACGGCCGGCCCGTCACCGCCCCTTCCCCGGGCGGACACGCGCCGCGGCGACGCAGGGTGAGCCAGGTGCGCCTCGCCGCCTTGCCGGGCTCCTCCGTGGCCCGCAGTTCGACCAGATCGGGGAACCGGTCACGCAGCGCCGACTCGAGGCGCGAGTGGAGGGTGAACCCGGCGGCCGGGCAGTGCGTGCAGGTGCCCGCCATCCGCACCTCCACGCGCCGGTCGTGGGCGGATACGACCGTCACTTCGCCGCCGTGGGAGCGGATGTAGTCGCCGAGGGATCCGTCCAGGACGTCGTGCAGCGCGGCACGCAGCACGTCGTCCTCGGTGACCACGGCGACCGGCCGCCACCGCCGGGGGTGCCGCAGCGCGGCGCCGAGCGCGTCGCGCACCCGTGCTCCGGCGCCGGACCAGCTCCGGCCGTCGGCGAGCCGGATCACCACGGCCTGTGTCTCCACCTCGATGGAGACGACGTCCTCGGAGTGCAGCATCTCCCCGAGCTCGTCCGGTGCCTCGGCGATCTCTCCGACGACCGGCAGCGTGCCGGCGGGGACGACCCAGCGGACGGTCTGCGGGTCGGCCGTGGCCTCGGGATGCATGGGGACGACACTCATGTCAGCTGGTCCACGACGGTGTGCGTCAGGAAGGCCATGGTCCAGGCCAGCACGAACATGTAGCCGAAGGCGACCGCGGGCCATCTCCACGAGCCGGTCTCACGGCGCATGACCCCGATGGTCGACATGCACTGCAACGCGTAGACGAAGAAAGCCAGCAAGGCGGCCGTCGTGGCCGGGGTGAAGACCTTCTGCCCCTTGTGCGGCCCGTCGGTGTAGGTCATCTCCGCCAGGGCCTCGGCCGGCTCGTCGGGGTTCTCGGCGGCGGCGACCTGGCCGAGGGTCGCGACGAACACCTCGCGGGCGGACAGCGATCCCAGCACGCCGATGTTGATCCGCCAGTCGAAGCCGAGGGGCGCGAAGACGGGTTCCATGGCGCGACCGATCTCGGCGGCGTAGCTGTGGTCGACCTCGTAGGCCGAGACCGCGGTCCGGTCGGCCGGGTCGACCCCGGCGGAGCGCAGTTCCGCATCGCTGTGCATGGGCAGGCTGAGCAGCAGCCACAGCCCGACGGTGACGAGCAGGATGATCTTGCCGACCTTGTACAGGAAGCCCTTGCACGCGCTCCAGACGGCTTCGGCCACCGACCGCAGGCGCGGCAGCTGGTAGGACGGCATCTCCATGTAGAACGGCAGCACCGGCCCGCCCCGGCCGCTGAACCGTTTGAAGACCCAGGCGGTCACCATGGCGGAGAGCGCGCCGACGAGGTACAGGGCGAACATGACGACGCCCTGGGCGCCGAAGGGACCGACCCTGGCATCGGGGCTCACCAGCATGCCGATCAGCAGCACATAGACCGTCAGTCGCGCCGAGCAGGTCATCAGCGGCGCGCCCATCATGGTCGCGAAGCGGTCTCTGGCCGACGGGAGGGAACGGGTCGCCATGATGCCCGGGACGGCGCAGGCGAGAGAGGAGAGCAGCGCGACGAACGCCCGGCCCTCCAGCCCGGCCTTGGCCATGAGCCGGTCCATCAGGAATGCCGCGCGGGAGAGGTAGCCGCTGCCCTCCAGCAACGAGATCATGAGGAACAGCAGGGCGATCTGCGGCAGGAAGACCAGTACGCTGCCCACGCCACCGATCAGGGCGCTGCTGAGGAAGCCGGAGAGCAAGCGGTTCGAGACATGCTCGGTGACCAGCGTGCCGAGCCAGTCGAAGACGCTCTGCACCGCGTCCTGCAGCGGTGCCGCGACGGTGAAGATGACCTGGAAGAACGCGAACATGGTCGCGAAGAAGATGAGTGTGCCCCACAGCGGGTGCAGCAGCACGGCATCGATGCGCCGCGTGCGGTGATCGACCTCGGGCACCTCGTAGCCCGCGCTCTGCAGCAGCGACTCCACCCAGGCGCGCCTCTGCGAGGGATCGCTGGGCGGCGGGACGACCGGCCGCTCCCATGCGGACCGGTCGAGCAGCATGGACTGCAACTGCGCCAGGTCGTTGCGCGACCCGCTCGTCACCCCGACGACCGGCACGCCCAGAGCACGCCGGAGGGCCGCGATGTCGAGGGTGCCGCCGCGACGGGTCAGCTCGTCACGGAAGGTGAGCACCACACAGATCGGCAGGCCGGTCTGCATGGCCTGGGCGAGCAGCCCGAGGGAACGACGCAGCGTCGTCGCGTCAATCGTGACGAGAATCCCGTCGGGCGTACCGATGTCAGGATTGTTCGGGTCGAGCACGTCGGCGACGACCTGCTCGTCCGGGCTGATCGGGTCGAGACTGTAGGTGCCGGGCAGATCCTCGATGACCACCTCGTGCTTGCCGACACGCGCCACCCCCTCATAGCGCGCGACGGTCACTCCGGGGTAGTTGCCGGTCTTGGTCCGCAGGCCGGTCAGGGCATTGAAGAGCGTGCTCTTGCCCGAGTTCGGGCTGCCGACCAGAGCCAGGCGCGTCTCGCCGGTGACCGTCCGGGTCTCCGGACCGCAGTGCGCGCTCACGCGTCGCGCCGTACGTGGATGCCCGCGGTCTGTGCTTTGCGCAGCGCCACCTCGTAGTCCGCGACCCGGAGAACGACAGGGTCACCGAGCGGCGCCTTCCTCAGCACGGTGACCTCCGCACCGGGGGCGAACCCGAGGTCGAACAGGCGTCGTGCGGTGCTCGGCTCGACCGACTCGTCGATGTCGGTCACCCGGCCGCTCATCCCCGGGCGCAGATCGGCCAGTCGCGCGTCCGGCGCGGACTCCACCGGCACGGACGGGCCGTCCTTCCGGTGCGCATCCGACTGCACTGAGACCTTTGACATCCTCACCACCGCGACCACCTGAGCGTCCGAGCGACTTATTAGGGAAGGCAAACCTTTTATCCCGATACAGGAATATAGCCCCCGTCCCCTCTGCCCCCACGTCGCCCCCTCGACACGCCGCGACGGCCCCCACCAGGGGCTCCGCGCCCCCGTCCCGCATCCGTGCCCGCACTCGCACCGGTGCGGGTGCGGGCGATCCGCCTCATGTGATGTCGCGGCGACCCGTCACGCGGTGTCTTGATGCCAATGGGTCAGCGAGGCTGGAGGCATCCGCCAAGGCACTTATGGTGATTCTTGCCTCATCATCTCCATATCCCATTCGACCCGCCGACACAGATCATTGAGACAGGTAAATGCCACTATCAAGCCCCTTCCTATTTTTCTTGTGATTCCAGAGATATTCACTGATTCCTGAGTGCCTGATGTGCGGAGCAAATCACCTGGTGCCCCGGAATGGGAGTTCGGGTGCTCAGGAATATTCCTCTGGCATGCTTGACCGTCGGTGACCGCCTCCCTATGCTGAGTCCGCATATTCTCGGCGAATTCAAGCAGGGGGGATTTTGTTCAGGGTCCGAGGCATAAGAAGCGGCGTTTTGCGCGCGTTCCGCACGAAAGCCGTGGCGGTGACGACTGGAGTTTCCCTCTTCGTCGGCATCGGAGCAGTTTTTGCGGCACCGGCGCAGGCGTATTCACATCTGTGCGGAAAGTTCTACGGAATCGGGAAGAACGGCCCGATATCGTACCGGTATTACGACATCACGAGCACTTACAATACTGCTTTCGGTGATGCTCAGAGCCGATGGGACGCCACGTCGGCAAACGGGTATTTCAGTAAGCAGCAGAGCAACGGCGACCCCATGGTCGAGGTACGGGACGGCAGTTACAGCTGGAGCGCCTGGGCCACGACTTCATGGCAGGGCTGCACCTTCGGTTACTGGTCCTACAACGAGACCTATCTGAAGTTCAACAGCCGCACCATGAGCAGCCTCACCGCTCGACAGAAGAAGATCGTCGCCGAGCACGAGATCGGACATGCCTACGGGCTCGACCACACCTCTCTTACGTGCAGTAACCCTGGGCCTTCGGTGATGCGCCAGGGGACGGTAAAGTTCGGTTGCGGGGGCGATGGTCCCTGGTATGACGACCTTCAGGGCATCAGGGCCAAGTACTAGGGGGGAAAATGAAAAAGGTTATGGCTGCGTCAGCTATGGCCGCATCGGTGATTCTTTCCACGGCTGCCTGTTCTGCGGGCGGTGCGTCAGGGAAGCTCCACGTCGACGCGGACTACGCGCTCTATTCAAGCATCGAAGAGCTGGCTGCCGAATCCAACGGCGGTTTCCACGTGAAGATGGGCAAGGTCGTCAGCCGGCAGTGTGATGACGGCGGGGAGGCCGTGGAAGGCGGAGGTGAGCCGACCACATCGGGAGAAGACACGGAAGGCGACCCCAACCCCGACCCGAGTGGTACTCCTTCGCCGGAACCCACGTTCACTGAAGGAATGGAGGGCGGGCAGAGTCAGTACGACAACTGCATTCCCATGGTCCTCCAGGAAGCGACAGTCGAATCGATCATCTACACGCCCCCCAAAGCGAGGGGAGTCGACCCCGTTCCTCTGGCCAAGCTACTGGTGGCCAACGTGGATACCGATGCAGCCAATGTCGAGGGTGCCTCGGCACTGCAGCCGGGGTCGTACGTCGTCCTGTACCTCGACGACCTGGTCGGTGCCGAACACCCTGGACTGAATACGGCGGAAGACGTCTGGGTCCCCGTCGGAGGCGAACAGGGAATCCTTGATGTCGACGGGACCACCGTCACCGCACGTTCGGAGAGCATCAAGTCCCTGGCGGCAGGCAATCCTACGAGCCGTCGTGCGAGCGACAAGTTCACCACGACCCTCAGCGAACTGAAGCAATTCGGCAGCCGGGTCTGACCGAGGGCGGGGAGGCGAGGCCTCCCCGCCCTTTCGCATGCGTCGGCCGGGCCGGTATCAGCCTCCCGGTGACTGCGGGCACGACGACGGCGCCCCGAGGAGGACCACCGGGGCGGCACACCGCAGCACTCTCAGCGCGGGTCCATGCGCATGCACCATGTGCGGGGACCGTTGTCAGGGAGGGAAACAGCAACCGTGACCTGGAAACCGAGCCGCTCGTAGAACCGCACGTTCGCCTCGCTGGAGGTCTCCAGGAACGCCGGATACCCAGCACGTCGTCTGGCCACTCCATCCACTCGGGCAGCCTGGGCAGGCCGCCCGCCATGGCCGCACGGCCACCGGCACGGGCACGGCCCACGCCCCGGTCGCCCCTCGGCAACGGTCACACGACCGGGGCAGCGCACGCCGTGATGCACCGGCGGCGAGAAACGTCGGCGTAGGCCATCTACCGTAGATCCACGCGTGGTTCAGGTATCAGCGAGACACGAACGTCCGTGGGAACGCCGTCAGTAGTGCGAGTACGAACAGGGCGACCGCCGCCAACCACGCAGTCATGCTGTTGGAGGGATAGAGGGCAATGGCCCACCAGGTGTGGGCCACATGGCCATCGGGGCCGTAAGCACGACCGAGGATGAGGTTGATGACCAGGAACATCAACCCGGCTGCCGCTGCCGCGGCTTCATTGAGCAAACGGCGCGTGAGCAATCCGAGGGCGAGAAGGACTGTGACGTTGCGGGCGATGTCCATTCCCACGACCAGTCCGGCCAGGTGCGCCAGGACCACAGTGAGAACGACGGCACCCTGGTCGAACCGGCGAATGGGCAGAACCGCCGTGATCTCCACGTCGAGTATCCGCCGTTCCAAGCAGTACATGACAGCCACGGCCACCAGAACGGGCGTGAAGTAGGCGAGTTGGGCGCTACCCATGCCGCTGGTCAGACTCGGCACAGGCACCTCGCTCGCTCCCACCGTCCAACACACCACAACAAGGAGGACGAGTGCGGCGGGGGCGGCCCACCAGCGACGCACAGCGATCGCATAGCGCCTCATGAGGTGACCTCGACGCAGCGCTCCTGACTCACCGCGTTCTTGGTGAACCAGTCGGCCTGCCCCTCTGCGGGAAGCCGACGAACCTCTTGAAGTGCCGCCCATTCACGGTCGGGCATCGCCTGTCGCACGGCCTGTTCGTCCACTCCGACCACCAGGGCGGCCCAGGCGGCGGCCGGAGAGCCCGGCTGCCGGCAGTCGTCCACACCTGTGCGTGCGGCCGTCCCGGTAACCGCCGATTCCGCCAGGTCCGCCGTGTACCGGGCGCGGTCCTGCTCACCACCCCGTGGAGGCAACGACCAGTACAACGGCCATGTCCCCGGCTTGAGCCGAACGTTCGCCGAGGCGACCCGCAGCTCTTCCGGGGCGGCTATTCCAGCGCCCTCCAGCCGCTTGAGCGGATCCAGGGCATCTCGCCGCAACTGTTCCGCGTAGGGCTCGTACTCCGGTGGTACGCAGACCCTCGGCGCCTGCCCGGTGCAGAACATGGCGACATCGCGGGGGCTGGTCGGGTGCCGGTAGCCCCAGTCGCTCACCGCGGCGCGCCCGGCAACCAGTGTGGCTGCTGCCACGGTGCAGGCGACCACCACCGCCCAGGCACGTCGGCGCATCCTGGCGAGGAACCAGAATGCGACGGCCATTGCGGAGACGACACCCCAGGGGACCAGGTACACGGCGGGGGTGCGCACATCGGTGACGGTCGACAGCCCGTCGATGAAGCCACCCAGATGACGGACCCAGGCGTTGGCCGTCGCGTGCGGCATGGACAGCCACGCCCAGCAGCCGATCCCAGCAGCGGGTGCCGCAACGCTCCTGGGCATGACGAGCCCGAGGCACCAGCCGATGACCAGCCAGCCGAGGGAGAGCACGATCAGATGGGCCACGGCGAACCAACCGGCCCCTGCGGGCAGCACACCCACGGCCCGATAGGCCACGACGAGTGCCCCGGTAACAAGAACGAGCAGCAGAACCAGGACCGGAACGACAGCCCACAGCAACTGCCGCACCGCGCCGCGTCGAGCGGTGGCGCACAGGGCACCGAGCATGCGGTGGCGCCCCGCTTCCCAGGCGGCGGCCGCGGCTACGGCCGGGGCGATGACCACGACGGCGTACGCCGCCAGTTCGCCGGTCTGCACCCCGTACCCCGATGGCTCGGTGAAGGTGGCGTCGTCGATGTACAGGGCTGCGTACAACAAGATGGGGAGTACCAGCCAGGGCGCGGCCGAGGCGCGGAGATTCGCCCAGGTAATCACTCCGCCGCCTCCAAGAGCGACGCGTAGGCGCTCTCCAGACGTCGGCCCGGCACGCACCCCGGCTCGGCGTGACCGGCGAACTCCACAACCGTGCCCCTGAACCTCGGTTTTCCCGATTCAAGGACCACGACCTCGTCGAAGGCCTCGTCGAGGTCGCCGATGTCGTGGGTGGAGACGATCACATCGACACTGCCCCGCAGAGAGATCAGCAGGTCGAGGAAACGACGCCGCTGGTGCGGGTCGAGCCCGACGGTCGGCTCGTCGAGAAGCAACAGCTCGGCATCATGGACGAGCGCCTGCGCGATGGCGACCCTCTGCTGCTGGCCACCGGACAGAGTCTTGACCTTGTTGTCGATCTTCTCCGTCAGACCGACGCGCTCGATCGCCTCCGGTGCAGCACGCCAGGCGTCGCGCTCCCGCATACCTTTGAGCCAGCCCACATAGGCCACATGTTCTCTACACGTCAGCCCGGGGAGGAACCCAGGACGCTGCGGCAGCCAGGACACCTTGCCCCGATAGGCCCGCGCGTGCTTGCGAATGGCCGGATCGAGTCTCCCGTACTGAACGCGTCCCGCTTGTGGACTCAAGGCACTGGCGCCGAGTGTGAGCAGGGTGCTCTTGCCTGCCCCGTTGGGACCCAGAAGGACGGTATGCCCAGGTGAGAACGCCAGATCGAGCCGGTCAAGCACAGGACGGGATCTACGGCCGTAGCGAAAAGTACATGACTGGTAATGCAGGGGCATGGGGGCTACCTCGTGGGCGGAACAAGGGAAAGCCTTCCTGGGGAGCCCCACAGTTCGAGGCTGCCCAGGAAGGATGAAGTGCTCAGTAGGTTACGGTCAGCGACTTGACCCATACGTGGAGGTTGGAAGCACCGTAGTTGACCGCGAAGTAGTAGTCGCCCGAACCGTGGTCGGACCAGTCACCCGACGAGGTAGACGTGCTGCTGACAAAGCAGTTGGTGAAGTTGGCCGTCGCGTAGCTCGGATCCGGCCCGAGAGTGTCCTTGCGGAGGGTGACGTTGACCACGCTGTCGCTGCCGTCATCCGAGCAGCCGGTGAACTTGATGTTGGTTGCACCGCCGGAGTCCGCCCAGCGGCGGGACTCAAAGCCCGGACCAGCGTTCGACAACGAGCTGGACCAACTCGCCGCCTGGGCAGGCGCGGCGAGAAAACCAAGCGCAGTCGCAGCGCCGATCACAACGGTACCTATGCGACGACCGGGCACACGCAGAGCAGCCGAATATTCAGATCTCAACTTTCTTCCGTTGCGTTGGCTTCAACGGACACGGAGAAGGTATAGACATGAGCAGAGTTGATCAATGGATGCGTAAATTTCTGCCAATCATTGGCAAATTTCGTCAGCTTGGTTGCCAGCGGCAGAAGCTGCGTGATCACTCCGAGTTGAGCCATTCGGCACCACACCCCACAAGCCGTCACCCAACCCTGACGCCACCGTCCCCTCACACATGGCAGCGCGCACCAGGGCGCGGCCCCTGGCGGTCGTTTCCGCGCGGCGAGCACTTACGCTATCGGGCCCGGTACTGGCGCCGGAGTCGGCGCCGGAGCCGTCGGCCGGGACCGCGCAGTCAGGGCACAGGCCCGCGCGCGAAACGGGGTGACCGCACTCCTCGCACTCGGCCCAGCGCGGCACGCCTGAACCAGGCCGTTCCGGCGACGAACACTCGGGGCTCATAGCCGCTGGGGACGGCGGCAACTTCCGTGTCAGGCGGTTGCGCAGGATCGCCGAGGCGGAGTGGATACGGGCGGGCAGCCCGCCCAACAGGGCCCCGGCGAGGTCTCGTTGGTCGTAGCCGCGCTCCAGCCAGGCGGAGACCAGCGGCGCGAGGGCAAGCGCCTCGACCGCACCGAGCCGCAGTCGCGGTTCCGGACGGATCACCCGGAACAGCGTGGCAACCGCCACCCCATGCGCCTCGGCGGTCGTCTCATCGACGCGGCTTCGATCGGTCCCGGCCCCGGCCCCGAAGACCTCCGTGGCCGTGCGTACGTCCCCAGCCGTACGCACGTCGCTGACCACGGGCGCCTCCGGCGGCTCGCCCGTACCCGTGATGGCACCCCCGTCGCGAACCCCGGCCGCGGTCAGCCGTTGCCTCGGGCCGGGGAGGGTGGGTGTTTTCCCAAGGTTCTTTACAGGGTTGGTGCCCCGGTCACCAGCGGTCGGCACACCGGAACCCGGACGCCTGATACCCGGTGCGATCTGGCGGTCGATACCCGAACCCGAGACGGACTGCGGAGTGTCGTAGACATGGGCCTCGCTGACGAAAGTCCCGTCATCACGACGGACCTTGAGGACCCGGTAGTACCCGAAGGCCGTCAGTTCCCGCAGCGCCTTCGCCACCGCCAACCGACCCTGCGGACTCGCGTCGGCCATCCGCCGACCGTCCTCGGACCAACCATCAGGACGGGAAAGAAGATCGGCCAACAGGCCACGGGCGGTGTACGACAACCGCCGGTCCTGTAACAACGCGTTGGGGAGGACCGTGAAACCGCGCGTATGGCGGCTACGATGAATCTGCATGAGGAGTTCTCTCTCCTTGTGCCGGGCCCCGGAGCGTTGGCGCGCTGCCGGGGTCATCTTATTTTCGAGGTCACAGAACGTACCACGCTCGACACGTTCAGTTTGCCCAATCCGGTCAACCCGTCTGAATGCAGCCCGTTTCTGAGGCCGGTGCCGCGAGTCGTCAGCCCGGTTCGTGAACACGCTGCCCATGGCCTCGGCCAGTGACTTCACCACTGGTGCGACCAGGTGCTCCTGGTCGGGGCAGGCTCTCAGGTCGATCGCGATCCCGAAGCAGTCAGGGGTGATCTCTTGCAGGTACAACGGAGTTGGCAGGTCGGCACCCTGATTTGACGCCGCTCTCTGTACCGGAAAGGGGCAGCGAGCCACTCCCGAAATGAAGAGACACCGGAGCGGCACGCCGCTCAGCACGTCGGGTCGGCTCCGGCTCCGGCTCCGCCGAGACCGACGCCGGCCCTGCCAGGACCGGTCGGCTCGCACACCGGTGGGTCCCACCCGGCGGGCACACGCAGCTCGCACCAGACCGTCTTCCCGGACGGCCCCTGCTCCACGCCCCACCGCAGTGCCAGCGCGTCCACGAGCGCCAGCCCCCGCCCCGACTCGTCACGGACCCCAGCGGTTCGCAGAACCGGCCAGAGACTGGGCCCGGGATCGCTCAACTCGACGCGGACGCGGCCGGAGCACGTACCGGCGACCCGGAGGGTGACCGGCGTCCCCTCGCCGAGATGCACGATCACATTGGTCAGCAACTCACTGATGCAGAGCAACAGATCGGGCGCATCCACACCACCGCACCACCCCCGCACCATGTACCGCACCTCCGGTACGGCCTTCGGCACGGCGAGCAGATCCATCCTGAGCGGCAGCGGGGTCATCCACCGGCCGCCGTACGCAGCACCTCGGCCAGCCGACGCGCAGTCTCCGCAGTGCAGTTGCCGAGCGCGACCAACGGCGGCCGGGTCGTCCAGCCGGCGAGGGTCAGCGGATCGACGCCGAGCGACGGCAGGGTGACGCCGTGGGCCGTGAGCGCGGCGCCGAGCGCGTCAATGGCCGCGTCGACCTCTTGCGCGGGTGTGTCGTGCGTAGCCGTGTCGTGCTTGGTTGCGACATGCGCGTCGTCCATGAGGGGGTTCCACCTTTCGTTGCGTACTGTGACGAACCACTCACACGCTGCCGCACGGGGCTCTACCTTGAAAGGGTTTCCCGCTCCACAACGCACAGCGCGAAAGGTGGTCAAGAGTGGCTACGCGCAAGGAGATCGACGGCTCGGCAGGCGTCCCGCAGTTCTACGGCAAGGAACTCCGCTTCAAACGGGAGGAGGCGGGCCTGACCTTGGAGAAGCTGGTGGACGGCAGCTTCTACGGCATCACGTACCTGAGCGAGATCGAGCACGGCCATCGCCGGATGCCCGTGGACCTGGCACAGCATGTAAACCGGGTGCTGGCGACGGACGGCTTCTTCGAGCGCCGTTGCGAGGACGTGCGGAAGGCGAGGCGCAAGGGGCACGCTGAGTACTTCGAACGCGTGCTGGACGCAGAGAAGCGCGCCGAAACTATCGACGAGTGGTCTCCGACGGTCTTTCCCGGTCTGCTCCAGACCGAGGCATACGCACGGGCCGTAATCTGCGCCGAGCGACTGCCTGAGCTTCCGGAAGAGACTGATGTGAAGGTCAGCGCACGGCTGGAGCGAGCACAACTCTTCGCGAGGAGCCACCGCACCCCGCAGTACTGGACCGTCCTGAACGAGTCCCTGCTACGTCTACCGATCCTGCCGCCGCAGCAAATGGCCGAACAACTCGACCACGTCGCTGCCCTCATCAAACGCGGCCGGATTTTTACACAGATCCTTCCGTGGAACACGGGAGCACACGCCCTAATGCTGGGCAACGCCCTGATCCTGGACTTCGCGGACGCTCCGCCATTGGCCTACACGGAAGGTCAGCACCACGGAATTACCGTCGACGATCCAGGCCTCGTGAAGCAGTATCAGAGGTCGTACGATCTCCTGAGGGCCGCCGCCTTGCCGCCGGAGGCGTCTCTCGCCCTGATCGAGGAAGCGGCAGAGGAATACCGAAATGGTTCGCAGCCGAATCGACTTGAGCGCCGCTACTTGGCGTAGGAGCAGCCACAGCAATTCCTCCGGCGGCAACTGCCTTGAAGTCGCCGAGGAGTTCGCCCGCTGGCGCAAGAGCAGCTACAGCAACGGCAGCGGCGGCAACTGCCTCGAAGCCGCGGTCGGCCACTCCGACATCATCCCCGTCCGCGACTCCAAGCGCCCCGACGGCCCGGTCCTCGTACTCCCCGCGTCCGCCTGGACACCGTTCATCGAGTCCGTCAAGGCAGCCTGAAAACAGCCTCCTTGAAACCACCATCCCGGCCCTACGGGTACACCGTCCCGAACCGGCCGGGGCATGGCACCGGATGAGTCAGTGCGCGATGCTGTCGATCACGTCGCGTGCGCCCTGCCGGAGAAGGGCGACGGCGACGGACGTGCCGAGCGTGGCCGGGTCGAGACGGCCTGCCCACTCGTGGGCGTTGAGCACGGTCTTGCCGTCCGTCGAGAAGACACAAGCTCTCAAGGACAGTTCTCCGCTGCGCTCGACCCGCGCGAACCCGGCGATCGGGCTGTTGCAGTGACCCTGAAGGACGTGGAGGAGCATCCGCTCCGCCTGCGTCTCGCGGTAGGCGTCGCGGTCGCCGAGCACACTGACCGTGTCGATCAGCTCCGTGTCACCCTCGCGGCACTGGAGCGCGAGGACTCCCGCGCCGATGGGCGGCATCATCGTCTCGGTCGAAAGGATCTCCGTGATGACGTCCGCGCGGCCGATCCGCTCCAGCCCGGCGACGGCCAGGAGCAGGGCATCGGCTTCGCCAGCGGCCAGCTTCTCCATACGGCGGTTGGCGTTGCCGCGCATCGGTACGCACTCCAGGTGCGGGTAGGAGGCGGAGAGCTGCGCGATCCGGCGTACCGAGGAGGTGCCGATCCGGGTGCCGGCCGGGAGCTGGTCGAGGGTGCGGCCGCCGGGGTGGATGAGGGCGTCGCGGATGTCGTCGCGCTTGAGGAAGGCGGCGAACGTCGTGCCGGCCGGGAGGGGCCGGTCGGCGGGGATGTCCTTGACGCAGTGGACGGCGAGATCGGCCTCACCGGCGAGGAGAGCGGCGTCGACCTCCTTGGTGAAGGCGCCCTTGCCCTCGACCTGGGAGAGGTCACCCATCCACTTGTCGCCGGTCGTCTTCACCGGAAGCACGGTGGTCTCGATGTCAGGGCGGAGCGCCGCCAGTTCAGCGCGCACACGCTCCACCTGGGCGAGAGCCATCGGCGAGTCGCGGGAGACGATGCGAATCAGATCAACCGACATGGGGGCACGATAAACCCTCAGATGTGCACGGCCACCACCAGGCCGGAGGCCCATTTCATCGGCGTGGCACGCCAGTTGGGCACGTCGGGCAGTTGTTCGAGGAACCCGTCTACCCTCGGCTGGTGGTCCTCGGGCCACGTGACCTGCGGAATCATGTCATCGACGATGTACAGGGCGCCGGGCTTCCAGGGCGTGTTGGAGCACGTTGGGGCGCGCACCCCGCAGGGCCCGCCGTACGGCCTCTGAGCCGAAGGGCTCGCGCGCTATTTGCCCCGCAGTCCGGCCAGGTAGGCCGCGAGTCTCGGCTTGTCGTCCTCGATGCGTTCCAGGATGGCCTCCGCTGTCTCCCGGCGGCGGGTGCCCAGTTCGCGGTAGACGAGCCACAGACCGGTGCGCGCGGCCTCCCTGCAACGGTCACCCAGGTCGGCACGTCCCACGGCGACCTCGTCCTCGTCGGACTCACCCAGCACGATCTGCCACAGAAGCTCCAGGACGAAATCCCGGGCATCCGCCGACAGTTCATCGAGCAGACCCGCCAGAAGGACCGGGACCACCGGCAGTGCGGCATCGCGCAGCTGCCCCTGAACGACCACGACGTTCTCCAGTCCCCAGTAGGCCTCCGTGGCCTCGTCCTCGTCAGCGGCCCCGAACAGGCGACGCAGTGCGTCCGGAACCTTGCCGGACCGGTCGCCGAAAGTACCGAATTCCTCCCACCGGATGCGTGAGATCTCCACATCGGCCAGACGTTTGCCCACCGGACACCCTCCTGCACTCCCCTGCGCTCCTGTCCATTCGCGGGCGCAGCCGCAGCCCTCATGGAACACCGCCGGTTCAGCCGGGCGGAACCCGGGGTGCGGCCGCCAGAGGCACCCATGGCGCCCGCTGCCGAAGATCGTCATCACCACCGTCCCGTTCCACGTGTAGCCCTCTCCCCCTCGGCGGACGGCTCTCAGAGGACGGCCCTCAGTGGACGAACCGCACCACGGGACGCACCCGCGCGGCGAGGTCGGACAACAGCCGGTCGGCGTGTGGCAGTACGCGGGGCCCGAGGGCGGCGGTACCGACGGCGACGGCCACGCCGGTCCATGCCACCGGTCCCAGCGGCGTGCACCCGAAGAAGTGGCTGACGCCCGGCGTCTGGACGAGGGCGACGAGCACGACGGCGGTGCCGAGGACGGTGACCAGCACCAGCGGGCTGTGGCGGCGTCCGACGACGGTCTGGGTGAGCTGGGCTCCGACCACACCGCACAGGGCCATCGTGCTGGTGCGCCGGACCGAGCCGGGGGTGAGCACACCGAGCAGCCACGCGACGGTCGCGCCGACCCCGGTGACCAGGCCGCGGTCGCGGATCTGACGGGTCAGCGGCGGCCCGAGGACGGCGAGACCCACCGGTGCTCCGACGGCGGCGGCGGGCTCGCCGGCGGGCTCCGGGTCGAGCGGGGTGACCGCGACCGCCATCGCCGGGAACATGTCGGTGAGCAGGTTGACCAGCAGCAGCTGACGCGTCGACAGCGGCGACGTACCGGACAGCAGGGTGCCCAGCACGGAGAAGCCGACCTCACCGGCGTTCCCGCCGAGCAGGATGCTGATCGCGTCGGCCACGCTGCGCCACAGGGCACGGCCCTCGCCGATGGCGTCGATGAGCACCGACAGCTCGTCGTTGGTGATCACGAGGTCCGCGGCGTTGCGTGCCGCGGCCGACCCGCGCGCCGCGATGCCGACCCCGACATCGGCGGCACGGATGGCGGCGGCGTCGTTGGCGCCGTCCCCGACCATGCCCACGACGCGCCCCGCCTCCCGGAGCGCCTCGACCACCTGCAGCTTCTGCTCGGGTGCGACGCGAGCCACGACGCCGCAGTCCCGGAGCAGCCGCGCCCGCCCCGCCCGGTCGAGCGCGGCCAGTTCGTCGCCGGTGACGACCGTGACGTCCGAGGGCCAACCCAGGGTCAGCGCCACGGAACGGGCGGTCTCGGGGTGGTCGCCGGTGAGCATGACGGGTCGTACGCCGACCTCGCCGAGACCGGCCACGAGCGGGGCCGAACTGGCGCGAGGACGGTCGGCGAGCGCCACGAACCCGACGAGTTCCAGCGATTCGAGCGGCTTGTCCAGTGTCTCGGCCGCCTCCTCCGCCACAAGACGGCGCCTGGCTACGGCCAGCAGCCGCAGGCCCTGGGCGGCAAGGGCGCGCGCCTTGTCGACGGTTGCCGGATCCGCGTCCAGGCAGCTCGGCAGCATGACCTCGGGCGCTCCCTTGACGACCAGGGTGTCCCCGCCGTCCGCGTCCCTCCCGACGGCGGCCGCGTAGCCCCGGCTCGCCTCGAAGGGCTGGGCCCGCACGACGGTCCACCCTCTCTCGCGCGGGGCGGCCGCCAGAACGGCCTCGTCGGTGGCGTGGGCGTGGACGCCCGGCTGCTCGGCCACGCGGGGGCAGGCCCGGGCGGCGATGCGAAGGATCTGTTCCGCTTCGGGGCCGGATTCGGGGCCGGACGCCGGGTGCTCGGCGCCGGCGGCGGTGACCAGGCGGACGACCCGCAACCGGTTCTCGGTGAGGGTCCCGGTCTTGTCGAAGCACATGGTGTCCACGCGTCCCAGGGCCTCCAGGCTGCGCGGCGTGCGGACCAGGACGCCCAGCCTGCTGAGCCGCCGGGCCGCGGCCATCTGCGCCACCGTCGCGACCAGGGGCATGCCTTCGGGAACGGCGGCCACCGCGACCGCCAGCCCGCCCTGGAGGGCGGTGCGCACCGGGCGGCCGCGCAGCAGGGACAGACCCGCTACCACGGCGCCGCCCGCGAGGGTGAGGGGCAGGGCCCGGCGGGTCAGCTGGTGCAGCCGCGCCTGGACCCCCGCCGACGGGGGGACCCGGGCGGCGAGGGACGCCGCACGGCCGGCCTCGGTCTGGTCGCCGGTGCCCACCACCACGGCACGGGCGCGCCCGGCCACCACCGTGGTGCCCTCGAACGCCATGGAACTGCGGTCCGCGACGGACACCTCCGATACCGGCGCCACCTGCTTGCGGGCGGGCAGCGACTCGCCGGTCAACGAGGACTCGTCGACCTCGAAGCCGCTGACCTCCAGCAGACGCGCGTCGGCCGGCACCACATCGTTGGTACGCAGCTCGATCACCGCGCCGGGCGTCAGTCGTCCGGCCTCGACGACGGACGGCTCGTCCGCCGACACATCGGGCAGGAGCCGGGCCGTGCGCCGCTGTCCCGTGGCGAGTTCGGACAGCGCCCGCTCCGCGCGCAACCGCTGTACCCCGCCGACCAGGGCGTTCCCCGCGACGGCCCCGACCACGAGAAACGCGTCCACCGCGGACCCCAGCAGCGCGGACGCGGTGGCACCGATCAGCAGGACGGGGGTGAACGGGTCATCGAGTTCGGCCCAGGTGGCGCCCGCCAGACGCGCGCCGACCCGGACCGGCGCGAGGACCGGGTGAGCGGCTGCAGTGTTCAGGGTGTGGCCGGTCCGGCCCCGCACCACCTCCCACGCGGTGGGCGCGGCCCGCGGCACCCTCGCCAGCCGGGCCATCACCTCCTCCGGATGCAGTGCGTGCCACGGCACCCGCGGCCTGGGGTGCGGGGGCGCGGCGGAGGCGGCCCCCAGCCCGCCGAACCAGCCGGACACCAGAGACACGGAGGTGGCGATGCTGACCGGGCTGATCCGCAGTTCGAGGGGGAAGGGGACCGGCTGGGTCCGGGCCCCGCGGGTGAGCACCAGGAGTTCGGAGAGCGCGGCACCCGCCTCGGCGAGGAACTTGGCCCGCCGACCGGCCGCCCGTGCCGCGGGCACGGCGGACAGCAACCGCCACGCGCCCTCCAGACCGCGCAGGGGCAGCACGTCAGCGCCCCAGACGACGGCGCCGCGCGCGTCGGCGACGGCCACGGCGATGTCGCTGCCGAGCAGCCCTTCGAGCACGTCGCGGGCGGCGTCGGTCAGCGCCCCTTCCGCTGCCGTCCGGTCGGCCGATGCGCCTCCCGCCGCCGTCCGGTCGGCCGGCACGCGCGCCACCGTCAGGACCGTCCGCCCGCCGTTCCGCAGACCGGCCACGACCTCGGCCAACGGAAGCCCGGGAGGGATGAGTTGGTCGGCCAGGGTCCGGAACTCACCCAGCGAGTGGTCGTCGGGTACGACGACGTGCAGACCGGCCCGGCGCGCCGCGTCCAGCACGGCCTCGGCCATCGGGTCGAGCTCCCGGCCGACCAGGACGGTACCGACGTCCCTGCCGCGCACCGACGCGATCATCAGGCCCGTGTCCGGCGCTTCCGCGTCCGCCATGGCCTCGTCGGGCACCGGCCGCAGGTGGACTCCCGGCTTCCCTGCCCGGGACGCCGCCGCCCCGTCCCCGGGCGTGCTCAGGGCCGCGGTGGCCTCCCGCCACAGCCTGCGGTGGTTCCACCCGGTCCTGCTGGGATGTGCCTCCAGCACGGTACGCCGGGTACTGCGCAGCGCTCCGGGATGCAGGACGACGGTGTCCACGATCTCCAGCCGGCGCAGCCGCTCCGGGTTGCGGACCAGCACGTCCTCGCGTGCCAGGACACTGCCGAGCGCCGCGGTGAAGGCCGCCGGGCCGTAGCGGGCGGCCTTGGGCGAACCGGCGAGTGCGGTCTCCGCCGCCCCGTCGACGCTGCGGGTGAACACGAGCGCGGTGACGGCGCCGCCCAGCATTCCGTTGATCGCGGCGTCGGCGTACTCCTCGCCGGGGCACGAACGCAACGGCGGACGTACGGTGTCGTTTCCGCCCACCGTCGGCCTGCCCGGGGCGCACAGCGTGTCGTGCAGGGCGTCGAACGCCGCGAGCTGGGCGACGGACTCCGCCACCTGGGCGATCCGCAAGACCGCGTCGAGCAGCAGGGGGCTCGGCGACTGCCCGATCCCGCAGGCGGCCGCATGGGCCGCGGCGAGCACCAGGTCGGCCAGGTCCGCGCCCAGCGCCTGGTTCAGCACCCTCCGTACCCGGGAGTCCTCGCGCATCACGACGGCCGCGGCCACGACGATCTCCGGCACGGTCCTCAGAAGGGTCGTCCTCGCCACGAGGGCCGTGGCGATGCCGACCGCGTCGCAGGCCACGGCGACGGCATTGACGCGCACACCCCCGGCCGCCCCGGGGTGCGTGTGCTCCAGCACCTGGTCGTCGACGCGCACCAGCCCGTGCCGGGCGGCGATCTCGGACACCCGGTCCACCAGTTCCTCGCCGACCGCGGCCTCGGTGGTCTGCACGACCAGCCGTTCCAGGCCGCTGTCCCAGTAGGCGACCAGCACATCGGGGTGTTCGGCCAGCTCGACGGCCGCCTTCTCGCAGGCGGCCTCGAACTGCTCCAGGGCCGGTTTCCGCACCTCCGGATGCTGCCGCAGCGCGAGGTGCATGCGGGACCCGGCGCGCCAGTGACCGGTCTGAGGGGTCATGGCGTTGCGGGCGACCCTGCCGACCCGCAGTGTGGTCGCCGACACCGCCGCCGCGCCGCTCACGACGCCACGTGCACCGGCGCTCACGAGTTCGGCGGCCATCCGTGCTGTGCCGGTGGCCGGCGGGGCGATCCGGCGCGTGGCCTCGACGGGGGATGCCAGGGCGTTCTGAAGGACCGCGGCGGGCAGCCCGGTCAGCAAGCGGAGCAGCATGTCTCACCTTCGCGGGCCTGCCGCACGGGCTGGGGCGGAACGAACGGTCGTCGGAGCGGGCGGAGGACCGACGTCAGCTCTTCTTCCGCCCACCCGCCTTGGTGCGCGAGGTGCCCGCCGAGGCGCTCTTGGTGGTCCGCCCGGACGGGCGAGCCTTGGCCTTGGCCGTGCCCGTGGTGCTCGCCGGCTTCGGCGCGCGGCTCTTCGCCGTACCCGCACCGGCCTTGCCGGAACGGGACTTCGCCTTGCCGGTGGCGGTCGACGCCTTGGCCGACCTGGCGGCGTGCTTCCTCTGCATCCCCTCGGCACGGGCCTCGCCTGCCGTCCGGGCCGCCTCGGCGTCCTTGGGACGCTGCTGTGTGAGCCACACGGCGGCGGCGCCCGCCGCGACCACCGGCCACTCGACCACGCCGGCCACACCGAGCAGCCCGGCACCGGTGTACGCCGCGACGCGCCGTGCGCGGGGCGAGACGATCCCGACGGAGTCCAGCACACCGTCGACGAACACCTTGGCCCGGTCGGCGCCGGGAACCTTCTCCACTGCCGTCGTCACCATCTGCACGGGGTGCGTCAGCGTCTCCTGGACGGGATGCCGCATCTTCGTGTCCCCTGCGCCGTGTGCATGGGATGTGCCGTGCGCTTGGGAACTGCCAGCCATGGTCGCTCTCCCTCGGTAGGACGGGTAAGGCATACATCGAGGCGTGATATAGCTCACCTTCCCGACAACCTTGACCAGATCCGACAACTTCGGCAACTCTGGAGATATCCGCATGCCGCCGGATGATGGAGTCGGCGATGCGGCCGCCGCGCCGCCCGCCTCACTCCACCGGACGAGTCCGAAAGGACGCCCGACAGGCTCTGAGCCCGAGGGGACGCCCGACCGGCAGTCCGGTTTCCGGCTCCGCCCCGGCGGGGCCGAGCCACCGCGGATCACAGACCGAACACTCGCGCATGTCCCGGCCATGAGGAGGTGACGGCATGAGCGCCCGGTCCAGTCCCGACCCTTGTTCCAGAAAGCCGACCCTCACCACCGTCATCCCCCTCACCGCCCTTCCGGCCTGACCGCGGCCCCTGCGCACGCCGGCCGGCCCGTCCCGCGCTCCTCCGCGGACCGGGCCGTCCCGCTGTACGCGAGAACAACGCCGTCCGGGCCGCGGGCGTCGAGCCCCACTTCCGCGAAGGCCGTCTCATGCGCATCGAACTCACCTGGCCGCGTCCCGACACCGGCGACCGGACCCTGACCCTCGTACTTCCCGGCCTGCCCGCCCAGCTGTACGCCGCTCCCGCCGCCCTGCTGCGCGCCGTCGTGTGCGCGGAGCCCGTGGTCTCGGCCGCCGCCGTCGCCGTCGGCGCCGGCCCGGTCACCCGGGCCGCGCTGCCGTACGCCCTGCGGTTCGCCCGGCACGCGCTCGACATCGGCACGACCGACCACCGTCGCCGCTCTGGCCCGGGGCAGCGAGCCGGACGTGGTCCAAGGCGCTGATCACGGCGTTCTCCCGGGGCATGGGCGTTCCCTCCGTGCGTGAGTGGTCGCGCCGGTGGCGGTCAGCGCAGCCAGCCGCGGCGGCGGATGTACCACAGTGGGATCAGCGCGGCGATGAAGGTCAGCGCGGTGGTGGCCAGGAAGCCGTGCTCCCAGGACAGTTCGGGCATGTTGGTGAAGTTCATGCCGTAGAAGGTCGCGATCAGCGTCGGCGGCAGGAACACCGCCGTGATGATGGTGAACACCTTGACGATCTGGTTCTGCTTCACATCCAGTGACGTCATGATCGACTGCTGGAGGTAGCGGACCTTGTCGTGCTCGTAACTGGCGTGGTCCTTCACGCCGTTGATGTCGGCGACCAGGACGTCGATCAGGGAGGCGAGCGCGGGGTTGCGGGTGTCGGCTTCGGCCCGCAGGTGGCGGGCGGCGCGGGCCAGCATCAGCTGGGACTCCTGGGAGCGGGAGACGATCTCCTCGGCCGCGTTCATCCGCTGGATGGTGTCCTGCATGTCGGTGACCCCGATGTCGGTGCCGCGCTCGTCGTAGCCCTGGGTGGCGAGCACGATCTCGTCGCTCATGTCCTCCAGCACGTCCGAGGCATGGTCGATCACGCGCTCCTGCGCCTCGTTGAGGGCGTACAGCAGCGCGTACATCACGCCGTGTGCGCTCTCAGCCAGGTGCGGAAGGCGTCGCAGCCGGGCCAGGGCCTTGTCGAACGGTGCGAAGGGGACCTGGGGCTGGAGAGTGACGAGGACGTCGTCACCGAGCGCGAAGACCAGACGTTCGCGGCGGACCGCGTCACCACTGCGTATGTTGACAACGACCGGCAGGTAGACGAAGTTGTCGCTCTCCCACACGCGGCCGGCAGCGGTCTCGAAGTCGATGCCGGTGACCTTCTGTGCCTTGGCGATGGCGTCGCGGTCGTCGGCGGCGACCTGCACCCAGTGCTTGCGCAGGCTGGTGACGTCGTAGGTGGCCGCGACCATCTCGTAGGTCATGGGTGTTCCTCCTCGGGGTGTGCGGCGAGTCGTTCTCGGCGGTCGCGGTGGTCTACGGGTTGAACGGGGAGGTGGAGGAGGACTCCGAGTTGCTGGGCGGCGGCTCGGGGGCCGCGTAGTGGACGACCAGCAGGCCGATGCAGATGAACAGGTACAGGCCGATGGTGAACATCAGGGCCTGACGCTCAAGGTTCGGCCGCTTCGTCTTCGGCGTAGATGTCGCGGGCTTGGTCAGCATGACCATGGGGAGGACCCCCTTGTGGTGGTGGGGCGGCCCGGCGGGCACCCCGGAGCCGCATGCGGGCATGCAGCGGCCAGGGCACGGCAGGTGCCGCTTCGGAAAATGCCAGGAGTGATGCACAGCAAATGCCAGGAGTGATGCGCAGCCGCACAAAGGGCTCGGGCGAGAAGGACACACCCGCCCGTCAAGCGGGCAGTCGGGGGCGTGCCGTCAGGCGCGGACCGGAGCGACCGGAAGCGGGGTCGGACTATGACCCGGATCAGAAGTGTCCATGACCGCCCCCTCTCGCGTTCGAGCGCGGCCGCTGCCGCGCAGGTCAAGCAGGATCAGCCCGTCTCGAACGGCGCACACGCAGCATGCGCCGGCGGGCTGACTACGACCACCATACTTGCACAGATACGCAAGAAGAGGCAAAGGGACGGCCGTCAGCATCACGTCAAGGAAGACGCAGCGCTTGGTTCGGGGGCGGCTGCGCTTGGTCAGGCGACGGAATGGGTGATGGTGCCGGTGTACTGGCCGGCGGGTGCGGTGGTGGGCACGGTGATGACCAGGGTCGGGTTCCAGCTGCAGCTCTCGTTGGCAGCTCCCGTGTGGGAGAAGGCCGTACGGGGCGCGTTGAGTGTGACTTGATTGCTTGCGGCGACCTGGCCGGGGTGGCAGTTTCCTGAGCCGGTGCCGGTGACGGGTCCGGACCAGTAGGCGATGCCGCTGGCCGAAATGGTGCCGCCTACCGTGGTCAGTGCGGTGGCGGTCACGGTGACGTTCCAGTCGGAGATATCGCTTCCCGTGACGGTGACGGTGCCCAGTTGGGAGCTGTGGCTACTGCCGGCCGAGGCGGCGCCCAGGTTGGCGATCGTCGGCACGGTGATCGTCAGGCTGGATTGTGTCAGGGCACGCGTGGAGTGCGGCTGCGACCGGGGTGAAGGCCGGACCCTGCCCTGGGGCTTCGCGGCAGCGGTGAGGGAGGATCCCGGTCTCGTTGCGTCCGTGCTCGGTGTGCCCGTAGCCGGCGCGGAGGTGGAGGGTGCGGGGGAGGGCTGGATGACCGCCGCGAGCAGGGCGGCGGTGATCAGGATGCGGGTGTGCACAGATGTCCGTTGCTGCCGTGGTGTGGAGTCAGGAGGCGGTGTGGTTCCGGCTGCTTCTGCGTGCGGCAAGTGTGAGCAGACCGAGGGCGACGAGGGCGACGGCGCCGCCTGCCCAGAGAAGACGGTTGGAACCGGCGGAGGCGATCACGGCTCTCACGGGCCTGCCGTCCCCGGCGTCGGGGAAGGAGAGGTGCCCGGTGGCGGTGTGTTCCAGGAGTCCGCTGCGCAGGGTGACGTTCGCAGTCCACGGCCCCTTGGGGATGCTGGTTCCGAGGGTGAAGGTGATCTCTCCGGTGTCGCCGGGGGCGAGTGTGGGGCCCTGGTCGCTGGTGAAGGGGCCTGCGGCCAGGCCGTCCGGGCCGTTCTCCAGCATGAGCTTGCCGGTGATGTCCACCGCTCGCGCCCCGGTGTTGCGTACCTGGGTGCGGAGTTGGGGCAGGCCGCCACGGTCGCGGGAGGGGATGAGGTTGGTGATGCGGAAGTCGGAGGGCTGTTCGCCGCCGGGGCCGATGTCCAGGTAGACGCGGGTGCCGACGCGCTGGACCATGGCGATGTTGGCGTGCTTTCCGGGGGCTGAGCGGTGCTGGGCCCAGATGACGCCGTAGCGCTCGCCTTCCGGAGCACGGCGGGGGACACGGATGGTGGCTCGGACGCGAGCCCTGGTGTGAGGGTGCAGTGTGAGGCGGGCCGGTTCAAGGGTGACCCAGCGGGCGAGTTCGTTGCGCCCACCGTCCGATGGGTAGACGAAGCGGCCTTTGTGGATGCCTGCCCTCCCGGCATACATCTGCAGCTTCAGTGGTTTGCCGCTGTCGTTGGAGACCTCGAGTTTGCGGTGGATCGTCGTGCCGGGCGCCAGGTGGTCGATGATGTAGCTGGAGGCGCGCGGATCGTCTTTGCGTTCGACGGGGGCTTCCAGCAGCTTGATCCCCAGGGTGATCCGGGGGACGCCTGGCGCCGGGTGGGCCGTGGCGGCGGCTGGAAGGCTGAGCAGCCCTGCCGCCGCCAGGAATGTGAGAACCCGCTTCATGGTGCCGAGATCCGCCTCAGGCCACGGAGTGCGTGATCGTGCCGGTGTACTGGCCGGCCGCGACGGTGCTGGGGACGTTCACCAGCACGGTCGGGTTCCAGGAGGCGCTGTTGGCGCCGCCGCCCGCGGTGTGTGCGAAGGCGGTTTGAGCGGAGGACAGGGTCACGGCGGCGGCCGCGGTGGCCTGCCCGGGGGTGAAGGTGCCGCTGCCGTTCGTGCTCGCGGCAGGCCCCGACCAGTACGCGACATCGCTGTTGGGGATGGTCTGGTTGGCGCCGCCGGCCCCGGTGGCGAACGCCGAGGAGGTCACCGTCGCTGTCCACGGTGCGGGCACGACACCGCGTTGGTCGTTGACTGTCACCGTGCCCAGCTGTCCGGTGGCCGTACCCCCGAAGGTCGTGTTCGACAATGCGGCGCTGGCCGGCGCACTCAAGGCCAGGCTCGCGCCCTGGACGGTGAAGGTGACGGTCGTGTCCTGGGCCTGAGCCGAAGACGTCACTGTGGCCAGCGTCAGTACGGCAGCCCCGACAACCACCGCAGGCAAAATTCTCATCAGCGTTCTCCCAAGGAATCGGTCAGCCCCCAGGGATAGCAGCGCGACAAACCGCAGCCCTTGGAGGCACGGCAGAAACTGTTGGCGCTCATACCCGGTCGAACCAATAGGCTGACCTGCTTACTTACCGATCCCGTCATACGAACCGACAACTCGCAAGAGAGGTACCGTGCCTGCGGTCGTGCAGCTGACCGCCGGGAGGGCATTGACCGTCCGCGCTGCGGCGGAAGTGAGGTTCCGGTGCGGCGCCGCGCACCCACGCCGGAAAGGGCGTGCCCGGACTCCCGGACACGCCCTTCCTCAGACAACGCGCAGAGTCTCGAAACGCGTCAGCGGTCGTGCTTCTCGCGGACGTCGCGCGTCGCCGACTGGGCCTTGTTACGGCCCTGTTGCGACGTCTTCGAGGACCGCTGGGACGCGTCCCGCGTCCGCTCCCGGCCCTCGCTGCGACCCTCGCCGCGGCCCTCGCTACGGCCTTCGTTCGCCTTCTTCTTCGCCTGGTCGGCGAGCTCCTGCGCCTTGTCCTTGAACTGGTCTGCGATACCCATGCTTTTCACTCCTAGTGGGTGCGTGGGGACGGTCCGTAAGGACCTCGATCAGAGTTACACGCCCCGGCACCCACCGCATTTCGATCACCTGAAAACCGGAGAATGCCCCGGTCTTCAGGCCGGGGAGGGATCCGGCTTCCCGTGCAGCGGGGCAGGGGCGGCCGGATCGTCGTCAGGGCGATCCGACGTCTCGGGAGCAATGGCGGCGAGGCCGACCTCGATGGGCCACCATGGGGCCTATGGCGACACTGAAGGCTGCCGAGGATGCCGGGTGCGCCCGGTACACCTACCGGCTCCGTGTGTCGTCGACCGCCCTGCGCCTGCTCGAAGCCGAATGGGACCGGTGCAGGTGGATCTGGAACGAGTGTGTCGCCAAGTCCAAGCAGGTGCACCAGCACAGCAAGGCCACCGGCGAGGAGCGGACCTGCGGCCCGGCGCAGCTCGACAAGATGCTGACCGGGGCCCGCAAGAAATTACCGTGGCTGGCCGAGGGCTCCTCGGTGCCGCAGCAGCAGATCATCCGGGACTTCGGCAAGTCCCGGGCGAAGGCGCTGAAGGACATCAAGGACCGGCTGCCGGTGCGGCAGCGTGCCGGGATGCCCAAGTGGAAGAAGAAGCGTGAAGCTGACCCGTCGCTGAACTACACCAGGCGCGGCTTCCGTCTGAAGGACGGCCGCTTGCACCTGGCAGGCGGGATCGTGCTGAGCGTGGTGTGGTCGCGAGACCTGCCCGCCAACCCTTCGAGTGTGCGCGTGTACCGCGACAGCCTCGGCCACTGGTATGCGTCCTTTGTCGTACCCACGCGGGCCGAACCGCTGCCGGAGACCGGCCGCGCGATCGGTGTCGACTGGGGCGTGAAGGAGACCACCACCACCACTTCGGACGACCATGATCTTCCGCATGCCGAGCACGGGAAGAAGGCGCAGCAGCGTCTGGCGCACTATCAGCGGTTGATGGCCCGCCGCCGGCCGAAGCGCGGCCAGGCCGGATCGAGGGGGCACAAAGCGGCGAAGCGGCAGGTCGCGAAGCTCCACAAGAAGGTTGCCCGTCAGCGTCAGGACACGGCCCGCAAATGGGCGAAGAAAGTCGTCCGCGACCACGACGTGATTGCCGTGGAAGACTTCAAACCGAAATTCCTCGCGAAGTCGACGATGGCACGCAAGGCCGCGGATGCTGCCATCGCTGCCACGAAGGCGGCCCTGGTGGAGATGGGCCGCAAGCACGGGCGGGATGTCCGTCTCGTGAACCCCAAACACACCACGATGGACTGCGCAAAGTGCGGTGCGAGAGCCAAGCAAGCACTTCCGCTGTCAGAACGAACGTACACCTGCACCGCGTGCGGAGCCATGTCCCCGAGAGACAAGAACTCCGCACACGTGATGCTGGTCCGGGCTGGTCTCAACCCGGCTGATGCTGAGGGTACAAGCCCGCCCGGGGCGCCGCTCCGGGCGGCAGCCTGAGTCAGGAATCCCCTCCCTTCGGGGAGGGGAGGATGTCAATTACGCTGCGTGCGCACCGCCCGCGCGTCCTGGTCAGCGGCGCCTCCGGCGCCCACGAGGCCCTTGCTCACGCCCGTCAGCCGCGGCCCGAACCTGCGCATCTCGCGCCGGCCGACGACGCCGATCACCGCGGGGAGGTAGCCCCGGACGGGCTGCATCCCGCGCAGCCACCACTGCGCGTACACATGCGCGGAGCGCCGTTCGACCCCGGCCACGATCCGGTCGACGGCCGGGCCCAGCGGATACGTACGGTTCGCCGGCCAGGGCAGCCGCTGCCTCAACTCCCGTATCACGTCGTCCTGGTCGGCGCCCCGGACCATGTCCGTGTCGGTCCAGGACAGATAGCCGACCCCGACCTTCACCCCGCGGTAGCCGACCTCGGCACGCAGGCTGTGCGCGAACGCCTCCACACCCGCCTTGGACGCGCAGTACGCGGTCATCATCGGCGCCGGCGTGATCGCTGCGAGTGAGGCGATCTGGAGGAAGTAGCCGCGGCTCTCCATGAGCACCGGGAGGAACGCCCGCCCGGTCACCGCGCCACCGATCAGGTTGACCTCGATGACCCGGCGCCACGCGTCCGGGTCCGAGTCGACGAACGGACCGCCCGACGCGACCCCGGCGTTGGCGACGACGACGTCGACCTTCCCGAACCGTTCCTTGACCTCCTGGGCGACGCGGGCCATCGCCTCGTGGTCGGTGACATCCGCGAACCAGTGGTCGCTCTCCCCGTACAGCCGCTCGGAAACCTTCTTCAGCTCGTCCGGCTCCAGACCGACCAGCGCAAGCCTTGCTCCGCGCGCCGAGAGTTTGCGCGCCAGCAGTTCGCCCACGCCACGCGCCGCGCCCGTGACGACGACGACCTGTCCTTCGAGACTCCGCCCGCCGCTCATGCCACATCCTCCTTCTCGGACGTACTCTCCACACCGTCCGTACCGCCCGTCGGGACGTACGCGGTGACGAGTTCCCGGATCTTCGCGGTGACCGCCTCCGGCGCCTCCACCGGTGTCATGTGCCCCATGCCCGCCAGCACGGTCAGCCCCAGGCAGTCGGGCAGCGCCGCCGCGATGGCGCGGGAGTGCACGGGCGGCGTCAACCGGTCCTCCGTACCCGTGATCACCGCCGTGGGCACCCGCAACTCCCGTACCTCCGCGTCGAGATCGAGGTCTGCGAGGGCATGCCCCCAGGCGACCCTGGCCGCCCGCGGGCACGCATGCACGATCCCGGCGCAGATCCCGACCCGCTCAGGGGCCGAACCCGCTCCCATCGTGCCGTACTTCAGTATCCGCCTGGACACCGGTGTGACCGGCCCGAGCGGGATCCGCGCCTCGAGAATCGCGCGGGTCATCCGGGTACGGACGGCCCCGGCCCGCAACGGCACCACCAACGACTCGGCGACCAGCCGCGAACTGCCGGTGCTGCACAGCAGTACGGCGGCCGCGTGCTCGCGCAGCCCGGCCCGCCGCGCGGCGGCCATCATCGTCATGCCGCCCATGGAGTGTCCGGCGAGCACGGCCTTCTCGCCCGGTTCGAGGGCGGCGGCCAGCACCGCTTCGAGGTCGTCGGCGAGGGCGTTGGTGGTGTACCTCTCGAGCCTGCCCGCGGGCGAACGGCCGTGACCCCGTTGGTCGTAGACGACGACCCGGCGGTCCACCGCGAGGTCCCGGATCTGCGCGGCCCAGAAGTGGGTGCTGCAGGTCCAGCCGTGCGACAGCACCACCGCGGGGGCGCCGTCGCGTCCGTGCACCTCGACATGGATCCGGGCGCCGTCGGCGGAGATCGCGGTCAGTTCACGCGCGGGGACCGGCGGGGCGTCGTCGCGCCGCAGCAGCCTGCTCATCCCATGACCTCCTCGACGACGGACTCCTGGGGAGCGGCGGCCTGCCTCGGCATCCGGACGACCTCGTACTCCGCGAGATCGACCGACCGCGTCACCTTGCGGAATTCGGAAGTGGTGCCCGGCCAGACCGTTGTGTTGCGCCCGTTGGCGTCCAGGTACCAGCTGTTGCAGCCGCCGGTGTTCCACACGGTGCGCTTCATCCGTTCCTGGACCCGGCGGTTCCAGGCGCCGACCGCCGAGGCCCGCGCGTCGAGTGCGACGCGGCCGCCCAGCACGTTCAGCCGGCGCAGATAGTCGGCCATGTAGTTCAGCTGAGCCTCGATCATGAGGATCATCGAGGAGTTCCCGAGCCCCGTGTTGGGGCCGATGATCGTCATCCAGTTGGGGAAGCCGGCCACGCTCGCACCGCGCAGCGCCTGCATGCCGTCCTTCCAGGACTCGGCGAGGGTGATGCCTTCCGCGCCCACCACCCGCTCGGCGATCGGCATGTCGGTCACATGGAAGCCGGTGCCGAAGATGATCGCGTCGACCTCGGCCTCGGTACCGTCGGAGGCGACGACCGTGGAGCCGCGCACCTCGGCCAGACCGGAGGCGACCACCTCCACATTGGGCTGGGCGAGCGCCGGGTAGTAGGCGCTGGAGAGCAGGATGCGCTTGCAGCCGATGCGGTACGAGGGGGTCAGCTTGGCCCGCAGCGCCGGGTCCTTGATGGACCGCGCCATGTTGGACTTGGCTATCGCCTCGACCGGGCCCAGCTCGTTCGGACGCTTGGTGAAGGCGCTGACCTGCAACTCCCTTATGCCCCAGAGCAGTCCGCGACGCGCGGTGCCGGTGAACGGGAGCGTGCGGTGCAGCCAGCGCTCGGCGCCACTGATCCTGCGGTCCATGCGCGGCATGACCCAGGGCGGGGTGCGCTGGAAGAGCGTCAGCCTGCCGACCTCGGGCTGGATCGAGGGGACGATCTGGACGGCGGAGGCGCCGGTGCCTATCATCGCGACGCGCTTGCCGGCCAGGTCGTAGTCGTGGTCCCAGCGGGCCGAGTGGAAGACCTTGCCGGGGAAGGCGTCGAGGCCGGGGATGTCCGGCGTCTTCGGGTCGGAGAGCGGGCCGGTCGCGGAGACGACGACGTCGGCGGTGAACGTGGCCCCGCTCGTCGTCTCTATCCGCCAGTACAGCTCTTCGCCGTCCCAGCTCATCATCTTCACTTCATGGCCCAGCCGGATGTGCGGGCGCAGCCCGAAAGTGTCCGCGACGTGTTCCAGGTAGGCGCGTATGTGTTCCTGCCCGGAGAAGGTGCGCGGCCACTCGGGGTTGGGTGCGAACGAGAACGAGTAGAGGTGGGACGGTACGTCGCAGGCGCAGCCCGGATAACTGTTGTCGCGCCAGGTGCCACCGACGGAGTCGGCCCGTTCGAGGACGACGAAGTCCGTGATGCCTTCGCGGCGCAGCCGGACCGCGGCCCCGAGGCCTCCGAATCCGGATCCGATCACCGCCACTCGTATGTGCTCGTGCTGGGCCATGCTGCCGCCTCTCGCGATACGCCACACGACTCCGCCAGCAATCACTGGCATTGTTGGGAGAGTAGGGCAGCTCCGTACCGATGGGTAGGGGTGCGACAAGGGAAAGTTACCGGCGGTACAACATAGGGTGCGGGCGTGACTGAAGGACGCGAGCACCGTGAATACCGGATGGAGGAGCTGGCCAGGGAGGCCGGCATCCCCGTGCGGACCGTGCGCTTCTACCGGGAGCGCGGCCTGATCTCGCCACCCCGCCGCGAGGGGCGCATCGCCTGGTACGACGACCACCACCTGGCCCGGCTGCGCACCATCGCGGGCCTGCTGGAGCGCGGCCACACCCTCACCGGCATCGCCGATCTGGCCCGCACCTTCGAAAGCGGCCGTGATGTCGCCGAGGTCCTGGGCCTGGGCGAACCGACCGAGGAGACCCCGGTCCGCCTCACTCCGGAAGAGCTAGCGGACCACTTCGAGGGCGAGGTCACCCCGGAGAATCTGGCCGCCGCCCTCGACCTGGGCTATCTGGCCACCGACGGCGACGAGATCGTCCACATCAGCCGACGCCTCCTGGAGGTGTCGGCCGAGCTGGTGCGGGAAGGGGTGCCGCTCGCCACGGTGCTCTCGGCCGGCCGCCGGGTCCGCGAGCACGCGGACGCGCTCGCCGAACTCTTCGTCGGCGTCCTCGAAGCCCACAGCGACGAGACGGAACCGCCCCAACTCCGGCCGCTGGCCCGCGCGGTGGTGGACGCGGAACTCTCCATGGCGCTGGACCGGCGCCTGCGCCGCGAGAACAACGACCGGCCGCCGCACGAACCCACCGCCTGACGGGGGCGGCCCCGAAGCCCTGCCCTGCGCTGCCCCGCGCCCTCACCTGCCACAGGGCCCCGATCAGCCCACCCGTCATCCGCCCTACAGGTCGAAAACCACCGTCACCGGAGCATGGTCACTCCACCGCTCAGCGTGCGTCGCGGCCCGCTCGACCCAGCCCTTCACCGCACGCCCGGCCAGCCCCGGCGTCGCCACCTGGTAGTCGATCCGCCAGCCCGTGTCGTTGTCGAAGGCCCGCCCCCGGTAGGACCACCACGAGTACGGCCCCTCCTCCTCCGGATGCAGCGCCCGCACGACGTCGACGTACTCGGCCTCGTCGAAGACCCGGGTCAGCCACTCCCGCTCCTCGGGGAGGAAGCCGGAGTTCTTCTTGTTGCCCTTCCAGTTCTTCAGGTCGGCCTCCTGGTGGGCGATGTTCCAGTCGCCGCACACCACGACCTCACGGCCGTCGGCCGCCGCCCGCCTCTTGAGGCCCTTCAGATACGGGAGAAAGGCGGCCATGAACCGTTCCTTCTCCTCCTGCTTCTCCGTGCCGACCTCACCGGAGGGCAGATACAGGCTCGCGACCGTGACACCGGGCAGGTCGACCTCGATGTAGCGGCCGCTCGCGTCGAACTCATCGCTCCCGGCGTCCCCGAAGCCGTCGAATCCGATCTGCACGCGCTCGGGCGCCCGCCGCGTGTACAGGGAGACGCCGGCCCGCCCCTTGGCGGCGGCCGGTGCGTGCACGGTGTGCCAGCCCTCGGGTTCGCGCACCTCGCCGGGCAACTGCTGCGGCTCGGCCCGCACCTCCTGCAGGCAGATCACATCGGCTTCGGTCCGGGCCAGCCATTCGACGAAGCCCTTCTTGGCGGCGGCACGGAGCCCATTTACATTGACGGTGGTCACAGTGAGCATTCCGGCACGATACCGACACCCGGATATCGCATACATGTACTATCGAATGCATGATTATCCGCCCTCGGTCCTTCGATCACGCCGATGCCGTCAGACTCAACGACCAGGTGCAGCTCGAGTACGCGGCGCGGTACGGCGACGAGGGCGATGTCACACCGCTCGACGCGTCGATGTTCGAGCCGCCGAACGGTCTGTATCTCCTCGCTTACGATGCGCAGAGCCGCCCGGTCGCCACCGGCGGCTGGCGCTCCCAGGAGCAGAACGACGAGGGCTACTCCGACGGCGACGCCGAGATCAAGCGGATGTTCGTGATCCCCGAGGGCCGCGGCAACGGGCTGGCGCGGCGCATCCTGGCCGCCCTGGAGGCCGACGCGCGGGCGGCGGGCCGTAGTCGCATGGTGCTGGAGACCGGGGACAAGCAGCCCGAAGCGATCGCGCTGTACGCGTCCAGCGGATACACCCCGTGCGAGAAGTTCGGTCACTACCGCACGTACGAGAGCAGCATCTGTTTGGCGAAGCCGCTGCTGTAGTCGCCGGTGCGCCCAGAAGCGGGACTGCCGCACCGCCCCGGGCTCATCGGTTCCGGACGTCACTCCCCCGGCTCAGGGCACTCGCGCGACACCCACGTAGAAGCCACTGCGTTCCCGCGCCGGTGCGGGCTCCTCCTGGTACCACTCCGTGGCGAACACCAGCCCGGGCTCGACCAGGTCCAGGCCCTCGAAGAAGGGCTCGACCTCGCTCCGGGTACGCATCCTCAGCGGGATCGCCCCCTTCTTGTACGCGGTCTCGGTCTCCTGCTGGAGCTCGGGATGCTGGTCGGCCGTGCCGTGGGAGAGCACCAGGAAGCTGCCCGTCGGCAGGGCCTCGACCAGGGTGCGGGTGACGCCGTACGGGTCCTGGTCATCGGGCAGGAAGTGCATCAGGGCGATCAGGGACAGCGCGATGGGCCTGCTGAAGTCCAGCAGCTCACGGGCGCGTTCGAGGATCACCTCCGGCTGCCGTACATCCGCGTGGATGTAGTCGGTGACACCCTCCGGGCTGCTGATCAGCAACGCTTCCGCGTGGCGCAGGACGATCGGGTCGTTGTCCGCGTAGACGATCCGGGCACTCGGCGTGATGGCCTGGACGACGTGGTGCAGATTGGGCGCCGTGGGGATGCCGGTGCCGATGTCGAGGAACTGGCCGATCCCGTTGCGGGCCAGCCAGGCGGAGGCCCTGTGCATGAAGGCCCGGTTCCGCGCCGCGTTGCCCCGTGCCTCCTCGGGCAGCGTCTCCCCCACCTGCTGGTCGACCGGATAGTTGTCCTTGCCGCCCAGCAGCCAGTCGTAGACACGCGCGGGGTGGGGCTTGCTGGTGTCGATCTGGGGCTGGGGTATTCCGGCCGTCACAGGACCCTCCTCCGTACGGGGACATCACGAGCACGCGAGCGCCTTCAGCGTAGGCGACGCGCGCACGGGCGGGGGCGGTGACGCCGAAGTGCCGTCGGGCCGTGAAGTGCGGTGTCGGGCTGGGTCGTTGCAGCGGGAACAGTGGCACTACTTGTTGCCGAGCATGATGAAGCGCGCCGGTTCGGCGAGGACCCTGCCGGCGCTCTCCTCGTCCGTCATGCGCGCAGCGAGGGTGGCTTCGGCCAGGCGGGGCGGGAGAGCTTCTCCGAACTTGAGGCCGCGAACCGCCCGGCTGCTGACGTCGGGCAGGCACAGCCCCGCCGCGGTATCCGCGCAGCAGCTGCTGGGCCACCAGGTGGCGGGGCTCGGGGGGCAACGACGGGTTCGACGGCCTGGCCCAGCGCCTCCTCGTCGGCAGCGACCTCACCACCGGCGAGGACCTCCTCCTCCAGTGCGTAGAACCAGGAGTCGACGACCGCCCGGAGGGCGGAGGGCTGATGCGTGGCCGTGGTGAGCCGTTCGACGAGTCTGCGGTAGACGGCCTCCAGGCGGTGCAGCGGCGTCTCGGTAACCGATGGGAGCCAGGCCGCCGTCGGCGGGGGCGGAGCCGCGGGGGCCAGGCCGTCACCGATAGGGGCCAGGCCGTCGTCGGCGACGGGCGTAATCGGCGCGGCAGGCGCGGCGGTACCGGTGGTGGGCAGCAGCCGCGCGATGCCACGGACGTGGGCGCACAGAGGCAGCCCGTCCGGAACATGTTCAATTCCTGGGAGTGGCGGCCAGGTCGACCGGAATCGTCTTTCAGAACACCGCCTGAGGGGGCCCGCGTTACTGGCGTGCTCCTGTCGGTAGCGGGAGATAGGTTGGGGCACGATTGCCGCCGCACCCAGGGCACGGGGCTCTGCTGGGAACAGCGGCATCAGAAGGGGCCAGCATGTCCAAACGGTCCGATGCAGCGGCTGCGGCCTGCGCCTACCGGCGAACCGGAATCGCCCCGGTGAGCGCGGCCGGACGACTCAAGGAGCTGACGGATCGGGAGAAGGAAGTCCTTCTCCTGCTGGGCACAGGGTTAGGCAACCGGCAGCTGGCGAGTGAGCTCGGCATCGCGGAGCGGACGGTGAAGGCACATATCGCTCGCATAGCGGAGAAACTGGGGCAGGAGACTCGGCTGCAGGTTGCAGTGCTGTCCGTGCTCTCCCACAGCGCACTCTGCGTCGATCCATCCTGTCCGTGCCGACACTCCGCGCTTCCGCTCGGCACCCTGAAGGCGGCTGCCGCGTGAGCGCAGGCCGCGCCCGGCCCTCTGACCCGAGGCCGGGCGCGGCCTGTCGGGCGGATGCCCCGTTGGGCACCGCGCGCCGAGCGGCCCGAGGCTCCCGGCTTCTCGCCATCTCCTCGGAGAAGTGCATCGTCGACCTGATCCTGGAAGAAGATATGTGGCTTCGTCGGCAAAGCGGCCGCTACCGAAGCAGCCCCTTCCGCCAGGTGTGGCCGACAGGCACGTGCGGGCAGCCGACAGCAACGCACCTGCGCGTGAGCTTGATCTCATAGGCGTTCCCTGTGAGGTGCGGATCCGAGACGATCAGCGGTGCCATGATGAGCGTGCACGGATCTCATACCTGCGTGTCGGGGAGGCCGACACGCCGCAGCGAGGAGCACGACATGGCCACCGGATCCGCAGACAGCCCCGCGACTCTCTACGGGCCCGCCTCAATCGTCCTCGGTACCCTCGCTCTGATCGCCGCAGTGTTCGCCGGCTTCATCGGGATCGCGATCCCGCTTCTGTTCGGCAGCCTCGCCGTCACCTTCGCGCTCCTCGGGCTGGCCCGCAAGCTCAACCGAGGCCAGTGCACCGTCGGCCTCGCCACCGGATCCCTGAGCATGCTCTACCCGATCTTCCTCACCGCTGTCCTGAGCGCCTGACGAACTCCGCGCCTGCGGGCCCCCAGTGCGGCCTGCCCGAGAGTGCTCTTCGGCTCCGCCTCCGCGGCACGGTCGATATCCTTTGACGCCGCGTACACGCAGGACACCCCGCACCGTTTCGGCGCTCTGCATTTCGCACCGCGCGAATCCCCTGATTGTCATGGGCATGGCATCCATTGCCCTTTCGGGCCCTGCCCACCAGGGCAGTGCCCGAGGAGACACTTACGCCGCAACCCCCCTCCTTCCTAGGGTCGTTGACACATCCCCTGCCAAACGAAGGAAGATTCATGCAGCTTTCTCGTTCCGCCAGGGTGGCAGCGCTGTCCTTGGCCCCGCTCACACTTGTTGTGACCGGGTTCCACGCGTCCGCCGCCCCCGGCCAGGACCCGCGCCCGGGCGCTCCGTCGTTCTCCATATCCGCCCTGTCCTCCGGCGAACTGAACGACGTGTCCGGCGTCGGCGTGAACAGCGTCGAGGGCAGGATGCTGGCAGCCCAGGGGTTCGGCGTCATGCGGGCGGCTTCGGGAGAGACCGCTGTCGTCGACCGTTCCTCGGCCCGTGAGGGGATCACCGCTGCAGCCGGCAAATCCTTCGTGGAGCTGTCGTGGAAGGGGTATGCGAAGGACGCCCGCTACGTGGTCACCCGCGACGGCAAAGAGGTGGCCCGTCTGGACGCAGGGGTCACCTCCTTCCGCGACACGAACGTGGCACCGGGCGCCGACTACCACTACCAGGTCGCACCGGTGCTGACGGAGAACGGTGCCCCACAGGCACGGCTGTGGGGGATGAAAGTGTCCGTCCCGGCCTCCGGATCGCTGACGGCTCTGCGCGAGCAGGCGGCTTCCCGCGCAGCCGCCGCAGGGGTTGCCAAGACGTCCACCCTCTCCTGGATCGCCTTCATCCCGCAGAAAAAGATCGACGCTCCCCCAGCAGGCTGTGACTACGGCAGCAAATTCCAGTTCGGCGGCGACGGACGCAGCAAGTTCGACTGGAAGTCGAGCAATTACCGCACCGCCCTGCACGCCACAGTCACGTGGAGCACCAAGAAGGTGGTGGGCAACAAGGACGTCCACTCCACCAACGTCTACGTCAAGAAGACCGGCAAGAAGGTCGCCACCAAGACCGCCACCTCCAAGGACATGTCGGTCAAGAAGCTGGGCTCCGGCAGCAGTTACGTGGACGTGCGGATGTCCCTGCACGCCACCAATCCCTTCTGCAAGGGCCTGGGCAGCGTCAAGGGGGCCATCAACGGGGCTTTCACCATCAACCTGACCAAGAGCGGGAACTACACCATCCGCTCGGGCAAGCACCGCCTGATGCCCAACCACCACATCTACATCTACGACGGCGGCCAGGTCACCAACGTCTACACCCGGGCGTACGCGAACGCCAAGTGCCTGATCGGTTCGATCGCCTGCCCCGAGGCTGATCTGACCGGCTACTACGGCAAGTTCTAGCCTCGAACTCTCGTGACGGTCTGCCGGCGGAGTCGGCGGACCGTTTCGTGTTCTGTGGCTGGTGGCCGGCAGGCCGGCGCCCGGTTGACGCATCGGGTGGGCACAGCGTTCCCATGGCTCCGTCGACCGCGCGTGCCTGGCCCGTCTCCTGACCCGGACCGTGCAGCAGGCAGACCACGGTCTCGGACGAGTCGCCTCATTCGGTCACCCTCACTTGGGACCACGACGGCCTGCGGCCGGTGGCCCAGACGGAACGCATCATGGCGGTGGTGGCGCAGGAGGCGGGGGATGGTCAGCATGGCGCTCAGGCGCGCCCCTTGGGGAGCCTACACATCATGGTGCAAGCGGCCGGTGCGGTTGAAGCGCCTGCAGCAGTCGGTGTGCCGAACGGGGTGCACGCAGCCCATCACGAGATCGATTCTCGCTTCTTCGCCATTGTCACCGACCTCGTCGGCGCGCCCTGCGAACTCGTCGACGAGCAGGGCGGTATCGCCTGGCGCAGCCGCCGTACCCTGTGGGGTACCACCACATGGGCATCTGACAGCACCGCGTACACGCCACTGCGCTTCCCCGGCCAGTACTACGACCCTGAGACAGGGCTGCACTACAACTACTTCCGGCATTACGATCCGGAGACGGCCCGATACCTCACCCCGGACCCGCTCGGCCTCGTCCCGGCGCCGAACCCGTCGACGTATGTCCCGAATCCGCACACCTGGACCGACCCGCTCGGCCTGTCACCGTGCCCTCCGCATCTGTTCCGCGGAACCACCACAGGTTTCGAGGGCAGCCCCGGTGTGCAGCGGCACGGCATCACACCAACCTCGTCCGACCCCGGCGTCGCCAGCGTGTTCGCGACGCAGGCCGAGCGGTTCGGCGACGCCATCGTCGAGGTCTATCCGCGGAGATCCTCTCCGAGATGGGTATCCACGTGCCACGCAAGATCGGCAACGGGGACATCGATCCGCTTCCCAAGCTCACCCCCGAACAGATCGCGCACTTCGTCGAGGAGGCACACCGACGTGCTGGATAACGTGCCGGAGAAAGCAGCCCTGAGCATCGAATCCATCGAGTCCGTGACGCCGGGCGTTACCGACTCGGCGGACGACGTGGCCGTGTGCGTGGTCCGCTGCGTTGAGGGGACGGCACGGCTGGGCATGGTGTTCCAGCACCCGGGTTCCGTAGTCGGCCCGGGCGCGGCCACGCCAGGGTTCTTGCTGACCGCCATTGAGTGGTACGGCAAGCAGGTCGAGCAATTGGACACCGTTCACTCCGGCAAGGTCACGCTCACCGGAGCCGGAGCGGAGACGCTGGCCAAGCGCGATGTCCTGAACTCGGCACCGCGGCACTGAACGACCCCGTCGGCCCAAGAAGTGGCTGACGCCGATGTGCTTCATCAGCTTTTCCAGCAACAGACCGGTCCGTGGCGTGATGCGCCAGCTCTCACGCTCAGGCGGCAGGCCCAGCAGACCGTCCCAGATCCCCGGAAGTCCGCTGACGCCGTCGTTGCGCCCGTAGACGGCGGTGCGCTGGAACTCGTCGAGATCGCTCACCAGGTCGGCGTCGTGCAGGAAGACCGCCGGTTTGATGAAGGGAACCAGCCTCGGGTCCTCGTTCAGGGCACGCGCCGCGCGAGTGAGCTGCTCCTTGAGCTCCTTGGCCTTGAGGTCGGTGAGGTGCAGCGGGTTCTTGAGCGTGCGTACCCGCTTCTCGTGGAACTGCCAGGTGTCACCATGATTCACCACCCTGCCCGGGTGACCCTTCAGCTCCAGCAGGCACAAACCGCCCGGCACCGCGATCAGCAGGTCACACTCGTTGACCCGCCCGGAGGCGCCGGTGAACTGGAACGTTGCCCACGCCCGGTGCGGCTCGACCTGGGGCATCAGTTCGCGCACATGGTCGAGCCCCTCCTGCTCCCACCCGTAACCGGAACGGCGCGGCTGGAACCAGCGCTCCCGGTGCGGAGGAGGGCCAGGCTTCGGGGCGGACGGCCACGCGGCTGGTCGGCTCCCTCACAGCAACGGGCCCACTGACCAGGTCGAGCACCTTCTGCTGACGGCCACCCCGCCGACGGCGTCCCGGTCCAACTCTCCGAAACGCAAGGATCCCGTCCGATCTTCCGATCGGACGGGATCCTTTATGTGCGGTGGACCTGTGGGGATTTGAACCCCAGACCCCCTCGATGCGAACGAGGTGCGCTACCAGACTGCGCCACAGGCCCTTGCAACGAGTGAAACTCTAGCATCCCTGCGGGGGTGCTCGGAAATCCGGTCCGCGCTGGTCAGCCGAGTCGGTGTCACAACGGGGACCGGACGCCTCACTCGTTGGCGGCACGAGGGCGTTCCCCGTCCTCGTACTGGTCGAAAAGCGGAGTCCGGCCGCGGTCGCGGGTGCGGCGGGGCTGGTTGGCGCGCTGGCGGGGTGCCGGGGCGGCGGTGGGTTCCACGGGGTGCGAGGTGCCCGTCTGGGAGGGCTCGGCGGTGCTGGAGCGGGCCGCGCTCCAGGTCTCCGGGTTGCCGACCTCGACGCTGCCCGTGGCGCGTGGGGCGACCGGCGCGGTGACGTACGTCGGCAGGGGGACCGGGATTGGCTCCCAGCTGTCGCCCTGGACCAGGCCTCGTTCACGCTGCTGGTCGACCCATTCGGCGTGGTCCGTCTGCTCGACCAGGGCGCGGCGGCCGGCCTCCTGCGGGGAGACCGCCGGCGCGGGCTCGGGCTCGGGGAGGCGCGCTTCGGACTCCTCGTCGGTCTCGGCCGGGGGCGCCGCGGCCGGCTGGTGCCTGCGGGGGCGGTTCTCGCGCAGATGCTGCGCCGCCACTTCGGCCCGGCGCCGGTCCATGGTGAAGGCGAACCGGCGTCGCTCCTGGGTGCGCAGATGCACGATGTACGCGCTCAGGAGCAGCGCCGGAACCGCGGGTGCCCAGAGGAAGCCGAGGCCGCCGACCGCGGCGACGACCGCACCGAGGGTGAAGGCGAGGAAGAGGACGACGGTGGTGCGCCGACGGCGCGCGAGGACCTGGAGGCGCTGCGCGCGCCGGACACGCTCGGCGTCCGTCGCGCCGGTGCGCGGGCGCGTGCGCCACACGGAACCGGGTGCGGGGCGTTCCCGGTCCGGGCGCTCGGGCGTGCGCGCCGGGTCGTACGCCCGGGCTTCGGTATGCGCCGGAGGCGCGGCGAAGGCCCGGACGTCCACGGAATCCAATCGGTCCGTGACGGCATCCGGGTCGGTGCCGGGCCCCGCCTCCTCGGTGGTGCGCTCCCGCAACTCCTTGGCGTACCGGCGCTCCATGGCCGCCCGCCCGGACAACAGCCGGATGGCGGTGCTGAAGCGTTCCGTCGGGCGGGCTTCATTGAGCTCGTCCTGCCTGCGGAGCCACATCGGCACCAAGTAGGCGGCCCAGGCCCCGACGATGACTGCGTAAATGAGGCCGCTGCTGCTCACGTCTCACACCGTAGAGGGGTTTGCGCGGGGACATACGCCAATTGGCCCGGTGTGTCGCACGATCCGGCCGATATCAAGGACTTTTTTTGTGATTGTTCAGATCGGCAATGGGTGTTTGCGCGTTCGTTTGCGGTCATAGGAGCGGTCACAGGAGATCGATATCGAACACTCATTCTATTTCTCGTGGCGTTCCGGGCCGTGCCCGGTGCCAGCGCCGAAGCAGCCCTTCGGGCACTTCCTCCGCGGTGAGCGCGTAGATCAGATGGTCCCGCCAGGCGCCGTCGATATGGAGATAGCGCGGACGCAGACCTTCCTCACGGAATCCCAGTTTCTCGACGACCCTTCTGCTGGGCCCGTTCTCCGGCCGGATGCAGACCTCGATGCGGTGCAGTCCGACCTTGCGGAAGCAGTGGTCGACAGCAAGGGCGACCGCGGTCGGCATCACACCGCGCCCCGCCACGTCCCGGTCGACCCAGTAACCGATGTGGCCCGAGCACATCGAGCCCCAGGTGATCCCGGCGACCGTCAGCTGGCCGACCAGACGGCCCTCGTACTCGATGGCGAAGGGCAGCATCCGGCCCGCGGCGGCCTCGGAGCGCAGATGACGAACCATCTGACGGTACGTGGGACGCTGGGCGACCGGGCCGCCCGGGGCAGGCGGCGGCACGGTCGCTTCCCAGGGGCGCAGCCATTCACGGTTACGCCGGTTGACCTCGCGCCACACGCGCTGGTCGCGCAGCCTTACCGGACGGAGGGTGATCTCGCCGTCGTTGAGGATCACCGGCCAGGTCGGGACGTTCAGCTCGGGCTCCCGGGTCGGGGGTGATCGCCGCCACGAAGCTGGTCGACGGCGTGCACCAGGAGACGTGCGAGTACGGCGAGGCCGTCGCGCACCCCGCCGGTGGAGCCCGGCAGATTCACGATGAGTGTGTGGCCGGCGACACCCGCGAGGCCGCGGGAGAGCGCGGCGGTGGGCACCTTGTCGCGGCCCTCGGCGCGGATCGCCTCTGGGATGCCGGGGATCTCGTGGTCGAGGACGCGGCGGGTGGCGTCAGGGGTGCGGTCGGTGGGCGAGATGCCCGTACCGCCGGTCGTGATGATGACGTCGTACCCGGCGGCCACCCCGTCGCGCAGCGCCTGTTCGACCGGGTCGCCGTCGGGCACGACCTGCGGCCCGTCGACGGCGAAGCCGAGCCGCGTGAGCGCCTCGGCGATGAGCGGTCCGCCCTTGTCGGCGTAGACACCGGCCGAGGCGCGGTTGGAGGCGGTGACGACGAGAGCGGCGTACGGGGCGGCCGGCGCGCCACCGAGCGGAGCCCCGGACGGCCGGTCGTCGCCGGGCTGCCCGGTTCCGGGCGCGGTCATGCGTCCGCTCCGTCCGGTGCGGTGCGGACGTAATCGCCGGACTTGCCGCCCGACTTCGACTCGACCCGCACCTCCGTGATGACCGCCGCCTTGTCGACCGCCTTGATCATGTCGATCAACGTGAGCGCGGCGACCGAGACGGCGGTCAGGGCCTCCATCTCGACGCCGGTGCGGTCCGTGGTCTTCACCGTGGCGGTGATCTCCACCGCGTCGTCGGCGACGCTCAGGCCGACCTCGACGCCGGAGACGGCGAGCGGGTGGCAGAGCGGGATCAGGTCGGGGGTGCGCTTGGCGCCCATGATTCCGGCGATACGGGCGGTGGCGAGTGCGTCGCCCTTGGGGACTCCTTCGCCGCGGAGCAGCTCGACGACGCGCGGCGAGACGAGAACCCGGCCGCTCGCGCGGGCCACCCGCGCGGTGACGTCCTTCTCCGAGACGTCGACCATGCGGGCAGCGCCCGCCTCGTCGATGTGCGTCAGCCTGTTCTGCGTACTCAACTCACTCCGCCTCGCGGTAGGGCGCCGGTTGCCCGCCAGGGCCTGTCCGGCGGATCAGGGTCGGTCAGGGCGCGGCGTCTGGTGCGGTGCATCGCAAGGCGCCGGAGCATCCTAATAGCGGAGCTATTCGGACGTTTCGGCAACGCCGCGAGGTGCCGTACCAGACGCCGCGCCCCGGCCATGATCCGCCGGACAGGCCCTGGGCCCGCACCGGGGTGCGGGCCGGGGGCCCGGGGGTGTCCCCGGGAAGGCACAGCGGCAGATACCGTACCGCCACCGCCGGGGGATCAGCGGAGCAGGATCACCTCGGTGTCCATGCCGGGCTCGGCGCAGGTGACGTCCTCGGGCAGCACGATCAGCGCATCGGCCTGGGCGAGAGCCGCGATCAGATGCGATGCGGAGCCGCCGACGGGGGTGACGGTGCCGGCCTCCGCGTCGTACGTGCCGCGCAGGAACTGACGCCTGCCGGACGGCGAGGTGAGTGCCTTGTCGGTGTTCAGCGTGGCCCGGACAGTGGGGCGGTTCACGTCCTGAAGTCCCATCAGGGCGCGGATCGCGGGCCGTACGAACAGCTCGAAGGAGACGTACGACGAGACGGGGTTGCCCGGGAGCGCCAGCAGCGGCGTGTGTTCGGGGCCGATCGAGCCGAAGCCCTGCGGCTTGCCGGGCTGCATGGCGAGCCTGCGGAAGTCGATGCCGCCGGGCTCGTCCTCGTCGCCCACCGACGACAGGGCTTCCTTGACGACGTCGTACGCGCCGACGCTGACGCCTCCGGTGGTGACGACGATGTCGGCGCGGATCAGCTGGTCCTCGATCGTGGCGCGGAGCGTGTCGGCGTCGTCGGTGACAGCGCCGACCCGGTAGGCGATCGCTCCGGCGTCCCGGGCGGCGGCCGCGAGCGCGAAGCTGTTCGAGTCATAGATCCGACCGCCGGTCAGTTCCTCGCCGGGCTGCACCAGTTCGCTGCCGGTCGAGATGACGACGACGCGCGGCCGGGGCCGTACCTTCACCGTCGAGCGGCCGATCGCGGCGAGCAGCCCGATCTGCGGCGGGCCGATCACCGATCCGGCGCGCAGGGCCAGATCGCCCGGCTTGACGTCGCTGCCGCGGGCCCTGACATGAGCGCGGGCCTCGACGGGGCGGTGCACGCGGACCTCGCCGCCCGCGCCCTCGGGGGCGGCGCGGTGGGCGCGCATGGTGTCGGCGGCGCCGCCGCCCGTACCGCCGTCGGTCCACTCGACCGGGATCACGGCCTCGGCGCCGGCCGGCAGCGGGGCGCCGGTCATGATGCGGGCGGCCTCGCCCGGGCCGACGGTTTGGCCGCCGGGCAGCCCGGCGCTGCCTGCCGCGATGTCACCGATGACGGTGAGCACCGCGGGGGACTCCTCGTCGGCGCCCACGACATCGGCGACGCGGACCGCGTACCCGTCCATCGAGCTGTTGTCGAAGGGCGGCAGGGCGATCTGCACGATGACGTCCTCGACGAGGACGCAGCCCTGGGCGTCGTGCAGTTGCAACTCGATGGGTTCGAGCGGCCGCACTGCGCCGAGAATGTCTTCCAGGTGCTCGTCAACCGACCAGATCGCGCTGCTCAAAGTGCTACATCTCCTCGGTGACGTAACTGCGGAGCCAGGCCCGGAAGTCCGGGCCCAGGTCTTCACGTTCGCACGCGAGTCTGACAATGGCACGGAGGTAGTCACCCCGGTCACCGGTGTCATAGCGGCGTCCCTTGAAGACGACGCCGTGCACGGGGCCGCCGATCTTCTCGTTCTCGGCGAGAAGCTGCAGGGCGTCGGTGAGCTGGATCTCGCCGCCGCGGCCCGGCTCGGTCTTGCGCAGTATGTCGAAGACGGCGGGGTCCAGGACATAGCGACCGATGACGGCGAGGTTGCTGGGCGCCTCGGCCGTGTCGGGCTTCTCGACCAGGCCGGTGACGCGCACCACATCGGCCTGGTCGGTGGACTCCACGGCCGCGCAGCCGTACATGTGGATCTGCTCCGGGGCGACCTCCATCAGCGCGACCACGCTGCCGCCCTCGCGCTCCTGGGTCTCGACCATGCGGACCAGCAGCGGGTCGCGCGGGTCGATCAGGTCGTCGCCGAGGAGGACCGCGAACGGCTCGTCGCCCACGTGCGGCGCGGCGCACAGCACGGCGTGGCCGAGGCCGCGCGGGTCGCCCTGCCGGACGTAGTGCATGGTGGCCAGGTCGCTCGACTCCTGGACCTTCTGGAGCCGTTCGGCGTCTCCCTTGCGGGTGAGCGCGGACTCCAGTTCGTAATTGCGGTCGAAATGGTCCTCGAGTGCGCGCTTGTTGCGGCCGGTGATCATCAGGACGTCGGAGAGACCGGCGGCCGCCGCTTCCTCGACGACGTACTGGATCGCGGGCTTGTCAACGACAGGCAGCATCTCCTTGGGAGTGGCTTTGGTAGCCGGCAGGAAGCGGGTACCGAGGCCTGCGGCCGGGATGACAGCCTTGCTGATCCTGGTGTGCGACTGAGTCATGCGCAGAACCATATCCGGTGCCCATGGTCGGAAGATGAGGTTCCGGTTAACTTTGTACCTTATGTGTACATACAGGAGAATTAAGGTAACCAGTGAATACCGATATGCCCCAAAAGGCGCTTCTCAGACGTGAATTGCTGGCCGCGCGGCGCCTTCTGACCCGGGAAGACGTGGAATACGCCGCGGCGGCCCTGTCCCGGGGCGCATTGAATCTTCCGGAGTTGTCCGGGGCCCGTACCGTCGCCGCGTATGTCTCGGTGGGAAGCGAGCCGGGCACCCGCGCCCTGCTGGACGCGCTGCGTGAGCGGGGCGTACGGGTGCTGCTGCCGGTGCTCCTCGCGGACAACGACCTGGACTGGGCACCCTACGAAGGAGCCGGTCGCCTGGTCCGGGCCGGCCGGGGGCTGCTGGAGCCGGACGGGGAGCGGCTCGGCCCCGACGCGGTCCTGGAGGCCGATGCGGTCCTGCTGCCGGGCCTCGCGGTGGACGGGCGCGGGATGCGGCTCGGCCGTGGCGGCGGCAGCTACGACCGGGTGCTGGCCCGGCTCGCCGCGGCGCGGGCGCAACCGGCGCTGGTCGTCCTGCTGTACGACAACGAGGTGGTCGCGCAGGTCCCTGAGGAACCGCACGACCACCCCGTGGACGTGGTGGTGACACCGGCCGTGACCCGGCGGATGGGCCCTACGGCTTGAGGGTCAGGGTGTCGGTCGTCGACTTGGTGACGGCGTTCGTCCCGAAGGACCAGTCGAGCAGTTCACCGTTGACCCACTTGTCGGTCTGATCGGTGTAGTGCGCGCTGAACGCGTGCCCGGAGGCGCCGGTGAGGTTGATCCAGCGGGACTTGTCCCAGTCCCCCACGTTGACGACCATCCGCATCGACGGAACCCAGACGACGTCGTAGCCGCCCGCCGCGTTCCAGCCGCTGGCATTCACCGCGGCCTCACCGCCGCCGAGGTTCCACGGGCCGCGGTTGAGGGCCTGCTGGAGCAGACCGGGCCCCTCGGTGCCGAGCGTCTGGTTCTTCAGGGTCAGCTGGTGCAGCCGTCCCCAGCTCCAGGTGCTGATGTCCTTGCCGAGCTTGGCGGTCAGCTCCCAGTAGGCGTCCTCCATGGCGCGGGCGAAGAGCTGGTCACGGTTCTCGGTCGCCTCGTCCCGGCCGCTCTCCGGCGTCTTCCACCAGTCGCTGTTCGGGTCGTCCATCAGGTTGGCGACCACCTGGTACCAGCGGTCACCGCCGTCCGGCTGCGCCGAGTCCGCGTCACGCTGGCCGCACTCGCGCACCAGCTTGCCCTGCTCGTCGACCGGACCCGAGCTGTCGGCCCGGGGCACATTGAGGCACTCGCCCTCGACCCGCAGCTCCTTGGGCAGCTTGTTGCCGAAGGCCAGCTGCAGGATGTTGCGCCAGACCGCGTTGAAGTACGCGGCCGCGGCCGAGTCGGCCTCCTGGGTGTAGTCCCAGCCCTCCAGGAGCTTCTGCGCCTCACGGACGCTCTTGTCCGAGATGTTGATCTTCATCAGCTCGGGCACCAGCAGCGCGGCGATCTCGCTGGTGTTGTCCATCTGCATCTTCTGCATGTCTTCGGTCGAGATCTTCCCGCCGTCCTTGATCTTCGACTGGATGAGGTCGTCGATCCGCTGGCTGCGGGTGCCGTAGCCCCAGTCCTTGGTGAGCAGGTAGGGGTACTCCTTCTCGTCGATGACGGCCTGGTTGGCGGTGACGATGTAGCCGCGCTTCGGGTCGTACTCGTAGGGCAGCTCGTCGAACGGGATCGGGTCCTTCTTCCAGCCGTACTCCGAGGACCAGCCGGGGCTGGGCATCGTGCCGTCGCCCTGGAGGCGGACCGGGATCTTCCCGGGGGCCTGGTAGCCGATGTGGCCCTCGGTGTCGGCGTAGATGAGGTTCTGCGAGGGAACGTCGAAGTGTTCGGCCGCCTTGCGGAAGCTCGTGAAGTCCTTGGCCCGGTTGAGCTCGAAGACGGCGTCCATGGAGTGGCCGGGTTCCAGCGCGGTCCACTTCAGGGCGACCGCGTACCCCTCGGCCCGGTCCGGAGCCGAGTTGCCGACGGGGGCCTTCTGGCCGACCTTGTCCAGTTCGCTGCTCCGGTCGGAGACCAGCGGACCGTTGTTGGTCTCGCGGACGGTGATCTGCCGGCTCTTGCCGCCCGCGACCTTGATGGTCTCCTCACGGACGGTGAAGGGCTTGACCTTGCCGTCGTACAGGTAGCCGTCGTCGGAGACCTTCTCCAGGAAGAGGTCGCTGACGTCCGCGCCGAGGTTGGTGAAACCCCAGGCGATGTCCTGGTTGTGGCCGATTATCACGCCGGGCATCCCGGCGAAGGTGTAGCCGGCGGTGTCGTACTGGCACTTCGCCGTGATCTCGCGGCAGTGCAGCCCCATCTGGTACCAGAGCGAGGGCAGCTGGGGCGCCAGGTGCGGGTCGTTGGCGAGCAGCGGCTTGCCGGTCGTCGTGTAGTCGCCGGAGACCACCCAGGAGTTGGACCCGATGCCGTTGCCGTTCGGGCCGAGCAGCGCCGGGATCTGGTCGAGGGTCTCGGAGAGCGAGGAGAGCTGGGTGTTCAGACCCTCGGCGGCACCCGCCGCGGTGTTCGAGCCGAGGCTCGTCGACGACGTCGCAGCCGGGTCGAACTCCCCGGTGACCGAGGAGATCGCGCCGTCGCGGACGATCGGCTTGTGCTTGTCGTACGGGTAGGCCGGGTAGAGGTCCTCGATCTGCTTCGCGTCGAGCCTGCTGGTCATCAGCGAGCGGTCGATCTCGTCCTGCATATTGCCGCGCAGGTCCCAGGCCATGGCCTTGAGCCAGGCGACCGAGTCGACCGGGGTCCACTCACTCGGCTTGTAGTCGTTGGTGAGGCCGAGGGCGGCGTACTCGACGGAGATGTCCTTGCCGTCGCGCCCCTTGAGGTAGGCGTTCACGCCGTCCGCGTACGCCTGGAGGTTCTTCTTGGTGTCCGCGGACAGGACGTTGTCGTACTCCTCCTGAGCGACCTTGTGCCAGCCGAGCGTGCGCAGGAAGGAGTCCGTCTCGACCTGTCCGGGGCCGAACATCTCGGAGAGGCGGCCCGCCGTCATATGACGGCGGACGTCCATCTCCCAGAAGCGGTCCTGCGCCTGTACGAAGCCCTGGGCGCGGAAGAGGTCGGCGTCGGTGTCCGCGTACAGCTGCGGGATCCCGTAGCTGTCGCGCTTGACGTCGACGTTGCCGTCGAAGCCGTCGAGCTTGATGGAACCGGTCGTCTGCGGGTACGAGGCCCGCACGGTCGATACGGACCAGAACGCGCCGTAACCGATACCCGCGACAAGCGCCAGCACCAGGACGATCACGATCAGGCGGGCACGTCGCCCCTTCTTTTTGCCGGTCTTCCCACCGGCGGAGCCGGTGGCGCCGGAAGGGGCGGTTGTGTTGGCGGGCATCGCTGTCCTTCGAGGGGCAGGTGGTCCTGGGAGTGCAGGAGCAACCATAGGCGCAGCGCGGGAGCGGCTCTGACGCGGCATCGGGATGGCTCGAATCGCACAGTGGTCGTACGAACGATCGAGTGCGTCAAGAAAACGTTAAAGATTAGGTAAGGTAACGAAGTAACGGCCGCCAACGGCCGATGCCGAAAGTCGGATTCGGCAGACGTACGCAGGGAAGGAACGGCCACTGACTGTCCACACGCTCAACGAACTCCTGCTCGTCTGCTCACTCGTCCTGCTCGTCGCCGTGGCGGCGGTGCGCATCTCGTCCCGCAGCGGGCTCCCCAGCCTGCTCCTGTACCTCGGCATCGGGATCGTCATAGGGCAGGACGGCATCTTCGACGTCAAGTTCGACAATGCGGAACTGACCCAGGTGATCGGCTATGCCTCACTTGTCGTGATCCTCGCCGAGGGTGGCCTGGGCACGAAGTGGAAAGACATCAAACCCGCACTGCCGGCTGCCGCGATGCTCTCGGTCGTCGGCGTCGCGGTGAGCGTCGGCGTCACCGCGGCCGGGGCGCACTACCTGGTCGGCCTGGACTGGCAACAGTCGCTGATCATCGGCGCGGTCGTCTCGTCGACGGATGCCGCCGCGGTCTTCTCCGTGCTGCGCAAGGTGCCGCTGCCCGCCCGGATCACCGGGGTACTGGAGGCCGAGTCCGGCTTCAACGACGCGCCCGTCGTGATCCTGGTGGTGTCCTTCTCGGCCAAGGGGCCGGTGGACAGCTGGTACGTACTGGTCGGCGAGATAGCCCTGGAGCTCGCCATCGGTGCGGCCATAGGTCTCGCCGTCGGATGGCTCGGCTCGTTCGGACTGCGTCATGTGGCGCTGCCCGCCTCCGGTCTGTATCCGATCGCCGTGATGGCGATCGCGGTGTCCGCCTATGCGGCGGGCGCCCTGGCCCACGGCAGTGGTTTCCTCGCCGTCTATCTGGCCGCGATGATTCTCGGCAACGCCAAACTGCCGCACTGGCCCGCCACCCGCGGCTTCGCCGACGGACTCGGCTGGCTGGCCCAGATCGGCATGTTCGTGCTCCTCGGGCTCCTGGTCACCCCGCACGATCTGTACGACGACTTCTGGCCCGCAGTCATCGTGGGGCTGGTCTTGACCGTGGTGGCACGTCCGCTGGAGGTCTTCATCTCGCTGGCGCCGTTCCGGCTGCCCTGGCAGGAGAAGGTGTTCATGTCCTGGGCAGGGCTGCGCGGCGCCGTGCCCATCATCCTGGCGACCATTCCGATGGTGTCCGGAGTCGAGGGCTCCACCCGGATCTTCAACATCGTCTTCGTGCTCGTCGTCGTGTACACCCTCATCCAGGGACCGACCCTCCCCTGGATGGCGAAGGCCCTGAAGATCGCCCACGACCCGGCCGAGGCCTCCGACCTGGGCATCGAGTCCGCGCCGCTGGAGCGGCTGCGCGGCCATCTGCTGTCGGTGGCGATCCCCGCGAAGTCGAAGATGCACGGCGTGGAGGTCGGGGAGCTGCGGCTGCCCGCCGGGGCCGCGGTCACCCTGGTCGTGCGGGACCAGAAGAGTTTCGTACCGGCGCCGTCGACCGTGCTGCGGCGCGGCGACGAACTGCTGGTGGTGACCACCGACCCGGTGCGCGACGCGGCGGAGGAGCGGCTGCACGCGGTCGGCGAGGGCGGCAAGCTCGCGGGCTGGCTGGGGACGAGCGGCCACGGCGGCGAGAGCCTCTCCGGGCCTCATGTGGCACATGAGGTGGCGCACGCGCTGAAGGCCATGAAGAAGCCCGGGAAGGCCGACGAACCGAAAACGCGCCGCTGAGAGGGGAGCCAGGAGCGCACGCTGTCGATCCGGGGCGGACGGCCTTGCACACCATCGCGGCCAGAGGTGTGCAAGGACGTCCGCCTGTATCATGCAGGGACCTGATCGGCCCCCCGAGCGGGGTCGGCCAACCCGATCGACCAACCTGAACGACCAACTCTGTCTGATGCAGAGCTGGCGCGACCGTATGGCGGTCGTGGCGTCCTCCGCCTCTGCTGAGCGCCCGGCATCTACCGCAGTCCCGCGCGAAGAGGACAGCTCTCGGCAGCACCCGCACGAGCCCGCACCACCTGTGCCGGCCCGGACCTGCGGGAGCTCGGCCACCAGGCGGCAGAAAGGCATGGACCGTGGCGTCCACGGTCTCCGACCGCCCCGGTTACGGGCAGTTGCTGCGCACCCCTGGTGCGTGGACGTTTCTCCTGCCGGGCTTCGCCGCACGGCAGCCCTTCGCGATGCTGACGATCGGCATCGTGCTACTGGTTCAGCACACCACCGGCTCGTACGGCAGCGCGGGCTCCGTCGCCGCCGTGACCGGTGTCTCCATGGCATTGTTCGCACCGCAGACCGGCAAACTCGCCGACCGTTTCGGCCAGCGCGCCGTGCTGCTGCCCGGTGTCCTGGTGCACGCGGCGTCCGTATCCGCGCTGACGGCGCTGGCGCTGGCGAACGCGCCCCTGTGGGCCCTGTTCGCGGCGGCCGTGCCGACGGGTGCGTCCGTTCCGCAGATCGGGCCGATGGTACGGGCCCGCTGGGCGGCCGTACTGGGCGCGGCACCGGGCCGCGAGGCGTCGCCGCTGATGTCCACCGCGGCCGCCTTCGAATCGGTGACGGACGAGTTCACCTTCGTCATCGGCCCGGTGCTCGCCACCGCACTGTGCACGGGAGTGCACCCGGCGGCCGGTCTGATCACGGAGGCCGGGCTGACTCTGGCCGGTGGACTGCTCTTCGCCGCGCAGAGCCGCACCCAGCCCGCGGTGCGCAGCACCGCGTCCGGCACCTCCCAGCGGCATGCGTCCGCCCTGTCCGTACCGGGTGTACGGGTGCTCGCGGTGGCCTTCCTGGGAATCGGCGCGGTCTTCGGCGGCATGCAGGTCTCGCTGACCGCCTTCACCGAGGAAATCGGCCGGCCCGGGGCGAACGGTCTGCTGTACGGGGTCTTCGCGGCCGGCAACATGCTGGCCGGGATCGCCTGCGGCGCCATCGCCTGGAGGAGCGGGCCGCGACGCCGCCTGATCGTCGGGTACGCGGCACTGACCGTGACCGCGTCCGGACTGTGGGCGGTGCACTCCGTGCCCCTGCTGGCCGGGCTCGGACTGCTGGTCGGGCTCTCCATCGCGCCGGCCCTGATCAGCGGCTACACGCTGGTCGAGTCGCTGGTGCCGGGGTCCGCCCGGACCGAGGCGTTCACCTGGCTGACGGGCTCGGTCGCCCTCGGCCAGGCGGCCGCGGTGACGGTCGCCGGGCGGCTCGCCGACGCCCACGGCGCGAGCGCCGGTTTTGTGGTGCCGCTTGTGGGGACCGTACTGGCGCTGGTCACCTTGGTGGCACTGCGTTCGAGACTGACACCGGCCCGCGCGACCATCACGGCCGCACGCGGCGCGGTTTACCGCGATCCTGTCGCGGCCAAAGAGTGACGATTCGTACGCTCGCATCAGCGGAATACGTCAGTGTGACTCCTCCGCCACATAATGTGGCAGCTTTTCACTCAGGCCGGCGGCCCTCATGACGGCCAAGCCCTGACCGCTGCCCTCCGGGCAGGTGACAGACATTACTGCAAACAGCGGCCCGCAGCGGCTACCATTGACGACTGTTAGCACTCATCGAGTGAGAGTGCCAGGAGGAAGACAAGTGCCGACCTATCAGTACCAGTGCACCGAATGTGGCGAGGGCCTTGAGGCGGTGCAGAAGTTTACCGATGATGCCCTCACCGTGTGCCCGAGCTGCGAGGGACGCCTGAAGAAGGTGTTCTCGGCGGTCGGCATTGTCTTCAAGGGTTCCGGCTTCTACCGGAACGACAGCCGGGGCTCCTCGTCGAGCAGCACGCCGGCGTCGGCCTCGGCGAAGGCGTCCGGTTCCGCTTCGTCGGATTCATCGTCATCTGCGGGGTCGGACACGAAGTCGTCCGCTTCCTCCTCGTCCGCCGCGTCTTCTTCTTCGTCCTCCTCGTCGTCCTCGACGAGTGGTACGTCGGCAGCCTGAGCCGAAACCGCACTTCCCCGGGGACCCCGCCGATTTGTTCGGCGGGGTCCCCGGCGTTTCTCGCGCCGCTAATGTGATCACATGGCGAACGCAGAGATCGGTGTCATCGGCGGCTCGGGCTTGTACTCCTTCCTGGAGGACGTCACAGAGGTGCGTGTGGACACCCCGTACGGGCAGCCGAGTGACTCCCTGTTCCTCGGCGAGGTGGGCGGCCGCCGGGTGGCCTTCCTGCCCCGCCACGGACGCGGCCACCATCTGCCGCCGCACCGCATCAACTACCGGGCCAACCTGTGGGCGCTGCGCTCCGTCGGCGTACGTCAGGTGCTCGGCCCGTGCGCGGTGGGCGGCCTGCGTCCGGAGTACGGGCCGGGCACCCTGCTCGTGCCCGACCAGCTGGTGGACCGCACCAAGGCCCGGGCACAGACGTACTACGACGGGGAGACCCGGGCCGATGGCGCGGAGCCGAACGTCCTGCATCTGGGCTTCGCCGATCCGTACTGCCCCGATGGGCGCAGGGCCGCGCTGGCGGCGGCTCGCGCAAAGAGCTGGGAGCCGGTGGACGGCGGGACACTGGTGGTCGTCGAGGGGCCGCGCTTCTCGACCCGGGCGGAATCGCGCTGGCATGCGGCGATGGGCTGGTCGGTGGTGGGGATGACCGGGCACCCGGAGGCGGTCCTCGCCCGTGAACTGGGCCTCTGCTACACGACGATGACGCTGGTGACGGACCTCGACGCGGGCGCGGAGGCCGGGGAGGGTGTCTCGCACGGGGAGGTGCTGAAGGTGTTCGCGGCCAACGTGGACCGGCTGCGTACGGTGCTCTTCGACGTGGTGGCCGCGCTGCCCGCGGAGGCGGACCGCGACTGCACGTGCTCGCATGCGCTGGACGGGCTCGAGACGGGCATCGAGCTTCCTTAGCAGGGTAGGCGGGTGACGGTTGCGACGTGGTGGTGACGGTTGCGGCGCAGGTGGGTGACGGAGTTGTCCACAACGCCGGGGCCATCCACAGTCTTCGGCGGGAAAGTCGTGGGCGGTGGATCGTGAGGGATGTTCGTCCAAAACTCCTCACGGCAGGTGGTGTTGGCCATGTACCCGTCGCTCCCGTCTGTTTCCTCTGAACGTTTCACTTCGGTTGCTGGGCAGATGTGTCCGACGGATCCGGGACCTCCGGCGTCGGCTCCCCCACCCACAGGCGTGCCCGCGTTCGAGCCGTTGCGGGTGCGCGGGGGTGGGGGGCGCCGGTTGCGGCGAGCTTTGTGGCGGCAGCGCCGGGCTCTGGCCGCCGGGCTGGCCCTGACGGCCGCCGGGCTGGCCCTGACGGCTGCCGCGCTGGCCGCGACGGGGCTGGGCGGGGGCGACTCGGGCGGCAATACGGCGCATGGGGCAGGGACAGGGGGTACGGCCGGGGCGGCGCCGGAACGGGCGCGCCGACCGGTTCCGCTGGTGTCCGCGCCGGTCCGGATCGCGGATGCGGGGACTGTGCGGTTGTTACGGCCGGGGGACCGCGTCGATGTGATCGCCGCCGAGGGGACCGGGGCCGATGCCCGGGTGCTGGCGAAGGGCGCACGGGTGGCAGATGTACCGCAGGCCACGGCCGAAGGTCTCGCGGAGAACGGCGCGCTGATCGTGCTGTCCGTCCCCCGAGGCACGGCAGCGGCGCTGGCCGGTGCGGGTATCTCGGCCAGGCTGGCGGTGACCCTGTGCTGATGAGCACTGATGAGCTGTCACGTCGCCTGATCAACGGCGTGAATTGGGTGCGGGACGCGCGGCAGGAGGACCGGCGGCAGCGTCGTCGGACCACCACGGAGCAGGGCTCAGATGTGGTGGGGCGGCTTCTCGTCGAGAAAGCGCGCCAGATCGGCGGCGCTCCCGCGGGCCGGGGCCCGCTCGCCCCACCCCCGGTCCGTATCGTCCGCGGACTGCTGGTCCAGCGGATCGTCGAAGATCAGAGCCGGTTCGGGTTTCCTCTGTTCCGGCTGGGTCGGCTTCGAATCGCGCGGGCCGGGGGCGGGGGCGGTGCTCATATCTCAAGGGTACGGCCCTGGTCAGCGCTGGCGACGCCTGTGCGCACCTCGCTCCGGCTCGAAGGCCGACGGCGGCTCGAAGTACGTCAGACGGCTCGCAGTCCGTGGGACGCGAAGATCTCGCGGGCCGAGGCGGTCTGTTCGGGGGTGGGTGACGGGGTGTCGCGCAGGGTGAAGGGCTTGCCCAGTGCCTGCCACTTCGCCTCGCCGAGCTTGTGGAAGGGAAGGACATCGACACGGGAGACATTGCCGAGGGATGCGGCGAAGGAGGCGACACCGTCGACGTTGGCCGGGGCGTCGGTCAGTCCCGGCACGAGTACGAATCGGACGTGCACTTCTTTGCCGAGGTCGGCGAGGCGGCGGGCGAAGTCCAGGGTCGGCTCCAGCGGGCGGCCGGTGACCTTGCGGTACGTGGCTCGGTCCCAGGACTTGATGTCGAGCAGGACCAGATCGACGTCGCGCAGCAGGGCGTCGGTGGCGCGGGCGCCCAGAAAGCCGGAGGTGTCCAGGGCGGTGTGCAGCCCCAGCCCGTGCTTGAAGCGGTGGAAGAGCTCACCGGCGAAGACCGGCTGCATCAGTGGTTCGCCGCCGCTGATGGTGACACCGCCGCCCGCGGCCCGGATGAACGTCACGTACTTGCCCGCTTCGGCGACGAGGCGGTCCGCGGACATCCGGGTGCCGCTGCGCATCCGCAGGGAGTCGGGGTTGTGGCAGTAGAGGCAGGCCAGTGGACAGCCGGTCAGGAAAGCGACGAAGCGGGTGCCGGGGCCGTCGACGCCCGTCGACAGGTCCCAGGAATGGACCGATCCGGAGATCGGCCGACGGGTGGCCGCACCCGCCGGAGTCACGGACATGCCGAGGTTGTCGATGTCGCCGGCGATGTCGGCGTTGTCGGCGTTGTCGATGTTGCTGGCGTTGTCGGCGTTGTCGAGGAGTGCGGCCATGGCAGGGCCTCCTGTGCGAGCAGGGCGTTCAGTGGTCTGACGCGGCGGGTGCGGAATGCGCGACGCCGGGGCCCTGCGGGGGATGGGCTCCCGACGCCGCGCGGTTCAGAGGGCTCGGGGCGATCGGGGAGGATCAGAGCGAGCCGCGGAAGGTGCGGTTGATGACGTCCAGTTGCTGCTCGCGGGTCAGCCGCACGAAGTTGACTGCGTATCCGAAGTCGACCGCGCCGCGTCGCGGCGGGCCCGGATCTCGGGTGTGTACGCGTCGAAGCCGCTCCAGGCCCCGCTGTCCGTCGTCGCCTCTGCCGCAGTCGCCGTCATGGCCCGCACCTTCCGAGATCGTCCGTGCGCCTCAATGCCGCTGCGTACATTGCACTCCCGATTTCCGCAGTGCCGGGCCCGCGATGGTCCCTGCCGAAGGGCCCAAGGTCCCCGTCAGATATCGGACCTGATCCGACACAGCCGCGCTGACCTGCGACTTCTCCAGGGACTTTGGACCCTCGTTCGTTTGTGAATGTGTTCACAAGAATTTCCCCCGGACGCGGTGGCCTGCCGCTCCGTGGCCGCGCCGGCCATCCTGGCCCGCGCCGGCGGCGACCGCGGCCGTCAGGGTCGCGCCGTCCCCACGGCCCGCTGTGGTGGAGTGAACACACAGACGGCGAGCCGTGAGCCGCCAGTGGTGAGTCCAGTGAGGAGCACGCAGTGACGGAAGAACCCCGGAAGCCGACGGATCTCTCTGCCGCGCAGCGCGCATCGCCCATGACGTCCGGGCCGCTCGATGCGCTGACCGATGTCGCCGGGCTGCGCGTCGGCCATGCTCAGGTGGCGGGCTCGGGCGCACTCAGCGGCACCACCGTGGTCCTCGCCCCCGAGGGCGGTGCGGTCGCGGCCGTGGACGTACGCGGCGGCGGCCCCGGCACCCGGGAGACGGACGCGCTCGATCCGCGCAATCTGGTGCAGCGCATCGATGCCGTCGTCCTGACGGGCGGCAGCGCGTACGGCCTGGATGCGGCGTCCGGTGTGATGGCCTGGCTGGAGGAACAGGGACGCGGGGTGCGGGTCGGCCCCGATCCGGCGCAAGTGGTGCCGGTGGTCCCCGCCGCGTGCATCTTCGACCTGGGGCGGGGCGGTGACTGGCGGGCCCGCCCGGACGCCTCGACCGGCCGCGCGGCGGTGGAGGACGCGGCGGGTACGGAGCCGGGGGCGCCGGTCGTCGAGGGGGGCGTCGGCGCCGGCACGGGCGCGGTTGCCGGGCAGCTCAAGGGCGGGGTGGGCACGGCGAGCATACGGCTGGCGTCCGGGACCACGGTGGGCGCGCTCGTCGTGGTGAACGCGGCGGGTTCGGTCGTCGATCCGCGTACCGGAGTGCTGTACGGGGAGTACGGCGCCGCCGAACCACCGGTGCACCCCGCGCCCGAGGTCCACCGGGCGGCGCAGCAGCGCCTGGCCGAGGCAAGGGAGACGAACGCAGGGCCCCCGCTCAACACCACGCTCGCCGTCGTCGCCACGGATGCCGATCTCACCCGGGCCCAGGCGCAGAAGCTCGCGGGTACGGCGCACGACGGACTGGCGCGCGCCGTCCGCCCCGTACATCTGCTGACCGACGGGGACACCGTTTTCGCGCTGGCCACCGGCGCCCGGCCGCTGGATCCACAGAACCCGATCGCGCTCAACGACCTGCTGACGGCCGGAGCGGACGCCCTGACCCGTGCCATCGTGAAGGCCGTTCGGGCAGCTCAGAGCATCGACTGCGGCCTCGGCGGTGGCAGCTACCCCGCGTACAGCGATCTCTACGACGCACGCGGGCAGCTCTCCCGGCCGCCCCTCGGGCACCCGGACCCCGACTCGCCTGCCGGGTAAGGAAGTTCGGACGAACCGCCAGGAACCATCTGCGTGTGTCATACGTTTTCCTGAACCCCGGTCGCAATCCCGGACGCAGGGACTACGTTAAGCACGCACCAAGTAACACGCGGCGACGGCCTGGAGACACCACCTTGAGCGATCCGTACGAGACAACCGAGCAGCACCTCGAGCGACTCCTGCGGCGGGCACTCAACTCTTTCGACCTGCCCGACAGCACGGTCGAGAGACTCGGTACCGCGCTCGCCCACAGCAGTTCCCTGCACTCCTCGCACCACAGTTCCGTACTCCACCGCGAGACCTACCGGCACACCTATCTGCTGTCCGACGGCACCCCCTTCACCCTGTGGGAGCTGGTGCACAGCGGTCCGCGGGGCGCAAGGGTCCCGCGGACCCGGGCGGAGTCCGACCTCCGGCACCACGAGTTGTACGACGAAGAGGCCGATGTCCATATCGCCGCTGCCCGGCTGACCGGCGGCTTCGGTGAGGTCCCGGTGTTCGGGGACGACGGGCCGCAGGGCGACCTGGAGATACTCACGGCCCTGATGGCGACTCCCCCGGTCCCCCTGCCCCGGATGTACGCCCCGGACAATTCCGCCGACCACGCCCGTCGCGTCCTGCGCCGCGCCGAGAACAGCGACGGCCCCGGCGAGGAGACCGCCCGGCTGCTGCGCGCCGCCTTCGCCCACCACATCACCCAGGTCTTCGGCAGGCAGTGCCAGGTGGGCGGGCGGGACGCCGGATTCACGCTCTACGAGCACGCCTTCCTGCTCCTCGACGGCAGCGAGACGAGTCTGTGGGAGGTCGAGCACACGGCCACGCCGGACGGCCGCCACATGTGCGAGGTGTACGGCGACGAGGACGCCGCACGCGGAGCCATGGAGAGCCGTACACGCATCTGCTGACCTCGCGGGGGCCGGGGGCCATGGACCCCGCTCGCGCCCACACACGCAGGCGCCCGCACCCCCCGAGAGGTGCGGGCACCGTCGCGCTTCAGGGCATCATGGCGTCAGCGCGGGCGCCTTGGCGAGCTCGGCCACGGGCTCATCCATGGTGTCCACGCCCTCGGCGCCGCCCTCCACGTGCTGCCGCGGCCGCGCGGGCAGCGCGAACATCACCAGGAAGATCACTGCGAGCACCCCGGCCACCCACCACAGCGAGTGCTGGAACGCCTCCGCGAACGCCGGGCCCACCTGCTGCGGCGCCGGCCGGTCCGCGATCGAGCCGAAGAAGACGACCGAGACCAGTCCGAGCCCCAGCGCATTGCCCATCTGCTGCACGGTATTGATCAGCCCGGAAGCCGAACCCGAGTGCTCCTTCGGTACCTCGGACAGCACCGCGTCCGTCAGCGGGGCCACAATCAGGCCCATGCCGATGCCCATGACCACCAGCGGCAGCACCATCTGCCAGGACGTGATGCCCATGCCGTACCGGTCGGACTCCCAGATGTAGAGCAGCAGGCCGACGATCATCAGCAGCGCGCCCGCCTGGAGAACCTTCCGGCCGAAGCGGGGCACCAGCTTCTGTACGGAGATCCCGGCGGCGAAGGAGACGCCGACCGAGAACGGGATACCGGTCGCGCCGGCCCGCAACTCGCTCCAGCCGAGGCCCATCTGCATGTACAGCGTCCAGACCAGGAAGAAGATGCCGAGGCCGATGCCGAAGGCCAGCTGTACGGCGATGCCCGCCGCGAAGCTCTTGACCCGGAACAGTGACAGCTCGATCAGCGGCGACCCGTCCTTGCGTGCCTTCTCCCGCTCGAACACCACCAGGACCAGGAACACCAGGAGGCTGCCGGCCATCGACACGTAGCCCCAGACCGGCCAGCCCAGCTCGCGCCCACGGGTGAGCGGGTAGATCAGCATCAGCAGGCCCAGCGTCACCAGGGCAACACCGATCAGGTCGAGCCGGAGAGCCTTGGGGGCCTTGGACTCGGTGATGAACCTGGCTCCCAGGATCAGGCCCGCGATGCCGACGGGCAGGTTGATCAGAAAGATCGGCCGCCATTCGAGACCGGCGATGTTCCACTCGGTGAGCAGCGCTCCCAGCAGCGGCCCCGAGACGGCGCCGAGGCCGACTACCGCGCCGAAGAGGCCGAAGACCTTGCCGCGCTCGTGTGCCGGGAAGGTGGCGTGCACGATCGACAGCACTTGCGGAACCATCAGCGCTGCGGTGCCGCCCTGGAGAATGCGGGAGGCGACCAGCATCTCCGGGTTCGCGGCGAAGCCGCAGAGCGCGGAGGCCAGCGTGAAGCCGCCCATACCGATGAGGAACACTCGCTTGCGGCCGTAGATGTCGCCCAGTCGGCCGCCGGTGATCAGGCCGGCCGCGAAGGCCAGGGCGTATCCGGCGGTGATCCACTGGATCGAGCTGAACGAGGCGCCGGTGTCCCGCTTGATGCTCGGGATGGCGATGTTGACGATCGTGACGTCGACCAGGTCCATGAAGGCCGCGGTCATCACAATGGCGAGCGCGAACCAGCGTCGCCGGTCCGACGGTTCCGAGGAGACCGTCGGCCTGGATGCCGTGGACGACGAAGATGTGGAAGAAGTCATGGGAGGAAGCTAGAGAGCCATTAGGTCAATTCATGACCCAATGGATGGCCATGCTGATGAGATGACCGAGACCCCGGCACAAGGCTGAGCCCATGACCGACACCCCGGCACGACTGCTGAATCTGCTGTCGCTCCTCCAGACGCCCCGCGAGTGGCCGGGCAGCGAGCTCGCCGAGCGGCTCGACGTCAGCCCACGCACCATCCGCCGCGACATCGACCGGCTCCGCGAGCTCGGCTATCCGGTCGAGGCCACGCGCGGATCGGTAGGCGGCTACCGCCTCGTCGCGGGCACCGCCATGCCGCCGCTGCTCCTCGACGACGAGGAGGCGGTGGCCATCGCGGTGGGCCTGCGGGCAGGCGCCGGCCATGCCATCGAGGGGGTCGACGAGGCGTCCGTACGGGCTCTGGCGAAGCTGGAGCAGGTGCTGCCGTCGCGGTTGCGGCACCGGGTCTCGACCCTGCAGCACGCGACGATGCCGCTGACCCGCGGCGACGGCTCGACGATCGATCCGCACACGCTGACGGTGATGGCGGCGGCGGTCACCGGACGGGAGCGGCTGCGGTTCGCCTATCGGGCGGGCGACGGCGCCGAGACGAAGCGGCAGACCGAGCCGTACCGGCTGGTGAGCACGGGGTGGCGCTGGTATCTCGTCGCGTACGACCTGGGGCGCGAGGACTGGCGTACGTTCCGGGTCGACCGGGTCAGCGAACCGTTCGCGACCGGGGCCCGGTTCACACCGCGCGAGCTGCCGACGGGTGATGCGGCGGAGTTCCTCAGCAACTCCATCGCCCGACGGCAGCCGGAGCTGGCGGTCGATGTGAGCTTCGCGGCCCCGGCGGACTTCGTGTCCGCGCGGCTGCCGGCCTCGATCGGCCCGTTGGAGCGGACCAGCGCGAACAGCTGCCGGCTGCGGGCGGTCCTGTCGGACTCGCTGGAGTGGCTGGCGCTCCGACTGGCCCTGGTGGACTGCGAGTTCACCGCCCACGAGCCACCGCAGCTGGTGGAGTACCTGACTCAGCTGGGTGCCCGGCTGACCCGCGCGACAGCACACTGACGCGTCGCCGCCCGGGCGACGACCGAACCCGGCCGCCCACCGAGCGCGCAGAAAGAATGAGCCCCGGCGCCAGGGGGGGGTGGGCGCCGGGACTCGGTTCAGGGGGTCACACAAAGCGACCTGTTTCGGAGGTTACTGGACGAAGGACTCACGCCGCGGCGTCAAAACCCGTGTCGTGGGCCATCCGCTTCAGTTCGAGCAGCGCGTGCTTCTCGATCTGGCGTATCCGCTCACGGGTCAGCCCGTGCTGCTTGCCCACCTCGGTGAGGGTCCGCTCACGGCCGTCCTCGATGCCGTACCGCATACGGATGATCGATGCGGTGCGGTTGTCGAGCTTGCCGATCAGGTCCTCCAGCTCCTCGCTGCGCAGCAGTGTCATCACCGACTGCTCCGGCGACACGGCGGAGGTGTCCTCCAGCAGGTCACCGAACTGTGTCTCGCCCTCGTCGTCCACGGACATGTTGAGACTGACCGGGTCACGGGCCCAGTCCAGGACGTCGCCCACACGCTCCGGCGTGGTGTCCAGCTCGGCCGCTATCTCCATGTGCTCCGGCTCGCGCCCGTGCTCACGGTTGAACTCGCGCTGCACCCGTCGGATCCGGCCGAGCTCCTCCACCAGGTGGACGGGGAGCCGGATCGTACGGGACTGGTCGGCTATGGAACGGGTGATGGCCTGACGGATCCACCACGTCGCATACGTGGAGAACTTGAAGCCCTTGGCGTAGTCGAACTTCTCGACCGCGCGCACCAGGCCCGCGTTGCCCTCCTGGATCAGGTCGAGCAGGGGCAGCCCGGCCCGCGGGTAGCGGCGGGCGACAGCGACGACGAGTCGGAGGTTGGAACGGATGAATATGTCCTTGGCGCGCTCGCCCTCGGCGACCAGCGCCTCCAGCTCCTCGCGCGTGGCTCCACCGGCTTCGCTCTCCACCGCACCGTCGAGAATCTGCCGTGCGTAAACACCCGCCTCGACGGTTTGCGACAGCTCGACCTCCTTTGCGGCATCAAGAAGCGGCGTACGCGCGATCTCGTCCAGGTACATGCCGACCAGGTCGCGATCGGCGATCTCTCCGCCCGCGGCGCGAACACTGCCGGCCCGGCTGGTCCCGCCGGTGGCGGACGAACGACGGGCGACGGCACGGGTTGCCATGCGTGCTCCCTTGCTGAGTAGGTCGCGACACCCTCTCGGGTGCCCTGCATCCGATGGAAACAACGACTGGAATCCGGACAGAATTCCCATGCCAGGCATTCACTTTCACGATCATGCAGTACCCTGTGCCGCCGCGAAGGGGGTGCACACGCCGAGCATTCAGGTAGAAGCGCAGGTCAGACGGGGCATCGAAGGCGATTTGATGGCGCTCACGGACATCTACAACCATTACGTACGTGAGACCGCGCTCACATTCGATACGACCTCCTTTGCACCCGAACAGCGGCTGCCGCGGCTTCCTTCCCACCCCGAAGACGACCCGCACCGTCTTCAGGTTGCTCAGGATGTCCGCATTGTCGGCCTCCCCTCGGCCCTCCGGGCATCACCCGGTCCAACGACGCCTCGCTCCGGCTGCACGATCGCTTCGGTTTCCGCCATTTCGGTACGCACGCCGAGGTGGGCCGGAAGTTCGGCACGTACTGGTCGGCACGTACTCGGCACGTACTGGGACGTGGCCCGGTACGAGTAGCCACTGGGGCCACAGCCCTAGGGCCCGGCCCGGTCGCGGCCTAGGGCTGTGGCCCGTTACGCACCACGGGCGCCGCGCCTAGCGTGCTGCCGTATGAACGACACGACGAACAGGGCCGGCACAACCAGCGGGAACGGCACACCCGACACTGCCACCGGCGCCACCGATGACACCACGGGCACGCTCGACGAGGCACTGGAGCGTCTCCACACCGCGGGCCCCGAACGGAACGGCTGGCTGAGCAATCACGGCCCGATGGCCGTCGAGGCGCTGGTCCGGCACGGTCAGGCACCGGCCGTCCACCGGTGGCTCGACCACTACAGCGAGAAGCTGGAGGACATGCCGGACACCGCGTCCCGGGTGACCGCGGAGAACTGGCGCGAGGCCCTGGGCGACCCGCGCCGGGTAGCGGACTGGACTGTGTACTTCGAGCGGGAGACGGACGAGCACCCCTGGCGGGATGTCCTGACCGAGTGGTGGCCGCGGCTGCTGCCCGGCATCGCGGCGGGCGCCACCCACCCCGTGATCCGGGTCGGCCACTCCGTACGCACTCTGCTCACCGGCGAGGCGAGTGCGCCCCGGATCACCGAACTCGCCCACGGCCTCGGTTACTGGGCCGCCCGCCACCAGCGGCTTCCCACGCTGACACCGCTGACACCGCTGGCGCCGCTGGCGCCCGCCCCGAGCGCCGCGGCCGCGCTGGACGCCGTACCGCCGGTGCCCGAGCAGAGCGGCGGCGTCCGGGACCGGCTGGCGCAGCTCACCGCGTTCCCGGTGTGGCCGCAGCGGTTCACCGACGACCCGGACGAGGCGCGGGCCCGGCTGGAGGAACTGGTGCGGGCCGCGACCCACCGCTATGCCACGCACGGGCACGGCGAGCCGATCATGCTGGTGCATGCCGCGACCGCACCCAATGCCGTGCTGCGCACGCTGCCCGCGCTCCCCCGCGCACTGTGGGTGCCGAGCCTGGAGGCCGCCTGGGCGGCGAGCGCCGCGGTCACCGCCGCGTACGGCCCGGCCGAGCGGACCCCGTACACAACGGCGACAGCGTCGGCCGAGGAGCTCTTCGCGCGGGCGGCGGAGCACGGCGACGATCACACCATCAAGTTCACGGACACCGCACTGGACATCGGCGATGCGACGGCCCTCGCCGCCGCACTCCGCTCGATCGAGCTGAACCCACCGGCCCTGTGACAGGACCCAGGACAGAGTTCAGCCGAACTGCACCGACCGCTTCGCGAGCCCCATCCAGAACCCGTCGATGACGCTGCGGCCCCGGTCCGGCTCGCCCTCCGAGGCGCCGAGCGTCACGAAGAGCGGAGCGAAGTGCTCGGTGCGTGGGTGGGCCAGCCGGCCCGACGGGGACTTGCGCTCGAAGTCCAGCAGCGCGTCGATGTCCTGCGCCTGCAGCGCCCGGTTCCCCCAGTCATCGAACTCCGCCGACCAGCCGGGGGTGCCGCCGCCCGCATGCCGCAGCGCGGCCAGATTGTGGGTGAAGAAGCCGCTGCCGACGATCAGGACGCCCTCGTCGCGCAGTGGCGCGAGCTTGCGCCCGATGTCCATCAGCCTCTGCGGGTCCAGCGTCGGCATGGAGATCTGGAGTACGGGGATGTCGGCGCCGGGGAACATCTCCACCAGCGGGACGTACGCCCCGTGGTCGAGCCCGCGGTCCGGGATGTCCTGGACCGGCGTACCGGCTCCGCGCAGCAGTTTGCGTACGTTCTCCGCCAGCGCGGGGGCGCCCGGAGCGGCGTACCGCACCCGGTAGTAGTGCTCGGGGAAGCCCCAGAAGTCGTGGACGAGCGGGACGGTCTCCGTCGCGCCGAGGGCGAGCGGGGCCTCCTCCCAGTGCGCGGAGACCATCAGGATCGCGCGGGGGCGCGGCAGCCGCGCGGACCAGGCGGCCAGTTCGCCGGGCCAGACCGGGTCGTCGGCCAGCGGCGGCGCGCCGTGGGAGAGATAGAGGGCGGGCATGCGCTCCGCAGTGACAGTCATGACACTCCCCATCCGCTGCCGGTCAAGGCACGTCTTCTGCTGGTCTCTTCGAGAGGGAAAGGTTTTTTAATCTTCAAGTTCCTATCTCCCGAGTACCTTAGTCCCATTTGGTTAAATTTTCAATTAAAGCATCTGTGTCGAGCCGGTGATCATGCCCGCGATCACCGGGAGCTAGGCGAAGCCCCGGAAAAACCAGCCGAACGGCGCACCCAGCGAGCGGTGCCGCATCACCCGTCACAGGCTGAACCGCAGAGAGCGGTCCGGGCCGGCGGACTGCCGCGGACCCCGAGGCGCCTCTATGCAAAAGCCCCGCCACCGGATACGCAGGCACCGGCGCCCGATCGCTCTCGGCTCAGCAGCGGCTCTGGTCATAGCCGCAATGGCCACGGCCAGCAGCAATCTCCCGATACCCAGCCAGACCTCGGCCGGCCCGGCGACCACGGCCGACTCGGCGGGAATCGCCCCGTGCCGGATACCGGCGACCCTGGGCGTGCAGATGTCGGAAGGCATACCGACTCCGGCGAACTACGCCCGCTCCACGGGCAGGATTCACGCCCTCAACCTGATGATCGACTTCCCGGACGCGCCGGGCCCGGGGCCGGCGATGGACCGGTACGCCGAATTCTTTCCGCAGACCACCAACTGGTTCCGGACCGGTTCGTACGGGCGACTCGCCTACATCCCCGACGCCCCGGTGAAGTCCTGGCTGCGGATGCCACTGCCGTTCTCGGAGTACGGGATAGACCGCGGATCACCGTACGCGCCGGGCTACCACCGCCTCGTCCGGGACATAGTCGCCGCAGCCGATCCGAAGGTCGACTTCAGTGCGTACGATCTGGTCAACATCCTGGTCACGCCGAACGCCGGGCCCTCCGCCCTGGACACCGTCCTGTCCGTGACGTTCTCCAGCAACGGCGACGCCCCGCACGCGGACGGTGTCCCGCTCGGCAACACGTCCTTCATCTACAGCCGGCAGGACGACGGCTCCGGGTCGTTCACACAGACCGGATACCGCGTCCTGCCGCACGAGAACGGCCATGTCTTCGGCCTTCCCGACCTCTACACCCTGGAGGGCGGTGGCTCGGTGGGGCACTGGGACATCATGTCCGAGGACTGGGGGGTCAACAACGATCTGCTGGGCTGGCACAAGTGGAAGCTCGGCTGGCTGGACAACAAGCAGATCAACTGCGCGTCCAAGCCCGGCACCAGCGACCACATCCTGGAACCGCTGGCCACCAAGGGCGGCACGAAGCTGGCGCTCATCCCGCTGAGCAGTGAGTCCAGCTACGCGGTGGAGGTACGAACCCGGGCGGGCAACGACCAGGCGGTCTGCCGGCCCGGCGTGCTGATCTACAAAATCAACTCGGCCGTGGACACCGGTCAGGGGCCGGTGTCCGTGGTGGACAGCACCAGGGGCAGCGGCGGCTGCACCCGGCTGCCCAATGTGCACGCCGCTCTCTCCGACGCCACCTACCAGCCCGGTGGGACCTTCACCGACCGGGCCAACGGGATACGCATATCCGTGGTCGACCAGGACGACAAAGGGGACTACCACGTCCGGATCACTCGCTCCTGACCGCGGACGGGACGGACGGGACGGACGGGACGGACGGGACGGACGGGACGGACGGGACCGCTCCGCGTGATGAGCGTCCGCCCTGCTGACGGGTTCCTGTTAACGCAAACATTGTGGGCGTGCCCCGGAAGCGTACCCAGCCGCCCCTGGAGTGCCGAGACGCCGCCACAGGAGAATCCAGACGCACCGAACATGGCAATTTGCCAGAATTTCTACGGAGGAGCAGCCCTACAAGTCGGCGCCCGAGGATGTTATGGAACAGCTGTTGACTCGATCCGCGTGTTTGCGTAAACGTAGTCAACATCAGTGCCCACGCCGGGTGTTGAAGACGAGAGGGAGCGATCCATGGCGCAGGACGGACGGCGGACGCCTGCCGTGACGGGACGCACGCGCGCCCCGTCCATGGCCGACGTGGCAGCCCTCGCCGGCGTGTCCGCGCAGACCGTCTCCCGCGTCGCCAACAACCGCACCAATGTCGACGACGCCACTCGCGAACGCGTCCTCAACGCCATGCGGATGGTCGGCTACCGCCCCAACACCGCGGCCCGCGCGCTGGCCACCGGCCGGTTCCGCACGATCGGCGTCATCAGCTTCGATCTCCAGGCGCACGGCAACGCCCGCACCCTGGAGTCGATAGTCTCCGCCGTTCAGCACACCGACTACTCGGTCAACGTCGTCACCGTGCAGAACCAGACCGAACAGGCTGTGCGTGAGGCATTCGAACGCCTCACCATGCAGGCGGTGGACGGGATCATCCTCAACGAGGCGCAGATCCTCGACACCCCCGCACTGCGCCTGCCCACCGGCCTGCCCGTCGTGGTCAACGACGGTGACGGCACCCACAGATTCGCCACCGTACACACCGACCAGGCGGAAGGCGCCCGCCTTGCGGTAGGCCACCTCCTCGGCCTCGGGCACCGCACGGTCTGGCACCTGGCCGGCCCGCAGGACTCCTATCCGGCTCGCGGCCGCGCCGAGGCATGGCATCACACCCTCAAGGACGCCGGCTGCCCCGTCCCGCCGGCCCTCTACGGCGACTGGACCGCGGACAGCGGCTACCGCGTCGGCCGCGAAGTCGCCCACCGCTCCGACATCGGTGCCGTCTTTGTGGCCAACGATCAGATGGCCCTCGGCCTGATGTGCGCGTTGCACGAGGCCGGGCGCCGGGTGCCCGATGACGTGAGCGTGGTCGGCTTCGACAACATCGCCGAATCCGCGCACTTCCTGCCGCCGCTCACCACCGTCCACCAGGACTTCGAGGAGATCGGGCGGCACGCGGTCGCCCTGCTGCTCGACCAGATCCACGCCGGCCGCCCGCATCGGCTCGCAGTGACCTCCGTAGCTCCGCGGCTGGTCGTGCGCGACAGCACCGCACCGCCGGCCAACACCGGCCGCACGGACGGGATTTCAGCCGTCCGTCATGCCTGAGCCGGGCCAAACACGGCCCCGGCCCGGCCCGGCGGCCCGGTCCCGTCCAAACGTGAAAAGCCCTTGCCAAATGGTTCGGAACTCCCGCTCAAGGGGCGCCACTTGAGAATGCCGGAAGTTCCACGGCGCAGCGCGTACGCCGACTCCGCGACGCCGCTGCCCGAGTGCTCCTCGGCCGTCCTGCGGCCGAGGTAGATCCACCGCTCCACCACGCACGACCGCTTCACACTCATATTCACCGGGTCGACCGCGCATCGCAGACTCCCTGAGGTGCGGCGTGACCCCGGACCGCTGAAGGACATCGTGAAGAGAACCCTTTTCGGGGCGCTGCTGGCCGGAAGCCTGCTGGCCGCAGTGCTGGCCGCACCGGCCGGCGCATCCCCCGCACCGGCCGCCAGAACCGCGGCCACGACGGCCGGCGACACCCTCGCGGACAGCTGGAAAGCGCCTCTGAGCACACGCGGCCGGTACATCGTGGACGCCGACGGCAACCGCTTCAAGCTCAAGTCGGCCAACTGGCACGGCGCGCAAGGCTCGTGGAACGGATCGGGGGACATCAACGACCCTGCGAACCACCATGACTCCGAGAAGGCCGACCAGATGCCACTCGGCCTCGACCGTGCGCCCATCGCCACCATTCTGTCGGACTTCCACGAACTCGGCATCAACAGCATCCGCCTTCCGTTCTCCAACGAGATGCTGCACGACCAGCGTCCGGTCTCCGACGCGTCGGTCGCCGCGAACCCCCAACTCCGCGGCAAGACCCCGCTCCAGGTGTTCGACGCGGTGATCGCCGCGACGACCGCCGAGGGCTTCGCGGTCGTGCTCAACAACCACACCAACACATCACGTTTCTGCTGCGGCCTGGACGGCAACGAGCGCTGGAACACCAGCCAGAGCACCGCGCAGTGGGAAGCCGACTGGCTGTCCCTGGCCAAGCGGTACAAGGACAACAAGCGCGTCGTGGGCGCCGACCTGTACAACGAGGTGCGGCGTACGATCACTGACGACGCCAACTGGGGCTGGGGCGACAACCACGACTGGTGGACCGCCTCCCAGCGTCTGGGCGACCGACTGCTCACCGAGGTCAGCCCCGACCTGCTGGTCGTGATCGAAGGCATCAACTGGCAGGGCGTCCCCGCGGACGGCCTGCCGCACTGGCGGCCGACTCTGGAACCGGCACGCACGCTCTCGCACACGCTCGTGGAGTCGAACAAACTCGTCTACTCGGCGCACTTCTACGGCTACACCGGCCCGAACCACACCGGAGCGACCGGCACCGGTGAGACGCACGACTGGCGCTACCAGGAGCTCTCGCGCGACGAACTGTTCGCGACGCTGAAGCGGCAGGCGTTCTTCGTCACCTCCGACACCGGGCAGCACTACACCGCGCCACTGTGGATCAGCGAGTTCGGTATCGGCGCCGACGAGACCGACCCGAAGGCGCGCACCTGGTTCGGCAACTTCGTCGACTATCTGATAGCGAACGACACCGACTTCGCCTACTGGCCGCTGCTCGGGTACACCGGCCACGGGCACTGGAAACTGCTCGACTACGACACCCAGGGCAAGCGCTCCGGCATCCTCGACGGCGGCGACTGGCGCGCCACCGACTGGAACCGGCTGGTCGCCGCGCCCGGCAAGACCGGGCCGGTGCCGGCGGACCAGAAGTGGAACATGCTGAACCTCGACCACGCGGACGCCGTACAGTCCCTCCGGGTGCGCTCCCAGGGTGACTGGGACTCCGGAGCCCGCAAGGGCGTGTGCCCGGACGGGCAGCGGATCAGCGGAGTGTCCCACCGCGACGGCCGCAGCCTCTGCACGGACGCGGGTGCACCCCAACTCGGGTCACCGACGGGTAAATTCACCGTCGTCAAGGACGAACAGTACGTCCAGCAAGGCGACTGGGCCTCCGGCTACACCAAGTTCCAGTGCCCCAAGGACCAGTTCATGACCGGATACAGCATCCGCGGACAGGCCGTCTCCGGCGTGCTGTGCGCTCCCGCGTCACGTGCGCTGCCGACGACGGGACGCACCGTGTGGTTCGACCGTGGCGACAGCCGCCCGGCCGGCAACCCTGGCGGCGAATTCGCTTCCGGAAACTACAAGGGCCAGTGCTCCACCGACGAGTACGCGGCGGGCATCGCCTTCACCGGTGCGTGGTCCAAGGGCAAGACGCCCGACGCCCTGCTCTGCCGGAAGCTGTAGCAGTTGGGGAAGGCGGCCGCCGACCGCAGTAGCGGGACGCGGCCGCCGACCACAGCGCGGCAGGGCCCATCTCGAGACGGGCCCTGCCGACGCTTTTGAGCACGGTCACGTGCTGGGCGTGAAGCCCTTCTCGGACAGAAGGAGCATGCTTCGCAGCAGGTCCAGGTCCACGTCCAAGAGGCTGCGTGCCACAGTGCGGCGCGGGGCCGGGACGATGTCCGCGAGCGAGGGTACGGCGACGACGGCGCAGCCGGCGGCCTCGGCGGAGGCGACGCCGGTGGGAGTGTCTTCGACCGCCACACAATGTGCGGGGCCCACGCCCAGGGCGGCCATGGCCGCCTGGTAGGGATCGGGGGCGGGTTTGGTCTCGGGGGTCTCGCCGGCGGCGAACGAGGTGACGAAGCGATGCCGTCCCAGCGTGTCGAGGACGGTGTCCACGATCGACCGCGGGGAGGCGGAGACCAGTGCTGTGGGCACGCCTGCGGCATGCAGGGTGTCCAGCAGCCGCAAGGCTCCCGGCAGGGGCACGATCTGGTGCTCCACCAATTGCGCGAATCGGTGTTCGAGTGTGTCGCAGAGCCGGTTCACGTCTGCCCGGCCCCCTGTGAAAGAGGCAAGGTACTCGGCGCTGTCCTTGACGGACCGCCCGAGAACGAAGGCGATACCTTCGTCGTCCAGGCCCAGTCCGAGCTTTCGGGCCTCCTCCTCCACCGTTTGCCGCCAGAGTCCTTCGGTGTCGACGAGTGTCCCGTCCATGTCGAAGAGGACCGCGTGGAGTTCCATGTGCAACGAGCTGCCTTTGCGTGGTCTGGACGACTTGTGTTCGTCCGATCGACTCGTGTTCGTCCGATCGGCTTGTGTTCCCGGGCGCCGATGCTTCACTCCGGTCCGGCGCCGTCCTGGATCCTGAACCGGAGGGTGAGGATCTCGAACGGGCGCAGCTTCAGACGCACCTGCCGGCCTTCCGATTGCGCCACATCCCTGGACTCCCACCCGTCCTGAGCGCGTTCCAGCAGATCGGTCACGGTCACTGATTCCAGGGGGAAGCCGGTGGTCAGTACGGCCTGTGCGCGTCCGCCGTGGGCTTCGTAGAGGCGCACGACGACGTCGCCGGACCGGTCGTCGGCGAGCTTGACCGCCTCCATGACGACTGCCTCGTTGTCCGTGGTGATCAATGGCTCGACCCCACTCGAACCGGGAACGGCTCGTTCGGGCAGGTTGAAGGCGTAGCCCTCGCGGACGGTGTCGGCGATGCCGGCGCCGATCACGAACCCGTACTTCAGCCGGTGGTGTCCCTGGTCGGCCTCGGGGTCGGGGAAGCGCGGGGACCGGAGCAGGGAGAGCCGGACGGTGGTGGTGGTTCCGCCGTCGGAACGTACGTCGCGGGTGACTTCGTGCCCGTAGGTCGAGTCGTTGACCAGCGCGGCACCCCAGCCCCGCTCACCGACGTGCAGGAAACGGTGTGCGCAGATCTCGAACTTGGCTGCGTCCCAGCTGGTGTTGGTGTGGGTGGGACGCTGGACGTGGCCGAAGGGGATCTCGGCGCTGGAATGGGCGGCTCGCACGTCCAGCGGAAAGGCGGCCTTGAGAAGTTTCTCCTTCTCGTGCCAGTCGATCCCGGTGTCGATGTCCAGACGACGGGAGCCTTCGCGCAGCGAGAGCAGCTGCTCGATCCGCGAGTCGCCGAAGGTGCGCACGACCAGGACGCCGCCGTCGACCGCGCTCACCGAATCGGCGTCGAGGAGGTTGTGCACGCTGTTGCGGTAGAAGGCGTCGATGTCCCAGGCGTCGTACTCGTTGGGGAAGTCCTGGTGGAGCTGGAGCAGGTTGGCCGTGGCGCCGGGGGCCAGGGCCTCACGGCCGGCCTCGATGTCGAACGCCGAGGTCACCAGGCCTCGGCCGTCGATCTCGACCCGCACCAGGCCGTTGTCCAGGACATAGCCGTTCCCCGACGGCGCCGGGGAGACCGGCTGCTGTGGCTCCTGCGTCCGGACCGAGGCGCCGAGGGCGGCGACGCCGCCACGGGCGAACGGAGCGGCGTTGAAGACGACGGTGTCGTTGCCGTCCCCGGCAAGTGCCCGCTGGGCCGCTTCGACGAGACCGCGCAGTTCGGCGGTGACGGCGGCGTAGGTCTCCTCCGCCTCCTGGTGCACCCAGGCGATGGAGGAACCGGGCAGGATGTCATGGAACTGGTGCAGCAGAACCGTCTTCCACAGGCGGTCGAGAGAATCGTAGGGGTAGGCGAATCCGGTGCGCACCGCGGCGATCGCCGACCACAGCTCGGCCTCGCGCAGCAGGTGCTCGCTGCGGCGGTTGCCCTGCTTGGTCCTCAACTGGCTGGTCAGGGTGCCCCGGTGGAACTCCAGGTAGAGCTCGCCCACCCACACCGGGGCATCGGGGTACTCCGCCTGCGCCCGGGCGAAGAAGTCTGCGGGCCTCTCGATGGCGACCCTGGCCGAGCCCTCCAGGTCCACGAGTCGCTCCGCCCGGGCGAGCATCTCACGGGTGGGGCCGCCGCCGCCGTCACCGTAGCCGAAGGGAAGCAGCGAGCAGTTGGTTGCGGCCTTCTCCTGGAAGTTCCGTACGCCGTGGGCGAGTTCCGTGCCGGACAGCTCACTGTTGTAGGTGTCGACCGGTGGGAAGTGGCTGAAGATACGGGTGCCGTCGATGCCCTCCCACCAGAACGTGTGGTGGGGAAACTTATTGGTGGTGTTCCAGGAGATCTTCTGAGTGAGGAACCAGCGAACGCCGGCCAGCTTCATCAGCTGCGGCATGGCCGCGTTGTAGCCGAACGTGTCGGGCAGCCACATCTCCTCGGTCTCGACTCCGAACTCCTCCAGGTAGAAGCGTTTGCCGTGCACCAGCTGGCGGGCGAACGCCTCACCGCCGGTGATGTTGGTGTCCGGTTCCACCCACAGGCTGCCCACGGGCAGGAACTGCCCGGTTTCCACCTTCTCGAGAACTCGCGCGTACACGTCCGGACGGCGTTCCTTCATCCAGGCCAGTTGCTGGGCCTGGGACATGGCGAACCTGAAATCCGGGTGGTCGTCCATCAGCTGGGTGACGTTCGAGAGGGTCCTCGTCACCTTTCGGGCGGCCTCGCGCAGGGGCCAGAGCCAGGCGGTGTCGATGTGGGCGTGCCCGACCGCGGAGATCCGGTGTGCGCCGGCGCTCGCCGACGAGGACAGAGCCGGCTTCAGTGCTTCGCGGGCGGCGGGCGCACTGCGGCTGATGTCCTGCAGGTCCACGGCGTCCAGCGCCCGCTCGATGGCGTGCAGGATCTGCCAACGGCGCGGGTCCTCCTCGGGCAGTGCGTGCATCAGCTGCCCGAGGACGTCCAGGTCCTGGACGAGTTCCCACACATCCGGGTCGAAGACGGCGAGGTCCGCCCGCCTCAGCCGGTACAGCGGCTCCCCCGAGGACTCTTCTCCGGCCAGCCAGGGAGCTCGGTCCCCGGCCCGGGTCGGGGAGTGGTGAGGCTCACCGGGGAAGGGGACGGTCGGGTTGGCGGCGGCCTCGACGTAGTACGTGAATTCCTCGCCGCCGTCCGCGGGATCGCAGACCGGCACCCAGGAGTTGCGCGGGTTGAGCGCCTTCACCACCGTGCCGTCCGGCCGGTGGACGAGCCCCTCGGTCGAGAAGCCGGGCCCGGTGACGTCGAAGCCGATGTCGAGCACGACCTCGACCCGCTGCCCGGCCCACTCCCGGGGGACGTGTCCGCTGACCTTGAACCAGCTGGTGGACCAGGCCGGGCCCCACCGATGCCCGACCGAGACGGGCTGGTAGGGCGCGGCCAGACCCTGCGACACCGGCACGGGCTCGCCCGGTGAGTTCCAGATCTCGACCTGGAGCGGCACGCAGCGGGCGTGTACGGCGGGGCGGATGCGCTGGTTCAGCACCCGGTCGAGCCGCTGCTCGGTGAGGTGTCGGTTGCTGTGCATGGCTTGCTCCGGGGAAGGTGGGAGTGATTCGGACCGACCGGCACATGGGGGGGCGGTCTCAGATGTGACGGCTGGACGCCGGGTCCTCACACGTCACTCTTCGGTCGCCCCCAGGTCGGGGTGGTCGCGCAGCTCCACCGTGCGGGTGGCGCCGGCATGGAGTTCGAGGACGGTGACCTCGTTCCGACCGGGTCTGAGCACCGGGGCGGGGACATACAGGGTGCCCTGGGCTCCCCGGGACCAGTACCGGCCCAGAGCGAAGCCGTTGATCCAGGCATGGCCCTTGGTCCAACCGTCCAGGGCGAGAAAAGTGTCGGCGGGCCGCTCGACATCGAGGTACCCGCGGTGGAAGGCCGGTCCCACCGGCGGCGATGCAGGGTCGAAGGCGCTGAAGGCCAGGGCGTCGAGCTGCTCCAGGGGCAGGGCGCGGCTGCGCCATTCGGCCGGCTCATGCCCGTTGACGGTGATGCGCCCCACGAGTCCCTTGCGGTCGTGGATTCCCGGCCCGTAGTTGACCCGGCCCTGGTTCTCCACCAGCACGGTCAGCTGTGCCCCGGATCTGGGCACGATGAAAGCGAGGGCCTGCTCGTGGCTCTCGCGTTCGAGGACGCCGACCGGTTGTCCGTCCACGAAGACCTGGGCGCGGTCGCGGACCTCGGCCACATGGAGAACGGCCGGCCCCTGGGCCGGGAGCTCGGTCTCGTACAGGACGAAGCCGAAGGGCCGGCCCAGCTGTTCCATCGTGAGCGGGCGGTCGGCCTTCATGGCCTCGCCGAGGGCGTCCGCCTGATCCAGCAGGGACGCGCAGTCGGTGAGTTCGACCGGCCCGTAGGCGCGTTTCGGCCCGGGGGCAGGCACCGGCTCGTCGGGCACGGGTGCGTATTTCGCGATGACGTCGCGGAAGGCGGTGTATTTGGCGGTCGGGTCGCCGGGCTCGTCCAGCGGAGCGTCGTAGTCGTACGACGTGACGGTCGGCCGGTACGTTCCCTTGTCGTTCGCTCCGTTGGTGAATCCGAAGTTCGTTCCGCCGTGGAACATGTAGATGTTCACGGAGGCTCCGGCGGCGAGCAGCCGGTCGAGGTCGGCCGCGGACTCCTCGGCGCTGCGCGTGGTGTGGATGCCGCCCCAGCGGTCGAACCAGCCGATCCAGAACTCGGTACACATCAAGGGCCCGTCGGGCTGGTGCTTCCTCAGTTCCGCAAGCCCGGCCTCGACCCGGCTGCCGAAGTTGGCGGTGCGCAGCACGCCGCCGAGGCTGCCGCGTTCCAGGTCCGTGGGCTGGTCGCACGTGAACAGTGGGACGTCCACGCCGTGTCGGCGCAGCAGCTCGGCCAGGTCGGCGAGGTAGCCGGTGTCGTTCCCGTACGCCCCGTACTCGTTCTCCAGCTGGACGGCGAGGACCGGGCCGCCGCGGGTACCGAGATAGGGCAGCAGGGGCGGCAGGAGAGCGCCGAGGTACTCGTCCACGGCCCGCAGGTAGCGCGGGTCACGGCTGCGCAGTTCGATACCGTCCTCGGCGAGCAGCCAGGAAGGGAGTCCGCCTCCCTCCCATTCGGCGCAGATGTACGGTCCCGGGCGCAGCAGGACGTGCAGGCCCTCGGCGGCGGCCGTATCGAGGAATCGGGGCAGGTCGAGACCTGCGTCCAGACGGAACTCGCCGCGCCTGGGGGCGTGAAGGTTCCATGGGACGTAGGTGTCGACCGTGTTGAGCCCCATCAGGCGCGCCTTGTGGAGCCGGTCGGCCCACTGCTCCGGGTGGATACGGAAGTAGTGCAGCGCGCCGGAGATGATGCGGAACGGGCGGTCGTCGAGACGGAAGCCGTCTGCGGCGATGTCCAGTCGTGGCATTGCGGTGGTGCTCCTCGGGAAGAGGGGTGTGGTTCGGGCGGGTCGGTTCAGGCAACGGCCCGGAACGGCGCCGGGCCCCCTTCTTCCACCACCGGGTGCACGTGCCTGCCGTGCCCTCGGTGTGCTCGACTGCCGTCGGTGGCAGTCGCCGTGGTCAGCCCTTGAGGCCGCTCGTGGCGATCCCCTCGACGATGTAGCGCTGGGCGACCAGGAACATGACCACCAGGGGTGTGATGGTCACGACGGCGCCGGCGAACAGACCGGGCAGGTTGATGGTCTGTGAGGTGAGGAACGTCGACAGGGCGATCTGGGCGGTCCACGCGGACGGGTCCTGTCCGATGACCAGGGGCCACAGGAAGGAGTTCCAGCTGTCGATGAAGGCCAGCGCCCCGAGCGAGGCGAGCATCGCACCGGAACTCGGCAGCGCGATCCGGCGGTACAGGCCGAACCAGCCGAGCCCGTCAAGCCGTCCGGCTTCTTCGATCTCGGTCGGGAACTGGAGGTAGAAGTTGCGGAACAACAGCACCGCGAACGGGTTGAACAGGCCGGGCACGATGATGCCCCACAGCGTGTTCACTCCCCCCATGGATCCCACCACCACGAAGGTCGGGACGAAGGTCACCGAGCCGGGGATCATCAGCGTGGCGACCACCAGGCCCAGCAGGACGCCGCGTCCCGGCACCGGGATCCGGGCGAAGGCATAGCCGGCGGCCGAGGCGAGGAGCGTGGAGACGGGAGCGGTTATGGCGGCGATCAGCAGCGAGTTCGTCAACGCCGTGCCCATGGACACGGCCGGGTCGCTGAAGAGCGAGGTGAAGTTCTCGAAGTGCATCGTCGACGGCCACCAGGTCCACTCCGGTGACGTCAGGCCCTGGGTGTCCATCAGCGCGTTGCGCAGCATCAGGTAGAAGGGCGCCAGGAAGGCCGTCATCAACAGGCCCAGCAACAGTCCTCGCGCGGACAGGCGCGCTGCCTTCGGCAGCCCTCGCATCGTGCTCATCCGTGGCTCACCCCTCGCTCTTGCCGAATCCCGTGAAGCGCCCCTGAAGCAGGGTCACTCCGACGATGAGAGCGGTGAGCACGAAGGCTCCGGCCGATCCGAGGCCGTAGTCCTGGTTGCCCATCGCGTTGTTGTACAGGTAGACCAGCGGAGTCTGGACGGGGGCCGAGCCCGCACTGGTGAACCCGCTGCTGAACAGGTTGTAGAACTCGTCGAAGGCCTGGAAGGCGGCGATGAAGAGCAGCATCAGCACCGCGACGGAGGTGTTGCGCAGCATCGGCAGAGTGATCCTGCGCAGCAGCCGCAGGCCGGTCGCACCGTCGAGCGCCGCGGCCTCGTAGATCTCCTTGGGAATGCCCTGGAGCGCGGCCAGGAAGAGCACCATGTAGAAGCCGACCTGGAGCCAGAGGCGGAGGGTGACGAGGACGATCCAGTAGAGCGGTGGAGAGGTCGTCTGCAGCCAGGGCGTCGGGTCCATGCCGAACCATCCGCCGATCGTGTTGGCGATGCCGGTCGGCAGCCCGTTGAACAGGCACATCTTCCACAGCAGGGAGGCGGCGACGTAGGAGACGGCCGCCGGGATGAGGAAGGCGGTACGCAGCACGGCCCGGCCGCGACGGACCCGGTGGACCAGCAGCGCGAGCCCGAGGGAGCCGGCGAAGGTCACCGGCACGATGAAGGCCGTGAACAGCAGGATCTGGACCAGGGAACTGCGGAAGCTCGGGTCGGAGAGCAGCACCTGGTAGTTGTCCAGGCCGACCCAGTTGCCGAGTCCGATGGAGCCGCGCGCCTTGCTGAAACTGAGCAGAAAGCTCCAGCCGATGGCGACGTACTTGAAGATGCCGAGTCCGATCAGCACGGGTGCGGTGAGCAGCGCGAAAGCGCCCCAGGCGGACCGGCTGGTGCGGGTCCGACGGGCCGGGGCCGCGCCCCGCGGCATGGCCGCGGGGCGCCCGGCACGCTCGGACTGCAGCGTGGTTCCCGGTGACGTGCTCATCAGCTGAGCTGCTTGTCGATGTCGGTCTGTGCCACCTTCGCCGCGCCCGTCAGGAACTGGGCGGCGTCGCCCTGCCCGCCGACGATCTTCTTGGCGGCCGTGGCGAAGGCGTTGCCCACGGCGGTGCTCCAGGTGCCCGGGTTGCTCTTGCCGTACTTGGCGGCCAGTTCCACGGTCTCCTTGGCGGCGCCCTTCGAGAGCTTGTCGGCCGTCGCGGCCACCGACTTGCGGGGCGGAATGTGCAGGCCGTAGCTCTCGGACCAGTCCTTCTGCAGGTCGCTCTGCTGGATCCACAGCCACTGGACGAACTTCTTGGCCGCGTCCACCTTCTTGCCCTTGGCGTTGACACAGCTCGTCCAGCCGCCGACACGCACGACAGGAGCGCCGCCGGCCTTGAAGGCGGGCCACGGCAGAACGCCGAAGTCGTCGCCGAGCGCGGTCTGGATGGCGGGCATGGCCCACAGACCGCTCCACTGCATCGGCACGACGTTCTGGATGAGGGCGGCCGGGTCCCACCAGTCGGTGGTGAAGCCGAGCAGCAGGGACTTGTCGTCGTGCAGGCGCTTGAGGCCGGCCACGGCTTCCTGTGCCTGCGGGGAGTCGAAGACCGCCTTGCCGTCGGCCACCAGGTCGCCGCCGTTCGAGAAGATGGCCAGGATCGCGGAGTCGCCCAGGCCGTCGTTGCCGAGGAACAGGCCCTTGTTCTTCTTGGTGGAGAGCTCCTTGGCTGCGGCGACGAGCGCGTCGTAGGTGTCGGGCGGGGTGATCCCGGCCTTGGACAGGGTGCTCTTGCGGTAGTAGAACATCATGACGTCGTCGAGCGCCTTGACACCGTAGAGCTTGCCGTCGACCGTCACGGTGCTGAGGGCGTTCTCGTTGAAGTCGGCCTTGGCACTGCCGTAGAGGTCGTCCAGCGCGGCGATCTGACCGCGGCGGGCGAAGGCCTCGCTGAAGTCACCGATCTCGAAGACGTCCGGGGCCGTATCGGTGAGCAGCGTCGCGTTGAGCTTGCTGGTGTAGTCCCCGGGGACCCAGGTGACCTTGACGGCGATGTCCGGGTTGGCCTTGGTGAAGGCCTTGGCGTAGCGCAGCACGGCCTGCTGAGTACCGGCCTCGCCGTAGGCGTGGTACCAGACATTCAGGGTCGTCTTCGCCCCGGACGACGAGCCGCCGCCGGACGGGTCGGTACTGCAGGCTGCGGTCACCGCTCCGGCGGCGATCATCAGTGATCCGGTGAGAAAGCCCCGTCGGCTAAGCTCGGTTCTGCGTGCACTCATGTCGCATCCTTCTGCTGAGGTAGGCGGAATGTGGGTGTGCTCGACCTGGCCGATGCCCGTCTTCAGTGCTTGCAGGCAACGAAGGGCACCGGCCGGGTGCGTTGTGTTCAGCGCTGAGTGGTGCTCCGGAACTCAGCCGTGGGTGGTCGAGGACGAAGGCGGGTGTCCGGGAAACAGCGCCTGGATGCCCACTGCGGCGGCGCCGCGGGCCCACTCCTCCCAGGGGAGCGGTCGCAGGGACAGGGGGCAATTCGCTGCCGCCCCGAAGGCGTTGGCGGCGTAGGCCTCCTCGATGTGCAGCCCGAAGAGGTCGTAGGTTTCGAGTCCCTCACCGGTGACCACTATGCGTTCCGGGCCCACGAGATTGACCAGCGAGGCGATACCGACCCCGATCGCGTGGCCGGCCCGGACGAAGGCTTCCCGCGCCGCGGGGTTCCCGTTGCGGGCCGTCTCCACGACCTCGTCGAACTCGAGGGCCGGGCGGCCGGTGTCACGGCGGACCGCCTTGAGGATCGCACCGGTCGAGGCCAGGGCCTCGACGCAGCCGACCGCGCCGCAGTGGCAGCGCGGGCCGGACGGGTCGACGGGGATGTGCCCCATCTCGCCTGCCACGCCGTAGGCGCCGGTCACCAGCTGTCCGTTCACGACGAGTGCGGATCCGATACCGGCACCGATGGTGACCAGCGCGAAATAGCCGGTGCCGATACCTTCCCCGAACCAGTACTCGGCAACGGCCAGGGCCTTGACGTCGTTCTCGACGGTGACCGTCAGGCCGGTGGATCCGGTCACCATCTCGGCGAGCGGGATGTCACGCCAGCCGAGGCGGCCCGAGCAGCGGACCCGGCCGCTGTCGCGGTCCACGTCCCCTGAGACAGCGACTCCGAGGTGCCGGGTCCGGGCCCGGAAAGCGGGGTCGGCGTCGAGCAGTTCGTCGACCAGCTCGGACAACAGCCCGCACACGGCCTCGGGACGGCAGTCGCTCAGTGTCTGGCCGGCTGTCGCGCGTACTCCGGCACGCAGGTCGCACACTGCACCGAACAACCGGTCGCCACTGATCTTCACACCGACGAAGAACTCCCGGTCCGGGGTGACCGCAAGCGGGTTGACCGGCCGGCCGGCCCCTGGAGCGGTGCGCTCCGGCGGGAGTTCGTGCAGATAGCCGTCATCGATGAGAGGTCTCGCGGCCTTGGTGATGGCTGTCGAGGACAGGCCCGTCCTGCGTGCCAACTCGCCTCGGCTGAGCGGGCCCTCGGCCAGCAACAGGGCCAGGACCGCAGTCTCGGCCGGCGCGGTGACCAGCGGCTGCGATTGGTTGGGAAACACGGGTGCAACGTAGAGCAAATAAATAACTTCGTCCAGTATTGATTTTGAACTCGGCCCCGCCCTAGGCTCGGGGCCGCTCCGTGCCTGCCCCAGGTCATCAACTGCCTTGGACCGACCGACACATGGGGGGTGAGCGACGCCGCCCCCCATGTGCCGGCCGGTCTTAACGGGCCACGGTCTTCCGCTTGCGCAGACCTCCCTCCTGCCCTGCTCCTCTCCGCACCCCAGGAGACCCATCCGTGCTCGCCACGCTCCCGCTCGCTTCCTTCGATCCGCTTCTCGGTCTCGGCGTTCTCCGCACACCGAACAGCCTCTACGCCCTACACATCGGACCTGACGGCAGTCCGCGACACCTCTACTGGGGCGTTCCGCTCGACACGGCAGTGCTCGCCGAACTGCCGGACGCGGTTTCCCCCGCCGCGAGCAGCTTCGAAGCCGACGCTGCCGCGGACGAACTGGCCCCGCAGACCGGGGCAAGGTTCGGACCGGCCGGTCTCCAGGTCCGTTTCGCCGACGGAACCCGCGGCGCCCAATGGCAGTTCACCGGACACACGGTCGACAACGGAGAACTGCGCCTGCGTCTGGCCGATCGCCGCTATCCCCTCAGCGCCGAACTGTGCTACCGGGTCCGCCCGGGAAGCGATGTCATCGAACGCTGGGTGGAACTCACCCACACCTCACCCGCGGACGGTGACGGCGAACCGATCACCGTCGACCGGCTGGACTCGGCCTCCTGGACGGCGCCCGCACTCTCCGACTACCGGCTCAGCCACCTCGTGGGCGGCTGGAACAGCGAGTTCCAGCTGCACCGCGACCGGCTTCCCGTCACCGAGACCGTCCTCACCAGCCGCCGGGGCGTCACCAGCCACCATGCCAGCCCCTGGCTGGCCATCGACGACGGCACCGCGACCGAGGAGCGGGGCGAGGTGTGGAGCACCGCCCTGGCCTGGAGCGGTAGTTGGCGCATCACGATCCACCGCGACGCGGTCGGCCGCACCACCTGGACCGGAGGATTCGGCCACGAGGGAGTCCACTGGACCCTGCGACCGGGCCAGAGCCTGCGCACGCCCGTCTTCGCCGGTCTCCACACCCCGGACGGCTTCGGCGCGGCCAGCCGGGCCTGGCACGACTACATCCGGGACCACGTTCTGCCGGAGCCCGACCGGGAGAGGCCTGTCGTCTACAACTCCTGGGAAGCCACCGGCTTCGACGTCGACCATGCGGGCCAGGTCCGGCTGGCCCGTATCGCCTCGCGCCTCGGCGCCGAGCTCTTCGTCCTCGACGACGGATGGTTCGGCGCACGGTCCAACGACCAGGCCGGGCTCGGTGACTGGACACCTCGCCACCAGGCCTTTCCCGACGGACTGCGGCCACTCGCCGACGAGGTCCACAAGCTCGGCATGGCCTTCGGGCTGTGGGTGGAGCCGGAAATGGTCAATCGCGACAGCGAGTTGTACCGCGCCCATCCGGACTGGGTCCTGCACGCGCCCACCCGGGATGCGACCGAGCTCCGCAATCAGCTGGTGCTGAACTTCGCCCGGCCCGACGTCGAGGCGTGGGCCGGGCGGACCCTCGACCGGATCGTTCGCGACTACAGGGTGAGCTGGCTCAAGTGGGATGCCAACCGGGCGTTCACCGAGGCCGGATGGGACGGCCACCCCGACCCCGATCGTCTCTGGATCGATCACACCCGGGCCGTCTACCGGATCACGGACCGGCTCCGCGCCGACCACCCCGGCCTGCGCATCGAGGCCTGCGCGGGCGGCGGTGGCCGGGTCGACCTCGGCATTCTCGCCCGTACCGACCAGGCGTGGACCTCCGACAACACCGACCCCGTCGACCGGATCGGCATCCAGTACGGCTTCAGCCAGCTCCACCCCGCCCGGACCATGGCGGCGTGGGTCACCGACAGCCCCAACACCGCCACCGGCCGAAGCACTCCCCTCCGGTTCCGCTTCCACGTCGCGATGGCCGGAGCACTCGGCCTCGGCGGAGACCTGACTGCCTGGTCCGACGACGAACTGCGGGAGGCCGCCGAACTCGTCGCCCAGTACAAGCAGATCCGCCCGCTTGTCCAGCACGGCCGCCAGCACCGCCTCGAAGGCGAAGGCGGAGTGACGGCCCTCCACTACGCCGCCGAAGACGGTGGTGAACACGCTGTTCTCGCCTGGCGCCCCACGACCCGCTTCGGCCATCAGCCCGCCCCGCTCCGACTGCCCGCCCTCGACGCCAGCGGCTACTACCTGGACGTTGACCACGACCGCAGGCACAGCGGTGCCGCCCTGGTCCACCGCGGCATCGACCTCCAGCTGCCCCCCGGGGACTACGCCAGCCGGTTGATCCGGCTGCGTCGGGTCGCTCCCTGACAGCGCTTCACAGTCGTCCCCTGACAGCACTTCACACCCGACAACCGCCCACAGACACCTTGGACCGAGACATGGAAACCCGCCGAGTTCTGGTCGTCGGCATCGACGGCGTACGCCTCGACCTGCTGCCGCAACTGGACACGCCCCACCTCGACTCGATCGCCCGCGCCGGCTTCCTGGCATCCGTCGAGGTCGACGCCGCCACGCCGACCATGTCCGGCCCGTGCTGGACCACCATCGTCACGGGTGTCGGCGTCGCCAAGCACGGCGTCTGGGGCAACCGCTTCGACGGAAACCGCCTCGATGTCTTCCCCGACTTCACCACCCGCCTGGCCGCCGAATGCGGACTGCGGACCTTCGCCGTCGGCGGCTGGGAACCCCTGTTCCTCGCCCAGCAGGGCGGCCCGCTCTTCATCGCTCCCAGCCGGCTGAGCTACATCGCCCCACGCGAGGACACCCCTCAGGCCTGGGAGGAGTGCGACGAGGCCGTGACAGCCGAAGCGGCACGCATCCTGGGCTCCGGAGAAGACCTCCACGCCGGCTTCGTCTACCTCGGCGCCGTCGACGAGACCGCTCACTTCCTCGGCTGCGGCCAGGAGTACCGCCAGGCGATCGAGGCCGCCGACCAGCGCCTCGGAACGCTCGTCAAGGCCCTGCGCGACCGCCCCGACCACGCCACGGAACAGTGGACGATCATCGTGGTGACCGACCACGGCCACCGCGACGAGGGCGGCCACGGAGGACGCAGCGATCAAGAGCGCACCGCATGGGTGGCCGCGTGCGGCCCCGGCCTGTCCGCCGACAAGGCGCCGTCGGCAGTCGGTCACGCCGATGTCGCCGCCCATGTCTACGCGGCCCTCGGCATCCCACGCGATCCGCACTGGACCCTGGACGGCACCGCTTTCACCGCGTGAGCCGACCGGCCGGCACCGCTTTCACCGCATGAGCCGACCGGCGGCCGCCTCTCGGCCGCCCTCACACGCCGACCGCTCACGCCGACCGCTCACGCTCGCGTCCCCGCCGGGTGACCAGGACGGCGGCCGGCCGACTGCTCACAACAGCACCGCCACAACGCGGGGCTCTTCGAATCACCGGAAAGGCTTGCCGTGGACACTGGCAGCACCCGCCCCGCCGAGCTGTCCCCCTTCGACCCCGACCAGTGGCAGAACTGCAGGCACACCGTCCACATCAACGGCATGACGGTCAGCGTCCACTCCCCCGACGGGACGGCCGCACTGGCCCGGGAGCCCGGCGGCCGGGCGGGTGCCGAGGCTCTCGTGACCGTCAGCGAAACAACGGTGGTGACGGTCCGCCTCGACGTCCCCCTCGGTGATGCCGCAGGCTTCTGGCATCCGGACGCCGGCTGGGAGCGCACCCTCCCCGCCGACTGGTCGGCATGGCGGATCCTCTCCCTGGCCCGGTCCGCACCGGTGGGGTGCCTGTACGACGCCACCGGGCGAAGTCTGCTCGCTTTCGCCACCGACCACACCGTCCAGGAAACCTTGATCCGCTTCGGGGTCTCGGAGGAGCGCAAACGCTTCGGGGTGTGGCTGCGTTTCACGCTCACGGCCGGCCAGACGTGCCGACTGCGGCTCGGCACATCAGGCGCCACCGTGGCGGCGGTCCTCCGGGAACTGCGGGGATGGCTTGCAGAACTGCCCGGCGCGGAACCCCTGCCAGTGCCCGAGTTCGGCCGCACGCCCGTCTACTCGACCTGGTACGCCTTCACCCAGGATGTGAACGCGTCGGAGGTCGAAGAGGAGGCCGCGCTTGCCGCCGAACTCGGCTGCGGCCAGCTCTTCATGGACGACGGCTGGCAGCTGCACGGCGACGGTCGCGGCTACGCAGGCTGCGGTGACTGGCAACCCGACCCAGCCAAATTCCCCGACTTCCCGGCCCACGTCCAGAAGATCCACGACCTGGGGCTCCGTTACACCGCGTGGATCGCACCACTGCTGCTCGGAGAACGTGCCGCCGCCCACCGGACCTGGGCACGCTTCGCACCACGGCGCGTGCCGCATCTGAACTGCCACATTCTCGACCCGCGCCACCGTGAGGTGCGCGACCACGTCGTCGCCACCTGCCGCACTCTCGTCGAGGAGAACCACCTGGACGGACTGAAGGTCGACTTCCTGGACGAGGCCATGGCCTATGCCGTCGCTCCAGCCCCTGACCGGCCCGCCCACGGCTACATCTCAGACGTAGGCCAAGCCATGGCCGCCCTCCTGGCAGACCTGCGCGACACCCTACGAGCCCTGCGCGGTGACGAGTTCGTGGTGGAGCTGCGGCAGCCCTACACCGGGCCGGCCATGACCGCGTTCGGCAACCTTCTCCGCGCAACGGACTGCCCGGCCGACCCCGTCGCCAACCGCATCAGAACCCTGGACATCGCCTTGATCGCGCCGGGGGGAGCGGTCCACTCCGACATGCTGATGTGGGATCCACAAGCGACGCCCGAGACGCTCGCCCGGCAATTCCACGGCGCCCTGCACGCTGTGCCGCAGATCTCCACCCGCCTCTCACAACTCTCCCCCGCCCACCGGGACACCCTGGCCTTCTGGCTCGCCACCTGGCGCCGGCTCCGCCCGGCACTCACCGGAGGCCACTACGAGACCGGCCGGCCGGACGAAATGTACCCCTACGTCACCGCCTCTTCCGGAAGCCACCGAGTGATCACCACGTACACCGACCGTGTGATCGCCCTTCCCCCGGAGCCCTGGCACACCCTCTCGCTCATCAACGCCACCACCTCGGCACGGATCCTGCTCGAAGCATCCGGGCCGACGCGACTCGTCCGCATGAACGCATACGACGCCCAGGGACAACCGCAGGAAGCCACGACCCTTGAGCTCACCCCAGGCCTCCATGTCATCAAGGTGCCGCCGTCGGGGCTGTGCGACCTTCACGCGGCAGGCAACACCCGGGCCGGCAGCCACCAGATCTGAGGAGGAGTTCCACACCCGGACCGCTGGCGTCCGCCACCGCACCGCAGCCTGTGCACCCCTCACGGCGAGGGGCGCCGGGTGCATCTGCGCGTTTTCCCGGACGAGGGCATCCGCTGCTGCCCCTCGCTGAGATGATTCACGTCAAGGTCGGTTTCCATATGGATCTTCGAGCTTTGGTGATGGAGTTGGGCAGGTCTTGCCGACGCGGTCGCCGAGGCGCCTACCAGGCGGACACCCACACGGGCTGAGGAGGGGTGCGGTTGTGAAGGAAGAGCGGTGCGACCGGTGTGAATGCATCGTCGGGCTGGGATGTGCCTGCTTGCCAAGCGGGGTCGTATCGGAAAGACGTGCTGTACCGCAGCACAGGCAGGAGTGGCGGCGCTTCCCCGCGGACACGATCCTGATCTCGCCGACGCGGTACGCGCACCTGCCGGGCTGCACCCACCTGACCGAGGAGTTGGTGACGGCCCCGCGTTGGGGCTGGATCCCCGAACCGCCGCACGGGCTCTGGGACCGGTTGAGCAGCAGCCACCCAGCGACCGCGACAGAGGGGAACACCACACGGCAGGCGGTACGACGGTGCGAGGAGTGTCAGTCGGCATTTTCGTGATGCAAGCCGCCGTGGGCGCCATCACGCGTGACCGACCTGGGCTCACCAGGTGGCCGCTCACAGGGCTGCAGCCGGACGCTGCGGCCCTGCGGGTTTGGGTGTGGACATGCCTTTGCTTTCCGGTGGTCCTCGTCACGCAGCCGCCTGAATAACTCCGTCACGCGAGCCATGCACCACCAGGCGACCCTCCTCACCTGACACCACCCCTCGCCCGGATCCGCCTGCTCAGCACACACTCCGGTACCCCGAGCCAGCACGACGCAGGAGCCAGTGATCACACACCGGCACCGAGCCCACCCGACCCGCTACACTGTCGGCGGTGGCCCGGGCCTCACCGGCCTGCCCACCACAACTTTGTCGGCAGCAGGCCTGAAGCCCACCGCCATTCGCGCGGGGTTTTAGACACGTTTTCCGACAGATCCCCGCCTTCGTAGCTCAGGGGATAGAGCACCGCTCTCCTAAAGCGGGTGTCGCAGGTTCGAATCCTGCCGGGGGCACCAGGGAAAAGACCCCGGACCGATCATGGTCCGGGGTCTTTTGACGGCACCATTTGACGGCAGTCGTGTCTCAGCCGCCCGGCAGACGGCGCTTGAGCAGGCGGTCCATGTGGCTGATCGCATCCCGCTGCGTGTCGTGCACTACGTGCGTGTACACGTAGTGGGCCGACCTCCTCACACCCGCCGACCGGCGCGGCCTGACCCCGCTCTTCTGGTCCCACGTACGTCCGTACGGCGAGGTGAACCTCGACATGGCCGCCCGTCTCGATCTCGTAGCGGCCAGGGTTCCGGGCCCCCGAACTGCGGGCGATGGGAAGCCCGCCGAAGAGCGTACGGACACGTGAGCTTGGACAGCTCTTCCGTGCGGTGAGCACAGGCCCGAACCTGACCCGGCCCGGGGTCAACGTGTGAGGTGACCGGCCGGTGGCCTCGGGCTGTCTTCCGTGGGGGGCGCCACAGTCAGTACGCCTTCGCTCAGGCACTGTTGCCCGGCCTGCGCGCGTCCTTGGTTGCTTGCGTAGTTAAGAGCGCAAGAGTCGCGAGGTGTCAGGAAGCTCGAACAAAACAGGTGGCAAGCAGGCGTGCGCCCCGTCTACCTTGCGCCCGTGACTGGTGATCCGAAGCGCTTACCGAGTAGCTCGTCCGCGACATCCACGGAAGCGACCGTGACGGACTCCGACGAGTCGACAACGGTGGCCGATCGTCCACCTGCGCAACCCGAACCCACCGAGGGATTGTTCTCCGGGCGGTACGCGGCCGCCACCTCCAGCTTCGCCACGGTGATGTTTCTGACTGGGCTTGCCGCGCTGGCCGTGGTCCCCACACTGCCCACGGCCGCGCGAGCCCTGGATGGGGTCTCGCTCTACCCGTTGGTGGCGGGGTGCTTCGTAGCCGCGAGTCTGCTCGGTGGAGTGCTGGGCGGTCATTGGGCAGACCGCGTCGGGGCACAGCGTCCCCTGGCGGCGGGCATGGTGCTGGCGGTGGTCACCCTGTTGGTCTCGGGCGCCAGCACGTCGATCTGGCAGCTGGCGGCCGGGCGCTTCATGGACGGGCTGGCGGGCGGGATGATCGCGGTGTCGATCAACACCGCGATCAGCCGGGCCTACCCTGACCGTCTGCGCCCGCGCGTTCTGGCGTTGATGAGTGCCTGCTGGGTCGTCCCGTCGCTGGTCGGTCCTCCGCTGGCGGGGCTGGTGGTCGAGTGGTGGTCCTGGCGCGCGGTGTTCTTCGGTCTGGCCGCTCTCACCACGCTGCCCGCGCTGGTGGTGGTGGTCGTGCTGCGCGGCTCTTCATGGGCGGCCCCGCCCGCACGGTCGGGAGACGGGCCGTCGCGCCCGGCACTGATGGTCGCGACAGCGGTAAGCCTGGGTGCGGCGTTGGGGCAGTACGGCGTCTCGGGCTGGGACCGGCGCCACCTGCTTTTCGCGGCGGGCGGGTTCGCCCTGCTGGTGGCGTTCGTGTCACGGTTGCTGCCGCCGCGTACCTGGAGTGCCGCGCGCGGCCTGCCGGCCACGGTGCTGCTGTGCGGGCTGGGCTCGGGCGTGTTCTTCACGCTGGAGGCCTACGTGCCTCTGCTGCTGGTCACCGACCGGGACGCACCTCCCGTGGTGATTGGCCTGGCCTTCACGGGTGCCGCCTTGGCCTGGGCCGGCTCCTCCTGGGTTCAGGGCCGACTGCTGGAGCGCTGCCCCCGCCACCGCTTAGTTGTGGCAGGCGCACTGGTGCAGGCAGTGGCAGTCGCGCTCGCGGTTGCCGGGACGCTTCCGGCGACACCCGCGTATACCGCCGCATCGGCGATGGTCGTTGCGGCCGTCGGCATGGGTATGTACGCCCCTTCCCTCACTGTGCTGTCACTCACCCACAGCCCGCCCGGTCGGCAGGGCTATGCCAGCAGCGCGATGCAGACCGCCCAGAACCTGGGACAGGTAACAGTGTTGGGCCTCTCCTCTGCCCTGTTCAATGCCTGCCTCGGCGCGGGCTCGTCCGACGCCGTCGGCTACAGCGCTGCCTTCGGACTGCTGCTCGTACCGTGCACCCTGGCTGCCCTGCTCGCCGCCCGGGCGCGCAGCACTTGAGCCGAACTACTTTCCCCGTAAACTTGTCGCCGCTCATTTATCGACCGATTGGTGAGCAAGATCGATTAGCGGGGGTTCGCGGCCGGTATCCGACGACAGCGAAGATTGATTCATTGCCAACGAAGTTTGACTGCAAGGCGAGGGTTGATGAGCCGCCGTATATCCCAAGGTGTCCTGGTCGTCGGGTCGATCGGCGTTCTGATCAACATCGTGGACGCGATCGGGACCCTCTCTGACATCGTTGGGTGAGACACCCTAGCGTGATCAGTTAGCCTGGGTGGACGAACGAGCAGGAGAACCACCCGTATGACCAGCACCAGC
>NZ_JBIRGM010000009.1:0-208360 GCF_044328025.1 Streptomyces sp. NPDC018000
GCCGCCTTTCCGGGTGGGGGTTCTGTTCCCCCAGACGTTGGGGGGCCACACCACCTTGATTGGTTTTGGGGCGCCGCGCCCCCCCCCGCACGCGCGGGGGGGGCTCGCTGGCGCGCCCGCCCGGCGATTGCGTGTGGGGGCGCGGCGCCAGAACACCTATCAGGGTGGTGTGGCCCGCAAAGGTCTGGGAGAACTGACCGCAGACGCTGAAGGGCGGCGGGACCTCCTGGTCTCGCCGCCCTTCAGCCGTCGTTCGTCCTGCTTACGCCTCGCCGCCGGCCGCACCCGGGTCGGCCGCGGTCACATCCAGCAGCGCGTACCGGTCGATCGCCGTCTTCAGCAGCGAACGGTCGATCCGGCCCTCCTTCGCGAGCTCGGTGAGCACCGCGAGGACGATCGACTGCGCGTCGATGTGGAAGAACCGGCGGGCCGCACCACGGGTGTCGGCGAAGCCGAATCCGTCCGCACCCAGCGACTGGTACGCACCGGGCACCCAGCGTGCGATCTGGTCCGGTACGGAACGCATCCAGTCCGAGACCGCCACGAACGGGCCCTCGGAGCCGGAGAGCTTCTGCGTGACGTACGGGACGCGCTGCTCGTCCTCCGGGTGCAGCAGGTTGTACCGCTCCACACCCACGGCCTCGCGGCGCAGCTCGTTCCAGGAGGTCGCCGACCAGACGTCCGCCCTGACGTTCCACTCGTCGGCGAGGATCCGCTGCGCCTCGACCGCCCACGGGACCGCCACACCTGACGCCATGATCTGGGCCGGGATCTCGCCCCGCTCGGCGCTCCTGTAGCGGTAGATGCCCTTGAGGATGCCTTCGACATCCACGTTCTCGGGCTCGGCCGGGTGCTGGATCGGCTCGTTGTAGACGGTGAGGTAGTAGAAGACGTCCTCGTTCTCCTCGGGGGTCCCGCCGTACATCCGGCGCAGACCGTCCTTGACGATGTGCGCGATCTCGTAGCTGAAGGCCGGGTCGTACGCGACACAGCCCGGGTTGGTCGAGGCGAGCAGCTGCGAGTGGCCGTCCGCGTGCTGGAGACCCTCACCGGTCAGAGTCGTACGACCAGCGGTCGCACCCAGCACGAAGCCGCGCGCGAGCTGGTCGGCCATCTGCCAGAACTGGTCACCGGTGCGCTGGAAACCGAACATCGAGTAGAAGACGTACACCGGGATCAGCGGCTCGCCGTGCGTGGCGTACGCCGAACCCGCGGCGATCAGAGAGGCCGTGCAGCCGGCCTCGGAGATGCCGTCGTGCAGCATCTGACCGGTCGGCGACTCCTTGTACGCGAGCAGCAGATCACGGTCCACCGCCTCGTACTGCTGACCCAGCGGGTTGTAGATCTTCGCGCTCGGGAAGAACGCGTCCATGCCGAAGGTGCGGTACTCGTCGGGTGCGATCAGCACGAAACGCTTGCCGATCTCCTTGTCCCGCATGAGGTCCTTCAGGATGCGGACGAACGCCATGGTCGTGGCGATCGACTGCTGACCCGAGCCCTTCTTCGCGATCGCGTACGTCTTGTCCTCGGGGAGGGCTAGAGGCTTCGCACGCACCACACGGGTCGGGACGTAGCCGCCCAGACTCTTGCGGCGGTCGTGCATGTACTGGATCTCTTCCGAGTCGCGGCCCGGGTGATAGTACGGCGGGTAGCCCTCGTCCAGCTGCTTGTCCGTGATCGGGATGTGCAGCCGGTCGCGGAACCGCTTGAGGTCCTCGACGGTGAGCTTCTTCATCTGGTGGGTCGCGTTGCGGCCCTCGAAGTTCGGTCCGAGTGTCCAGCCCTTGACCGTCTGCGCGAGGATCACCGTCGGCTGGCCCTTGTGGGCCTTGGCCGCCGCATAGGCCGCGTAGACCTTCTTGTGGTCGTGACCGCCGCGGCCCAGGTGCAGGATCTGGTCGTCGGTCATGTCCTTGACCATGTCGCGAAGCCGCGGGTCGTCCCCGAAGAAGTGCTCACGGATGTACGCGCCGGACTCGGTGGCGTACGTCTGGAACTGGCCGTCCGGCGTGGTGTTCAGCTTGTTGACCAGTATGCCCGTGCGGTCCTGCGCGAGCAGCGGGTCCCAGGAGCGGTCCCAGACCAGCTTGATGACATTCCATCCGGCGCCGCGGAACTGCGACTCCAGCTCCTGGATGATCTTGCCGTTGCCGCGCACGGGACCGTCGAGGCGCTGCAGGTTGCAGTTGACCACGAAGGTCAGGTTGTCCAGGCCCTCACGGGCGGCGAGGGAGAGCTGGCCGAGCGACTCGGGCTCGTCCATCTCGCCGTCGCCCAGGTACGCCCAGACGTGGGACTTGGAGGTGTCGGCGATACCCCGCGCCTCCATGTAGCGGTTCATCCGGGCCTGGTAGATCGCGCCGAGCGGGCCGAGACCCATCGAGACGGTCGGGAACTCCCAGAAGTCCGGCATCAGCCGCGGGTGCGGGTAGCTGGACAGGCCGTTCGGCGCCTTCGACTTCTCCTGGCGGAAGGCGTCGAGCTGCGCCTCGCTCAGCCGGTCGAGCAGGAAGGCGCGGGCGTAGATACCCGGGGACGCGTGCCCCTGGAAGAAGATCTGGTCGCCGCCCAGACCGTCGTCCTTGCCCCGGAAGAAGTGGTTGAAGCCCACGTCGTAGAGCGAGGCCGAGGAGGCGAAGGTGGCGATGTGACCCCCGACACCGATCCCCGGACGCTGGGCGCGCGAGACCATCACGGCCGCGTTCCAGCGGGTCGCGTTGAGGATCTTGCGCTCGATCTCCTCGTCACCGGGGAAGAACGGCTCGTCCTTCGTGGCGATCGTGTTCACGTAGTCCGTGCTGCGCATCTCCGGCACGGCGACGCGCTTCTCGCGCGCACGCTCGATGAGCCGGAGCATCAGGTAACGGGCCCGCTCACGGCCTCGCTCGTCGACGGCGGCGTCGAGCGAGTCGAGCCATTCCTGGGTCTCTTCGGGATCGAAGTCCGGGACCTGGCTCGGCAGGCCGCCAATGATGATCGGGTTGCGATCGGATCCGGAAGCCACGCTGTTCCTTCGCTATTAGGTAGGTGCTGCTCTACGGGGCCTGGTTACGGGAGAACATGCCCCCGGGATGTATGCATGTACGCCATGACCATCGTGTACCGCGGGGGCGCAAACGTCATCTCTACCGAGGGGTAACCGCCGTGTTGCGAGACTTCGCTTCCGTAGCGCGGGGATGGGTTGGTCAAACCGCAACCATACGCCCAACCCGTCCAAGCGTTCCCAAAGGATGTTCGACTCCGAATGGCGGACCGAAACGGCATAAGCTGTGGAAGGACGTAAAGGGTGTGACGGTAGCGTCGGCCCCCGTGGGGGACCTGCCGACAGTACGGCGACGTGGCAGGGAACGTCACCGTTCGGGCGGTCTCGCTCGGCTGGGTACTTGCGCGATCCGCCGCTCCCGTGTGGACTACGGCCAACGCCTCGCGCACGCGCGTGGCTCAAGTACTTTCCGAAACATGATCAGGAGGCAACCCGTGAGCGCGACCGCGGACCACGCGGAGGAGCGGACCAACCCGGCAGCACGCCTGGGGTTCGAGCCCGGACAGGTGGTCCAGGAGATCGGCTACGACGACGACGTCGAGCAGGAGCTCCGTGAGGGCATTGAGGCCACTATCGGCCAGGATCTCGTCGATGAGGACTACGACGACGTCGCAGACGTCGTCCTGCTGTGGTTCCGCGACGAGGACGGCGACCTTACGGACGCGCTGGTGGATGCCATTGGCCTGATCGAGGACGGCGGTACGGTCTGGCTGATGACGCCGAAGACCGGCCGTGAGGGATACGTCGAACCGAGCGACATCAACGAGGCTGCCCAGACGGCCGGTCTCTCCCAGACCAAGAGCATCAACGCGGGCAAGGACTGGACGGGCAGCCGTCTGGTCACGCCGAAGGCGGCCAAAGCCAAGCGCTGAGCCGCATTCGCCGAGCAATCGCCAAGAAGACCCCCGACGGCATGAGCCGCCGGGGGTCTTCTTCGTAGGGCTGCCGGGGGTCTTCTTCGTACGGGCCGGGCGCAGGGGCCCCGTGCGGGCGCCGCGTGGCCTGCCGCGGGCTCTGCGTAGGGTGGAGCCACCCGGACAGCCCAGCCCGGTGAACGTAGCGAAGGGACGCGTTTCATGGCGATCGAGGTCGGCACCCAGGCCCCGGATTTCGAGCTGAAGGACAACCACGGCCGGACCGTTAAGCTCTCCGACTTCCGCGGTGAGAAGAATGTCGTACTGCTGTTCTACCCGTTCGCCTTCACCGGCGTCTGCACGGGTGAGCTCTGCGCGCTCCGCGACGAGCTGCCGAAGTTCGAGAACGACGACACGCAGCTGCTCGCCGTCTCCAACGACTCCATCCACACCCTGCGCGTCTTCGCCGAGCAGGAAGGTCTCGAGTACCCGCTGGTCTCGGACTTCTGGCCGCACGGCGAGACCTCGCGGGCATACGGCGTCTTCGACGAGGAGAAGGGCTGCGCGGTGCGCGGCACCTTCATCATCGACAAGGAGGGTGTGGTGCGCTGGACCGTCGTCAACGGTCTGCCCGACGCGCGCGACCTCAACGACTACATCAAGGCGCTCGACGCGCTCTGAGCCGGGACCGGTGGATCTGTCGGCGTCCGGCCAAAAGCCTTCTTCGGTCGGGAACCGGTCACTAGGATCCACTCGTTGATCGGATGCCAACGCAACGTGGAGGCGCCGGCGCCCGCCGGCCCCCAAGGAAACCAATGGGAGGACTCGTGGGAGTCAGCCTCAGCAAGGGCGGCAACGTCTCGCTGACCAAGGCCGCGCCCAACCTGACCGCGGTCATCGTGGGCCTGGGCTGGGACGCTCGTACCACCACCGGTGGTGACTTCGACCTCGACGCCAGCGCCCTGCTGACGAATGCCGAGGGCAAGGTCGGCAGCGACGGCAACTTCGTCTTCTTCAACAACCTCAAGAGCCCCGACGGCTCCGTCGAGCACACCGGTGACAACCTCACCGGTGAGGGCGAGGGCGACGACGAGGTCATCAAGGTGAACCTGGCCGGCGTTCCGGCCGATGTCAGCAAGGTCGTCTTCCCGGTCTCGATCTACGAGGCCGAGACCCGCCAGCAGAGCTTCGGCCAGGTGCGCAACGCGTACATCCGCGTGGTCAACCAGGCCGACAACACCGAGCTGGCGCGCTACGACCTGAGCGAGGACGCCTCGACGGAGACCGCCATGGTCTTCGGCGAGCTGTACCGCAACGGGGCGGAGTGGAAGTTCCGCGCCATCGGTCAGGGCTACGCCTCGGGGCTGCGCGGCATCGCGCAGGACTTCGGCGTCAACGTCTGAGAGCCCGACAGGCTCTGAGGAAGGCGTGACCGGGACGAGCCGCCGAGGCGTGGCCCTGGCCACGCCGGCATGTACCCCGTCCGGCGCCGCACCCCGTGCGGCGCCGGACGCGCTCAACAGCCCGTTCAACGGCTCAAGCTCCGGCTGCTGCACGGCTGCACGGCTGAATGGCTGAGCGGCTCAACAGACGGTTCAACGACTCGGGGAGGACACACCATGGGCGTCACGCTCGCCAAGGGAGGCAATGTCTCCCTCTCCAAGGTCGCACCCAACCTCACCCAGGTGCTGGTCGGGCTCGGCTGGGACGCACGATCCACGACGGGTGCCGACTTCGACCTCGACGCCAGCGCGTTGCTGTGCCAGTCGGGCCGGGTGCTCGGCGACGAATGGTTCGTGTTCTACAACAACCTCACGAGCCCCGACGGCTCCGTGGAGCACACCGGTGACAACCTCACCGGCGAGGGCGAGGGCGATGACGAGTCGGTCATCGTGAATCTCACTCAGGTGCCGGCGCACTGCGACAAGATCATTTTCCCGGTCTCGATCCATGAGGCGGACAATCGAGGGCAGACCTTCGGCCAGGTCAGCAATGCGTTCATCCGCGTGGTGAACCAGGCGGACGGTCAGGAACTCGCGCGTTACGACCTCAGCGAGGACGCCTCGACGGAAACCGCGATGATCTTTGGCGAGCTCTATCGGTACAACGGCGAGTGGAAGTTCCGCGCTGTGGGACAGGGGTACGCGTCGGGACTGCGCGGTATCGCTCTAGACTTCGGGGTCAACGTTTCGTAAAGCCGCGCACGGCGCGGGGAGCCCCGCACACATCCGGGGGAGACCCGTTACACACATACACGATGGGGTTAACCAGTGATCCTGAAAACCTTCGGCTGGTCGTTCGCGGTTACCGCGCTCGGCCTGGTCGCAGCTCTGATCTACGGGGGGTGGGAAGCATTCGGAGTGGTTGCGATTCTTTCCGTCCTGGAGATCTCGCTGTCCTTCGACAATGCGGTGGTCAACGCCGGAATCCTGAAGAAGATGAATGCCTTCTGGCAGAAGATCTTCCTCACGATCGGCGTGCTCATCGCGGTCTTCGGTATGCGGCTGGTGTTCCCCGTCGTGATCGTGGCCATCACCGCCAAGATCGATCCGATCGAAGCGGTCGATCTTTCGTTCAACCAGCCCGAGCGCTACCAGGAACTGGTCACGGACGCCCACCCGGCGATTGCCGCCTTCGGTGGAATGTTCCTGCTGATGATTTTCCTCGACTTCATTTTCGAGGACCGTGACATTCAGTGGCTGCGTTGGATCGAGCGGCCGCTCGCCAAGCTCGGCAAGGTCGACATGCTCTCGGTCTGCATCGCGCTGATCGTGCTGCTGATCTCGGCCATGACCTTCGCGACCAACGCGCACCAGCACGGCGGCGGCCACGCGGACAAGGCGGAGACCGTCCTGCTCGCCGGAGTCGCGGGTCTGATCACCTACCTGATCGTCGGTGGTCTTTCCGGCTTCTTCGAGAACAAGCTGGAGGAAGAGGAGGAGCGGGAGCACGAGGCCGAGGAGGAGGCCAGGAAGAGCGGCAAGAAGGTCTCCGCGATCGCGCTCTCCGGCAAGGCCGCGTTCTTCATGTTCCTCTACCTGGAAGTGCTCGACGCGTCCTTCTCGTTCGACGGTGTCATCGGCGCCTTCGCCATCACCAACGAGATCGTGCTGATGGCCCTCGGCCTCGGTATCGGCGCCATGTACGTCCGGTCGCTCACGGTCTACCTGGTCCGTCAGGGCACCCTCGACGACTACGTCTACCTGGAGCACGGCGCCCACTACGCCATCGGCGCGCTGTCCGTCATCCTCCTCATCACCATCCAGTACGAGATCCCCGAGCTCATCACCGGTGGCATCGGCGTCGCGCTGATCGGCTGGTCCTTCTGGTCCTCGGTCCGGCGCAACAAGGCGCTGGAGGCCGCAAGCGGCGACGACAAGGGTTCCAAGGCAGAAGTCCCGTCCGGGGTGTGACCCGGTAGGGATTGAGGAACGCTCTCAGCGGGGCGGTCCGTACGGCGACGGTCTCCGGGAACACCCGGACCCGGCCCGGCGGCCGCCCCGCAGTGATGTGTGCGGGGCCGATGCACTACCGATACGTGTGGGGGTTGGGGATGGCGTTCTGGGACAGCCTGTGGCCGAGGCGGGAGGCGCACTTCGAGTCGGGCAACGCGTCGACCAGCTCCATCGTGCTCTCCAGGCGGCACGCCACGGTCTCGCTGGCCAGGCAGGGTGCGCCGACCGGCAATCTGCGGGTCAACCTGTCCTGGCGGATGCGTACGTCCGACATCGAGGGCAGGTCGCGGCAGAGCGGCCGGCTGTTGCACCCCATGAAGCTCTTCCAGCCCGATGAGGTCCAGGCGCACACCCAGGGCATGGTCAATGTCGACCTGGACCTGGGCTGCATGTACGAGCTGAAGGACGGCACCAAGGGCGTGGTCCAGCCGCTGGGCAACCTCGTCGGCGACCTGAACGGGCCGCCGTACGTCCGGCTCAGCGGGGACGACCGCTTCGGGGCGCCGTCGGGCGAGACCGTCTACGTCAATCTCGACCAGCGCGACCAGATCAAGCGGCTGCTGTTCTTCGTCTACATCTACGACCAGACGCCCGCCTTCGACCGTACGCACGCCAAGGTGACGCTCTACCCGGGCAATGGCCCGCGGATCGAGATCGAACTCGACGAGCGGGCCCCGCAGGCCCGCTCCTGCGCCGTGTTCACGGTGGACAACGCCAAGGACGAGCTGATCGTGCGCCGCGAGGTGAAGTTCGTGTACGGATTCCAGTCGGAGCTGGACCGGCTGTACGGCTGGGGCATGCAGTGGGGGCGCGGCTACAAGTCCCGGACCTGAGCCTGACGCCGGAGAGGCCGCAGGCGGTTCAGGGACACCTCAGAGCCTGCCGGGCGGCCTCTGATCGGGCCGGTCAGGGCCTGGCTGTCCGTCCCTCCCCCCAGCCGCGTCCCCGGCCGTCCCGGGGCCGTGTCAGGACCGTACGAACTGCGGTCCCTGCGGTGGCAGCACGAAATTCGGGTCGGGGGCGGGTGCCGCGGCCGCGGCAGGCTGCGGATAGCCGTGGGCGGGCTGGGCGGCGGCCGGCTGTGGATACCCGTACGCGGGCTGGGGACCGGGCGGCGGAGCCGGCTGTGCCACTGCGGACTGCGGGTAGCCGTGGGCGGGCTGCTGGTGCTGGAGCGTGGCCTGCAAGTCGGGGCTGGGAGCCGGTGCGGGCGGGAACGCGGGCTCGGGCGGCGGGAAGGCGGGCGCCGCGGGCGAGGGAACCGTTACCGGCGACGGGGCCGGGTCGGGCTCCGCCGCGGCCTCCGCCTCGTCGACCGAGATGCCGAAGGCGGTGGCCAGGCCGATCAGACCGGTCGGATAGCCCTGTCCCACGGCCCGGAATTTCCAGCCATCGCCGCGCCGGTAGAGCTCGCCGCAGATGATCGCCGTCTCCTCGCCGGTCTCCGGCCGCACATCGAAGAAGGCGAGCGGGTCCCCGCCTGTCGATGCCGCGTCGTACAGCAGGATGCGCAGATCGTGCACCTGAGCGAATGTGGCTCCGTCCGAGGACGCGGCGACGACCACCTGCTCGACCGAGGGGTCGAGCGCGCCCAGGTCGGCCTCGATGCTGTCCGTGAGCCCCTCGGGGACACTGCGCTTCGGTAGCCGTCGCACCAGGCCGGAGGGGTGGCGGGGCTGGTTGTAGAAGACGAAGTCCTCGTCGGAGCGCACGCGGCCACCGGCTCCGAGCAGCAGTGCCGAGGCGTCCACATCCGGAACCCCGGTGCCCGGGGTCCAGCGCAGCACGGCCCGTACGGCCATGGCGTCCAGAGGGACGTTCGAGCCCTTCACCATCGCGTGCGTCATGCCCGTCATCCTGCCTGCTGGCTGCCTGTGCGGACAACGTGGGGGTCGCACCGGGTGTCTCGGCAGCGCGTCGGAATCAGGTCGTCCGCAGTAGGTGGGCCCGTCGGGAAATGGACGAGTTACCCGGAGTTCATGCATGTAGGGAACTCTTGACACCCGTCCATACGTACTATTACCGGCCATGTGTTTTCCGACCAGTCAGGTAACTCGGGGGAGTTAAATGCGTCATTTCGGGCATCTTGCGCCCTCTGTGAGAGAGGGCCTGTTCTTCCAGGAGCCGTGCGAATTCGGTGCGGACTCACCGGCCGGCATGCTTTCGGCCGCCCTGGGAGCGACCCTGTACAGCCCTGCCACCAGGCCGAAGCTTGCTGACGATGTCATCAAACAGGCCGGGCGCGGTGTCGTCTCGATGGTGCTGTGCCTGGAGGATTCGATCGATGACTCCGAGGTGGACGGCGCCGAGGAGAACCTGGTCAGACAGTTCGCCGAGCTCGATGCGCGCGGCGCTGAGGTGCCCCTGCTCTTCATCCGGGTCCGGGAACCGGGCCAGATGATGGACCTGGTGAGTCGGCTCGGCCGCACCGTCCGATTGTTGTCTGGTTTTGTACTTCCGAAGTTCACCGAAGAGCGTGGCGTGCCCTTCATGGAAGCACTCACCAAGGCCGAAAAGGCGTGTGGGCGGCGCCTGTTCGCGATGCCCGTTCTCGAATCGCCCGAGCTGCTGCATCTGGAGACCCGCACGGAAACACTCCAGGGAATCGCCCGCACCGTCAACAAGTACCGCGAGCGGGTACTCGCACTGCGGCTCGGCGTCACCGACTTCTGCTCGGCATACGGGCTCCGCAGGGCGCCCGACATGACGGCGTACGACGTACGGATCGTCGGCGCCGTCATAGCCGACGTGGTCAATGTGCTGGGCCGGGCGGACGGCACGGGCTTCACGATCACCGGACCGGTGTGGGAGTACTTCCGGCTCCAGGAGCGCATGTTCAAACCGCAGCTGCGCCGCAGCCCCTTCCTGGAGGGCCGGGCCGAGGAACTGCGCACGGCCCTGATCGAGCACGACCTGGACGGCCTGCTGCGCGAGATCGAGCTCGACCGGACCAATGGTCTGCTCGGCAAGACCTGCATCCACCCGTCGCACGTCGCACCCGTGCATGCGCTGTCCGTGGTCAGCCACGAGGAATTCAGCGACGCACAGGACATCCTGCGGCCGGAAAGCGGTGGCGGTGGCGTCATGCGCTCCGCGTACACGAACAAGATGAATGAAGTGAAGCCGCACCGCGCCTGGGCCGAGCGGACCCTGCAGCGGGCCGAGGTCTTCGGCGTGGCGAGGGAAGACGTCGGCTTCGTGGAACTGCTGGCCGCGGGCCTCGCGGGATGAGGGGGCCTCGCGGAATGAGCGAGCCTCACGGAACAAGCGTGTCTCGTGGATCGGGCGTGTCTCGATGAGCGAGCGCGCGGCAAGGAGAGAGACGGCGAACGTGGTGTGGTCGGGCAGCTGGGTGGCGGAGCGACTGGGCGTCCAGCTCGTCGGCGACGGGAAGCCCGACGGAGACAGGGAACTGAGGGAGCTGCTGGGCATCGCCCTGCGCCGCAACCCCAAGCGGGCCCATCTGCTCGTGTCGAACGTGCTCGGCAAGCATGTGCCGCAGAAGCCTTCCGTGGTGTACAGCGTCGGATTCGAGCTCGGCCGCCGGGTGCACGAACTCCTCGGTGACGCCGAGGCGCGCCGGGCGGTCGTGCTCGGCTACGCGGAAACGGCCACCGCTCTCGGCCACGCGGTCGCCGATGGGCTCGGCGTGGTGCCGTACCTCCATTCGACGCGCCGCCCCGTCGAGGGCGTGGAGCGGGCGGGCGGCTTCGAGGAGTCGCACTCGCACGCCACCTCGCATCTGCTGCTTCCGGAGAACCCGAACCTGCTGGCGGGCGAGTATGCCCCGACGGACGCCCGGCAGGGTGGCTGTGCGGCTCCGGCCGATGTCCCTTCCGGTGCGCCGTTGGTGCTGGTGGACGACGAATTCTCCACGGGCAACACCGTGCTCAACACCATCCGCGCACTGCACGAGCGTTACCCGCGGAGCCGGTACGTCGTCGTCGCCCTGGTGGACATGCGGTCGCCGGCCGACCACGGACGGCTGACCGAGTTCGCTGCCGAGATCGGCGCGCGCGTCGACCTGGTGGTGAGGAACTCGGGCACGGTCACCCTCCCGGAGGGCGTGCTGGAGAAGGGCCAGGCACTGGTCGCCGCGCATGAGGGGGCCGTCTCCGCCACCGCGGAAGCGGCTGGCTCCGGCACCACAAAAGCCGCTGCCTCCGCAGCCACGGAAGCGGCTGTCGGGCCGGGGTGCCGACCGTGCACCCGGGTGGACCTCCAGTGGCCCGCCGGTGTGCCCGACGGCGGACGGCACGGCTTCACCCCCGCCCACCGGGCCGCCCTTGAACCGGCTCTCCCGGCCATGGCCGCACGCATCGCCGCGTCACTGGGTGACGCCCGCCGCGTACTGATCCTCGGCTTCGAGGAGCTGATGTACGCCCCCCTCCGCCTGGGCACGGCCCTGGAGGACCACACCGACGCCGAGGTGCACTACTCGACGACCACGCGTTCCCCCGTCCTCGCCGTGGACGATCCCGGCTATGCGATACGCAGCCGGCTGGTCTTCCCGGCCCACGACAACCCGGCCGACGGGCCCGGTGACCGGTACGCGTACAACGTTGCGGGCGCCGGTTTCGACGCCGTGGTCGTGACCGTCGACTCCACCGCCGACACCCCCGAACTCCACGCCTCCGACGGCCTGTTGGCGCAGCTCGCCGCGCACACCGACCACGTCCTGCTCGCGGTCGTCCCCTCGTACGTCCCGTCGGGTCTCACCTCGTACGTCTCCGAACGGCAGGAACCCTCCGTGCTGCCCGAGCCCCTCCGCGGCCCCGCCTTCTCCTCCTATGCGCCGGACGAAGTCGGCTGGCTGCTCCAGGACCTCTCGGACACCGAACTGGAGGCGCCCACAGAGGAGCGCGAGGAGGCGATACAGAGCGGTGGCGCGCACTACGCCGAGTCACTCCCCGTCGAGTACCAGCCGTCCGCCCAGTACCAGAGCCTGTTCAAGTCGGCGCTGGACCTCTCGGCCGCCCGCGTCGCCCGCGCCGTCGGCACCGTCACCGAGACGGTCCTCGCCGAGCTCCCCCACAGCCGAAAGCGTGGGGGGACCCCCTCCGCTCGCCCCGTACTGGTCTCGCTCGCCAGGGCCGGCACCCCCGTCGGCGTACTCATGCGCCGCTGGGCCCGGTACCGGCACGGGCTCGATCTGCCGCACTACGCCGTCTCCATCGTGCGGGGCCGCGGCATCGACGCCAACGCCCTGCGCTGGCTGGCCGCCCACCACGATCCGGCGGATGTCGTCTTCGTCGACGGCTGGACGGGCAAGGGAGCGATCACCCGTGAACTGTCCGCGGCGCTCGCCGAGTTCGACGGATTCAACCCCGAGATCGCCGTTCTGGCCGACCCGGGCGGCTGTGTCCGTACCTATGGCACCCGCGAGGACTTCCTCATTCCGTCCGCCTGCCTCAACTCCACCGTGTCCGGCCTGATTTCGCGGACCGTTCTCCGCTCCGACCTGGTCGGACCCGGCGATTTCCACGGCGCGAAGTTCTACCGGGAGCTTGCGGACACCGATGTGTCCGGCCACTTCCTCGACACCGTCACCGACCGCTTCGACGAGGTCGTCGATGCCGTGGACGCCGAGGTCAAGGAGCTGCTCGTGGCCGACCGCACGCCCACCTGGGAAGGCTGGGCCGCGGTGGAACGCATCAGTGAGGAGTACGGCATCCACGATGTGAACCTGGTCAAGCCGGGCGTCGGCGAGACGACCCGCGTACTGCTGCGCCGCGTCCCGTGGAAGATCCTCGCCAAGCGCGGCGCGGGAGCAGACCTCGAGCACATCCGTCTGCTGGCCGATCAGCGTGGCGTGCCAGTCGTCGAGGTCGATGAACTCCCTTACAGCTGCGTCGGGTTGATCCACCCGAAGTACACCAGGGGCGCGACGGGCGCGGACGGCAAGGCGGTGGAGACGAAGTGACCACCTCGACCACCTCGACCACCTCGACCACCTCGAACGCCCCGACCACCGCTACCACCCCCGTGACGCTGGTCGCCAGCGATCTCGACCGCACCCTGATCTACTCGGCGGCGGCGCTCCAGCTCCCCATGCCGGACGCCGAGGCCCCCCGGTTGCTCTGCGTAGAGGTGCACGACCGCAAGCCGCTCTCCTATCTCACCGAGACGGCCGCGACACTGCTCGACGAACTCGCCCGCACCACGGTCTTCGTCCCGACGACCACCCGTACCCGCGAGCAGTACGGGCGCATCCATCTCCCCGGTCCCGCACCGCGGTTCGCGATCTGCGCCAACGGGGGACACCTCCTCGTCGACGGCGAATCCGACCCCGACTGGCAGACACAGGTGTCCCGCAGGCTCGCCGACGAATGCGCCTCGCTCGCCGAGGTCCGCGCCCATCTCCTGGCCGCGGCCGACCCCGCCTGGCTGCTCAAGGAACGGGTCGCCGAGGACCTCTTCGCCTATCTCGTCGTCGAACGCGCGCAGCTGCCCGAGGGCTGGGTCGAGGAGCTGGGGGAGTGGGCGCAGAACCGCGGCTGGACGGTCTCCCTCCAGGGCCGCAAGATCTACGCCGTACCGGGCCCGCTCACCAAGAGCGCCGCCATGAACGAGGTCGCCCGACGCACCGGCGCCACGCTCACCCTCGCCGCCGGTGACAGCCTCCTCGACACCGACCTGCTCCTCGCCGCCGACCGCGCCTGGCGCCCGGCCCACGGCGAACTTGCCGACACCGACTGGAGCGCCCCGCACATCGACGTGACGGCCGAGCATGGTGTGGCCGCGGGTGAAGCGATCCTGCGGCACTTCCTCCGGGCTTCGGGCCCGGGGCGGGCGGTCTGAAGTCACCGCGTTCTCGCCCGCCCCGCAGCACGCAGGGACGGGGACGGCGCGGGCCCAGGCCGCGACTCCGGCTGCCCGCTCTCAGCCGCAGCAACCCCCGCCGCAGCAGCCGCCCCCGCCGCCGGCCGACGGGGCGGCGGGCGCGGACTTGGCCGACGAGCCACCCACGGCCACGGTGGAGAGAAGCTTCACGGTGTCGGCGTGCCCGGCGGGGCAGGAGGCCGGGTCCGAGGACTGAGCCATCGGGCGGCTGAGTTCGAACGTGTCTCCGCAGGAGCGGCAGCGGTACTCGTAACGAGGCATGGCCCCAGGCTATCCGGCGTCGCCCCAAGGGAGACAGACACGACGGGCCACGGGTGGTGCGGAGGCGAAGTACGAGTCACCGGTGGTACGGAGGCGAAGTACGGGTTACGGGCGGCGGATGATTGGCATCGGCGTCGTCGTCGCCTTCCGGCTCATCCGCATCTCCTGCTCGGCCTCCTCGGGGTGGCGCGCCCGCCAGTACGGGTTGTCGTGAGGAAGGCCGCCGCTGACCCGCCCGTACATCCCGAAGACCATCAGCATCAGACCGACCACAAAGCTGAACAGCACGTTCTGGATGCGGAAGGCGAGGAAGTTGTAGTCGGTTCCGAGCAGCGCGAGATTGACGAAGCCGCTGAGGATGAAGGCGACGCCCAGAATCATGTTGAGCGTCGAGGCGAAGTTGCCGCCGATCACCATCCCGATGAAAAGGAGCAGGCCGACGCAGATGGACAGGACGCTGAGGGCGCCGTTGGTGTTGAGGCCGGCGACGGTGGCACCGCCGGTGCTGAAGAAGCCGATCTTGTTGATCAGCCCCAGGATTCCGAAGGCGAGCAGGACCAGCCCCATCAGCCCCGCACCGACCCGGTAGACGCGGTTGAGCCGGTGGTCGACCGGCAGATGTTTGTCGAGCTGGGCCGACCTACGGCGGCGGGTCTGCCGACCGGTGGTGTGCACTGCATGGGTGGCCATGTCGGCCTCCTCGGGGCTACTACCAGGATCCGCCCACGGGGACGCTGCCGCACACCAGGCTGCCGCACGCCAGAAGGGCCAAAGGGCCCGAACCCTGCGTATCAGGACCTGGCACGTATCGAGCCCCGCACATCAGAAGGGCCGTCTCCGTCCCGCGCACATCAGAAGGGCCGTCGCAGCCCCCCGCACATCACCCGCCGGCCCCGCGCTCCTCACGGATCTCGGAGACCACCCGCGCAGCCGTCTGCCGCACCGCTTCGGTCTCGGAGAGAAAGTGCCAGTAGTCGGGGTGGCGCCCCTCCAGACCGGCGATGGCGCGCTCCAACCGGGCCACGGCATCGTCCAGCGGACGGGCGTGCCGCGGTTCGGGCGTGTTGCGCCCGGCCATGGCCAGGCGCTGGGCGTCCCGGATCGCGAACCGGGTCCGCTGGATCTCCTGTTGCGGGTCCTTGGCCACGTCGTCCAGCCGGTGCAGCCGGTCGCCGGCCGCGGACACCGCCTCGTCAGTGGCGTTCAGCAGGGCACGCACTGTGCTCAGCCGGGAGGTCGCATCGGCCCACCGCTGCTCGGCCCGCGCCTTGGCGGCTTCCTTCAGCTTCTCCTCGGCCTGCCGTACGTTCGTTGCCGCCTGCTCCGGCACGGGCTGGAGATCCTGCCAGCACGCGGCCGAGAAACGCCGCCGCAGCTCGCTCAGCACCGGCTCCACCGAGCCCGCTCGGGTCGTCAATGCCTGGGCGCGGGTACGCAGCGACACCAGCCGGTGGTCGATCTCGGCGGCCCGCTCGGGCAGCTGGGCCGCCTCGGCCCGTACCGCCTCGGCATCGCGCAGCACCCGATCGGCACGCTGCAGGGTCTCCGGAACACCGTGCCGGCCGGCGCCCTGGTTGAGCTTGGTCAGCTCGGGAGCAAGCGCCGCCAGTCGAGCGGCGAGGTCGTCCGCCCGCAGTCCGGACGCCCGCACCGCATCGAGAGCATTGCTCGCACCGAGGAGTGCCTGCCGAGCCCGCTCCACGGCGGGCGCCAGCCGGGCGAGCTGTGTTTCCGCGCTGCCCAGCAGCGGCCCGAGGCCCTGCGCGAACCGGTCCAGCTCGCCCTTGACCCGTACAAGCTCGTCCTTGGCCGTGCTCAGCTCGGTCCTGGCACGGGCCGCGACGGCCGGCTCCAGATCGTCCCGGTCCAGGTCGTGCGCATCGACTGCGGTGATGTACGCATGACTGGCCTCGTCGATCCGCCGCCCGAGAGCGGCGAAGTCGTCCACGGCCTTACGCGCACCGGGCGAGCTGTCCACCGCGGTGATCGTCTCGATCGAGATCCGCAGATCGCGCTGGGCCGTGTCCAGCTCGTAGAAGGCGGTAGCTGCGGCGTCCTTCGCCGCCTGCGCATCGGCGCGCTGACTCTCCCCGCGCCCGCCGAACCAGCGCCTCGTACCGCCGCCGGCGAACGTGACCGGCAACGCGGCGGCGAACAGCGGCACCGGCAGCAGCATCAGCACGAGGACATCCCCGATACTCCTGACACCCCTGACGGCGGAATTCCCACCCGCTCTCGCCTGCGGCCGCGCGTGTGTCGCCGTCACATCCCTCTCCCGTGCCGTTCCGCCCTGCCCGGTACACCCCCGGGTACATTCTCCCACCAGTTGACGTGCTCCCTGGCCTGAGGTCCAGGGATTCCGGCCTGGGTCGTGTGACCCTTCCGGGGGCTTCCTGCTTCAACGCGCTGTGCCGGGACTTTCGTCCTGGTCTTACCGGCGCTCTGCGAGGCGTTTGGCGTCTCCGCCCGTCCGGCGGCGACGATACGGCGTCCTTCGAAAAGGACGTTGCGGGCTGCGTTGTGGTCGCGGTCGTGCACGGTCCCACACTTCTTGCATGTCCACTCCCGGACGTGCAGGGGCTTGGGACCGTCCCTGAATCCGCAGGCCGAGCAGACCTGAGAAGACGGGAAAGCACGGCCCACCTTCACGAAGGTACGGCCGTGCTTGACCGCCTTGTACTCCAGCATGCGGACGAACGCGGACCACCCCGCGTCATGCACGGACTTGGCGAGCCGGGTGCGGCCGAGACCGGACACCGCGAGGTCTTCCACATACACCGCTTGGCTGTCGCGAATGATCTGTGTGGATACCTTGTGGTGCCAGTCCCGGCGCCGGTCCGCGACCTTGGCGTGCTGGCGTGCGACCTTGATACGGGCCTTGGCCCGGTTCTTCGATCCCTTGGCCTTGCGGGACAGGTCCCGCTGAAGGCGCTTGAGTTTCTTTTCCGCCCTGCGCAGGAAGCGGGGGCTGTCGATCTTCCGGCCGTCGGACAGGACCGCGAAGGCGGACAGGCCGAGGTCGATACCCGACTCCGTCTCCGCCTCGGGAAGGATGTCCGGCTCGGTGTCCACCACGAAGCTGAGGAAGTACCGGCCCGAGCTGTCCTTGGTGACGGTCAGGGACGTTGGCGCGGCCGGGAGCCGACGGGACCATTTCACCTTGAGATCGCCGACCTTGGCCACGTACACCGTGCCGTTCTCTTTCAGGGAGAAGGCGTTGGTGTTGAGGCGGATCGACTGCCGGGTGTCCTTCTTCGACTTGTACCGGGGCGGCCCGACCTTCCGGCCCTGCCGCTTTCCCTTGAGACTGTCGAAGAAGTTCTTGTAGGCGGTGTCGAGGTCCCGAAGGGACTGCTGCAGAACGACCGCCGACACATCGGCAAGCCAAGCCCGTTCCTCAGTGCGCTTGGCCTCGGTGATACGGAGCCGGGACAACTGGGCTGACGTCACATACGGCAGCCCCGCCGCGTGCGCTTCCTTCCGGTCGCGCAAGCAGTCGTTCCACACCACCCGGGCGCACCCGAACGCCCGGTCCAGCGCACGGCGCTGGGCGGCATCCGGATAAGCCCGGAAGTTGTAGCGAAGCTGCACAAACAAGACCCTACGACGATTGGTCTCATGAATCAGGAGAACGACTAAGAGGCCGCGCGGATAGGGATGCGGTCATGGTCGATGGTTCGAGCGTTCGTTCTGCCGGATCAGACTACGCACGGTGATGATCACGTCGGCGAGGTCGAAGAAGGCCTTGATGACGGTGGTGCGCCGCTCGTAGCAGCGGGCGGGGAGACTGCTTCGGCAGCCTGGATCACGAGGTGCTGCTCGCAAGTCTGGAGGAGAGAATCCACGATGGATGATTTCTGCGGCTGATCCGGTAGATGCTCAAGGCCGGGTATTTGGAGGACGGGCGGTGGAACGCCACGCTCAGCGGTGCACAGCAGGGTGGCGTGATCCTGCTGCCGGAACAGGCCGACTACCTGGTCTGCCGCGCACACGGCTTCCTGGCGGACCGCCCGCCGTGCCCGTCCTCAGTTGACCTCCCGCACTCTCGCAGCGGTCCGCTCGGCGAGCTCGCGGACGCCGTTCGCGGCGTTCCCCGAGAGCTCGCCGAATACGGCGTCGGCGGCCGCGAGGAGGGCACGGGTCTCCTCGGGGCGGCCCGCGTCGGACAGGGCGAGGGTGAGCCGGTAGTGCTCCTCGGCGATGAAGCGGCCGAGGTTGACCCGCTGCCAGTGGAGCAGTGAGTCGTCGCCCGGGGTGGCCAGGGCGTCGCGCACGGCGGCCAGGCTGTCCGCCGCCTGCGGCAACCGGCCCGCCTCCCGCTCGAGGCGGGCCAGGGTGTACCCGGCCGAGGCCCGGTCCCATGCCGTCTCCTGAAGGGCGGCGTACAGGCGCTGGGCGCGCAGCGCCTGGGGAAGGTCGCCGAGTTCCTCGAAGTCCCGGGCGAGCCAGCCCAGCGGATCCGTGGCCAGGCTGCGGGGCACCTCGGGGCGGCGGAGTCTGCTCTGGTCCATGAAGATGCTGTCGAGTTCGCGGATCAGCGTCACCCGCGCGAGGTCCGTCATCCCCTGGTCCCGCGCCAGGTCGGTCCATGTGGAGACCGGCTCGTCCGACGGGTCCGTCCCGAACATCGACTCGTCGAGCTCCCGCGCCCACTGTTGCAACTCGTCCGCGCTTGCACCCGGTTCCGGTATTTCGCTCAAGCCGCACGCCGTGTCGAAGTCCGTCTTCCGGACCTCAAGCAGCAGCGGCAGATCTCCGGTGTCCCCGGCCAGCCCCACCAGCACGGCCGCGAGCCGCAGTTCGTCCGTCATCGACGACCGCGTCTCGTGCCGCAGCAGATGCCGCAGCAGCTCCAGATCGCCCTCGGCGCGGTCGAACTGCGCGGCCCGCAGGGTGATCCGGCGCCGCACCGGGTCCTCGGCGACTTCACGCCATGCCGTGCAGTCGCCCTCCCGCAACCGGGCGAGATCGGCGCGGCCCGCCGCGAGCACCGGCTCCCACAGCGGGGGACCGGCCGGGCCTATCCGGTCGTACGCACACCCCTCATCCGCATTGAGCAGTACGAACTCCGGCTCGGTGCGCAGCAGCGCGGCACGCAGCCTGCCCACCAGCTCGACCGGGGAGCGATTCGGGAAGCCCAGCGCCGCCCGGAGCTCGGCACGCTCGTCGTCGATTCCGTAGTGCTCACGGATCTCGTCCTCGGTCTCCGCGACGCACGCCAGGATCTTCTCCTCGCTGTCGTCCGACGACAGACGTGTGTAGCCGCGCCAGCCGGGCAGGCCGATCACGAGCTCAAGGGCCTCGTCGACACTGGAGCCGATGATCCCCGCGGCGCCCTCCGAGTCGGCGTAGAGCACCGAGCCGTCCGCGCACACGAAGTACGTACCGCCGGTATCGTCCCCGGCTACCGTCTCCAGCGGCCCACCCGAGGCGAGGCGGACCTCCTCGACATGGCCGTGGGCGGCGCGGTCCAGGTCGAAGCCGAAGGGGAAGGCGGCCAGTTCGGCCAGGCGGCGGTCCTGCCGCAGCAGCCATAGCGCGTGATCGGTCATGTCACAGAAAGTAACACCGTGCACTGACAACGGACTCGCGGCCCCTGTAGGAGGCCGTGCGGATAGGGATGCGGTCATGGTCGGTGGTTCGGGCGTTCGTCCCAGCGGTGGGTCGTCCATGCCTGCCGGATCAGACTACGTACGGTGATGATCGTGTCGGGAGGTCGAAGAATGCGTTGATGACGGTGGTGCGCCGCTCGTAGCAGCGGGCGAGCCGGTGGAAGGCGTTCTGCCACGCGTGGGTTCGTTCGACATGCCAACGCTGACTGGCCTGGATGGGCGCCTTCGCGCCCTTGTGCGCGATGCGTCCGTGCAGGCCGCGTTCGCTGAGCAGTGCGCGGGTCTTGTCCGAGTCGTAGCCGGCGTCCAGGTGCACGGTGATGTCGTCGGGTAACGGTCCGAGGTCGTCCAGGCGGTCCAGGGTCGGTGCGAGCAACGGGGAGTCGTGGCGGTTGGCACCGGCCAGGACACGCCCCAGTGGAATGCCGTACCCGTCCGTCATGACCGAGCGTTTGAGGCCCTGTTTGCCGCGGTCGACCGGTGAACGTCCGGCGGCTTCGCCGCCTCCGGGGGCCTTGGTGATGGAGCCGTCGACCGCGATCTGGTTGAGGACGAGACCAACGATCCGGTCGTAGGAGTCGAGCGCGATCTGCTTGAGCTGGGCGAAGACGCCGAGTCGTATCCACTCGTCGCGGCGGCTTCGGATCGTGGTGGCCGAGCATGTTGTGTCGGCGATCGCCTCGTAAGAACAGCCGAAGCGCAGCAGTTGCAGCATCTTGTCGAAGACGATCCGGTCGCTGATGCGTCGGCGGTGGCAGCCGAGTGGATGGTCCGGGTGGTACTCCGGCCTCTCGGGCAGCAGCGCCACGAATTGGTCCCAGAGCGGTTCGGTCAGCCATGATGGCAGTGCGGGCACAGGTCTCCCTCGTGATCACAGAGCGTCGCAACTCCATGATCACCGGGACCTGTGCCCATTTTGTTGCCGGTATCCCCAACCACGCCTATCCGCGCGGTCTCTAAAGGCGCCGAAGACACGTGGTTTTATCCACTTGGTCTTCGTGACAAGGTACCGACGCGGAGTCTTCAACGACGAGATGCTGACACGCTGCGAAGAGATCACGCGCAAGGTGTGCGAGGACTTCGAGGCGGAACTGAAGGAGTTCAACGGCGAACGCGATCACGTCCACCTCCTGATCAACAACCCGCCCAAGGTCGCCGTCTCCAAACTGGTCAACAGCCTCAAGGGCGTCTCCGCCCGCCGGATACGCCAGGAATTCACCGGCCACACCAACCACGCCATCACGCACGGACACCTGTGGTCGCCCTCGTACTTCTCGGCATCCTGCGGCGGAGCACCGCCGACGATCGTCCGTGAGTACATCGAGCAGCAAAAGAAGCCCGCTCCGAAGTGCGGGTCAGAGCAGCCCTGAGATGCATTCATCCCCGACGTGAACACCGGGGCCTTCTGCAAGAGTCCCGGTAAGGACGAACACACGGGCCAGTTAGTTCACGCTGCGGACCGTGACTTGGCCGTTGTCGCTGCGGGCCTTCACCGTGTGGCTGCTGACTTCGCTGCGCGGCGCGTCCACCGAGACGCGTCCGTTGTGGGCGACGGCGTCCACCGCATACCTCACGGAGCCGCCCGGCAGGTCGATGGTGATCCCTCCGTTGTCGCTCACGGTGTCCACGCGATCCGGCACGGAGGCGAACCCCAGCCGGATCCTGCCGTTGTCGGACCGCGCCGATACGGACTTGGCCGAGATCCCTTCGGCGACGACGCCACCGTTGCCGCTCTCCAGCTTGAGCGGCCCGCTGGAGTCCCGGACGGTCATCTCGCCGTTGTCGGTGTGGAGCGTAAGGGGAGTGTCGAAGCCGGACGCGACGACCTTCCCGTTGTCCCCGTTGACGACCACCGCCACCCCGCGCGGCACCTTCACCTGGTGCTGCGAGGCACAGTCGCTGATCAGCGCCTTGCACTTCACCTGCAGCGTGAGCGTGTCGTCCCGCATCTTCCACTGGGGATCGGGCCCGTTCCCGAGAACCACCCAACCGTCGACACGACGGGTCACCTCGACCTTCCGTACATCGGCCGGTACGAGCTCCAGGGACGTCTGGCCGGAGTAGATGGTCAGCGTCTTCCCACTCAATGCGAACGACTTGTGCTCGGCGGGCGCGTCGCCCGGATCCGTACTGCCGCAGCCGGTGAGGGCAAGACCCAGAAGCACGGCCCCAACGGAAGCGAAGAGAGTGCGGATACGGAGTGCCACGTGATCATTCCCCCAGGTCGTACGCCGGGCGGTCCCGACGGTGCGGGCCTCACCGTACGTACGCCGGCCCACCCGGCAGAATCCGGACGGCTACCGCATGAGGAGTGGGGATATCCCCCGGACGACACCGCAGCCGCTCCGGTTGCGATGCCTTGTCCACCGCCGTCCGGACAACCGTTTGCGACCGTGGGCCGTAGTCCGTGTAGGCTGTTGCCTCATCCACGGGTGCGTAGCTCAGGGGTAGAGCGCTGCTCTTACAAAGCAGATGTCGGCGGTTCGAAACCGTCCGCGCCCACCAGCCAAAATGCCCCCGCAGCGAGCTGCTGCGGGGGCGTTGGCGGCAGGAATTGACGGCAGTTGCTCAGTCTGAGCGACGTCGGCGCCGCAGAAGCCGGTCCATATGGCCCATCGCCTCCCGTCGGTTGTCATCGGACACGTGGGTGTAGATGTTCATGGTGACGGAGATCTGTGAGTGACCCAGGATCTCCATCACCACTCGTGCCGGCACTCCGGCGGCGAACAGCAGCGTGGCGCATCCGTGGCGCGCGTCGTGCAGCCGGATACGGGGGAGTCCCGCGTCGTCTGTGATGCGCTCGAACGACCGACTGAGGTTCCGCGGCTCCACCGGGCGACCGGTGCGAGTCGTGAACAGGTAGTTACTGTCCTGCCGGCTCTTCCCAGCGGCGCCACGCACATCAGCGGAAGCGGGACGACGCGACTGCGGCGGTTCTTCGTCGTGTCCTCGTACAGCTCCTTCTGTACGCGCTGGAGCTGGTTCCGCACGGTGAGTGTGCGGCGCTCCAGGTCGATGTCCGACCACCGGAGCCCGAGGATTTCTCCCCGTCGTAGCCCGAGAGCGACCGCGAGGACGAACGCCGCGTACAGCGGATCTTTCCTCGCGGCCTCCAGGAAGGCTGTCGTCTGCTCCAAGTCCCACGGCTTGAGTTCCCGGGCCTGCACACGCGGCGCGCGAACGAGCTTGGCCACGTTCCTACTGATCAGATCCTCTCGGCAGGCTGCTGTCAGTGCGCTGCGCAAGACCCGGTGCGACTCCTTGGCCGTGGCGGTCGACGCCTTTGCGGATACGGCCGTGATCATTCGACGGACACCTGCTATCCCTAGAGTCTCCAAGCGCTTGGAGCCGATGTGCGGGATGAGGTGGAGGCGGACGTGTGTCTCGTACTTCGCGTGCGTCGTCTTCTTGCTGTCGCCCCTGACGAACTCCTCCAGCCAGTAGGGGAGCCATTCGGAGAGCCATTCGGAGAGCTTGGCGGAACGGGTCGGCGTTGGAATGCCCTGTCGGTCTCGGAGCACCAGGCCAGCATCCACGTCGAGGTGGACGAGCTCACCGGCGTCTACAAGAACACGACTCGGGGTGTCGTCGCCCTGGTTTCCGCTGCAAGCCCTTTGGGGGCATCGAGCGCACGTCCGTCGAGTCGACGGCGGTCGAGTGGCTCACGCCCGAGGAAGTCGCCGAGCGGATGTCCAAGGTCTTCGCAATACGTCTACTGGACGCCCTGGACGGATGCGGGCCCCACGTGCGAAGCCACGACGGCAGGCACCTGATCCCGGTGCGGTGAGAGTTTCCCTACTTCATCAAGGCGCTTCCCGCCGCGCACGGCGCGGCAGGCGCGCGGCCCGTCGTCCGGGCCGACGCTCCTGTCTTCGCCCGCTCCATCCCGGCCGCCGGCCGCACGCCAAACGGCGAGGGTGGGCCGAGGTAGAAACCCACCGTGGCTGGGGCGGTCGGCTCCACGGCTTTAGGCAGCCACTTTGGCGCGAGCCTCGAAGATCATGGCCCAAAATCGGGCACTAACGGGCAGGCTCACAAACCTGCCCGATCCGCGGGCCAGCGTAATGGGCCATGATCACTCGCACCAAAGTAGCTCCAGCCCAAAGCCGCTCCAGCGACCGGGGACTCAACAGCCGGTGGATACCACGGAGGCGGAGGTTGGTCAGACAGTGGTGATCTTCTTCAAGTACGCTGGCAAGACCTCTACCAGGAGCGCAGCTTCACCTGCCGTAAGTAGACCGGGGACGCGAATGCGAACACTCCGTTGCGGTGCGAGCGTGATCTCGATCTCCGGTGGCACGCTGGTCGGGTTCGCCCTCAGTTTGGGTCGAGGTTCGTTCTCCAGTAGGGGCTGCTGCATCGGCGCAGTCGCAGTTCGGCCCCGCGACGGCGGCTCCCAAGAACTGGGGTCCTTCACGTACGCCAGGAAAGATGCGACAGCGCTCCTGAATGCAGACTCGTACTTTTCCCGAGTGTTCGGCTTCAGATCACGGCCACTTTTTGACCGAAACGTCCGAATTACCGCCTCGACATCCAGTTCGTCGACAGATAGTCGTTCCCATCCCGCACCCAGCGAGGAAAGTACATGCTTACATGCAGTCTTGTACTGGCTCGCCGTTGAGGGATTCATCCTGCCCGATCGCCCATGCTGCTCCCATACTTGAACCAGGGACCGGGCGTCACGCTGCACTCTCATAAGAGGCAAGGCTACCCACGTCGAATGACATCTGCAGTAAATGCAGACTAGTTGTCGGTTGATTCACGCTAGAAGTATGGGTGGTTTGATGCATAAGTCCGATTCAACCGTGCGTGTATTCATCAGGGATGGCAACTGACCCGGTGTTGCGCAGTACCGCATCTCCATGCGGATAGCCCTCCCTGGGGCTCCGAGCTGTGGACATGAGACGCCTTCATCGTCATACACCCCGACGTTGTGTACGGGGCACGGGGCCTGGCCACCCCGCTCAAGCTGCGCGTCCGCGGTGCCCAGTCGACCAGGCCAATGAGGCCAAATCGCGACCTATCGGGATCCTTTCTGATCCCCTCACACTCGAACGTATGGGGCGACAGGGGGCATCCGGTGGACCGCATGCCAAGTCTGTTGCAGGGAGGGCCCGACCGTACGCACACGTGGCCGGATCAACCTCTTGGTCACACTCTGCGATCCCTGCTGGAACAGGGTCGCCAACGACCTTGCCGAGGACGAAGGCGCCACGGCCGTTTCGAGGCCTGAGCCTGAGGACGTGACATGGATCGAGCCGCCCACCTGTGACCAGTGCGGAGCCCTGGTTCGCCTCTACCCGACCAACTACGACCGATGGGTGAGTCTGGCCATGGCAGAACTCTCCGCCAAGGATGTGCCGGCTCGCTACCGTTGGCGACTCGTGAAGAGGCCTGCCCGGCATTCGAATGTGGTCGTCGAGTTCGTGGCCATCCGTGTTCGGGGCATCGATTCGTTGCTCAGCGAGATGGTGGTTCCCGCTCACCGCATGCTGTGCGTCCCGGACGGGGACGAGCCGTAGGGCGGCAGGCCTGTGCCCCGGCGTGCCCGTTCCGAAGGGCTGAGACGGGCAACCACGGTGGTTCGGCGCTTCCCGCTCAGGTTGGCGTCCCGCCAGGTCAGCCAGGAAGCGCATATGCGATCTTCCGAACTGGTGCATCAGGCCCAAGCATCGGCGCTTGACGTACGTGCCAACATCCCTGCCCCGACCCCAACCGCAGCCCGGGTCAAGCGCGTCCGATGCGAAGGCGAACGAGCCCGGGAAGTTTCTAGGGGTGAGGTCGGGCGCCAGTGTGGAAGCGCACTGGACAGTGCGTTACGGTGTAGAGGCCTCTACAGCCCAGGCTATAGAGACGGCAACAGCCCCCGCTCCGTCGACGAAGAAGGGGCCGCTGCACTCATTGGGACACGTCCCGTGGTTACTGCCCCTTGGCGTTGGCTCGCCTGGGGGCAGAGTGCGTTACAGGCTGCTGATGAAGTCCATCAGCTTGGTCCCGCCCTGGATGATCCAGTCCGAGACGTCGTCGGCGAACATCGCGAGGATGAAGTCGACCGTCGACCGCCTGTCACGAGGTGCATCCCGGCTGGGTTCCGGCTCGCATCCTTCCCCCGAGGGCTCGGACCCGCGACCGTCACCGTTGCCGGAACTTCTCATATTCGGTTGTTCCCACCTTCGCCCGCCGTGCGGAACCAGGAAAGCCGGACACAGCGAGCATCAGTCCAGGCCCCCCTGGAGCTGAGCGCCAAGCGAACAAGCCCAAGTTTAGGTGGTGCCACCGACTTTGACGGACCAGGGACCACAACTTCTGCGCGATGAAAGCCAACAGGGACAGCGACTGACATCCACACCTGACATCAACGAGGACGGACGCCTGCATCCCCAGGCACCCGAGGGTGACGGGCGCGAGCCCACGTGCAGCCCTCGCTGACGGCCGCTGATCGAACTTACAAAGCAGGTGTCGGCGGTTCGAAACCGTCCGCGCCCACCAGCAGGAAGCACGACAAAGGCCCAGGTCACCGGTACTGAACCGGGAACCTGGGCCTTGTTCGTTCCTCGGCCGCGGAGGCGGGGGAGAGGCGTCGTGCCAGATGTGTTGCCGGGCTCTGCTGGACGGGCCTTCCTGATCTGCTCGTCGACGTGCGCGGCGAGGGTGTTCCCGTGTGGCGAAGATCGTGGAAGTGCACGTCCCCGAGGCCGGTCGTCTCTAGGGCCCGAAGCCATAGGCGGCGGAAGTTGTTCCGGCGAAGCTGCCCGCCACGCGCTCCGGTGAACACGAGTCCGGTGCGGCCTGGCTCGGCGTACGAGTCGAGATGAGCGGTCAGGCTCTCCGGCAGCGAGGTCGGGAAGGCGACGGTGCGCACACGGCGTCTTGACCAGGATGCCGTCCGTGCGTGTCTCGGCCAGGGCACGCCGTACGGCGACGGTCTGCCGTTCCAGGTCGATGGCATGGCGCTGGAGCGCGGCCAGCTCCCCGAAGCGGAGGCCGGTGAAGGCCGCCGGGAGGATGAACACCCGGAAGCGCACCGGCACGGCATCGGCGAGCTGGACGCGGTACCCATGTTGATGCCCCAGAAACCGACCGGGCCGTCGGTGCCGATCTCCGGGAGAAGCTCTTGGAGTGCGTCCAGGAGCGTGTGGTACTCGGGCACGGCCGGCTTCGCCAGGTGGTCGTTGTCGCCGTAGACGGTCGACCAGGTGCCTGACCTGCGGCGGCCGGGAAATCACCAACCCCTGCCATCACAAGGGAGGTTGAAGCTTCCCTAGGGTATTGAACGATGATTCAATCCTTGCCGTGCCGTGCCGAGGAACCCTCGGCACGGCAGCCCCACGAAGATGCGGAGGACCCTGCGGTGAACCTGACGTGGATGCTGGAAGGGTCGGCCCGCAGTTGCGGCGGGAAGCCGGCCCTCGTATCCGACCTGGGGTCGATGACGTACTCCGAGTTGCTTGCCGCCTCGAAGCGGGCTGCCGCCGTGCTGCGGGAGCGCGGGGTGCGGCCGGGGGATCACGTGGGGGTGATGATGTACAACACCCCTGCCTTTGCCGTGGCGGCGTTCGGGATCTGGCGGGCCGGGGCGGCGCTGGTGCCGGTCAACCACAAGTTGACCACGCCCGAACTGGCGTACCTCGCGGGGCATTCGAAGCTGCGGGTCGCCGTCGTCGCGGAGGAACTGTCCGGGCGTATGCGTGAGGGCGCCCCCGAGGTCGATGTGCTCACCACGAACGACACCGGCGGCGGAGAGTTCGACAGGCTGGTCGCCGGGGCGCCGGAATGGGAGGGGGTGGAGGTCGGACCCGAAGCCGTTGCGCAGGTGCTGTACACCTCCGGGACGACCGGCGCGCCCAAGGGCTGTCTGCACTCGCACCGCGGGCTGTCCGCCGTGCCCGCCTACACCACGGCCGCCGCGGGGCTGCGCCGCGAGGACCGGTTCCTGCTGGCCATGCCGATCTGGCACGCCTCGCCCCTGAACAACTGGTTCCTTTCGATGATCTACCTGGGCGGCACCGTCGTCCTGTTGAAGGAGTACCAGCCCCTCGCCTTCCTCGAGGCCGTGCGAAGGCACCGGGTCACGGCCTTCTTCGGCGCCCCCATCGCCTACCTCGCCCCGCTGAAGGCGGGAGTCGACCTGTCCGGCTTCGGTCTGTCGAGCGTGCGGTTGTGGGCCTACGGCGGGGCGCCGCTGGGCGCTGAGACGGTACGGACGCTGGAGGCGGCGTACGGCCCGGACCGCTTCTGCCAGGTGTACGGGATGAGCGAGATGGGGCCGGTGGGTTCCGTGCTCCACCCGCAGGAACAGCTCGCCAAGGCCGGGTCGATCGGGGCGGGCGGTATGCCGGGCGTGGACATCCGCGTGGTCAGGGACGACGGCCTGGACGCCCGGGCCGGCGAGACCGGGGAGCTGTGGCTGCGGTCGGGGACCCGCATGCTGGGGTATCTCGACGATCCGGAGGCGACGGAGCGCGCCTTTGAGGGCAACTGGTACAGGTCCGGGGATCTTGCGTGGGTGGATGAGGACGGTTACCTGTTCATCGTCGGCCGGATCAAGGACGTCGTCATCACCGGCGGGGAGAACGTCTACTCGCCCGAGGTGGAGGAGGCGATCCTGCAGCATCCGGCGATCCGGGACGCCGCCGTTGTCGGGCGGCCGCACCAGGACTGGGGCGAGACCGTCGTCGCCGTGGTGGAGGCCGACTCGGCGGTGACGCTTGAGGAGTTGCGCGGGTTTCTGTCCACCAGGCTGGCGAAGTACAAGATCCCCCGGGAACTGATGGTGGTTCCGTCGCTGCCGCGTACGCCCTCCGGCAAGGTGAAGAAGCACATACTGCGCGAACAGGTACAGACCGGCCCATGACGCGCCTGGCGTCACGGGCCGGTCAACTGCCCAGTTGTCTCAGCCCTCTTGCTTGCCCGCGCTCACGATCGTCCCCTGCGCCACGGCGACCAGGCGCTCCTCTCCCTGTTCCGAGGCAACGTAGACCGAGCACTGGCACACGGCCTGACTCCGGGTTGTGGCGGTCGCCTTGGCGCGGGCGATAACGAGGGCGCCGACTGCCGGCCGAACGTAGTTGATCTTGTATTCGGCGGTGAGCGCATCGCGGCCGAGGGCAAGTCCTCCGGCGAAGGTCAGCGCGTTGTCGGCCAGGTAGCTGAGGACTCCTCCGTGTACGAAGCCGTGCTGCTGTTGGATCTCGGGCCGGTTGATGAGGCGGATCTCGGCGGAGTCGGTCCCCACGGAGGTGAGTTCGGCGCCCAGGAACATGCTGAACGGCTGGGCCTGGAAGATGCTGTGCGCAAAACCGGTGAGGTCCGTGGTCATGAGTGCCGTCCTGTCGCTCGGGGGGTGGTGGGGGTGGCCGCGTCCGGGTCGGTGAGCCGCTCGTCGATGGTGTGCTGGAACATCGCGAGCAGGCCCTCCGCCAGTCCCAGGACGTGGTGGTCGCTGCCGCCGTGGGGCAGATGCCGCTGCACGTCCTCGGCGATGGCGAAGTCCTCCTGGTCGAAGACCGCGTCATTGGTGAACCGGAAGCGCTTGGCCAGCGCGCTCTGCCCCGCGGACCCGGTGAAGTCGCCGTCGCGGTAGAGCATTTCGTGGGTCCAGATCGTGCGGTTCGGTGCCAGGGGCCAGAAGGTGTTGATGGACACGTAGTCGGGATGCAGGATGAAGAAGGTGTTGGGGAAGAACGTGTAGTACACCGAGGCGTAGTCCAGGATGCGCCATTCCTCCTGCGGCCTCAGGGCCGTCTCACCGATGTTGGTGCGCGCCGCGGACAGCCGGATGTGCGGTCCGTCTTCGTCGTGCGCGATCACCCCCTTCTTGAAGGCGGAGGCGAGGGTGTCCCGGTGCAGATACGGGACGTGGTAGCCCTCCAGATATGTCTTGATCAGCAGCTTCCAGTTGGCCTCCTTGACCACCTCGGTCTTCTTGTACTGAACGAGCGAGGCCACGTCGAAGTTCACCAGGTCCTCGTAGAACGTCCCGAGGAATCCGGGGATGTCGAGCGTCTCCCCGGGCGTGCGCCCGACCCAGATCAGGCCGCCGGCCTCCGCGGCGGGCAGTTCCACCAGCCCGTAGTCGCAGGCCTTGACGCCGGGGAAGTCATGGGCCCGGGTGATGCCCTTCAGGGTGCCGTCGAGCCCGTAGACCCAGCCGTGGAAGGGGCAGATGAAGTTCTGCACCGTCCCCGTCGGCTGCTCGGTGAGGCGGGCTCCGCGGTGGCGGCACTGGTTGTAGAAGGCGCGGACCCGGCCGTCCTCGCCCCTGACGACGACATAGGGGAACCGGTCCCAGTCGCTGGTGAGATAGGCCCCGGGTTCGCCGAGCGCCGAGGCGTGCCCCGCGACCAGCGGGTAGCGGGAGAAGGCCGAGGCGATCTCCCGCTCGAGGAGCGCCTCGTCGGTGTACTTGGTGACGGGAATCGTGACGACCTCGTCGAGCATCTTCTCGTCGCGCCGCGTCTCGCGCAGCGCGAGAAGACGCTTGAGCATCGCCACTTGTTCGCTGTGCCGCATAGGGCCCCCGTTGCAGATCAAGTTCTGAATCTCAGTTCAATTTATGGTACGGAGGGCGCTGGAGCGACGCAATGAGACTCCCGGAGTACGGGGCGGTCAGGAAGGTACGCAGCCGAGGGCTCGCAGGCAGAAGCCGCGGATCTCGGCGACCAGTTGCTCGTCCGGCACCTCCGCCTTCTGTGAGACCTCCGGCGAGAGCCTGCCAACCAGCGCCTCGGAGATGGCGCCGATGGCGGCGCTGGCCGCGACTGCCGCGTTCTGCCGAGCAAACAGCCCGGCCGCGACGCCGTCGCGGACGACGCCCTCGCACAGCTGCGCGTACTCCCGCCGGTACACCAGCCGCTCCCGCTCCACCACCGGCGAGACCGGTTCGAAGAGCAGGGACCACGCCAGCCGCTGCCCGCGCAGGGCGCGCCGCGTGAACGTGTCGGCAAACGCCTCGAGCTGGGCCTCGGGATGTGCGGGCGCGGCATCCACCGCACCGCGCACGGCTGCCAGTTCGCGCGCTGCGGCACGCCGGAAGACCTGCGCCAGCAGCTCATCCCTGCTGCCGAAGTACGAGTAGAGCGAGCCCGCACTCACCCCGCACGCACCGGCCACCGCGGCCACCTTCGCCCCGGCGAAACCCTCCCGGGCCACCAGCTCGTGCGCGGCGCACACAAAGGCCTCCTCCTTCGTCTGAGCATGCCGCTTCGTACGTTCCGTACGCCGATACACCATGGCGGGGCCGGGCCTTCCGTGTTGCTGCCGGGAAATGACAGTGAACCAGGAAACCTCTGCGGGGTGCGGTGCGGTCCGGCAGCAGCCGACACCGCGCCCCGGAGGGAAAGCTCGGCGCAGCCGCGCCGTTCCGGGCGGGCTGCTCACCGACTACCCGCCTGACGCCGGGACCTGCTGGATGGCCGACGGCGGTCCCGTGTAGCGGAAGGCGCACTCGCGCCCACGACAGCGGCAGCCACACCGACGACGGCGCTCAGACGACGGACGGAAGACGAAACGGACACGGAGGTCCCCTTAGGTGCGGGCACGGCATCGAAACCACCCGGCTGGCCGGGTGCGTTGACGGCGGCCACAAGCGCGAGGCCGACGCCGTCGGCGAGCTGGGCCGGCCACGCTGAGCGGCCGGAAGTTCCACGTCTCCTACAGCGCCTCGGGGGCGACGAGGCTGATGCACGGGCTCGGTTTCAGCCCGCAGGTCCCTGCGCGGCAGGTCGCCGAGCGCGATGAGCAGGCCGTCACCGCATGGAAGGAGTTGCGCCCACAGGCGTCTGTCAGAACTTCCCGCCCCATGTCCACATCACGACCAGCGCACGAAGCACTCACGTGATCGCCCGGATAATTCCTAGGCGTTCCGGCGGCCGTAGCGCGCCCTGTACCAAGCCACTTGCTCGGCGCTCATCGATGAGGAGACGGCATACACGTCACCGATACGTTCGCCGCCACGCCGACACTTCCCCCTCCCGTGATCCCGGCACGCTATGAGGGACACCTGAGAGACAGGTTGCCAGTGCAGGGTGTAGGCAGGAGCGTTGGGATCCGGTACGTCCTCCATATGCACGTCGCGCTTGGTCAGCAGTCGCTCCAGTTTGTCGAAGCGGAGATGGCGGTCGAAGCGGCCGTACCGCTCGCGAATCGCTCTGTTGACAGTGCTGCCGCCCGATGAAAGTCGATGCACCTGCAGGGTGAAGTGGTGTCCCACCCACGGGTGGTCGCGCGATTCCCGGCCCCAGAAGAACTCGACCATTCCGTAGTCGCGCCACATGCTCCGGTCGTCGAAGGAGTTCTCGGCAAAGTCGGAACCCAGGATCGCGGTGACCTGGTCGGGACTGTCCGTCGGCTTGGCGTCGAGCACCGTTCCGGACGTGATCACATCCACGTAGAACGCGAGGGAATGCGGAGTCAACTGGTCCTTCCTTGAGGGGCTGACGCGGCCGACAGTGGCCACCTCAGCATAGGTGACCGGTACGCCATGAAGATCCGCCGGACAGCCCTTAGTGGAGTGGGAAGCGGCGGTCCGGGCCGAAGTCGTCGAGGCAGTGTGATGCTTGGGGCGCCCCGAATGGTGCAGGTCAGCAACTTCCCGGCTGCTACTGGGCGCGCGTGGCCGCCCCTGGCGGCACTCCAACGCCCACGCCGGTACTCGCCGGGGCATTCAGGGGGGACGGTCAGAAGCTCCAGCTGTAGAGGCCGCCACCGGTGTTCACCGCAGACGCTGCGAGGCGGGCAACGCCCTGCAAGAGTCGGGTCTCGACTTCCACAACGCGGTCCTGGAATGCCTGGAGCGGGCTCAGGACGACATCTGGCGCTGTGTCAGATCTCCGTACATCTGACATCCACCACTGACACCAACAGCGATGGACGACCGCAGTCGTGAGCACTCCTCACGGCATCAACAGGCGCAGGGATCCGCCGCCGACAAAGGACACTCGATCGAGGGCGCGGAACTCGGCGATGGCCGCCGCCTGCTGCTCGCGTCCTGGGTCGCGCATGGCCGCACTTACGACCGTGCCGTGTCAGTTCGGGCCAGATTGACGCGATGGTGCATCGCGCGGGTTGCCCTCGCACGGTGGTCTGTCTTTGATTGTTCCTCAAGTACCCCATGGGCGAATGAATTGGGACGCGCAAAAGGCCCCGTCGCGGAGGGGGGAACGCGACGGGGCCAAGCGTGAGGGTGTAGCTAGTGCCGCATCAGACAACGTTCGCCCTGTAGTGAGGCCCCGCCTGTCGACGGCTTCGGCCGCTGGCGATAATCGACCGATGAGCGCCATCGATCGCCCTATGCCGCCCCTGAACGCCGACGAGCGCACGACGCTTGAAAGCTGGCTCGACTTTCACCGCACCACACTGGCCATGAAGTGCGAGGGTCTGGACGATGAGCAGGCCGCCGTCGCGTCCGTGCCGCCGTCCGGCTTCACGTTGACCGGCCTGGTCCAGCACATGGCGGAGGTGGAGCGGAACTGGTTCCGCCGCGTGCTCGCCGGAGAACAGGCCCCGCCTATCTACGACCCGCAGGCCGACCCGGACGGCCCCGACGGCGGCTTCGACCTTGCTGCGGGCGCCGCCCTGAGTGACGCCCTCGCCACCTGGCACGCGGAGATCGCCCGCGCCCGCGAGCACTGCGCCGACCGTGCTCTGACCGATACGGGCCGCTTCATGGAGCAGGACGTCAACCTCCGCTGGATCTACGTCCACATGATCGAGGAGTACGCCCGCCACAACGGCCACGCCGACCTGGTCCGGGAGCGCATCGATGGCACCACCGGCGTTTAGCGCCGGATCAGGCAGCGTTAGCCCTGTCGACGACAGCGCGTAGGCGCTGGTCGTCGGCGTGGCGGTTTCGCCAGATGATGTAGCGGCGGATCATGCTGCCCTGTTCCTTGTGGCTGGCGTGGTCGGTGCCGTCGAGGGTGAAGTAGCGCAGCGCGGTGAACTGGGCCTCGATGCGATTGAGCCAGGAGCTGTTGGTGGGGGTGTAGGTGATTTCGACGTTGTTCGCCGCGGCCCAGGTGCCGACGCGTTGGCACTTCTTGGTGGTCAGGTGCGGAGAGATGTTGTCGCAGACGATCGCGATACGGACCTGGGGCGGGTAGAGGCTGCGCAGGTAGCGGCAGAATTCCAGGAACTGAGTGCGCTTCTTGACCGGCTTGATGTGGCCGTAGAGCTTGTCCTTGGCCAGGTCCAGGGCGGCGAACAGGTGCCGTACTCCGCCGTAGCGGTTGTAGGTCGCCCGCCGCCTGCGGCGAGGTTCGCGGTCGAGGTCCTTGTGCTTGCCGCCGCGTTCGGCCCACTGCCGGCCCGGGTGGGGCATCAGGTTGAGCGGCCCGAACTCGTCCATGCAGAAGACGACTTCGGGCTCGCCCTCCTCGGGTATGACCTCGGCGTCGGCGATCGCGTAGAGGTGCTCGACGCGGGCCTTCTTCGCCGCGTAGTCAGGGTCCTTGGAGGTTTTCCAGGTCTTCAGGCGTTGAAAGGAGACGCCCTCCTCGCGGAGCAGGATGCGCAGGCCCTCGTGGCTGATGTCGTCAACCACCCCCTCGGCGACCAGGAAGTCCGCCAGCTTGGTCAGGCTGCAGGTCGAAAACGGCAGATCGTGCTCGGCCGGCTTGGACTTCGCGATCTTCTTGATCTCGCGCCGCTCGGGCAGGGTGAAGGTCCTGGGCCGGCCGCCCTTGTATTTCGGATACAGGGAGTCGAAGCCGTCGGTGTTGAAGTTGTGGATCACGTCCCGGACCCGGTCCGCGCTCGTGAACGTCACCTCGGCAATCTTCGCCACGGACATACCCTGCGCGGACAGCAGCACCATCTGGGCGCGCCGCCAGGTCACCACCGACCCTGTGCCTCTGCGGATGGTCCGCAACAGGCGCTGCCCCTCGTCGTCATCGATCTCGCGGACACGTACTCGTTCTGCCACCCGGACAGCCTGGCGACACCGCGCCGTCCGGACCAGCATCCGAACGGCGCGTCACGTCACTACGGGGCAAAGGTTGTCTGATGCGGCACTAGAAGTTGCCGTTCGCGATCAGCTTTCCGTCCGAGCCGTAGACCGAGACGAGCCCGTTCTCGGACTGCTTCCAGTCGGCGAACGCCGAGGCGAGGAGCTTGGCCTTGCCCTGGTCCTTGCTCATGATCCCCCCGCTGAAGTCCGTGTGGATATCCGCCGTGTCCAGGAGGTCGTTCATCTCGTCGGGCACCTGTACGTTGGTGACGTGCTTGACAGCGGCTTGCTCCGCGCTGGTGCCGTTCTTCGCGACGAACGCTTTGAATTCGTCGACGGGTCTGAGCTTCTCGGCTGGCTGCTCCGTCTTCTCCGCGGGCTTGGCGTCGTTCTTCTGCGTCGTCTCCTTGGGTGCGACGGCGACCTTGTCGGGGGACGTCTTGCCGCTGTCTCCGCCACTGCCGCCGACGGCGATGCCGATGACGATGAGCAGCAGGAACGGGATCCCGAGCACGCAGCCGACGATGATGGCGACCTTGGCACCGGTGGACATGCCCGGCTTCGGGAACTGCGCGGGCGGGTAGGGCGCGCCCTGGTACGGCTGTCCGTAGGGCTGCTGGGGTTGGGTCTGGTAGGGCTGCTGCGGGCCCGGGTGCTGCTGGCTCACGTCTGTGTTCCCTCGACTGGCGCGGTGGTGAAGGTGTGAATCTATCGATATTTTGCGACAGTTGGGGCACGGAAGAGGCCCCGTCGCAGTGCAATGGCGACTGGGAGTGCGAGTGGGGCATTCGGCGCCACTCCCCCGGGAAGCGCGTCCGGCAGTGCTCGCCGACGCAGCGGTGACCGGCCGGCCGTTGTGCGGGGCAGGGGAGTGGTGCACCGGGCTTGACGCGCGGATGTGGAGGTTCCGGCCGGGACAGGGCGGCACGGGACGCTCACATCGACACGGGTGCGGTAGCGAGCGGGGCGCCCTATGCCCAGTAGCCATGAGCGCAGCAGGCCGCCCGACGTTCGCAGGTGCCTCCGCACGCGCCTGGTGTGGTGACCACGAATGTTCGCCGGGTCTGGTGACAGCACGGGCGATGTTCGCAGAGGTTGAATCCCGGGCTCACTGCTTGAGGCTTGACATCAGGTCACGCATGTCGCTGATCATGGCCGAGTGGTACGGGGACACGTCAGGGGTGTTCAGCCCGTCGTCGGCGCCGTCTTCGCGGTGGTTGTCGCTCTGGTACTGCGTGAAGGCGGAGAGACTCAGCGAGACAACCGCTCCGCCCTCCAGCACCCGCAGCTCCGAGTTGCCGTCATCCCGGGTCAGCAGATACGCCTTGTCGCCGAGGTCCGGAACCGTCTCCAGCTTCGCTTCAGGATCAAAGCCGACTTCAGTCACCCGTTGCCGCGCCTCGAACTCGGTGCCGGGGTCGGTTTTCTTGTGCAGTGCCACCGTGATTCCGACGGTGTACTCGATGGACCAGCCGTTCTCGGGTCGCTTCGCGCCGGCCTGAGACCGAAGAGGAATGAAGCACTGGATCTGGTCGAGGGCGGCATGGTTCAACAGCCGTGATTCGAACTTGGTGGTGGAATCTCTCGGTGCGATTGCCGCGCCGATCGACTTCAGTTGTAGGGATGGGCAAGGGTCGTGGTCCAGCTGGTACCCGTGCATGTCCGGCTTCCGATCGCTCCATCCATACAGGAACAGCGCCGCCGCCCAGAGAGCCGACGCCATTACCACCCCGCCCAGCGCCCATAACCACGGCTTTCGTGGCCGACGTTCCCCAACGAACTCCCGGTCGAAGGCGCCCATCACCTCGCGGGTTTCAACCGCACCGAACTCCCCCGCCATCTCCGGCTCAGAAATCATCCTGCTCCCCCTCGGTCGCGCCTTCCGCCTTCGTCATGATGATCGCAGCACTGACCCCGCCTCCGTAGGCCCGCATCGACTCAGTCCTCCCCGACGGTTTCGCCCGGCCTGGCGGGTCCTCGTACGGCATCGGCTTCGGCGCCGAGGGCCCGGAGGAAGGGGACTCCGCGCATCCGCCGCGCCACTGACATCGCCGCGGGCACCGAACGCAGCGTGGACCCGGGGCGATGTCATGGGCCGGACCGTGCGGCATGGCCGCACGAGATGCCCGCCCGCCGCGACCCGCGCCAAGTGTCAACGGCCACGCAGCTCTCCCCGGAGGTGCCCAGTAACTCTCCCCACTGGCTGCCGGCAGAACTTCCCCTCCCGCGGCCACATCCCCGCGGCGCGGCGTACCCCCGACGATCGTCAGGGGTGGGCACTTGCCATTCGGCCCGGGTCTCCTGCTTCCCGCGCTTCTAGGTTCACTTCCCATGAAACGAGAAGCCGGAAGAAACAGGACCCGGAACGGGCGGCCGTTGGCCGCTTGTGTCGTTCTGGGCGCGGGCGCGGCCGCCGTCGTGGGGCTTGCCCCGGGCGGATTGGGCAAGGCCGGAGCCGTGGAGGTGGCGGGCGGCTCATCCGCGTCCGCGTACCGTTCGCTGACCGGGGCGGTGGCCGACGGCCCCTCATGGACGGGGCCGCTGCTGGAGGTGGCCACCGAGGGCACCCTGGTGGCTCTCGGGCTGCTGTTGGTGTGGGCCTGGTGGGGCGCCGTACGGCGTGGGGACACCCGGCTGTCCGCCGGTACCGTGCTCACCGGCAGCGGCACCGTACTGGCCTACGCGGTCAGTGAGGCAGTGAAGCAGGTGGTGGACGAGGCGCGCCCCTGCCGGGTCCTGCACAGCGGCGCGGACGTCGTCGCCGAGTGCCCGGCCCCTGGCGACTGGTCCTTCCCGAGCAACCACGCCACCCTGGCCGCCGGCCTCGCTGTGGGCCTGGCCGTGCTGCGGCCGCGCCTCGCTGCCGTCACCCTGCCGCTGGCCGGGGCGGCGGCACTGCTGCGGGTCCTGGTGGGGGTGCATTACCCGCACGACGTGCTGGCCGGTGCGGCCCTCGGGGCCTCGGTGGTGACGGCCGTGCTGCTCGCCTTCCTGCCGCTCGCCCGGACCGCGGCGTCAGCGCTCGGCAGGCGGCTGCGCAGGAGCGACGATCCCGGCCTCGTGGGCGACGACCGCCGCGGCGGCACGGTTGTCCACACCCAACCGGGCCAGGATGGAGCTCACATGAGCCTTGACCGTCCCTTCCACCACATGGAGCCGCCGGGCGATCTGTCCGTTGGACAGCCCGCTGCCGAGGAAGGCCAGCACGTCCCGTTCCCTGCCGGTCAGCGCGTGGACCCGTTCCCGGGCGGCGGCGCGGCGGCCGGCCAGGGCGCCCGCGCCCGTCGCCGAGAGATGGGCGACGACCCGCGCCGCGACCTTCGGTGACAGATAGGCGGCGCCGCCGGCCACCGCGCGGACCCCCGCGATGAGCTCCTCGGGCTCGCCCGATTTGATCAGGAAACCCGCGGCGCCGCCTCCGAGCGCCTGGAGGATGTAGTCGTCCTCACCGAAGGTCGTGAGCATCACGACCCCCGTCTCCGGCACGATGCGCCGGATCTCGGCCGCCGCCTCGATGCCGTTCATCCCGGGCATCCGGATGTCGAGCACGGCGACGGCCGGGCGATGGCGGCGGACCAGCTCCACGGCGTCGTGCCCGTCGATGGCCTCGGCGACGACGTCGATTTCCGGATCGGTGGACAGAACGGAGCCGACACCCTTGCGGATCATCGGTTCGTCGTCGGCGATCAGCACCCGGATCACCGGCCGCTCACCGTCCCCTCCCTGCGCGACGCACTCATCGGGTCAGGGCCTCCTTGGACATCAGCATGCCGTTGCGGAAACAGAGCCGGTAGGCGTCTCCTGACCGGTCGTCGAAGCGGTCCGCAGTCATCGCGTAGTACTCGCATGTGGTGCCTTCTTCCCTCGGTTCCCCGGCCACCGGCCGCTGGGTGGTCTGACGCTCGGGCAGCTGCCGTTGCACCGCGTCCCGATCCTCTCCCACCCGCAGCCGGGCGTAGTCGCCAGGATCCAGTACGGACTGCTGGGCCGAGCGGATGTCCCATCCCATGAGAGCGGCACTCAGCACCGCCCACGCCACCAGGGGCAGCACGACCGCGATGGCCAGCGCCCGACGGGCACGGCTGCGGGCGTGCCGGTGCTCCGGGGGCAGTGCAGGGGCCGACGCCCGGGGTGCCGCGGCCGGGCGGCGGGCGGCCGGAGTGTGCGGTATCCGCGCGGTGACCGCGAAGCCGTCGGCGTACGGACCGTGTTCGAACGTGCCGCCCGCCAGCCGCACCCGTTCGTCGAGCCCGATCAGCCCTCGCCCCGTGCCCGGTACGCCTTCCGTGGCGCCTCGGGCCGGCGAGGGTCCGTTCTGTACCCGGACCGCCGTCTCCTCGGCCGTGTGCGTCACTCGTACGCTCACCTGTGCGTGCGGCGCGTGCTTGGCCGCATTGGTCAGGGATTCCTGGACAACCCGGTGGGCGGCTCGCGCGGCCGGGGGTGGCGCCCCGTCGGCATCTCCGTCGATCCGCAGATCGACCGCGAGACCGGCGGTCGTGGCATCTTCGACCAGCCGGGGAATGCCGGTGCCGGGCGGCCGCGGCAGCTCGTCGTCCGCCTCCTCGCGCAGGATGCCGATCACCTCGCCGAGTCGCTCGACCGAAGCGGCCGCACGGGCCCGGATCTCCCCGGCCGCAGCCCGCTGGGCCTCGTCCAGGCCGGGCGCGAGCTTGAGGGCGCCCGCCGACAGGGCGATGAGACTGAGGTCGTGCCCGAGGACGTCGTGCATGTCCTGGGCGATCCGGGCCCGCTCCCGCGACCGCGCCTGCTCCGCGACGAGCTGCTGTTCGCGCTGCAGCCGGCCGGCCCGCTCCCAGCCCGCGCGTACGAGCTCCTGGTACTGGCGCCAGAAGCGCCCGGCGAACCAGGGCAGCATCGCGGCCACCGCCACCACGGCGACGAACCGTCCCGCCATCAACAGCCACGAGGGCACCAGGGCCACCGCCACGACCCCGCCCGCGACGACCGCGACGAGCGCCAGGACCGTGGGTCCGGTCCTTCCCGGCTTCCGGCCGGCGAAGAAGGCGGCTGCCGCCGCGGGCAGGGCCCACCACATACTGACGGCGCTCAGCCCGACACAGACCGCCGCCGCAACGGTCAGAAGGCTCCCCGGTTCGATGGCCCGCCGGGCCGCACCGCTGATCATTGCTGCATACACCCGGACGACGGTACGCAGCCGAGGGGCGTCCCGGCACTGCCGAAAGTCACCGTTCCTCATCAGCGAGCAGGAGTGAGTCTTGGACCCATTCCTGGTCACTGCGGACAACCCGAACGGTTTTGGATGTCCTGGTCGCCCGCGTTCGCTCCGCGTCCGGCGGCACGGATCGTGTCCGTGGTCCGGGGATGCGGGGGCGGGTCTCCTCACGCCCAAGAGCACGCCGGTCGGCCTGGACGGTCCGATGCCCCTGTTCATCACTCCGGTGAGCAGGGGGCGGTGTCGTCCGTCGCCGGATCGAGTGCCCTTGGGCGCGTCGTCCGATCGCGATGCCCGCGGCATCGTGACGGGTGGTCTTACGGTTCTTGCTGGTGAGGGGCTTTTGCCAGTGCTGGGCGCCCCACCGGCTGGTGTAGGCCGGGTCGACGGCGATGATGCTGATGCCGGTGGCATCGGCCATCGAGGTGGGCGAGCGCGACCTGGATCGGGACCGTCCTCGAAGGCGTGCGCTGCCAGGAAGCTGTCAGATACCAGCGCCCACGGGCCACGTCGTAGTGGATGCGGTAGGCGACGGCCCGGTTGGCTTCGATCCGGTCGACCCACTCGGTGCCCCGGTGCGGGAATCGCACCTTTGCGGCGAGGACGTACCGACCATGCCTGGCGTTGGCCAGCCCGGCGAGGGGAGCGGGGAGCTTGATACTGATCTCGCCGTCGGGAGTGATACGGATCGTCTCGTTGCCGTATCGCTTCTGGGACTCGCCGTCAGCGGCGAGGAACCAGCGTTCCGCCTCCCAGCGTTCACGCCACTCAGCCTCGGTCAGCTGAGTGTTCTCCAGATTGTGCCGGTTGCGTGCGAGGCGTTTCCCGCCCCTCACCACATGCACACGCCCGGCCTCACGATCAGCGCGAACAGCGGCGAGCCGCTCTTCCAGCAAGTGCAGTCGGCGGCTCTTGGCGAACCATTCCCGCTTGCTGCGGTAGCCGCCCGGAGCCCGCTTTCTTCCCTTCTCCCCGATCGGGAGGGACAGCCGGTGCCTGATCGTCCTGATGCCCGCTTCGAGACTCTGGAGATGCGCCACCTGCCCGCGACGGGCCAGTGCCCACTGATCATGTGACGCTTTGGTGATCGTACCGGCCCACCGCGACGACGACACCGCCGTCAGCTCCCGCTTCCGCACCGACCACGTGTCGGCGGAATGCTCCAAGCCCTGCGCGCACCGCGTCTTGAGATCCTTCGACGCGAGCGAGCCCAGACGTGCGCCGACCAGACACAACACCTTTTCGTCCCCGGGCAGGAGGCCCTTGAGACGATCACGGATCGCCACGCCCGAAGGTCCGAGAGCGACGAACGGCGCATCGATGGTGCGCAGCCTGGAGTCAGCCATGCTCGGCGGCCTCAAGCGCCTTGCGAGCACGGTTCTTCGCCGAGCGGCGCCCGTACAAGCGAGCGCAGAAAGAGGTCAGAACCTCCACCATGTCGCCCACGACGTCGTCTTCGACCTCGCCATCGTCCAGCACTACCAGACGTCGGCCGCCGGCGGACAGTGCGGCCTCAACGAGTTCGACGTTCACGCGGCCGAGTCGGTCTCTGTGCTCCACCACCAGGCACGTCACGGCAGGATCGGCCAGCAACCGCTGCGCCTTCGACCGGGAACCGTTCATGCCCGAGCCGATCTCCGACTCCACACGGACAACGCGGTGACCGGCCGTTGCAGCCCAACGGGTCAGCCGGGCGACCTGACGCTCCAGATCAGCCTCCTGATCACGGGAAGAGACGCGGGCATAAAGGCCGATCCCACCGGCCACCTCCGGTGCGGCACTGGCCTCGATATTCACCAGGATCGTGCGTGGACCGACCCGCTGAGCCGGTACCGGCAGCGTCCCCTCACGGAACCAGCGATACGCGGTCTGCGGATGCACGCCCTGCGTCTTCGCCCACTCCGTCAGATTCACACTCCGACAACGACACTCACTTACCCGACTTCGAGGGCCAGCAGTTGAAGACCCCTGCTGCGCGAGTGGCCTGCCGAGTGGCCTGCTCGGTCGGCTCAGGCGTTGGGACGCTTGCCATGATTGGCCTTCTTCTTCTTGCGGCCGCGTCGCTTGTTTCCTCGCTTGGCCATGTCGCACACCTCTCTGATTCGGGACTTTTCATTCGGGACTTTTCGGACCCTCGTCACGCTAGCTTCGACCCGGTGCAGCCGCATCAGAGGTGCTGCGCAGCCGGACGCGCAACGCCTCGCTGAGTCACCCGTATGGGCGCGTCCGGGTGGTCGCCCGGGGAGGCGCCACGCAGGGTCGGTTCTGTCTTGCAGTCCCGCTCCGGCCAAGGAGTCTCCATGGCACACACAGCACCCACGCCCGGCCCGGCCCGTTCCACCGCATTCGGGGGCGGCATCAATCCCTGGGCGGCCGGTGGGATCACGTTCGCCGGCGTGCTGCTTCTCGTCGACGGCGTCCTCGGAGTGGTCAAGGGCATCAGCGGTATCGCCTCCGACGGTGTCTACGCGCACGTCAGGAACTACACGTTCAAGTTCGACGTGAGCGCATGGGGATGGATTCACCTCGTCCTCGGCATCGTGCTCGGAGGCGTCGGCTGGGGCATCCTCAAGGGCGCCACCTGGGCCCGTACCACGGGTGTGGTGCTTGCTGCCATCAGCCTGATCGTCAACTTCATCTGGCTGCCGTACCAGCCGGTCTGGGCGATCATCTCCATCGCCATCGACGCATTCGTGATCTGGGCCCTGTGCACGGAGAGCTCCAAGGCCGTCATCTGAGCCATCCATCAGGGCGTACGGACCCGACTCGGCGGTCCTGGACGGCAGCGAGAGTGTGAAAGGACTGCGGTGTCGGAGGAGAACACGGAAGAACTCGTCGCCCTTGCCGCCGAGGCGTACGTCTATGGGTATCCGCTGGTCCACGACCTTTCGATGGTCCAGGACTTCATACACACGGGCTTCGGCTCGCTGCCGCCCGCACCCTTCAACCACTTCGCGCACTCCGGTCAAACGGCGTCCCCCGAAACGCACCTCGTGCCCTTCGCCAACGACACGGTCTGCTCGACAGCCCAACTCGACCTCTCCGGCGGGCCGGTCCTGCTCCATGTCCCCGACACGGACGGCGCGTACTACGTGCTGCAGTTCGTGGACGTCTGGACCAACAACTTCGCGTACGTCGGCCACCGCGCCACCGGTACGGAGGCCGGGGACTGGCTCGTCGTGCCGCCCGGCTGGTCGGGCAGCGTGCCGGACGGGGTGCGCGGGGTGATCGACGCACCGACCTCCGTCGTCTCCGTCATCGGCCGCAACGCCTTGAACGGTCCGGACGACATGGGGCGGGTCCGCGAGCTTCAGACGCAGCTTGCCCTCACGCATCTCGAACCGGGTACCCATCGCACGGGTCTCCCGGCACCCGACCCCGACGTACCGAGGTCGCTGAGGTTCTTTGAGCAGCTCAGGGTGTGGATGGCCGATTTTCCGCCGTCCGCGGCCGACCAGGCGTATCAGGACAGGTTCCAGCCGTTGGGCCTGCTGGAGGAGGGGCCGTCGCCGTACGTGTCCGCCGACCCCGCTCTCGTACACGCACTGACCAAGGGCCTGGCGCGGGGCAGGGCGCGGGTGGAGGAGGCGGGCCGGCTCGCCGAGGCGGGCGGGGGCTGGGAGATGGATCCGCACCTCTTCGACTACAACCTCGACTGGCACGGCGTCGGGACCATCGACTCCCCGGAGTGGCGGATCCCGGACCGGGAGGTTTCTTATTCGGCGAGAGCGGTGGCGGCGCGGAGCGAGCCGTGGGGGATCCACGGATACGAGGCGGTGTACGCCCACACCTGCCGCGACGCCGACGGTGAGCAGCTGAACGGCGCCCGCTCCTACACGCTGCGCTTCGAGCGACAGCCGCCGGTCGGGGCGTTTTGGTCCGTGACCACGTGCGACACGCAGGACCACCACCCCGTCGAGAACCCGGCCGCGCGGTATTCGGTCGGTGACCGCACCCCGGGACTCATATACGGCGAGGACGGTTCGCTGACGATTCACATCCAGAAGGAGCGGCCGGCCGACCCGTCCGGGGCGGCGAACTGGCTGCCCGCGCCCGGCGGGGACTTCCGGTCGGTGCTCAGGCTCTATGAGCCGGGGCCCGAGATCCTCGACGGTACGTACGAGATCCCCGCCGTCGAACGGAGCGGCGAGCGATGAGGCGGGCGCTGAGGTGGGCGGAACGGGGAGTGGCGAAGCGAGGCGTGGGTGTTGCCATGGGCAGACGCCCGCCCCGCCCGCCCGTTGTCAGTGGCCCGGGCCACACTGGAGGCATGTGCCGCAGTATCAAGACGCTTCGCCCGCCTGCCCTCCCCGAAGAGGCCACCGAGGAGGAGATTCGGGCCGCCGCCCTGCAGTTCGTACGCAAGGTGTCCGGCTTCCGTGCTCCGGCCGCGCACAATCAGGAGGTGTTCGACCGGGCCGTCGACGAGATCGCCGAGGCGACCGCCAGGCTGCTGGACGGTCTGGAGGTACGGGGCGCTCTCAGGACGTCGTAGTGGCCGTCGCGGTCGATGCCTGGTCGGCCGCCTCCGCTGCCGGGCGGCGTATGACGTACGCGGCCAGGGAGCCCGCCACGAACAGGGCGAGGACCGCGACGGCCGTGCCCACCCAGGTCGCGCCGAGCCACTGGGCGCCGAAGTAGCCGAGGCCGACGCTGTAAGCGGCCCAGGCCACGCCCGCCAGGGCCGACCAGGGCAGGAATTCCTTCACCTTGCGATGCGAGGCGCCCGCGCCCAGGGAGACGACCGAGCGGCCGGCCGGGGCGAAGCGGGCAATGATGACGAGGATGCCACCGCCCCGGGCGAGGGCGGTGCCGAGGTGATTCTGCGCGGCGCTGAGGCGTCTGGACCGGGCAATGGCCCGGTCCAGACGCTCGCCGCCGTGCCAGGCCACCCGGTACGCGACGAGGTCGCCGAGCACCGACGCGGTGGCCGCGCACAGGGTCAGGGCAAGGAGGGAGGGGACCTCGGACACCTGCTCAACGGCGCGCGCAGCGGAGGCCGCACCTGCGACGGTCGTGGAACCGGCGGCTGCCGTGGCAGTGGCGATCACCAGGACTCCGCTGGGCAGCACGGGCAGAAAGACGTCCAGGAGCACCGAGACGGCAACCACGGCGTAGATCCATGGGCTGCCGGTCAGCGCACCCACACTCTCAAGCACCTACTACTCCCCGATCCGGAACAACGCCGCGACGTCGCAGGGGAGCGGCAGGAGCGGCAGGGCCAGCTGTACAGCGTACGCCTGAGGCTCATCCGGTGATCTGCAAATAATGATGATGTTGGAAAGCTCACGTATACGGGGAAATGGGAAGCTCAGGTTCCGGCTGTACGTGAGGACGGCCCGTGGGTGGAAGGGCCGGTCCGTACGGGTCAGGCTGCTACGGCCGTCACTGCACCCAGGCGCGCACGTACGTGCACCGGTACGCGGTGCGTGAGGGCAGCCAAGTGGCCGGGTCCTGGTCGCCCTTGGACTGGTTGACATTGTCTGTGACCGCGATGAGCTGCGGGCGCGTCAGATCGTTGGCGTACGCCTGTCGTTGGGCAGTCGTCCAGCTGCTGGCTCCCGATCGCCATGCCTCGGCGAGCGGGACCATGTGGTCGATGTCCAGATCGGATGCGGCGGTCCAGGTGGCGCCGTCGTACTCCGAGTGCCAACTGCCGCTGAAGCGCCGGCTGCCCGGTCAAGGCATCCAGGATCCACACCTTTCGGCACGCCCGCGCGACCGACCTGATCAACGCCGGTGCCGATCCATGTCGTCATGCGCTGCGAGGATTAGCCGAGAAGGAAAGTGCTGGCTGTGAGGGCCACGGCCGGCATGGGAGCGCTCCGGAACGCGGGGGAGGCGATGACGCGGGAAAGAGAACAAGCAGCCTCGCTCGCCGGTCAGGGAGTGGCGGGCGAGGCTACTTTGTTCCATCACGATACAAAGACCTGCCCGGGAAAGCCAATCCCTTCCCGGGTGGGGCGTCGGGCAGGGTGGCTGGTCGCCGCGGTGCGGTGTGGGGCCGGCCAGTGAAGCGGGCGGTGAGGCCGACGCCGGACGGCTCGCCTGCGGCGTCGGCGTGGGGGACGAGGCGGCGATCGACTGCGAGGCGGCGGATGCGAAGGGGGTGAGGTGCTGGCTGGTCCTGCTCGGCAGGCCATAACGGTGCAAAACAGCCAGGATGGGGTTGTAGTGGACCCGAGGAGATGTTCTATGGCCCAGCACCTGAGCCCTCCGGCCCCGGCCCCCGGTGAGGACCGCTCCACGCGCTCGGTCATGGTGGCCATCGGTGCGCTGCTTCTCGGCATGCTTCTGGCCGCACTCGACCAGACCATCGTCTCCACCGCGCTGCCGACCATCGTCAGCGACCTCGGCGGTCTGAAACATCTCTCCTGGGTGGTCACGGCCTATCTGCTGGCGTCGACCGCTGCGACCCCGCTCTGGGGCAAACTCGGCGATCAGTACGGGCGCAAGAAGCTCTTCCAGATGGCCATCGTCATCTTCCTCATCGGCTCGGCGTTCTGCGGCGTCGCCGCGAACATGCCGGAGCTCATCGGCTTCCGGGCCCTTCAGGGACTTGGCGGTGGCGGCCTCATGGTGCTCTCGATGGCGATCGTCGGCGATATCGTCGCGCCGCGCGAACGAGGCAAGTACCAGGGTCTGTTCGGAGCGGTCTTCGGCGGGACGAGCGTCCTCGGGCCGCTTCTCGGCGGCTTCTTCACCGAGCACCTCAGCTGGCGGTGGGTCTTCTACATCAACCTGCCGATCGGCGTCGTCGCGCTGACCGTGATCGCGGCCGTGCTGCACATCCCGGTCCGCCGTACCCAGCACACCATCGACTACCTCGGCACCTTCCTCATCGCCTCCGTCGCCACTTGCCTGGTCCTCGTCGCCTCGCTCGGCGGCACCACCTGGGCCTGGGACTCGGCACAGATCATCGGTCTCGCCGTCCTGAGCGTGCTGCTGCTGATCGCCTTCGTGTACGCGGAGCGCCGCGCCGCAGAGCCCGTCATTCCGCTGACGCTGTTCCGGATCAGGACCTTCACCCTCGTCGCCGTCATCAGCTTCGTCGTGGGCTTCGCGATGTTCGGCGCGATGACCTATCTGCCGACCTTCCTGCAGGTGGTGCACCACATCACGCCGACGATGTCCGGCGTGCACATGCTCCCGATGGTGCTCGGTCTGCTCCTCACCTCGACCGTGTCCGGGCAGATCGTCAGCCGCACCGGCCGCTGGAAGGTCTTCCCGATCGCGGGCACAGGCATCACCGCGATCGGACTGCAGCTCCTGCACCGACTCACGGAGACCAGCAGCACCCTGGAGATGAGCATGTACTTCTTCGTCTTCGGTGCCGGCCTCGGCCTGGTGATGCAGGTCCTGGTGCTGGTCGCGCAGAACGCCGTCAAGTACGAGGATCTCGGCGTCGCCACGTCCGGAGCCACCTTCTTCCGCTCCATCGGCGCCTCGTTCGGTGTCGCGGTCTTCGGCACGATCTTCACGAACCGGCTCACCGGCAAACTGGCTGCGGCGCTCGCCGGCCGCTCACTGCCCCCCGGGGTCAGTGCCGAGGGGCTGGCCGCCGACCCGCGCGCCATCGGCCGGCTGCCGCCCGCGCTGCGGACCTCGGTGCTCCACGCGTACTCGACCTCGATCACCGATGTGTTCGTGTACGCGGCACCCGTCGTCCTGGTCGCCTTCGTCTTCGCGTGGTTCCTCAAGGAGGACAAGCTGCGCGGCTCGGTGACCGCGCCGGAGCCCAGCGAGACGCTGGCGTCGAACCCGGTCGAGCGGTCCTCGTACGACGAATGCGCCCGGGCCCTCTCGGTGCTCGCCACCCGCGCGGGGCGCCGTCAGGTCTACGAGGAGATCACCAAGAGGGCGGGGTACGACCTGCTGCCCGCGGCGAGCTGGATGCTGCTGCGCATAGCCCGGCACGGCACGGTCGCACCGGCCCTGCTCGCCGAGGTCGCCCCGGTGCCCCTGCGGGTGATCAGCGCGGCCGCGCGTCAGCTGGAGGAGCGCGGGCTGGTCCGGCGCGAAGGTGTACAGCTGGTGCTCACCGAGGCCGGTACGGAAGTGGTGGTGAAGCTCGCGGAGGCCCGTGAGGAGTCGATGGCCGAACTGCTGGGCGACTGGTGGGGGCCGGAACGGCCGACCGATCTCATCAAACTCGTGGAGGAGCTGGCCGCCGAGACGAACGGGTCGAGCAAGGAACGGCCCCGCAGCCCCGAGCCGAGACGGGACCACGCGGCCGGACCCGAGTGAGTCGCCCCGCGGACACCTTCCACACCTCCGGCACCTCCTACAGCTCCTTGGCGAACCAGTGCTCCGCGTACGGCCGCCGGTGGAACGCCGGAACCTTCCGATAGCCGTGCTTGGCGTACAGCCCCCGTGCCTCCACCAGGTCGGTGCGGGTGTCGAGCCTGATCGTCCGTACGCCGAAGGCGCGCGCCGCGTTCTCGGTGGCGGCCAGGAGCAGTCCGCCGCCGCCCGTACCGCGGTATTCGGGGCGTACGAACACCCGGGTCAGCTCCGCGATGTCCGTGTCCACCACCAGCAGCCCGGCGCAGGCGGCCGGCTTCCCCTCGAACCGGCCGACGACAAACTGGCCGGTGGGCGGGGCGAGCCGGTCGGCGCCGTCGCCGGTGAGCCCCTCGTCGACCTCCTCGGCGGTCGCGGGCCGGCCCCAGTAGCGGCTGGCGACCTCGTCGTAATAGTCGCGACGCAGCAGCGCGGCGTCGGGGGAGTCGAAGGCATCGGGGGCCACGGTCCATGTCATGCCGAGCATTCTGACTTGATCACGATCGGAGGAGCGAACGGATTTGCCCGGATCGGCCGGCAGGGGCGAGCGGTTCGGTGGAGACGGCAAGCGGGCGCCGGGCTCGGCGACAACGCGGACAGCCTGGCCAACCAGTCCACCACGGAGTTGCGGGCCACGCGGGTGTTGGGACGGGGGCACGGGTCTGCCGGTACGGACGGCGGGGGCCGGGGTGTGAGGTGGAGGCACCCGCCGTCCGGAGCTGCGGGAAGCGGTCAGCTCGCGGCGGTGCCGACGCCCGTGGCGCTCGCGGAGGTGCTGACCTGAAGCTGCTTGATCCCGTTGAGCCATGCCGAGCGCAGCCGCCGCGGGTCGCCGACCAGCCGCAGATCCGGCAGCACATCCGCGACCGCGTTGAAGATCAGGTTGATCTCCATCACGGCAAGGGACTTGCCGAGGCAGAAGTGCGGACCGCCGCCGCCGAAACCGAGGTGGGGGTTGGGATCGCGGGAGATGTCGAAGGTCTCCGGGTGCTCGAAGACCTCGGGGTCGTTATTGGCCGAGGAGTAGAACATCCCGACCCTGTCGCCCTTCTTGATCTGCTGCCCGCCCAGTTCGAGGTCCTGGGTGGCGGTCCGCTGGAAGGAGACCACGGGGGTGGCCCAGCGGACGATCTCCTCAGCGGTCGTCTCCGGCCGCTCGCGCTTGTAGAGCTCCCACTGATCGGGGTGGGTGAGGAAGGCGTGCATGCCGTGACTGATGGCGTTACGGGTGGTCTCGTTCCCGGCGACGGCGAGCAGGATCACGAAGAAGCCGAACTCGTCGGAGGAGAGGTTCCCTTGGCCCTCCGCGGCGACCAGCTGGGAGACGATGTCCTTGGCCGGGCACTCCTTGCGGGCGGCCGCCAGATTCATCGAGTACGAGACGAGCTCCATGGCCGCCTCGGTGCCGGCCTCCTCGGTGATCGCGTACTCGGGATCGTCGTACGCGGCCATCTTGTTGGACCAGTCGAAGATCCTGGCCCGGTCCTCCTGCGGTACGCCGATGAGTTCCGCGATGGCCTGGAGCGGCAGTTCGACGGCGATATTCGTGACGAAGTCGAACGAACCGTCGTCGCCCGCGGCGGCGAGAGCGGTCTCGACGATCCGGCGGGCGCGGCTGCGAAGGGCCTGCTCCAGGGAGCGCACCGCCCGAGGCGTGAAGCCCCGCTGGACGATCTGGCGGACCCGGGTGTGCTCGGGCGGGTCCATGTTCAGCATGATCAGCTTCTGGACATCGATCTGGTCGCGGCTGATCGACTCGTTGAACCGGATGACCGCGGTGTTGGTGTTCGAGGAGAACAGCTCGGGGTGGGTGGAGACGTACTTGACGTCCGCATGCCGGGTGACGACCCAGTAGCCCTCGTCGTCGAAACCGGAGATACCGGCCGGCTGGGTGCACCACCAGACCGGTGCGGTCTGCCGCATCTGTGCGAACTCCGGGTGCGGAATGCGGGCTTGAAGCAGGTCGGGATCGGTGAAGTCGAACCCTTCGGGCAGATGGGGGCAGGACATCGGCAACTCCAGGTCGGGCCGAGAGTCGCCCGAACGATGTCTGACGACCCATCAGAAGTTGCCCGAAAGGTAGTAACGAGTTCTGCAACTGGCAAGAGAGGTGGGCCGATCTGTTGCATGAAGAGCGGGTGAGACAGGCGTGAAGCGGGCGCAAGGTGCGTGCAAGACCCTTGCGTACCGGGGGTAAGCCCCACAAGACTGCTTGCAGAACTAGAACGCGTACTAGTGCCGCGGCCGGCAAGGTTCGCCCCGCCGCGACGGGGCGAACCCCGTCGGCCGCGGCACCAGTTCCCCTCCGTGGGCGCCGGGACGCCCCTGCGGAAGTGCGAGGAGAGGACGAGCTCATGGCCGCGGAACCCGTCATCGTCGAAGCCGTACGCACCCCCATCGGCAAGCGCGGAGGCGCGCTTGCCAATCTGCATCCCGCCTATCTGCTGGGCGAGACCTATCGAGAACTTCTCGGCCGCACCGGCATCCACGCCGACTGCGTCGAACAGATCGTCGGCGGTACGGTCACTCACGCCGGCGAACAGTCCATGAACCCGGCCCGCACCGCCTGGCTCACCGTGGGCCTTCCGTACGAGACCGCCGCGACCACCGTGGACTGTCAGTGCGGCTCCTCGCAGCAGGCCTCCCACATGGTGGCCAACATGGTCGCGGCCGGAGTGATCGACATCGGCATCAGCTGTGGCGTCGAGGCCATGTCGCGGGTGCCGCTGGGCAGCGGTTCCAAGCACGGACCGGGCAAGCCCTGGCCCGACGAGTGGAACGTCGACCTGCCCAACCAGTTCGAGGCCGCCGAGCGCATCGCCCGCAACCGCGGACTGACCCGGGAGAACGTCGACTCGCTCGGGCTGATCTCGCAGGAGCGAGCGGCTGTCGCCTGGGCCGAGGAGCGGTTCAAACGGGAGACGTACGCGGTCCAGGTACCGACCACCGAGGAGGAGCAGGCGGCCGGACAGGGCATGTGGCGGCTGGTCGACCGGGACGAAGGGTTACGGGACACCACGATGGAGGGGCTCGGCCGCCTCAAGCCGGTCATGCCCACCGCGATCCACACCGCGGGCAACTCCTCGCAGATATCCGACGGCGCCTGCGCGATCATGTGGGCATCCAAGCGGATGGCGCGCGCGCTCAAGCTCAAGCCGCGCGCCCGGATCGTCGCGCAGGCACTGGTCGGCGCCGACCCGCACTTCCACCTCGACGGACCGATCGACGCGACCCGCGCGGTGCTCGGCAAGGCTGGAATGTCGCTCAAGGACATCGACATCGTCGAGATCAACGAGGCCTTCGCCTCCGTGGTGTTGAGCTGGGCCCAGGTCTTCGAGCAGGACCTCGAAAAGGTCAACGTCAACGGCGGAGCCATCGCGCTCGGTCACCCGGTGGGCGCCACCGGGGCCCGGCTGATCACCACCGCATTGCATGAACTGGAGCGTCGTGACAAGGAGTTCGCGCTGATCACGATGTGTGCGGGCGGCGCGCTGGCGACAGGCACCATCATCCAGCGGCTGTAACGCGGCGCTGTGGAGGTGGGCCCCCGGCCGGGGTGTCGCCGGATGTACCTCCGGTCGGGGGCCCACGCCGGTACCGGCGCCACGCGCGACCGCATGTCCTGGCGGGCGGGTGGCCCGCTCAGTACGGCACGTGGGTGGGGAAGGTGGTGGTGGGGCCGAACAATGTGGCGTACCCGTCTTCGTGCTGGCGGCGGTGCCGTCCGGACCGGCTCACCTCGGCGACCGGGGTCGCGAGCGTGAGCAGTCCGTCGTTGGCGAGCTCCTGCACGCGCATCAGCAGTGCCCGTACCTCCAGACCGAGTTCGGCGGCGACCGTCTGGACGTCGAGGCCGGATTCCCAGCTCCACAGCAGCACGGAGTCCATGCTGGGCGACCAGACGACCGTGTTCTCCACCTCGACGGGCGACGCAGGAAGAGGGGGCGGGGGCGAGGCAGGGGCAGGCGGCGGCGTGCCCAGTAGCGGAACGGTCACCTCTTCGCGCGGATGCGGCACGGTGATCTCGGGCGCGGAAGGGGGCTCGGCCACAGCTTCCTTCGCCGCTTGCGGGGGCTGGCTCAGGAGTTCCTCGGCAAGGGTCCGGGCGTCACTGCGGCCCACCGTGCGTCGCGCTAATCGCACTTCGCGTTCGTTGAGTCCCATCATGTCTGCGATCGAGCCGTCGTCGCCGACCATGACGGCGAAAGCCGCAAGCGTTCGGCTCCGTTCCGCCTGTGCCTCGTCCAGCAAGGCCTGCGCCAGACGCATGCGTTCGTCACTGGCGCAGAATGCTTCCGCCAGTACGGCGTTTCGCTCCCAGAATTCTCGAGGTTCCACGTACGTGACAACGCTCCGGCCGCTGACGGGAACGGACACCCGAGCAAAATGCGCCTAGATGGACCAACGAGTTATTAAGCTGGCCAACTTATATGAAGTTGACGGGGTCCTCACTCGCCGGGAGCGTCGAATGTGACCTGGGCCTCGAAGGCGGCGCGGCGGGTGGCCCGGCGCAGTGCCTTCAGCAGCGGCGCACCGACGGTGAGGACCAGCACCACGGTCAGCGCGGCGCGACCCAGGTCCCAGCCGAGCGAAGTGGCTGCGCAGTACGCGAGGAAGCGGACCAGATTGTCCGTCAGCGGATCACCTGCGTGGAACGAGATCCCCGAGCCGAGCGGGGGCACCACCGTCCAGCCGTACAGGTTCATCACCGTGCCGTACGCGAACGCCGCCACGAACCCGTATGCCGCGAGCATCAGCAGTTCCGCCCGGCCGCGCAGCCGGTCCGGGCCCGGCAGCAGGCCCGCGCCCATCGTGAACCAGCCCATCGACAGCATCTGGAACGGCATCCACGGACCGACTCCACCGGTGAGCAGCGCGGACGCGAACATCGTCACCGCGCCGAGCACGAAGCCGAAACCGGGCCCGAGCACCCGGCCGCTCAGCACCATCAGGAAGAACATCGGCTCCAGCCCCGCCGTGCCCGCGCCCAGCGGACGAAGCGCGGCGCCGACCGCGGCCAGCACCCCCAGCATCGCCACCGCCTTCGCGTCGAGGCCACAGTCCGCGATCATCGCGACGACCACGCCGACCAGCAGCGGAAGCAGCGCGGCGAACAGCCACGGCGCGTCCTGGGAGTGCGCCAGCCCGGAGTGCGCACCGGCCAGCAGTGGCCAGCCGAACGCGACCACACCGATCGCGCTGACGAGGACGAGCGCGGCGATCGCGCGCGGCCCGAGACGCACCGGCCGTGTCCGGCGCCCAGTCATGACGGGGCTCCCAGAGCGTCGCGCACCTGTGTCACGGTCAGCCACTCCTGCGGGGCGAGGATCTTCGCGGTCTGCGGGGCGAACGCCGGGGAGGAGACCACCACCTGGCGGGTCTCCCCGTCCGCGACGGTCTCCCCATCGGCGAGAATCACCACCCGGTGCGCCAGCTCGGCGGCGAGTTCCACATCGTGCGTGGCCAGGACGATCGAATGGCCCTCGGCCGCGAGCCCGCGGAGCGCCCCGACCAGCCGGGCCTTCGCCGCGTAGTCCAGACCGCGGGTCGGCTCGTCCAGGAGCAGCAGCGGGGGTTTCGCGGTGAGCACGACGGCCAGGGCGAGCGCCAGACGCTGCCCTTCCGAGAGATCACGGGGGTGGGTGTCGTCCGGCACGCCGGGCAGCAGCTCGGAGACCAGGGCCCGGCAGCTGCCCGCTGCGGCACCCGCATCGGCGTCGGCCGCGGCGCACTCGGCGGCGACCGTGTCCGCGTACAGCAGATCGCGTGGCTCCTGTGGCACGAGCCCGACCCGGCGCACCATCTCGCGCGGCTGTGTGCGGTGCGGGATCCGGCCGCCGACGAGGACGGTGCCCGTGGTCGGCTCGACCATGCCGACGAGCGTGGCCAGCAGGGTGGACTTGCCCGCACCGTTGCGGCCCATCAGGGCGACGGTCTCACCGGGGGAGACGGTGAGCGTCACCCGGCGCAGCGCCTCGACGCGCCCGCGCCGTACACCGAGACGCTCGACCCGGGCGGTGGCATCGACGACGGGCTCGGGAGCGGCGGTGGCCGTCCGGGCGCCGCGGCCCAGCAGCCGGGCGAGGGCGCCGCGCCGCGTGGGGGCGGGCACGGTGGGCAGCGGGGCCACTGCGGTCCCGGCCGGTACGGGCGACGGACGGGGCGGCTGTGCCTGCGCCAGCCGCTCGCGCAGGTCCGCCGCCCGGCGCCGGGCATCACGGACCGAGAGCGGCAGCGGCTCCCACCCCGCCAGCCGGCCCAGCGCCACGACCGGCGGGTGGACCGGGGAGACGGCCATGATGTCCGCGGGCGCGCCCATGACCGGAGCGGCGCCCGGCGACGGCAGCAGGACGACCTGGTCCGCGTACTGCACCACACGCTCCAGGCGGTGCTCCGCCATCAGGACCGTCGTACCGAGGTCGTGCACCAGCCGCTGCAGCACGGCGAGGACCTCCTCGGCTGCCGCCGGGTCCAGCGCGGACGTCGGCTCGTCGAGGACCAGGACCTTCGGGTGCGGGGTGAGGACCGAGCCGATCGCGACCCGCTGCTGCTGGCCGCCGGAGAGCGTGGTGATCGGCCGGTCGCGCAGCCCGGCCAGACCCAGCAGATCGAGGGTCTCCTCGACCCGCCGCCGCATCACATCGGGGGCGAGGCCCAGTGACTCCATCCCGTACGCCAGCTCGTCCTCGACCGTGTCGGTGACGAAGTGGGAGAGCGGGTCCTGGCCCACCGTGCCGACCAGATCGGCGAGTTCGCGTGGTTTGTGGGTACGGGTGTCGCGCCCGTCGACCGTGACCCGGCCGCTCAGCGTGCCGCCGGTGAAGTGCGGTACGAGACCGGAAACGGCACCCAGCAGCGTCGACTTGCCGACCCCGGACGGACCGACGAGCAGCACCAACTCGCCCTCGGGGATGGTCAGATCGACCCCGGAGAGGGTGGGGCGCTCCGTCCCCTCGTACCGCACCGAGACATGCTCGAACCGGATCACTCGTTCTCCTTGGAGTCCGGGGCACCCACCGGGGGCGGCACGGGCGCCACCACCGCGGGCAGCAGCCCGATCAGCACCGCGGCCGCGGGCCACAGCGGAAGCACCGGCGCGGTCAGCGGTACGACTCCGGGGTGCAGCGCCTCCGCGTCGACACGGCCCGCCCAGATCATCGCCACGGCCACGGCGATCCCCGAACCAGCCACCAGCCAGGCCCGTACACCCCACCGGTCGGGCCGGTAGCGGGTACGGACCGAACGGGCCCCGCCGAGCCGCAGCCCGGCCATCGCGGCGACGAGCCCGGCGATCAGCAGCGGCAGTCCGTACACCGCACCCTGCGCGGCCAGCAGCCCGTACGTACCCGCGCACACCCCGAGCAGCCCGCCGAGCGTGAGGACGTTCGTGGTGTGCCGGACGGCGGGCGGGACCTGTGCGGTGCGCCCGTATCCGCGCGCGTCCATCGACGCCGCCACCGCGACCGACCGTTCCAACGCGCCCTCCAGGACCGGCAGTCCGATCTGGAGCACCGCCTTGATGCCGCCCGTCGGACGGCCCCGCAGCCGCCGTGCGGTGCGAAGCCGTGCCACATCGGCGACCATGTTCGGCGCGAACGTCATCGCGACGACGACGGCGACCCCCGCCTCGTACAGCGCACCGGGCAGAGACTTCAGCAGCCGGGCCGGGTTGGCGAGCGAGTTCGCCGCACCGACACAGATCAGCAGGGTGGCCAGCTTCGCCCCGTCGTACAGCGCGAAGAGCAGCTGCTCGGCGGTTACCTGGCCACCGATCCTGATGCCCTTCGCCCAGTCGGGCAGCGGCACCTCGGGGAGCGTGAACACCGGATGCGTACCGGGGATCGGCGAACCGAGAAATACGGAGAAGACCAGCCGCACGGCGATGACGAACAGCCCGATCCTGATGAATGTCCCGTACGAGCGGGCCCACGGCGCATCCGTGCGGCGCGCCGCGACCACATAGCCCGCCACCCCCACGAGCAGCCCGAGCAGCAGCGGATTGGTGGTCCGGGACGCGGCGGTGGCGAGGCCGAGCGCCCACAGCCACCAGGCCCCGGCCGGCAGGGCGTTGCTCCGGGTCGCCTCGGGGGCGCGCAGCGGGCGGCGCAGCCGGACCGGGCTGCTGGTCGAGGCGGTCATCCGCGGCGGCGGCGGGCCTGCGCGACTGCGGCTATGCCGAGGAGGAGAACGGCGCCCACACCGACGAGCAGCCCGGCGGACGGACCGCCGCCGGAGTCGCCCGAACCGTCGGAGGCGTCCGAGGCGTCGGCGGCGGACCCGGCCGCGGACGCGGCAGGTGTCTCGTCTCCGTTGCCCGAGACCTGTTCGCCGCAGCCCGAATCCGGATAGCCGGATATGGCACAGAGCATCGCGTCGCTGCTGTAGCGCAGCGGCTTGGCCACCGCGGCGAGCGCCTCCGCGGCGCTCGCGTCCGGGGCGACGCGCGCGCACGCGGTGCGCAGCGCGGGCGGCGTCTCCCCGGCCGGGGCGTCCGCCGCCGTGCCCGGGTCGATGACCAGCGCGACCCGCTTGGTGCCGTCCTTGGCCGGGGTCTCCGCGCAGATCTTCGCGAAGTCGGGGGAGCGGCGCGGCTTCGCGGAGTCCTGGGAGTCCTCGCTCACCGAGAACCGGAAGCCCTGCACCGCGCCGTCGTCCGGCCGGATCAGGGACGGGCCCTGGGTGGCGTACGTCCAGCCGGTGCCGGAGCCCTCCCAGAACGACCAGTACCGGTACCCGGCCGCCTGGGCCGGTCCCGCGCACAGCACGGTCAGGACGGCGCCCAGGACCACCGGGAGAGCGGCGGCCCTTCCCGCCCGCCTCACGGCTGCTGGTTCTTCCGGCGGCCGCTGATCAGGAAGCCGGCGCCGGCACCGACGACGAGGCCGATGCCGACGTACCACCACACGCCGCCGATCACGTCGTCCCCGCTGTGGACCTCGTCCTTCTCCGTGGGCAGGTATCCGGTGTCGGCGGACGGGTCGGGCGTCGTGATGGCCGCGGGGGTGGGACCGGTCGCGTTCAGCTTGTCGATCAGGTTGACGCCGCCGAAGTCGCGGGCGTCGGCGCCGGTCGCATGCGCGGCCAGGACCAGCTGCGCGTAGGCGGCGGGACCGTTCTGCTCGGCCCAGGCTTTGGAGTTCTTCTTCAGCCAGGTCACGGCCTTGTCCGCCTTGTCCTGGTGGCCCGCGGCGGACAGCGCGACGACCGCGTCCGCGGTGTTGCCGACGTCGGGCTGCGGGGTGGAGTCGGTGGCGCCGGGCATCGGCGCCAGGTCGAGATGACCGCTGGTCGAGAGGGCGTCCGCGAGGAAGTGGGCGCCGTTCTGCGCGGCCTGCTCGGGCGTGAGGTCGGACCCCGGGTGGCAGCTGGGCGCATTGCCCGCTGCGGCGTTGTTCCCCACGGCCATGGCCTTGCCCATCGTGCCGAGCACGGCGGCCGCGGTGGCGTCCGCGTTGGCGGCGAGCTTCCCGGACTTGTCGGGCTGGTAGGCGAAGGCGCCGCCGTCCTTGCCGCCGCACGGGATCGCGAGCGCGAGCAGCGGGTCGTAGGGCGTCTTGCCTTCGGGGGTCGTGATGTCCGCGAGCCGCTGCCCCTGCCGGGCAAGGGCGCCGATCACCAGCGAGGTGGAGTTGGCGTCGCTGGGCGCGCCCGGGGTGTAGCCCCAGCCGCCGTCCTCGTTCTGCACGGACTTCAGCCAGCGGACCGAGTTGTTCACGGTGTCCCGGTGCCCGCCCACCTCGACGAACGCCTGGACGGCGGCGGCGGTGGCGTTGGTGTCCAGCACCGTCTTCTTGTCGCACGGCTTGGAGACGTCGGCCCGGTACGCGGCGTAGGCGCCGTTGGCGCACTGCTGGGCGATCAGCCAGTCCACCGACTCCTTGGCGGGCGTGACGCCCTCGACCCGCTGGGCGAGGAAGGCCAGCGACTGCCGCCAGACCCCGTCGTAGGTGGGGTCCTTCGTGCCGTACAGCCCGGACGGCAGCGCGGCGGACGGCGAGGGGGACGGGGACGGGGCCGCGACCGCGACCGGCGCAGCGGCCGCACAGAACACGGCGACGGTGGCGGCGAGCGTTGCTGCGCTGCGGCGTACGGTCATGGCGGGCGGGGCCTCTCCTGCGGGGGAGCCGGGCACAGGCACGCTTACGCACCAGGCTCCGGCTCCGTATACCTCGACGGTGCCGACCACCGGGGTTCCGGTGGTGCGAGCCGGTCACGACCGCGGACAGGGCATTCCGACTCACCGCCTTCGACGACGGTTCACGGCTGCGTGGTCAGTGCCGGATTCGCACCGGCTTCCCCCTGAACGGGCATGATGACGACTCGCCCACTCTACCGGGCCATATCCTGCCTCCCTTGGGCGGAGGACCGCCCGGGGCAGCGATATACGTCACTGGCCGGGCCGGGCGGGATCGGACGGCCTCCGGGCCGGGCGGGGCGCCGACGCCTGTCCTTGGGAGCCTCCCGTCAAACTGCGACGTACGTCACAGGCTTGCTCCCCGGCACGGCCTCCGCACGCCCGAGCTTCACCAGCCGCCGCAGATGCGCCTCGGCCTCGGAGACCGCGATGTTCCGTGAGCCGTGCGGGATCTGCTCCCACGGCCGGTTCCACTCCATCCGCTCGGCCAGTTCCCACGGCGTGAGCGGTGTGGCCAGCAGTCCGAGCAGTCCGGTCAGCCGCTCCTCGTGGTGGTCCAGGAGTTCCCGAACGCGCCCCGCGGCATCCGTGAACGCGTACTGATGGGCGGGCAGCACCTCCGCGACCCCGAGCCGGCCGATGCGCTCCAGCGAGTCGAGGTAGTCGCCCAGGGGGTCGGTGACCGCCGCGTCGTCCGGGTTCTCGTACAGCCCGATGTGCGGACTGATCCCCGGCAGCAGATGATCCCCGGAGAAGAGCCGGCCCCGACCGGGCAGATTCCCCGGATGTTTCTCCTCCAGATGCAGGCAGACATGGCCGGGCGTGTGCCCCGGCGTCCAGATGGCCCGCAGCTTGCGCCCTGCCAGATCGAGGAGTTCACCGGGAACGATCTCCCGGTCCGGAAGCGCCGACCGCAGTCCGGGCAGGGTACGCATCCGGCCTCCATCGGCCGCGGCGGCCCGCAACGGCGCGAGATGCTCCTCGGGCGCACCGACCGCCGTGAGCTTCGCCGCGAGGTACGTCAGCCAGGTGCCGGGTTCCGACTGCCGGGTGCGGCGCACGATCGCGGTGTCCGCCGCATGCATGGCGATCCAGGCCCCGGACGCCTCGCGTACCTGGCCGGAGAGGCCGTGGTGGTCCGGGTGGTGGTGGGTGATGACCACGCCATGGATGTCGGCGATGTCCGTTCCGACAGCGGTGAGCCCGGCGGTGAGCGTGTCCCACGCCTCCGGATCGTCCCAGCCGGTGTCGATCAGGACAGGACCGCGATCGGTGTCGAGGACGTGCACCAGGGTGTGGCCGAGCGGATTGTCCGGGATGGGGACCTTGATGCTGTGCACGCCCCCGCCGTGGTCGGTCATCTGCGTCATGGGCTCCCCATCTCTCTCCGCGGCCTGCGGCGGTGCTGCGCCACGCCCACTGTAACGAGAACTCGTTCCAGTAGTAGCCCAAGTCGACTATCGGCTTCGGTCGATGGGGTAGTGAGGGGTGATGTCCGATGCGTGGACTCCTAGAACTGGAACTGGTATCAATTTTGACGGGCAATCAGATAACGCGCCGGTTCGCGGGAGGCAGCAGCCATGACCGAGCTTGTCGAACACGGAAAACTGTTCATCGGCGGGGAGCTGGTCGATCCGCTGGGCCAGGACTTCATCGAAGTCGTCTCGCCCCACACCGAACAGGTCATCGGCCGGGTGCCGCACGCCTGCGAGGCGGACGTGGACCGGGCCGTCGCCGCCGCGCGGCGGGCGTTCGACGAAGGGCCCTGGCCGCGGATGACCGTGGACGAGCGGATCGCGGTAGTGACCAGGATCAAGGACGCGTTCGCCGTCCGGTACGAGGAGATCGCCCGGGTCATCAGCTCGGAGAACGGCACTCCGTACACGTCCAGCGTGATGGTGCAGGCGCTCGCCGCGATGATGGTGTGGGACGCGGCGATCACCGTCGCCCGCACCTTCCCGTACGAGGAACGGCGGGACGGGGCGCTCGGGCCCCTGCTGGTGCGCCGGGAACCGGCGGGAGTGGTCGCGGCCGTGGTGCCGTGGAACGTTCCGCAGTTCACCGCCGCCGCCAAGCTCGCGCCCGCACTGCTGGCCGGCTGCTCCGCGGTCCTCAAGGTGTCGCCCGAATCCCCGCTGGACGCCTACCTCCTGGCCGAGATCGCCGCCGAGGCCGGGTTGCCGGAAGGGGTGTTGTCGATCCTTCCGGCCGACCGCGAGGTCAGCGAGTACCTGGTCGGGCATCCCGGCGTCGACAAGGTGTCGTTCACCGGCTCGGTCGCCGCCGGGCGCCGCGTGATGGAGGTCGCCTCCCGCAACCTCACCCGCGTCACACTGGAACTCGGCGGGAAGTCCGCCGCCGTGATCCTCCCGGACGCCGACCTGGACACGGCCGTCGCGGGCATCGTGCCCTTCGCCTGGATGATCAACGGCCAGGCGTGCGTCGCCCAGACCCGCATCCTCGTCCCGCGCTCCCGCTACGACGAGACGGCCGAGGCGTTCGCCGCGGCAGCGGGCGCGCTGAAGGTCGGCGACCCGCTCGACCCCGCCACCGAACTCGGCCCCCTCGTCGCGCGGCGCCAGCAGCAGCGCTCGCTCGACTACATCCGGATCGGCCAGGACGAGGGCGCCAAGATCCTCACCGGCGGCGGCCGTCCGGCGTCCCAGGAACGCGGCTGGTACGTGGAGCCGACCCTCTTCGGTGACGTCGACAACTCCATGCGGATCGCCCGCGAGGAGATCTTCGGCCCCGTCATCTGCCTCCTTCCGTACGGCGACGAGGACGAGGCGGTACGCATCGCCAACGACTCCGACTACGGCCTCAGCGGCAGCGTCTGGACCGCCGACACCGAGCGCGGCATCGACATCGCCCGCCGCGTCAGGACGGGCACGTACAGCGTGAACACCTTCAGCCTCGACATGCTCGGGCCGTTCGGCGGCTACAAGAACTCCGGCCTGGGACGGGAGTTCGGGCCCGAGGGATACGGCGAGTACTTCGAGCACAAGATGATCCACCTGCCGGCCGGCTACCAGGGCGGTGCGTGATGGGGGACCGCTGGGCCGTGGAGGTCGACCGCGGGATCTGTATCGGTTCCGGGATGTGCGTCAACCACGCCCCGGACGGCTTCGCACTGGACTCCGCCCGCCAGTCCCGCCCGTCGGCCCCGGAGACCGACGCCAACGAGCAGGTCCTCGCCGCGGCCGAGGGGTGCCCGGTCGAGGCGATCACGATCACACTGGCCGGCTCGGGGGAGGCGGTGTTCCCGCCGGAGGAGTAGAGGTCCTGCGCTCCGGCCCATCATGAGATGGGCGGCCAACCCGGCGCAGGACCCGGGCCCCTCGGGCGATGCGGAGTGAACGGGACAGGGTCCCGCGCGGTCCGGTCCGGGCGCGCCGCATCCGCCTCCCACGTGAGTGGCCCGTACCGGAAGGAAACCGGTACGGGCCACCTCGTCCACGTACTCCTGGGATCAGCTCAGTGCCTGGAAGTTCTGCCATCCCGAAGTGCCCACGGCGACTCCGCTGCCCGAGATGTTCGGATAGAAGTAGAGCTGGGCGTCGCCTCCGGTGGCCCAGATGTCAGCCTTGGTGTCGCCGTCGGCATCGGGGACAGCCGTGATCAGCGGACGGTTGGCGCGGGTCCAGCTGGACCCGATGATGACAGACGCCGGGCCGAAGCCGAGCCCTTCGCCGGAGTTCCCCGTACCTTCATAGAGGCGCAGTTCGCCGTTGGTCTTGTGGCGTGCGATCAGGTCGACGCGGCCGTTTCCGGTGCGGTCTCCTGGTGCGACAAGGTCGTAGTCGGACCACGATCCGTCGCCGATCAGGACGGGTGCCCGGCTCTGGTCGAGGTAGAAGGACTCGGAGCCGAAGTAGAGCCAGAGCCGGTTGCCTTCCTTGACCAGCAGGTCCGGGTAGCCGGGTACGTCGATGGTTCCATCGCCGTCGGTGTCCAGAGGTCCGTCGACGTCTCCGATAGCGAGGATCTGATCGGCTGCCGCAAAGTGGTTGTTGGTGTCGTCGGCGACGGGGAGTTCCTGTGCGTCGATCTGGCAGGATTGGGACTGCCCGTCCGCTTGCTCGTCACGGCTTGTGCAGGCGAAGCCCAGCCCGTTGTTGGGAAACACGTGCAGCGTTTTGCCCCCATCACCCGGCATCGCAGCGATCAGGTCTTCATAGCCATCGCCCGTCCAGTCGCCGCGATGGGTGATGCCGGCCCCGCTGAAGTCGGTGTTTCCTGCCATAGCGCCTGTTCCCACGCGGCCGTTCCCCTGCCCTGGGTAGAGCCACAGTTCGCCGTTGGTGCGCTCACCGTAGAGGTCGGCGTTGCCGTCGCCGTTGAGGTCTCCGGGCTTGTCCGGCATAGCAGGGCTGTTGGCGTAGAAGAGATACTGCGTTCTGTCGGACCGGTTCTTGGCCGCGTCGAGACTGTTGACGTACACCCTTTGCGAGCCGGCCGAAGGAGGAGTCAGGGTGATCTTGCCGTCCTTCTTCCCGTCCCCGTCCAGGTCTGCCGTGGGTATGACGGTGCGGACGGTGGGGTCCCAGTCGGTCCAGTACTCGTATGACGTCACGTCGTTGACGCCGCCGTTGCCGATGATGAACGAGCCGGGCTTTCGTGCTTCTCCTGTCTGCTCCGGCCAGCCGTCCGAGCCATCGGGGAAGTCGGTCGACTTGATGGTCGGGGGAGTGCTCGGGCGGTTGGGGTCGAAGACGAACCGGCAACCGGGCTGACCGGCGGCCGGTGTCCATGAGGACTGAGAGGTGCTGTCCTCTACCCGGGCCTTCCAGGAGAAGTTGCCGTTGGCGGTGGCGAGGTACTTCTGCAGTGTCGCTTTCGGTACCTTGAGCGGCGCGACCTTGCCGGAGGTCATCGAGACCTGGGTGCTCACGATCAGGACGCCGTTGGGGTCATCGTTGGGGTGATGGCCCGTTGCCCAGAGGTCGAACCGGGCCTTCACCGTGCCGCCGTCGGGGTCGCTGACCTTGGCGTTGAGTGTCACGTCCGTGTTACCGATGGAGACGAACGGGGCCGAGGTCAGGCAGCCGCCCGAACTGGGACTTGTGTCCAGACTGGTCGGGGCGTTGGGCACGGTGTTGTATTCGGTGGACAGCACAGCCGATTTGGCGTCGAACTTCTTCCAGCTGTACACGTCCGCTTCGTCGGTCGCCTGGAGACCGAGTGTGATGTTGGGCCACTTCTTGCTTGCGGCCTCGGTCACTCCGGAGGTCACATCGAAGGCAAGATTTCCACCCGGGCAGGACGAGCTGTAACCCTTGGCGTCGGTCACATCGTCAAGCTTTCGCTTCCAGAACGAAGTGCTGTTCTGGCTGTTCCAGTCGGTGGATGCTGAAATGGAACCGGTCAGCCATATTTCCACCTTCTTCTTGGTGCACGACCACGACCAGGAGTTCTTGGCCCTGAACGTGGACTTGATGACCTGCTTCTTCGTGTTCCAAAGGTTGTTGGTGTCCATACGGAACATGGAGCGGGCCAGCCCGTTGGTCATGTTCTCGTATCCCACACGTGCGGTGGGCGTCGTGGTCCCGTCCCAGCCCGCTCCATTGAAGTATCCGGTGGTCGGTGTCTTCTTGTAGGCGATCGTCCAGGCCTCGCGCGCCCCGGTGACGGCCGGGTCGATGTACACGGGGTACTTCGTCTCTTCGCCCGTGAGTAGAGACTGGTCCGGCGAAAGCGTCATCTGATCGCCGGCGACTCGGATGGGTATGACCGATTCGCGGGCGCCGTGACCGGGCTCGAACTCGCCGTTCGACGCCGGCCCCCCGTCGGATGGTGCGGCTGAACGGGCTGTGGCCGGAGGCGTGGCCGTACTGCTGTCCCACATGCGTGGCGCGGGGGCGACGAACACTTTCTGGTCGGCGGGATTGACGGCGGTCAGGTTGCCGTCACCGTCGGTCGTGACGTTCAGCCCGTCGGCGGAGAATCTCAGGCCGATCGACCTGAGTTCCGGATTGGCGGCCGCTTCGGCGGACTTGACGACCAAGAGCTGACTGAAACCGGAATTGTTGGCCTTGAGCTTAAGGTCCACCCCGGGCAGCACGTCGGGATAATTCGCTGTGTCTTCGGAAACCGTGGGCTTCGGTAGCTCTGTGGGCCAGTCCAAGGAAAGGCTCCGGCCGTCGCGTACCACCTTCACCAATGGACCATTGCCGCCGCCCGAGAAACTCACACCGACGTCGGTGGCCTTCGTTGCAATTCGCCCATCCGGTTCGGACAAAAGGCCGGTGTCGATATCGACCAGCTTATGGCCCTGCCGGGTCCACTGGGGCGTGGCATAACTGTCCCGAGTGAAGGTTCCGGAGGGGTTCGCGAAGACCTGCGAGGTCTCGGTCCGCTGCGAGAGGACCTCTACGGGCTCCCCGGTATCGGCCGCTCGCGCGAGCGCCTTCTCTTCCGAGTCAACAGACTTCAGAGGTCGGTCGCTGCCGAGTGGACCTCTGCCCGGTGCTGCTGCGGCCGCCTCCGCATGTTGCGGAAGGGAAAGAGCAATCGCCAACGCAAGCACCATCGAAGCAGTTACGTTTTTTGTCTTTATTTGTCCAGATTTTTCCATGACATTTCTCATTACGAGAAGCCCCCTCCTGGTCTGATCGAGATGCACCTTAGGCCGTGTTGGAAGCGTGAGGAATGTGATTCAGGCGCTACGTCGCCAACACTCATCCGACCTGAGGGAAGATGGCCCAAATTGATTTATGCAAACCGTGAAATTTCACCCAAAATGGCAGCAAGGTTGCTCCATTTTGGATTTTGATTTCGGCTTGTAATTGAGAATGAACTGCCAGTTTTAAATGTGGAGAGTGTGAAGCCCCTGCTACCTTCCGTTCCTGACTGTGATCTTTCTGTCCACCGGTGGGGAGCTTGGGGCATGGTGTGGGGCGGGCGCGTCTGCGCTGGACGTACAGCACGGCGGGTGCAGTTGATCGCTGTGGCCCTGACTGCGTTTCTGTTCGCAGGTTTGCTCGCCGGCCCCGTCGTGGCCGCGGCGGAGCTGAATCTGCTGAAGCTCAAGAAACCGGATCCCGTCCCGACCTCGCTGGCAGAGAAGCGTTCATTCGCCAAGCCGGATCAGACGATCAAGCACTCCTGGAAACAGCCACAGGTGAGTTGGCCTCAGCCGGGCTCCGTCATATCCGCCGTCCCCGACCTGGGCTCCCGCAAAGCAGGCGCACTGCCCGTCCACATAGGCCGACCAGCAGACACTGACGGCGTGGGCCCAGTCGGTCGCGCCATGAACGGCAAGGGCCCCAAGTCCGCCCTTCGCGCGTCCGGCCCGGACCGAGTGCAAGTCCAGGTGCTCGACCGCACGACGACCGAGAAGCTCGGCGTCGAAGGGGTCCTGCTCGCTGTCCGCCCGACAGAAGGCGCTTCGGGCTCCGTGAACGTGAAGCTCGACTACTCCGGCTTCCGCCGTGCCTACGGCGGCGACTGGGCCTCTCGCCTGACCCTGCGCACGGTTCCGGCCTGTGCGCTCACGACTCCGGCCGCCAAGAGCTGCAAGGTTGGCGGCGGCGCACTGCCAACGACCAATGACGTCAAGGCGGGTTCCCTCACCACCGAAGTCCCTCTCCCCGCACCGGCTCCGTCGCTCGGGTCCGCTGACCAGAGCGACGCGCCGGTCCGCCAGACCTCGCGCCAAGCGTCGACCGTTGCCGAGGGAACCGTGCTGTTGGCTGCCACCGCCGCGGAATCGGGCCCTTCCGGGAACTTCAAGGCGACTTCCCTCGCCCCGTCCGCCTCATGGGCCGCCGGTGGCTCGAACGGCGCCTTCTCGTGGAACTATCCGATCGATGTGCCGGAGGTCCCGGGCGGGGCGGCTCCTGACCTGAAGCTCGGATACTCCTCGCAGTCGATCGACGGACGCACCGCCGCCACGAACAACCAGGCGAACGGCATCGGTGACGGCTGGTCGATGGAGCCGGGATACATCGAGCGCCAGTACATTTCGTGCGCCGATGACACCGCCAACAGCAACACCACCGCCAAAGTAGGTGACCTGTGCTGGAAGACGGACAACGCGGTCATCAACCTCGGCGGACAGACCAACACCCTGGTCAAGGACTCGACTTCGGGTGAGTGGCACCTGGAGAGCGACGACGGCACGAAGATTGTCAAGCTCAAGAACACCGCCCTCGCCAACGGCGACGACGACGGTGAGTACTGGCAGGTGACCACCCCGGACGGCACTCGCTACTACTTCGGCCAGAACAGGCCCGACGGCTGGGCCGCAGGCAAGGACGAGACCAACTCAACCTGGACCGTGCCCGTCTTCGGCAACCAGGCCAACGAGCCCTGTCATGCCGAGGCTTTCAAGGACTCCTGGTGTCAGCAGGCGTGGCGCTGGAACCTCGATGTGGTCATCGACACGCACGACGACGCGATGGTCTACTACTGGGACAAGGAGTCCAACTACTACGGCCGGAACGTGAACCCCACGACGGGCGCTTCCACCGCCACCCCGTACGACCGCGGCGGATACCTCAACCGCATCGAGTACGGGCTGCGTTCCAACACCATGTACTCGGCCAAGGCGGCGGCCAAGGTCGACTTCACCTACTCCGAGCGCTGCCTCAGCGACTGCGGCACGTTCGACAAGACGCATGCGAAGAACTGGCCGGACGTGCCGTTCGACCGTTATTGCGCTTCGGGTACGGAGTGCAAGGACCGCTACTCGCCGTCCTTCTGGAGCCGGAAGCGCCTGATGGCGATCGCCACATCGGCCCTGACCGGCGGCACGCACAAGCCGGTCGACACCTGGAAGCTGGACCACTCCTTCCCCGCCACCGGCGACGGCAGCGACCCGGCCCTGTGGCTGACCTCCATCACTCGCACCGGGCACACCGGAACCGGTGACGTCACCCTGCCGGCCGTGAACTTCAAGGGCCTCACCCTCCCCAACCGGGTCGAGGGCGCCACCACCGGTGGCAAGCCCGACCCCGTACCCCCGCTGTGGCGCTACCGCATCTACGGCATCGACACCGAGAGCGGCGGAACCCTCGGCATCACCTACTCACCGACGGACTGCAAAGCGGGCAGCGTGCCCACTCCGGAATCCAACACCCGGCGCTGCTACCCGGTGAAGTGGTCGCCGCCGGATGCTCCGGGTGCGGAGTACGAGCCGTACCTCGACTGGTTCCACTCCTATGTGGTCACACAGATCCTGGAGAACCCGAACACCAACGGCGCCGTCGCCAAGCAGACGGATTACTCGTACCTGGACGGCATGGCCTGGACCAAGTCCAAGGATGACGAGTTCACCAACGCCAAGCACCTCACCTACAGCGACCGCAAGGGTTACGGCCGCGTGCAGGTACGCACCGGAGCCGCACCCGACAAGCGCACCCTGCAGGAGTACCGCTACTTCCGCGGGATCGATGGCGCCTCGGTCAAGGACAATGAAGGCATCGCGGTCACCGACAAGGAGCCCTTCGCCGGCATGACCCGCGAACTGGCGGTGTACAACGGTGATGGCGGCAAGCTGGAGTCCACCACCAGTTACGAACCCTGGCTGTCCGCCGCCACCGCTATCGAGAAGCGGCCGGAGAACCTTCCTGACCGCAAGGCGTATGCCACCGGCGGCAAGAGCGAGCAGCACAGGACAGCCGTAGGAGCAGGCTGGCGGACTACCAGGACCGAGCGGACCTTCGACCCCATCGGCCAGGTCCTGACCGAGTCCGCTCTCGGCGACACCGCCAAGAGCGGCGACGAGGAATGCACCACCACCACCTACGCCCGCAACACAACCAAGAACATTCTCAACCTGGTCGCCGAGTCCAAGACCGTGGCCAAGGCGTGCGGCACAACCCCGGCCCTGCCCGCCGACCTGATATCGACGGAGCGTCATTACTACGACAACGCGACCAGCCTGACCGCCGAACCGGTCAAGGGAGACGTAACGCGGCTGGACGAGCAGGACGACAAGGGCACCGGCTACCTCACCACCGCCACCCACACCTACGACCAGCACGGTCGTGAGAAGACCTCGACCGACGCACTCCAGAAGACGACGAAGACCGACTACGTCCCGACCGCCGTCGAAGCTCCGACATCGGTCACGGTGACCAACCCGCTCGGCCACGGCACCACCACGACCTATGAGCCCGCACGCGGTGTGGCCATCGCCGAGGTCGACCCCAACAACAAGCGCACCGACGCCGTGTACGACGGCCTCGGACGAATGCTGAAGGTGTGGCAGCCCGGCTGGGCGAAGGCGGACCACCCGGACAAGCCGTCGGCCGAGTACGGCTACACCATCTCCAAGACAGCGGACAACGCCGTCACCAGCAAGACGCTGAAGCAGAACGGCGACTACCGCACCACCTATAGCCTGTACGACAGACTCCTGCGTGAACGGCAGACCCAGGCCCCGGCCACGGGCACCCAGAACCGCATCATGACCGAGACCATGTACGACACCCGTGGCTGGGCCTGGCAGAAGTACGCCCCCTACTACGCCGACGGTCTGCCCGAGGCCAAGCTGGCGACCGCCGCCGTCAATACCGTCCCCACTGCCACCCAGAACCTCTACGACGGAACCGGCCGGATCACCGACGCACTGTCCGTCAAGTTCGGCGACGAACAGTGGCGCACCAGCACGGTGTACGAAGGCGACCGCACCACGGTCATCCCGCCGAAGGGCGGCACGGCCACGACCACCGTGACCGACGCCCGCGGTCGTACCACCGAACTGCTCCAGTACACCGACGCCGCACGCACCGCCTCGCAGACCACCACCTACGGCTACGGCAAGTACGACGAGCCCACCACCGTCACCGACCCGGACGGCAACACCTGGCGCAATACCTTCGACAGCCGCGGCCAGAAGACGGTCGTCGACGACCCCGATGCCGGTGTCACGCACACCGATTACGACAAGCTCGGCAGGGCGACCGCGGTCACCGATGCCCTCAACACCACACTGACCACGGAGTACGACGAGCTCGGACGCAAGACGAAGGTCAAACAGGGCGACTCCGCGCTGGCCTCCTGGACCTACGACACCCTCGCCAAGGGCCGGCTGACCAGCAGCACCCGCTATGTCGACGGCGCCGCCCACACCGAGGCCACCGACGCATTCGACGACCGCTACCAGCCCACCTCCACCACCGTCACCATCCCGTCACAGGCCGGTGGTCTCGCGGGCACCTATACCTGGAACTACGGCTACAAGGCCGAGACCGGCGCCCTGCTCTGGACACTCAACCCGGCAGTCGGCAACGTTCCTTCGGAGCGGGTCATCACCAACTACAACAGTGACGACCAGGCGTTCCGGACCAGCGGGCAGATCGGCGCCCTGGTCGGCAACACCCTGTACGACGTGTTCAGCCGCCCAACCCGTCTGGAATACGGTGCAGCCCTGGGCAAGAAGGTCTACAAGTCCCTCGTCTACGACGAGCACACCGGCCGCCTGGTGCAACAGACCACCGACCGCGACCTGGCACCGCAACGCGTGGACGACAGCACCTACGCGTACGACCCGGCCGGGAACGTCACGGGAGTCACGACCGCCAGCGGCCAGGACACCCAGAAATCGGTGGACACCCAGTGCTTCACCACCGACCCTCTGGGCCGGCTCACCGAGGCGTGGACCGCGAAGGCCGGCTGTGATCACACAACCGGGCCGACCACCGACACCGTAGGCGGTCCCGACGCGTACTGGCAGAGCTACGGCTACGACAAGCTCGGGAACCGCACGAGCCAGACCGACCACGCCACCACCACTACCGGTACGGACGTCACCACCGACTACACCCACCCCGCTCCCGGCTCCAAGCGCCCCCACGCGGTCCAGCAGACCAAGGTCACCGGTGGCCCCGACAACGGCCGGACCACCAGCTTCGAGTACGACGACAACGGCAACACCACCAAGCGCACCACCGGCTCAAACGTCCAGGACCTGATCTGGGACACCGAAGGCCACCTCGCCACCTTCACCGAGGCCGGAAAGACCAGCAGCTACGTCTACGACGCCGACGGCAACCGACTCATCGCCAAGAACGCCGACGGCTCCAGCACCCTCACCCTGCCCCAAGGCAACGAACTCACCATCGCCGCCAACGGCGCCAAGACCGGCACGCGTTACTACACGCACAACGGCGAAACCGTAGCCGTCCGCACGGGTGCGACCACCTCGTACCTCATCAGTGACCATCAGGGCACGGCGATGACCGCCATCACGGTCGGAACTCTCGCCCTCACCCGCCGCAAGCAACTTCCCTTCGGTCAACTCCGCAGCACGCAGTCGACAGCCTTTGGCACCCGAGGCTTTGTCGGCGGCATCAACGACCCCACCGGTCTCACGCACCTCGGCGCCCGCGAATACGACCCCGTCCTCGGCCGTTTCCTCTCCGTCGACCCGGTCATCGACATCAACGACCCGGCGCAGATGAACGCCTACAGCTACGCCCACAACAACCCCCTCACCAAGTCCGACCCCGACGGCCTCCGCCCCGACGGCCCGGCCGGCGGCGCCTCATACAACGACGACGCCTGGGCGCGCGACCGCGGCATGAACGCCGGCTACACCTTGAAGGGCGGCAAATGGGTCTGGCACCAGACACCGAAGAAGGACCCGGAGTCTCAGTTCCTTTATGCTGCGTACCGCCAGAACACCAGCGGCTACCTGATCAATGACTACTACGCGAAGCAACGGGCGGACAAGGCGGCGCAGTATCGGGCGCAGGCCAAGCTTGCCGAGCAGCGACGTAAAGCTGAACAGCAGCGCAAACAGAACGGCATCTGGGGCAGCATCAAGAGCGGCCTCGGCAAGGCCTGGGATGCCAGCGGCGGCAAGGTGGTTAGTGCGGCCCACAACTTCATACAGGATCACAGCACGGCGTTGGGCTGGATCGGGGTTGGGCTAGGCGTAGTTGCAATGTTCAGCCCGGTGGGCTGGATAACCACAGGGGCGATGCTGGCCGGGTTTGCCGTGGCTGGGGCAACTACAGCAGATGCGTGCGCGTCGAAACAATGGGGTAGCTGTGCCGTTGGCGTGCTCAGCCTCGTCGGAGCAGGCGCCGCTGTTAGGTTGGGAAAGGCAGCTAAGGAGGCGGCGGAGCTGGCAAATTCTCCAGGGGTGCCCTTCAAGCAGCAAATTATACATGCAGCGATATCAGGTGCAGCTCGAGGTGCAGCTCGAATGAGTGATGGGGCCTCCATAAGCTTGACTGGGATTGCCACTATTGCCGGAGGCAGCTTGAATGAGCGTAGCCATCCCAGCCGATGACCTCGATTAAAATGCGCAGCTGGGTTTGGGTTAGGAGTCAGTCGTGACTGAAGTTTGGATTGCTCTGGATACTGCAGAGCGGCGCAAGAATTGGAGGGTATCTGGGTGTTTCACCGTCATTTGCACCGGGATGGTTGTTGCAGTGACGCTCTCCGAGGGGCCCGGCTCACTCTGGTGGGGAGTCGCGATTTCCTGTACGTGGCTTGTCTCGATGACCTACATAATCGGCCGGGGGTATGGCCGAGCGCTGCTCACTCCTGATGGAATCTTCTTCAAGGGCCCATTCCGGAGGAAGTCGATTCCGTGGGCGGAAATTACTGAAATTGAGAAGCGGCATCATACTGCACGAAGTAGTGAGTGGTGGGATCTGCGTCTCGTGCGTGCGAATGGACGAGACTTGGCAGTTCCGGGCGCATTCACGAGCAATCGATATGACCATAAATTCGAAGCGAAATTAGCCTTGCTGCGTGAGTACTGGCAGCGGGCCGCGAGGTGACGGGTTTCGTTCTGGCCTGAGCCTGGATCAAGACCAGATCAAGACCTGCGACTGTCGTTTTGCATCCAGCTATCAGCACCTGGCCGATCACGATGCTGGCACGCCTGCCGATTCGGTCAGCGATGACTCCCGCCGGTAACTCCGCAAGTCCGCTGACCAGGTAGAGCAGTGTCTGAAGGAGGGTCACTTGCCCGGCGGAGAAGCCTCGCTGCTGAAGGAAGAGGACGAATACGCCACGCTGGAACAGCGAGTTGGCGAGCACGGCGTATACGTAGAACGGGCGTGTGACGCTTCGTGCTGCATCGTCGACTGCAGCCGACCCGCCAAGGGCCTCTGTGGTGCCGGTCATGCTGCGGGCTCCCCCTGGTGACTCCGGTGATCATTGGTGTTGGGCCTCCGCCGTCGACCGGAACCTCCAGTCCGTACTTCGCGCAGGGCATTGGGCCGACCCTCCGGGAACCGTTGCCAGCGCCGCGGCCATCCTCGGTGGAGGTGCCAAGTGCTGGAACCGGTAGCGTGCATCTCCTGGAAACGGTTGCGCACATTTTGGAGCCAGCGTGGGCGTGAGGTCAGGGAAATTCCGGATCTCGTCACTTGGTTCCCGGGAGGACGGCCGTGGGCGGCGACTGCGTCCTGTGAGGGTACCGGCGCCTGGTCGGCTCGCACGCGAGTTCTGTGACCGCCTGGAATCAGGATTTCCGCCGTCCTGAAGCGGACGAAACGCTCAGCTTGGCGTTTAACCTCGCAGGTCGAGCTCGGCGTTGAGAAGCTGGACCCGGGCACACTGACGGCCCGGGACCGGCCCCGCACCATGTACGTCGCCACCATGCCGACGTACTACGGTGTGTGCACCGGCCCCGTGTGACGTGGGCTTCGGTCTCCTTACGGTGACGACCATGGAGACTCCTCAGAGCCCGGACCACGGGCCCGCCGCGCATTCTGCCCCGCCCACCGTCCCGCCCAACACTCCGCCGTCCGCCGCCGCGGACACGCCGCCGCCCGCAGACCGGCTCCTCGCCGGGCGCACCGCCCTGGTGACCGGTGCCGCGAGCGGTATCGGGCGGGCCTGTGCGCAGGCCCTGGCCGCCGCGGGCGCCCATGTTCATGTGGTGGACAAGGCCGCCGACGCCGCCAAGAGCCTGGCGGAGGAGATCGGCGGGACGGCGTGGGTGGTCGACCTCTCCGTCCCCGACGAGGTGGACACGCTGCCCGCCGACGTGGACGTCGTGGTCAACAACGCCGGGCTCCAGCATGTCGCCCCCGTGCACGAATTCCCGCCGGACCGATTCGCGCTGATCCAGCGCGTCATGGTGGAAGCGCCGTTCCGCATCTTGCGCCGGACCCTGCCGGGCATGTACGAACGCGGCTGGGGGCGCGTGGTCAACATCTCGTCCGTGCACGGCCTGCGGGCCAGCCCCTACAAGTCGGCCTATGTGATGGCGAAGCACGCACTGGAGGGACTCAGCAAGGTGGTCGCGCTCGAAGCGGCGGAGCACGGGGTGACGAGCAACTGTGTCAGCCCCGGGTACGTGCGCACCCCCCTGGTCGAGAACCAGATCGCGGCCCAGGCCCGTGCGCACGGCATCTCCGAGGAGGAGGTGGTGGGGCGGGTCATGCTGGAACGCAGCGCGATCAAGCGCCTGATCGAACCCGACGATGTCGCCGAGGCCGTGCTGTGGCTCTGTGGGCCGCGTACGGTGCACGTCACCGGCATCTCGCTCTCCATGGACGGCGGCTGGACCGCCAACTGACCCCCCGTCCCCTACGAACGATGGCCGCCCATGTCTGAACCGTCCGCCTCCGCCGCGCCCCATCTGCGGCGCCTGTTCGACCTGCTGGCCGACGACGCCCCCGCCGAGGCGCTGGGTGCCGTCTCCTCGCAGGCGCGGGCCGCCGGTGTGCCCACGGGCGATCTGGCGGAGGTGGAGCGGGCCACCGCCACCGCTCTGCGGATCAGGGGCGCCCTGCGGCAGCACCGGCGCCGCGAGCTCCAGCTCACCGCGCTCTTCGACACCGCGGGCGATCTGGCCGCGTCCCGCGACCTGGACGACGTGCTGAAGGCGATCGTGCGCAGGGCCAGGATGCTGCTCGGCACGGACACGGCGTATCTCACGCTTCCCGACGAGGAGGCGGGGGACACCTATATGCGGGTCACCGACGGGTCGGTGTCGGTGCTCTTCCAGCGACTGCGGCTGGAGCTCGGCCACGGGCTCGGCGGTCTGGTGGCGCAGACCGCGAGCCCGTACGCGACCCCCGACTACCGCACCGACGACCGCTTCCATCACACCCGCAACATCAACGCCGGGGTGCTGGACGAGGGGCTCGTCGCCATCCTGGGCGTGCCCCTGCTTCTCGGCTCCAGCCGCGGCGGTACGGGAAAGGTCATCGGCGTGCTCTTCGCAGCCGACCGTGCGCCCCGCGTCTTCAGCCCCGACGAGGTCGCCCTGCTGTGCTCGCTCGCCGCACACGCCGCCATCGCCATCGACACCGCCCGCGCGCTCGCCGACACCCGGTCCGCACTGGATGAACTGGCTGAGACGAACGCCGAGTTGGCCGAGGCCAATGCGGCCGTACGGGCCCACTCGGCGGCCATGCGGCGGGCCGAGGACTCCCATGACCGGCTGACCGATCTGGTCCTGCGCGGCCGTGACGTCCAGGATGTCGCCGCGGCGGTCGCGGGGCTGCTGGACTCCCCGCTCACCATTCATGACCCCGGCGGACGGCCCCTGGCGGCGGTCCGGCCCGACGGTGCGGGCTTCGCCGCCGACAGCATGGACGCCGGCTGGCTGGCCGAAACCGCCGAGGAGTCCCGTACCGGTGCCCGCGCCGTGCACCGCGACGGCCGGTGGATCTGCGCCGTCCTCGCCGGACAGGAAATCCTGGCCCATCTGGTTCTGCACCGGCGCCAACAGCTCGACGACTCCGACCGACGGCTGTTCGAGCGGGCCTCGGTGGTCACCGGACTGCTTCTGCTGCTGCGGCGCACGGTCGCCGAGACCGAGAACCGGATCCGCGGAGAGCTGATCACCGATCTGCTGACCGAAGCGGACCGCGACCCGGCCGGACTCGCCGAACGCGGCCGGCGCCTCGGTATCGACCTCGACCGCCCGCATCTGCTGCTGGTGGCCGAGGGCGGAGCCCGGGAGAGGCTGGCCCCTGCCGTGATGCGCTATCTGTTCGGCGGGGACATCCATGGGGTGAGCGCCGAACACGCGGGGAACGTGGTGCTGTTGATAGAAGCCGACGACCCCGCACAGGCCGCCGGTGACGCGGCACGCGCGGCGGCGGCCCAGCTCGGACAGCTGACCCAGGCCCCCGTCACCGTCGCCGCCACCGGGCCGGCACGCGGCGCCCGGGAGCTGGCCTCCGCATACGGGGAGGCCGCCCGCTGCCTGCGTGCCATGCGGGTCCTGGGGCGTACGGGGGAAGGCGCGTGCGTCGAGGAACTCGGTTTCCTCGGCGTGGTGTTGGGCAATGCCCAGGACGTCGACGGCTTCGTCACGGCGACGCTGGGACCGCTGCTGGAGTACGACGCACAGCGCGGCACGCATCTTGTGCGCACGCTCGGTGCCTATTTCGGGTCCGGGGGAAGTCTCATCCGCGCCAAGGACGAACTCCACGTGCACGTCAACACGGTGGTGCAGCGGCTGGACCGGGTTCAGGTGCTGCTGGGGCGGGACTGGAACGAGCCCGGGCGGGCGTTGGAGCTGCAACTTGCCTTGCGGCTGCATTTGTTGGCGGGCGGCCGGGAGCGGTAGGGGCCGTCCGGCCGCCCGGAGTGTGTTCTGGTGGCTCCGTCCTCAAGCGCCGGACGGGCTGATCAATGACCTCAAGCGCCGGACGGGCTGATCAATGACCTCAAGCGCCGGACGGCGTAGGGGCGCCTGAGAGCCTGTCGGGCGACCTCTGATCGGGCGCCCACGGCATGGCACGCACGCTTCCGGCGTTGCCGAAATGGCCTAGTAGCTCCGCTACAAGGCCATCCCGGCGCCTTGGAATCGCACGCACCATGCCGCGTTCGCTCTCCGATCGAAGGTCACCCGACAGGCTCTGATGCGCTCGGGGCTCCGGACATGGTCAGCAAGTGGTGTGCGATCTCCCTGCCGCCCGCGTCTCCCGTCAGCAGCGTGTAGTGGTTGACGTCCCGTACAGGCACCGGTGTCACCCCTGTGCCCTCGAGGCCGGCCGTTGCCAGACGGGTCTCGTCGTACAGGCCCTGCTCCTCGTTCATCAGGCCCCGCTGCGCCCACAGCAGCGTCGCCGGAGCCGGCAGCTTCCGTACCGCCGTCAGCACCTCCTCGTCGAAGAGGCCGATGCCGTCGGCGCGTACCGCCTCGATCCGGCAGGTGGAGTGCATGGCGGGTTCGTCCCCGGTCAGGTCGCGCTGGATGTACGCATCCACCTCGGCCGACCACGCACCCGCGAACGCCGGGTGTGCCTGCCAGAAGGAGCGGTAGGCGGCCCGGTCGGGGAAGGTCATCGACAGCCGGTCCATGGCCGGGCCGATCACGGCGGTCATCAGCTCGTCCGGGGCGAGATGGGTCGGGGCGGGGAAGCCGATGCCGCCGTCGACCAGCAGCAGCGGCCCGAACCGTTCCGGGTGGCGTACGGCGGCCAGCGCCGTCACGAACGCGCCCATCGAATGGCCGGCCAGCACTACCCGGTCCAGGCCCAGGGCCTCGGTCAGGGCGGCGATGTCATCAGCGTGTGCGGCGATCCCGTACGGCCCCGGCAGGGCCGAACTCCCGGCCCGGCCACGCAGATCCGGGGCGATCAGGGTGATGCGGCCGTCCAGCAGCCTCGCCACCGGGCCCCAGGACAGCGCGTTGGCCGTGATGCCGTGCAGGGCGACGACGACCGGTGCGTCCGGCTCGCGGGCCGGCCACCTCAGTACCGCCAACTCGCCCCCGGTCACGGGGACCTGAATCTCTTCGTACGGAATCACGGGCGTCCGTTCTCCTTCCGGGCCTTCTCGGCCGGGAGTGTTTCGGTGGTGGCGGGTCCGCGGCGCACCGCGGCCAGCCGGGACGGCAGCCGGGCCAGGCCGCCCGGCAGCAGGTGTACCACGGCCACGAACAGCACACCGAGCAGGAACAGCGGCTGGGAGAGCGGCACCCGCAGCACCGCGGGCAGATCGGCGACCGCGCCCGACCCGGCCAGATCGCCGAGCCGGTGATCGGCCCAGGTGTAGAGGATGCCGCCGACCATCGGACCCCAGCGGGTGCCCGATCCGCCGAGCACCACCATCACCAGCAGGGAGAGGGTGAAGTCGGAGGTGGTCGTCTGGGGGGTCGAGCCGCCGGTGAGCAGCAGGTGGACCAGGCCGCCCAGGGCGGCCAGCGCTCCCGCCAGGACGAAGGCCGTCAGCTTGAAGCCGTACGGCTTCAACCCCAGTACCTCCACCCGGCGTTCGTTCTCCTTGATGCCCTCCCAGACCCGTCCGGTGGGGGAGCGGACCGCCCAGTGGACGACGGCGAGGGTGAGGACCAGATAGGCCAGCGCCAGCCAGTAGAGGTTCGCTGTGTTCTCGATGCCCACGAGCGCGGACGGCAGCAGATCGGCGGGGGCGGCCCGGCCCTCCTCGCCGCCGGTGAAACCACCGGGGTTGCGGGAGACCAGGATCGAGCCCGCCTGGGCGAAGGCCAGCGTCACCATGGAGAAGCCGACGCCGGTGACCCGCAGGCTCACCGACCCCAGGACCAGCGCGAGCGCGATCCCGGAGCAGAGGCCGAGCAGCGCGGAAACGGAGAACGGGAGGCCCGCCTCCAGCAGGAACATGTTGGTGGCGTAGCTGCCCGCGGCGAAGTAGAGCGCATGCCCGAAGGAGAGCAGCCCGGTGCGGCCGAGCAGCAGGTCGTAACCGGTCGCCAGAGCGCCGAACAGCAGGCAGGTGGCGAGCAGTTGGAGACTTCCCGGGCTGCCGAGCGGGCCGTCCAGGAGTCCGGGCAGCGGCAGTGCGCTGTACGGGGCGACGAAGAGCAGCAGCAGTGCGGCGGCGGGCCACCAGCGGCGCAGCAGCCGGGCGGTGTTCCCGGGGGCCGGTGCGACCGTGTGTCTTTCGCCGGTGCGGTCGTGTGTCTCGGTGACGGTGCTCACGCGAGCCTCCCGGTCAGTCCGCGCGGCCGTACGAGCAGCAGCGCGGCGAGCAGGACGACGACGGCCAGGTCGCCGAGGCCTGCTGCGGTGTAGTAGTTGGCGAACTGCTGGACCAGGCCGATGACGACGGACGCCACGGCGGCTCCGGTCACCGAGCCCATGCCTCCGGTGACCACCACGACGAACGCGAAGATCAGCAGCGAGGTGCCCTGGCGGGGATCGACCGAGCCGAAGTACAGGCCGCCGAGCGCCCCGCCGAGAGCGGCGGCGCAGCCGCCGATCGCGAAGACGAGCGTGAATGCCTTCCGCACATCGATACCCAGGGCGGTGACCATCGCCCGGTCCTCGACCCCGGCCCGTACGACCAGACCGTGCCGGGTGCGGCCGAGGAAGAGCCGCAGTGCGACGAGGACCACGACCGCCGCCGCGACCAGTACCAGTCGGTTGACCGGTACCTGGGCGCCGAGCAGCCCGAAGGTGCCGGACAGCGCCTTCGGCCCCGGGAAGGTCAGGGCGTCCGAGCCCCAGATGCCTGACAGCAGCGCCGGGACGGCGAGCCCCACCCCGACGGTGGCGAGCACCTGCTCGCGCGGCCGGGTGTAGAGCGGGCGGACGATGGCGAGTTCCAGCAGTACGGCGGCCGCGGTGCCCACCGCCGTACCGAACAGGACCGCGAGGACGAAGCCCGCTCCCTCCGGGCCGGCGCCGGGCAGATTGCCGGACGCCGCCCACCAGGTGCCGTACGCGCCGATGGAGAGCAGCGCCCCGTGCGCGAAGTTGAGCACATCCATCAGGCCGAAGATCAGTGAGAGTCCTGATGCGATCAGGAAGTAGAGCGCTCCCAGACCGAGTCCGGTCATGGTGAGCAGAACGACGGTGGACATCAGGAATCCGCCTCCACGGCCGAAGAAGGTGCTGCCGAAGAAGAGTGCGGCGTGGCCGCCGTTGCCGGGCCGTGTCCCACGCCCAGCAGACGTCGTGCTGCCTCCGCATCGCCCAGCAGCTCGGCGGCCGGTCCCTGATGGGCGGTCCGGCCGTCGGCGAGCACCGCACAGTGCTCGGCCAGACGCCGCACGACGGCGAGGTTCTGCTCCACGAGCAGCACCGGCACCGCCTCGGCGGCCCGCTCCAGCACCTGGGCGACCTCGGTGACCACCTTGGGCGCCAGGCCCTTGGTGGGTTCGTCGGCGATGATCAGACGGTTGCCGTTGAGCAGGGTGCGTCCGATGGCCACCATCTGCTGCTGCCCACCGGACAGCGTCCCGGCCAACTGCTTCTCCCGGCGCTTCAGTTCGGGGAAGAGTTCATGGACGAGCGGGTACGCGGGCTCACCCGCGCCGCGCCGCTCGGCCAGACGCAGATTCTCCGCCACGGTCAGTCCGGCGAAGATGCCCCGGTCCTCGGGGGCGTAACCGATGCCCAGCCGCACCACGGTGTGGGTGGGCATCGACACGGTCTCCTCGCCGTCCAGCCGCACGCTGCCGGTGCGCGGGACGAGGCCGAGGACGCCGCGAACGGTCGTGGTCTTCCCGGCGCCGTTGCGGCCGAGGAGCGCGGTCACCCCGTGCCGGGCGACGTCCAGGTCGACGCCGTGCAGGATGTGCCGGCCGCCGATCAGGACCCGCAGATCCCGTACGGCGAGCAGGGTCTCTGTCGTCACAGTCCCTCCCCGAGGTAGGCCTGCTGAACGGTCGGGTCGGCGGTCACGGCCTCGGGGGTGTCCAGCGCCAGCAGCCTTCCGTGGTGCATCACGGCGAGCCGGTCGGCCAGGCCCAGCAGGACGTCCATGTGGTGCTCGACCATCAGGACGGTGCGGCCCTCGTCCCGGTGCAGGGTGCGGATCAGTTCGGTCAGCGCGGGGACCTCCTCCGCGCTCACCCCGGCCATCGGCTCGTCGAGCAGCATCAGCCGCGGCTCGCCCACCAGCAGCACCGCCAGCTCCAGCTTCCGCTTCTCGCCGTGCGACAGCTCGGACGCCATCGCCTGTGCCCGGTGGCCGAGGCCGGTGCGTTCCAGTACGCCGTTCACCTCGGCGGTGTACGGACGGGCGCGCCGCCACAGCCGGTGCGAGCCGCCGCCAGCCGCCTGAGCGGCCAGCCTGACGTGGTCGGCCACGCTCATCCCGGGCCAGAGGCTGGACGTCTGGAACGTGCGGCCGATGCCGCGCCTCGCCCGTGCGTGCGCCGGGCTGTCCGTCATGTCCGTACCGTCCAGCGCGATCGTGCCCGACGTGGCCATGGTCAGCCCGCTGATCAGGTTGAACAGTGAGGTCTTGCCGGCTCCGTTGGGGCCGATGAAGGCGAGGAACTCGCCCTCGTGGACGCTCAGCGTGACGTCTTCGACGATCGTCGCCCCGCCGACGCCCCAGCCGAGCCCGTCCAGTTGAAGCACCGGGGCGGCGGGCGGTGCCCCGCCCGGGCGCTCAGCGGTGGTGTCCGGTACAGCCATCGGTCAGCCCGCCGAGGGCTTGGCGGGCGGCGCCACCTTGTCCATCGGCGCGGTGCTCACCAGCTCCGGCCGGGCAGCGGCGCCCTTCCCCTTGAGCTTCGCGACGAACATCGGCTGCACCAGTGCGTGGTCCTCGGCACGGATCTGCTCCTTGCCCTTCACCCCGTCGAAGCTCCAGCCCTCCAGGGCCTTGACCATGGCGGCGGAATCGGTGGCGCCGCCCTCCTCGACGGCGCGCACGACCATCTGTGCCGCGGTGAAGCCGTCGGGGGTGAACAGGTCCGGGGTGCCGCCGGCCTTGGTGACCGAGTCGAGCATGGACTTCTCCACGGCGTTGCCGCCGCCCGCGCCGGGGAAGTAGTGCGCCAGGAACGACACCTTGGAGCCGGCGTCCCCGAAGATCGGGTACGAGGTCGTTCCGGCGAGGCCCGTGACGACCTTGCCCGCCCCCAGCACGCCCTGCTGGTCCAGTGCGGTCCACAGCGCCGGCGCGGTGGAGCCGGCCCAGGCGACGAAGACCAGATCGGGTCCGCCCGCCTTCACCTGCTGGGCGAACGGGGTCAGGTCAGTGGCGCTGGGCGGTGCCAGTACGGAGCCGACCTGCGCGCCCTTGGAGCCGAGGACTGCCTTCACGGCGGCGACATTGGCCTGGCCGAAGGTGGAGTCCTGGGCCAGCACCGTGACCTTCTTGCCCTTGGCCTCGCCGAGCATCGTCCCGGCCGTGAGGATGTCCTGGTAGGACTGGCGGCCTGAGCGGAAGGTGTACTCGTTGACGCCGGTCACGGCGTCGGTGGCGGCCGGGCCGCTGATGTACAGCACCTTGTTCTGGGCGGCGAGCGGCGCCATCTGGAGGGCCACCCCGGAATCGGTCGTGCCGGCCAGCACCTTGTAGCCCTTGCCGATCAGGTTCTTGGCCGCGGAGACCGCCTTGCCCGGGTCGCCCGCGTCGTCCTGCTCGGTGACCTCGATACGGTGCCCGGCGACCTTGCCGGTGCCCTTCGTCGCGTAGTCCAGGCCCGCCATGAACCCGTCGCGGTACTGCTTCCCGTAGTCCGCGAGCAGCCCCGTACGGGAGTAGACCAGGCCCACCTTCACGGTCTGGTCCTTCGCGTCCTCGCCGGCCTCGCCCGCCTTCCCGGCGGCGGTGCACCCGACCAGCAGGAGGCCGGCCGAGGCCAGCGTGACGACGGTGGAGAGGGATCTGTGGTGACGGGCGGTGCCTGTGGTTCTGCGACGCATGGTGAGCGGCTCCTCGGCGGATTCATGTGATGTCGCCGAACCGTATGAACACCGTGCCGCCGTCGACATGGTGCAGGGCGCCCCACCTGACGCGGTGCGCATGTGGGGGCCGCACATGTGCCGTGGCCGGGGGCCGGTCGTACTGCTCCCGGGGCGCGGCACGGCACCCACGGGTCAGCGCCGCAGGTGGTGAGGGGCGGGGCCGAAGATCCTCCGGACGGACCCGTCAGGACGCGTCCGGGGATGCCCTCACATCGACGGCTTGGACGCCTCTTGGGGGGCCGTCACGTCGATCAGCCGGCACACCGTTTCGATGTCGATCTTCACCTGGGCGATCGACGCCCGCCCCGACAGCCAGGTGATCAGCGCCGAGTGCCAGGTGTGCTCGATGACCCGGACCGCGGACAGCTGCTCCGGCGTCGGATGCTCCAGGCCCATCGCGTCCAGGATGATCGCGGTCGTGATCCGCGAGACGGTGTCCACCTCCGGGCTGACGCTGCGGTCCGCGAAGGTCAGCGCCCGCACCATCGCATCCGCCAGATGCGGTTCGCGCTGCAGTGCGCGGAACGCCCGCATCAGGGTGCCGGCGACCCGCTGCGCCGCGTCTTCGCCGGCCGGGGGGCGCTTGTGCAGCGTCTGGTGCATCTGCTGGAGCTGGTCCTGCATGGTGGCGACCAGCAGATGGATCTTGGACGGGAAGTAGCGGTACAGCGTGCCCAGGGCGACCTCGGCGGCCTCCGCGACCTCACGCATTTGCACCGCCTCGAATCCGCCCCTGCAGGCGAGCTGGGCGCTGGCGTGCAGGATGCGGCGGCGGCGGGCCTCCTGCCGCTCCGTCAGGGGCGGCGATCCCGGCTTCGCTTCCGCTGTCATGTGTCCCCATCCATGGCTTCTGTCCGGAGGCGCTCGGTCTCCCGGCGGCGCACAGCATGCCAGGGCGGCCGGTCGTGGCGCGAATCACCTGATCCGGCCGTTGCGCCGACGCTACCTGCCGGTAGATTCGTAGCTCATTGAACGATCCAGTCTGAAACTTGTTCTAGATTAGCGTGAGCGGTTACGCTCCGGCGAACACGCAGTGAGAAGGGGGCCGAATGTGACCGCTGAGGCCATAGAGACGGGCCCCCGCACGGGCAGCGACACGTCGGGCACCGCCGACGACCGTCCGTTGCGCATCGCACTCCTCACCTACAAGGGCAACCCGTTCTGCGGCGGCCAGGGCGTCTACGTACGCCACCTCGGCCGCGAGCTCGCCCGCCTCGGCCACAGCGTCGAAGTGATCGGCGCCCAGCCCTATCCGGTGCTCGACGACGGCGTCCCGCTCACCGAGCTGCCGAGCCTGGACCTCTACCGCCAGCCCGACCCGTTCCGCACGCCGAAGCGCGGCGAGTACCGGGACTGGATCGACGCCGCCGAGGTCGCCACCATGTGGACCGGCGGCTTCCCGGAACCGCTCACCTTCAGCCTGCGCGCCCGCCGCCATCTCGCCGCGCGCCGCGGCGAGTTCGATGTCATCCACGACAACCAGACCCTCGGGTACGGGCTGTTGGCAGACCTCGGCGCCCCGCTCGTCACCACGATCCATCACCCCATAACGGTCGACCGGCAGTTGGACCTGGATGCCGCCGAGACCCGTCGCCGGCGTGCCTCCGTCCGCCGCTGGTACGCCTTCACCCGCATGCAGAAGCGGGTCGCGCGCCGACTGCCCTCGGTGCTCACCGTCTCCGGCTCCTCCAAGCAGGAGATCGTCGACCATCTCGGGGTGCGCGGGGACCGTATCCACGTCGTGCACATCGGCGCCGACACCGAGCTGTGGTCGCCCGACCCGTCCATCGCCGAGGTCCCCGGCCGGATCGTCACCACCTCCAGCGCCGACGTCCCGCTGAAGGGCCTCGTCCACCTCGTCGAGGCGCTCGCCAAGCTCCGCACCGAGAACCCGCAGGCGCACCTCGTGGTCGTCGGCAAGCGGGCCGAGGACGGACCGGTCGCGCAGGCCATCGAGCGCCACGGACTCCAGGACGCCGTCGGATTCGTCAAGGGCATCAGCGACGCCGAACTCGTCGACCTGGTGCGCGGCGCCCAGGTCGCCTGCGTCCCCTCGCTGTACGAAGGCTTCTCGCTGCCCGCCGCCGAGGCCATGGCCACCGGCACGCCCCTCGTCGCCACCACCGGCGGCGCGATCCCCGAGGTCGCGGGCGCGGACGGCGAGACTTGCCTGGCCGTGCCGCCCGCCGACGCAGGGGCGCTGGCCGACGCGCTCGCCCGGCTGCTCGGCGACCCGGAACTGCGGGCCCGGATCGGCGCCGCGGGCCGCGCCCGGGTGCTCTCCCGCTTCACCTGGAAGCAGGCCGCCATCGGCACCGCCGCCCTCTACCGCGAAGCGATCGCCGCCCGCGCCGGCACCATGCGCCCCGGCGGCCGTCGTTGACACCGCCGCCCGTCCTCGTCGTCCTTGCCCACTGCCCCCTCGACCGCGAAAGCAGGCATTCGTGCTGACCGTGGACTTCACCCGCTTCCCGCTCGCCGCAGGTGACCGAGTGCTCGACCTGGGCTGCGGCGCCGGACGCCACGCCTTCGAGTGCTACCGGCGCGGCGCCCAGGTCGTGGCGCTCGACCGGAACGGCGAGGAGATCCGCGAGGTCGCGAAGTGGTTCGCCGCGATGAAGGAGGCCAAAGAGGCCCCCGAGGGTGCCACCGCCACCGCGATGGAGGGCGACGCGCTCAACCTGCCGTTCCCCGACGAGTCCTTCGACGTCGTGATCATCTCCGAGGTGATGGAGCACATCCCCGACGACAAGGGCGTGCTCGCCGAGATGGTCCGGGTCCTCAAGCCCGGTGGCCGGATCGCGATCACCGTGCCGCGCTACGGCCCGGAGAAGGTCTGCTGGACGCTCTCCGACGAGTACCACGAGGTCGAGGGCGGCCACATACGCATCTACAAGGCCGACGAACTGCTCGGCAAGATCCGCGACGCCGGCCTCAAGCCGTACGGCACCCATCACGCCCACGCCCTGCACTCGCCGTACTGGTGGCTGAAGTGCGCGTTCGGGGTGGGCCGCGACGGCAAGGACGCGGCGCTGCCGGTCCGCGCGTACCACAAGCTGCTGGTCTGGGACATCATGAAGAAGCCGGCCGTCACCCGGGTCGCCGAGCAACTGCTCAACCCGGTCGTGGGCAAGAGCTTCGTGGCGTACGCGACCAAGCCGCAGCTGCCCGTGGCCGCCGCTGCCGAGGACCTCTCCAAGGCCGAGGCGTGACCACTCCCGAGCAGACCGAACACCTCGTACTGCCCGGAGTCCTCACCGCCGAGCAGGCCGCCGAGACCGTAGCCGCCCTCCTCGCCGCGCAGTGCGAGGACGGCGCGCTGCCCTGGTTCCGCGGCCACCACCTCGACCCCTGGGACCACACCGAGGCCGCCATGGCCCTCGACGCGGCGGGCGAGCACGCCGCCGCGGAACGCGCGTACGACTGGCTGGCCAGGCATCAGAACGAGGACGGCTCCTGGTACGCCGCCTACCACGACGGAGACCCGGACCGGCCGACCGACCGCGGCCGGGAGACCAACTTCTGCGCGTACGTGGCCGTCGGCGTCTGGCACCATTACCTCGCCACCGGCGACGACGCGTTCGTCGACCGGATGTGGCCGACCGTCTACGCCGCCGTCGAATTCGTGCTCCGGCTCCAGCAGCCCGGCGGTCAGATCGGCTGGAAGCGCGAAGCCGACGGAACCCCCGTCGACGACGCGCTGCTGACCGGCTGCTCCTCCATCCACCAGGCGCTGCGCTGCGCACTCGCCATCGCCGAACGGCGCGAAGAGCCGCAGCCGGACTGGGAGTTGGCGACCGGCGCGCTGGCCCACGCGATCCGCAACCACCCGGAACGCTTCCTGGACAAGAGCCGCTACTCGATGGACTGGTACTACCCGGTCCTCGGCGGCGCGCTCACCGGAACGGCCGCCAAGGAGCGGATCGAGAAGGACTGGGACCGTTTCGTGGTCCCCGGCCTCGGGGTGCGCTGTGTGCTGCCCAATCCGTGGGTGACCGGTGGCGAGAGCTGTGAACTCGCCCTGACGCTCTGGGTGATGGGCGAGTCGGACCGGGCGCTGGAGATCCTCCAGTCCATCCAGCATCTGCGCGCCGACGGCGGCATGTACTGGACGGGGTACGTCTTCGAGGGCGACCGGGCGTTCTGGCCCCAGGAGCTCACCAACTGGACCGCCGGTTCGCTGCTGCTCGCAGTGGCCGCGCTCGGCGGCCACGAGGCGACCACTGCGGTCTTCAGCGGCGAACGGCTGCCGCACGGGCTGGAACCGGACTGCTGCGGCTGAGACCGACCGGCACATGGGGGGCGTCCAATTTCCCCGTGTGCCGGTCGGTCTCAGTCGGCCGTGCGCGCCGTCAGTCCCGGCCGCGCCGCCGGTCGATTCCTCGACGGTCGGCAGGGTGGAGCGGGCGGGGCAACTGCGCGGGTCGCCGTACGCCTGCGCCGTCGGGACCCGGATGGCGGCCCCGAGTGGCATACCGGCCGGGGTCGGATGAACCTTGCGGTGAGTGTCGGAAGCGTCGCTCATCGTAAAAATGGTCACGATGTGCCCGGCCAAGGAGGCCCGCTGTGCCCAGTTCCGCCGTGAACCGCCCCATACCGCCGCGCCGCCTGTTCGTCTCGCTGCTGCTGTCCTGTGCCGTGCTCGTGGGCGCCACCGCGTGCGGCGGCAATGACAGCGGGACCGCGAGCAGCTCCGCGTCCCCGAGTGCCACGTCCTCGGCCGAGGCGCAGAAGTTCGCCAAGACGCGGTTCGTCGCCAATGCGGGACTCGCGGCCGGTGCGACGTACCAGTGGATCGTGAAGCCGTACCGTGCGGGCAAGTTCAAGAAGGGCGCGGACGGGCGGACGTTCGCTCTGGTCAAGGCCGGACTCGCGGGCGGCTTCACCTACAACCGGCTGAAGGCCGCGGTGGCCAATGCCAAGGGCGACCCGCTGCTGTCGAAGGCGGTCGCGCCGCTGACGGCGGGCATCGAATCGCTCAAGGGGCTCGGCAGCAAGCTCCGCAAGGGTGAGGCGGGCGCGGGTGACGTCGGCGCCTTCGAGGGCGTGATCAACGGCATCAAGGACGCGGGCAGGAGCGCGGGCGCCGAGGTGAAGGACAAGGTGCCCACCACCGCGCAGCTCGGCGGATAATCATATGCAAGAGGGGGTGTGGCGCACTACGGTGCGCCGCATGAGCTCTTTACTCCCGCACGACCTCTACTGTGACGAAATCATCGGCCGTACCGACGCGTTGAGGGCGGCGATCAAGGGTGCCGACCTCGGCGTGACCGTCCCGACCTGCCCCGACTGGACTCTGCGCGACCTCGCCGTCCATGTGGGCCGCGCCCATCGCTGGGCGGGCGAGATCGTACGTACCCGGGCCACCGAAGCCGTCCCGCACGAACGGGTACCGGAGAACACGCCCGAGGGCGACGACCCCGCCGTGCTCGACGCCTGGCTGGCGGACGGCGCGGCGAAGACCGTCGAGACGCTGCGGGCGGCCGGCCCCGACCAGGAGGTGTGGTCCTGGGGGTGGGCGCGGAACACGGGCTTCTGGGCGCGTCGCATGGCGCACGAAACGATCGTCCACCAGGCCGACGCGGCGATCACCGCGAACACCGGCTACGAGGTGGCTCCGGAGCTGGCCGCCGACACCATCGAGGAGTGGCTGGAGATCGTCGCCTTCGTGCAGGCCGGGGGTGACAAGGAGGCCGCCGGGCTGCGTGGCGGCGGGCGCTCGATCCATCTGCACGCCACGGACGCGCCGGGTGCCGAGTGGCTGATCGAGTTCGGTGAGGACGGCTTCACCTGGCGGCGTGCCCACGAGAAGGCGACCGTGGCGCTGCGAGGCTCGCTCACCGACGTCATGCTGGTCTTCAACCGGCGTCTCACTCCGGACAGCGACCGGGTCGAGGTGCTGGGGGACGCGGAACTGCTGGACTTCTGGCTGGAGCGCTCGGCGTTCGGCTGAGCCTCCAACGGCCGCCCCCGGGCATTGCCCGCTGTGCGGTCCCCGTCCGCTGTGCGGGCGCGGAGGTGCTGAGCCAAGCTGGAGTGGACAGCCCGTTGTGTCCGGAGGCCCCTGTGGAGGTGCCGATGGAGTTCATCCGCGCCCTGAAACGGATCGCCTGCCTGCAGCGGCTGGAGAAGGAGGCTGCTGCCGCCCCGCTCGCCGAGGGCGGCGAGAGCCTCCTCGCCCTGCTGCGCGGCGACTGTCATCGGCACTCGGACTGGTCGGACGGGGGCAGCCCGATCGAGGAGACGGGCCGCACGGCGGCGGAGCTGTCCCCGGAGCGGGCCCGCCCCGGGGCGGACGGGGCGGTCTGCGCAGCCCCGGGACAGGAGCGGTGAACCCATGACGGCCACAAGTGTGCGAGGCATCGACCACATCGGGGTCACGGTCCCCGACCTGGAGACCGCCACTCTCTTTCTCGTCCGGGCGCTGGGAGCCGAGGTGCTGTACGACGCCCTGCGCCGCCAGGACCACCCGCAGGGCGGGCCGGACGTCGAGCGACGGCTCGGAGTCCCGGCGGGCACACAGCAGTTGGCGATCAGGATGCTGGCCCTTCCCGGTGACGGCCCGGGCATCAAACTGTTCGAGTTCCAGGGGCCCCGCCGGGAACCCCCGGTGCTGCCCTGCGACTTCGGCTGGCAGCATGTGGCGCTCTACGTCGACGACCTGGACGCGGCCGTACGGGACTGTGTGGCCGCGGGAGCCTCGCTGCTCGCGGACGCGCAGCCACTGCGGGGCCCCGAAGCGGGGGAGCGCAACCGGTTCGCGTATCTGCGCACTCCGTGGGGCAGCACCCTGGAACTCCTGACGTACCCCGACCCCCAGCCCTGGGAGCGCACCGCGCCCCGACGGCGGGTGCGGCCTGCGCCGGTGGGCACCGGTGCCTGGCCCAGGGACCCGGCCCGGCCAAGCCCTTAGACCGACCGGCAGGTGGGGGCGGCGTCGCTGTGACACTCTGCCGGCAACTCGACCCGCACGAGGAGGCCGCCGGCCGCCCGAGCCCGCACCGTCACGGTGCCGTGGTGGCCGCGCGCGATGGACCGGACGATCGCCAGACCCAGACCCAGACCGTGGCCGCTGCGGTCGCTGGCCACGCGGGGGCGGGCCCGGTAGAAGGGCTCGAAAAGGCGGTTCACCACCTTGGGGTCGACCGTCGGGCCAGTGTTGACGATCTCCAGGACGATCGCGTCGTTCACGCGATCGACGCGTACATCGACCGTCCCGCCCGGCACGTTGTGCCTACAGCCGTTGTTCAGGAGGTTCACGACCAGCTGCCGCAAGAGCGTCTCGCTGCCCATGACATCGCAGGGTCCGAGGGTGTCAATCGTGACGGTGATCGTTACGTCGTCGGCCCCGGCCCGCTGCTCGGCGACGGCCTGTTCCGTCAGTTCGGCCATGTCCACCGGCTCGGTGTCGTGGGTCTCTTGCTCCGCCGCGAGCCGCAGCAACCCCTGAACGACCTGGATGTTGCGCTCGTTGGTCTCGCGCAGCATCGGGAGCAGCTCGGCGAACTCCTCCTTCGACGTGCCGCCTTCGGCCATCTGCAGAATCGCGCGGGTCGTCGCGAGCGGTGTCAGGAGCTCATGCGAGGCGTTCGCGGCGAACCGCTGATGTGCCGCGAACGATTCCTCCAGGCGCCCCAGCGTCGTGTCGAAGGTGTCGGCGAGCTGCTTCAGTTCGTCCTTGGGTCCTTGGGCGTTGATCCGGTATGTCAGGTCGCCCTCGCCGGCCTTGGCCGCCGCCTGATTGATGGTGTGCAGCGGTGCGAGCAGCCGTCGGGACAGGAGCCAGCCTGCGCTCAGGCCGATGCCGAGGACCACGATCACGCCGCCGATGGACACGACGAGGACCGTCGCCCACACATCCTCCTTGTCGCGGATCAGGCCGGAGACAGCGATCGTGTCGCCCCGCTTCAGGGGCGGATCCTGGAGGTGCGGCTCGTGTTTCGGTGCGACGCGGGCCGGGCCGGCCTCCGTCTGCGGCGCGACGATCGGCGTTGTGAAGTCGTATGTCGGCAGATAGCGGATCCCGATGTAGATGATGGCCACCATCATCGCCGAGCAGGCCGCGAGCGCGGCGCCGAAGCCGAGGAAGAGCCGGGTGTGGATGCTCAGCGTGCGCGGCCTGTACACGCGGCCCCGATGCCGCCTCACTTCGCGCCCAGGTAGTAGCCCGCGCTGATCGCGGTGTGCACGAGCTGCGGTTCGCCGAGCTTCTTGCGTAGCGTGTGCACCACGAGCCGGACGGCGTTCGTGAGCGGATCGGCGTGCGCGTCCCATGCCTTGTCGAGCAGGTACTCCGCGCTCAGGACCCCGCCGTCGGCGCGCATCAGCAGTTCCAGGACGGCCCTTTCCTTCGGCGTGAGTTTGATTTCCGTACCGCTGCGTGCCACCCGGCGTCGATGCGTGTCGAAGGTCAGGTCGGCGAACGTCAGGATCGGGGGATGCGCCATGGGACTGCGCCGGTACAAGGCGCGCAGTCGTGCGACCAGTTCGGGGAAGTCGAAGGGCTTGGCGAGATAGTCGTCCGCGCCGAGGCCGAGGCCCTCCACTTTGTCACCGAGCCGGCCGGCAGCCGTGAGCATCAGCACGCGGCAGCCCATGCCCATCTCGACGATGCGCCGGCACACCTCGTCGCCATGCACACCCGGCAGGTCACGATCCAGGACCACGGCGTCGTAGTCGTACACCGTGACCCGCTCCAGGGCCGTCGTCCCGTCGTGGACGACGTCGACGGCGATGGCCTCGCGGCGCAGCCCGAGCTCCAGTACGCGCGCCATGTACTGCTCGTCCTCGACCACCAAAACCCGCACGTGCGTCGCCCCTTTCGCCGTTCGTGAGAATTGTTTGAGAATGCGGGGCGCGGGCGAAGAGGTTCCGCCCATTTCCCGGCGTTTCCGCCACGTCTACCAGATGCTGTCTTTGATTCGTGTATGAGGGTGAGCGCGGGACGCCCTTTTCGCAAACGTCGCTCAAAACGCCGGCTGCATAGCGTGCGGTCCATGAACCTCTGCAAACGTGCGTGGTGGCGGCTCATCGGCGCCCCGGGCAAAACGCTGATGCTGGTCGGCTTGTTCTTCGTCATCTGCACCCTGGTGCTGTCCGGCTTCCTGATCCAGTCGGCGGCGGCGCGCGCGGCCGACAGCGCCAAGAAGCGTGTGGGCGCGGTGGCCACGATGCAGCTCGACGTGAACGGTTTGCTGGCGTCGGGCAAGAACAACGGCAGCGAGGGCAGCGGTCAGAACCCCGGCACCATCGGATCCGCCGGCGACCTGAAGCGCGACCTGGTCGACAAGATCTGCAAGTCGTCCGTGGTCGCCGACTGCAACTACACGGCGGACGGGGCCGCCTTCCCCACCAAGACCACCGGGCTCTACCAGCCGGTCCCGACGCCTGCGGGCCAGGACACCACCGGCACCGACCTGTTCAAGGTGGACGGTGTGCGCAAGCTCGGCGAGGTGAGCGCCTTCCGCAACGGCGACTCCGAGATGATCGCCGGGAAGGGCATCGGGCCGGACACCAGAAGGAACGAGATCGTCGTCGAGGAGCGTGTGGCCAAGGAGAACAAGCTCGAGACCGGCGACACGGTCAAGCTCAAGATCGGCGAGCTGATGCCGGGCGTGGACACCTCGGAGCACGAGTTCGAGGTCATCGGCATCTACAAGAACGGCACGGCCGACACGGGCCAGTACGTGCCCGCCATGATGGATCCGGCCAACCAGCTCTACACGAGCATCGAGGGCGCCAGCCTGCTCGGCGGCAGGACCACCGACGGCGGCGGCACCCTCAAGTCCGCTACCTTCAAGCTGACCGACCCCCGAGACCTGGACCAGCTCAAGGACGACGCAAAGAAGGCCGGCGCCGATCTCCAGATCTTCCCGATCTCGGTCAACGACAAGCAGTACAGGACGCTTGTCGGCCCCATCACCAAGACCGCGAACTTCGCGACGGTCACCGTCTGGCTCGTCGCCGTCGCCGGCACCGTCATCCTCGCCCTCGTCGTCGCCTCCAACCTGCGCGAGCGCCGCGGCGAGCTGGGCATCCTGCTCTCCCTCGGCGAGAAGAAGTCCAAGCTGCTCGGCCAGCACCTCGTCGAGGTCGTCGCCTGTGCCGTCATCGCGATCGCACTTGCCGGAGTGGGCAGCCAGTTCATCTCCGAGGCGATCGGCAACAAGCTGCTCGCCGGAGAGGTCGAATCGGCCAACAAGGAAGCCGAGAACGAGAGCCTCCCATCCGACTACAGTGACACCAGCGGCATGAGTAAGCAGGGCGACGACCAGCCCAGGACCGATCCCATCGACTCACTCGACGTGCACCTCGGTCCGTCCGACATCGCCAAGGTCGGCGCCACCGGCCTCGCCATCGCCGCCCTGGCCACTCTCGTCCCCGGCACCCGCATCCTGCGCCTCAACCCGCGCGACATCCTCACGAAGGGAAACTGACGTGACGAGCACACCCACCGACACGCACGCACCCGGCGGTACGACCGCGCCGATACTCGAACTCGCCGACGTGAGCCGCACGTACAGCACCGGCAGCCGTCGCCGCGTCGTCCTCAAGTCCGTCTCGTACACCTTCGAGGCCGGCCACATGTACGCCATTGTCGGCCCGTCCGGCTCCGGCAAAACGACACTGCTGTCCCTGGCCAGCGGGCTCGACGCACCCACCTCGGGCAGCGTCCGCTTCAAGGGCCGCGATGTGGCCGAAGTGGGCCTCGGCACGTACCGCAACCGGCACGTGGCCACCGTGTTCCAGTCGCTGAACCTGCTCACCTACATGAACGCCGTCCAGAATGTCACCTCCGCCATGGAGATCACCGGTGTCAGGGGCGGCGGCAGGAAGCAGCGCGCCAACGAACTGCTCGGGCTCCTCGGCATCGAGCCCGAGGACCGTACCCGCCGCACCCTCCAACTCTCCGGCGGCCAACAGCAGCGCGTGGCCATCGCCCGGGCACTGGCCTGCGAGGTCGACATCCTCTTCGCCGACGAGCCGACTGGTGCCCTTGACCACGAGACCGCCGCAGGCATCATCGAGGTCTTCCAGAAACTGGCCCACGATGACGGCAAGTGCGTGATCGTCGTCACGCACTCCGGGGATGTCGCCGCCGCCTGCGACAAGACACTCGTACTCAAGCGGGGAAAGCTGATTCCACAGGGCTGATCCCGGCGGGACGCGAGCCGGCCGCGGTACGCGACCTGAGCCGGCTGGAGCTGATCACCGAGACGGTCCGAGCCGCGCCGGAGGAACTCGCCGGCACCCCCTGGGTGAGGTCGTCAGTTGAGCTCCGCGAGCACCCGGAGGGTGTGCGGGTCCGGTGCCGTCACCAGCAGATCGGTCACCGGCCCCTTGCGCCACAACTCCAGGCGCTCCGCGATGCGTTGACGCGGACCGACGAGCGAGATCTCATCGGCGAACGCGTCCGGCACTGCCAGCACCGCCTCCTCCTTGCGCCCTTCGAGGAACAGCTGCTGGATCCGCCGCGCCTCCTCCTCGAAACCCATCCGCGCCATCAGATCGGCGTGGAAATTACGGGCCGCGTGCCCCATCCCCCCGATGTAGAAGCCGAGCATCGCCTTCACCGGCAACAGCCCCTCGGCGACATCGTCACAGACCTGCGCACGGGCCATGGGTGCGATCACGAATCCGTCGGGCAGGTCCGTGAGCGACGCCTCGTACACATCGGTGCGCAGCGGCGACCAGTACAGCGGCAGCCAGCCGTCGGCGATCCTCGTCGTCTGTGCGATGTTTTTCGGTCCCTCCGCCCCGAGCAGTACAGGCAGCCGGGACCGCAGCGGATGGGTGATCGGCTTCAGCGGCTTGCCCAGACCGGTGGCGTCCGGACCGTTGTACGGGTGGGAGTGGAAGCGCCCGTCCAGCTCAACGGGGGCCTCGCGGCTGAGTACCTGGCGGATGACGTCGACGTACTCGCGGGTCGCGGTCAGCGGGCTCTTCGGGAACGGCCGCCCGTACCAGCCCTCCACCACCTGCGGCCCGGACAGGCCCAGGCCGAGCATCATCCGGCCGCCGGAGAGATGGTCGAGGGTCAGGGCGTGCATGGCGGTCGCGGTCGGGGTGCGCGCCGCCATCTGCGCGATACCGGTGCCCAGTCGGATGCGGGAGGTGTGCGCGGCGATCCAGGTCAGCGGGGTGAACGCGTCGGAGCCCCAGGCCTCCGCCGTCCACACCGATCCATAACCCAGCTCCTCCGCCTCCCGGGCGAGCTCCAGATGGGCGGGGTTCGGGCCGCGGCCCCAGTAACCGAGCGCGAGTCCGAGCCGCATTCCGCTGCCTCCCAGCAGTTCTGACGTCACGTCAGATCGTGACGCACGAACGGAGGGTACGACAGCGGCCCCCCGCCCGGAAGGGGCGAGAGGCCGCTGTTCGTGCTGCGGAAGCGTGGACTCAGCCGCGCTGGATGCCCGTGGTGTCCTGGAGCACACCACGACGGCCGTCCTGCGTCTGGGCGATGAGGCCCGGACCGCGCTGCTCCACCGCGAGGTACCAGGTGCCGGGCGCCAGCTCGGCGATCGGCGTCGGCGAACCGTCCTCCCCGTACAGCGGGCGGGCCACCGGCACCGCGAACCAGAACGGTGCGAAGTCACCGGACGGTGCACCGGCCGCCGGAGCCTGCTGCGGCTGCGGCTGACCGGCCTGCGGCTGCGCACCGTAAGGCTGCGCCTGACCCGGCTGCGCACCGTAAGGCTGCTGCTGGGTGCCGGGGTACCCGTATCCCTGGCCGGGCTGCGGCTGGCCGCCGTACGGCGACTGCACGGCCTGCGGACGCGGGGCGCTGACCAGGGGGGCCTTGAGCGCGGGGACGAGCGGGGTGGCGATCGCGCCGCCCGCGAGCACGATGGTCGCGAGCAGGCCGAGGATCAGGCTGGGGCCCGCGTCGTTGGCGTCGATGGTCACCCAGAAGGCCGTCCAGAGCGCGAAGACACTGAAGGCGGCCCCGAACTGGCCGAGGTCGAGGCCTACGACCTTGCGGTTCGGCATGGCGCGGCCCACAACGACCAGCGCCGCACCGATGATTCCGGCCACGAAGACGCTCATGAGGACCCCGAGGCTGTCCCAGGCGTTCGGGGCATTGAAGTCGGAGCAGTTGAGGCCGGTGGGGCAATCGAAGCCGGAGAGGTCGAGGAAGGAGGCGATGAACAGCACCACCGCTGCTCCGATCACCACGCCGTCGCCTCGAGTGAGGGAGCGGATATTCACGTGAAGGTCCTTAGTCGGTCGTCTCGTCGGGCGGTCGTCGCTACGGCCTGTACGGGTACGGCAGACACGGCGCGAAGCTGGGGGGCGGCTCCCCATGGTACGGATGAATCTATCGTCTGCCCGGACGGGTTGTGCCCCTGCCCGGACCTCGGACCCACTTCCCCCCAATATCACCTCAGAACTACCCCTTGCTACCCCTTCAGATAGCTGCTGATGCCATCGGCAATGCCTTGTGCCGCCTTCTGGCGCCAGCTCGCACTGGTGAGCAGGGCGGCGTCCTTCGGATCACGCATATTGCCGCATTCGATGAACACTTTGGGCACGGTCGACAAATTCAGTCCGCCCAGGTCCTTGCGGATGTCCAACCCGGTATTGCCGCCCACATAATTGGAAGGCGCACTTCCAGTTTCGCGTACGAAGAGACCGGCGATCCGGGTGCCGAGATCGCGCGACGGTTCGACGATCTTCGAGGTGTCCGCCGCTCCTCCCCTCACCAGTGCGGGGAGGATCACATGGAAGCCGCGATTGCCGACCGCGGAACCGTCCGCGTGCACCGAGACCACCGCATCGGCCTTGGCGTCGTTGCCGATCCGGGCCCGTTCGTCGATGCACGGTCCGTACGGGCGGTCGTTGTCGTACGTCAGCACGACCTTCGCCCCCTGCGCCTCCAGGAGTGTGCGCAGCCGGTGCGACACGTCAAGGGTGAACTGGGCTTCCGCGTAGCCTGAGCCGGTCGAGGTGCCGGTGGTGTCGCACTCCTTGTGCGTGGTGCCGATGTCCACCTGGCGATTGATCTCGCGGGTGTGCAGACGGTTGTTGGGGTTGTGCCCGGGGTCGATGACGACGGTCTTCCCGGACAGCGGCCCCGACGCCCGGCCGCCCGCGGACTTCGAGGGCTTCGCGGACGGGGCGGCGGACGCGGATGTCTTCTCCGGCACCGGAGCGCTCTTCGACGGCGAGGCCGACGTCGGCGCGGTGGAGGTACCGCTGCCGCCCTGCCGGGGCAGGTCCTGCTCCCCGCCACTGCCACCGCCCGCGCCGCAGCCTGAGGCACTCAGGCACACGACTGCGAGCGCGGCGAACGTGCGTGCCGGACGCCCCCGGCCGGACCGGACTTTCGAAACACGCCCTGGCAGGGACAGGCGGCGCGGTGTGGGGAGAACGCTCTCGTCGTACGGCACCCCGCGATGCTATCGGGGGCGTAGCCCTCAGATCCCTGGTCCCGTGCGGCGCAGCACCCGCAGCGAATCCGTCACCGACACCTCGGTGAACGCGCCGGAGGCCAGCGCCCGCCGGTAGACACGGTACGGGGCCTGGCCGCCGTGCGCGGGGTCCGGGAACACATCGTGGATCACGAGCAGACCACCCTCGGCGACATGCGGCGCCCAGCCCTCGTAGTCACCGTTCGCATGCTCGTCGGTGTGCCCGCCGTCGATGAAGACGAAGCCGAGCTTCCCGCCCCAGACGGCCGCGACCTGCGGGGACCGTCCGACCAGTGCCACGACATGGTCTTCGAGCCCGGCCGCGTGCAGGGTCCGGCGGAACGTCGGCAGCGTGTCCATCCGGCCGACCTCCGGGTCCACGACGGTCGGGTCGTGATACTCCCAGCCCGGCTGCTGCTCCTCGCTGCCGCGGTGGTGGTCGACGGTGAGAGCCGTCACACCGGCCGACCGGGCGACATCGGCGAGCAGGATGGTGGAGCGCCCGCAGTACGTCCCGACCTCGAGGATCGGCAGCCCCAGCGCGGCGGCCTCGGAGGCGGCCTCGTACAGCGCGACTCCCTCGACCACCGGCATGAAGCCCTTGGCGGCCTGGAAGGCGGCGAGAATCTCGGGCTTGGGCTCGACGACGGACTCGGCGGGCACGGTTCCTCCTGGCGGGGACGGTTCAGCGGGGGTACGCGTTCGACGGCGCCCCATCGTGCCGTACGCCCCCGCCGAAGGCATCGGCGGGGGCGTACGTGGGGTGAGCCCGGGTCGGGGCGCCCCCGGCAGGGCTGCGATATGGAGGTCAGCAGCTCTGCCAGAGCCTGGTCATGACACGGACGCCGAAGCGCAGGCCCTCCAGCGGGACGCGTTCGTCCACACCGTGGAAGAGCCGGCCGTAGTCCAGGTCGTGCGGGAGCTTGAGGCCCTTGAAGCCGAAGCAGCGGATGCCGAGGTGTGTGAAGGCCTTGGCGTCGGTGCCGCCGGGGTTGCAGTACGGGACGGGGTGGCCGTCCGGGTCCTCGGCGCGTACGGCTTCGCACATGGCGTCGACCAGCGGGCCGTCGAACGTCGTCTCCATCGCGATGTCGTGGTTGACCCACTCGCGGGTGACCGAGGGGAGGAGAAGCTTGTCGATGGTGTCGATCAGCTCCTGCTCGTGGCCGGGGAGGAAGCGGCCGTCCACCCGGGCGGTCGCCTTTCCGGGGATGACGTTGGTCTGGTAGCCCGCGCTGAACATGGTGGGGTTCGCGGAGTTGCGGAGCACCACCTGCATGAAGTCGGAGACCGGGCCCAGCCTGGCGAGGCTGCCCTCGATGTCGTTCTCGTCGAACTCGACACCGTAGAGGCGGGCGGCCTCTTCGAGCAGGGCGCGGACCGGCTCGATCAGGCGGATCGGGAAGGTCTCGCGGCCGATGCGGGCCAGCGACTCGGCGAGATCGGTGACGGCGTTCTCGTTGTTGGGGGACGAGCCGTGGCCGGCCCGGCCGGTGGCGGTGAGCTCCATCCAGGCCATGCCGCGCTGGGCGTTCTCGATCGGGTAGAGGCGACGGGTGTCGTCGATGGCGAAGGAGAAGCCGCCGCCCTCGCCGATCGCCTCGGTGACCCCGGCGAAGAGCTCCGGCCGGTGCTCGACCAGCCAGTGGGCGCCGAACTTCCCACCCGCCTCCTCGTCGGCGAGGAAGGCGAGGACCAGGTCGCGCGACGGCTTGGTGCCGGTACGGGCGAAGTGGCGGGCGGTGGCCAGCATGACGGCCACCGTGTCCTTCATGTCGATCGCGCCGCGGCCCCACAGATAGCCGTCACGGATCTCGCCGGAGAACGGCGGGACCTGCCACTCGGAGGCGTCGGCGGGTACGACGTCCAGATGACCGTGGACCAGGAGGGCGCCGCGCCCGGGGTCGCTGCCCGCGATACGGGCGATGACATTGGCGCGGCCCGGGGCGGACTCGACCAGTTCGGAGTCGATGCCCACCTCGGCGAGGCGGCCCACCACCCAGTCGGCGCTCGCACGCTCGTTGCTGGTGGGGTTGGAGGTGTCGAACCTGATCAGTTCGGCGCAGAGTTCGATGACCTCGTCCTGGGCCTCGTCGGAGGCCGGGACAAGAGCGGCGGTGGGGTCGGGGGTGGTCATGCTGCTCCCACAGAGGTTGTCGCGCGGGCGGCGGGGGCGGCGTCCTCGTCGTCCAGGGTAGAGGTGCCGTACGGCTTCACCCAGCCCAGCAGGCCGAGGACGCAGTACAGGATGAAGGCGGTGGCCAGCGAGTTCAGGGCCGGGATGCCGCCGTCGTAGAACTTGCCGACGCAGAACGCCACGACCCAGATCACCAGGGACATCGGCACCCAGGTCGGCGAGGTCTTCGGCAGGGTCTCGGACTCCCGGGTGTCGTCCAGCGGCTTGCGCATGCGCTTCACGACCCAGTACTCGGCCACGATGATGCCGCCGATCGGCGGGATCGCGACTCCGAGGACGGAGAGGAAATCGGTGAAGTGGGTCATGATCCCGACCGCGGACAGGACCGTGCCCGCGATGCCCAGGACGATCGTGACCGCGCCGCGGTGCATCCGCTTGCCGAAGACGACCTGGAAGAAGTTGACGACGCCGAGCGAGGAGCCGTACAGGTTCCAGTCGTTGATCTTCGCGGTGGACATCAGGACCACCATGACGCCGAAGACACCGGAGGTGGAGAGCACGATGTGCGAGACCTCGCTGCTCTTGACCAGGTGGCCGAGGAGCACACCGGTCATGCCGACGATGTACTCGGAGAGGATCATCGACGAGGCGCTCTGCAGGAAGACGTGCGAGCCCTTCTTGTTGTACCGGGTCATCTCCGGGGCCACGATCGCACCGGTCATGAAGCCGCCCGCGATGGCGGTGGCGGCGACGGCGAGCGGGGTCGGATCGCCGGGGGGCGGCGAGTGGATCAGATCGCTGATGGAGTGGTCCTTCAGCGTCGAGACGATCGACCACGCGACCATCCCGAAGAAGAGCGGCGTCACGATCTTGGCGAAGACGGCCATGTAGCGGAAGCCGAAGATCACCAGTGCGGTGATGGCGATGCCCGCCAGCACGCACCACAGCCAGGACGGGCCGCCGACCAGCGCCGAGACGCTGTCGCCGAAGATCGTGTTCTGGACGCCGAACCAGCCGACCAGGCTGACCGCGATGACAAAGCTGACCAGCGCCGATCCGTTGCGGCCGAAGCCGGCCCAGCGGGTCAGCAACGGGGTCGCCAGACCCTCGCGCATACCGGCCATACCGATCGCGAAGATCACGACCTCCAGGATCACCGCGCCGAGCGTGAAGGCGAGGAAGGCGTCCCCGAAGGTCATGCCGACACCGATGGTGGCGCCGAGGGTGAACTGCGAGATCGAGCCGGACTGGGCCAGCCACTGCAGCAGCATGGACCAGAAGCCGAACCGCTTGTCACGCGGGACACGGGAGAGCGCGTAGTCGTCGCTGCCGATGTTCTTGGCCTCGGGGGCCACGGCCTCGGCCTGCGGGGTGGCTGCCATCAGGACTCCTGGGGTGTACGGCCGAAGGTCTGCAGGTGAGCCAGCGACCCGTAGCGGTTGACGAGGTTGTCGAACTCCACCGCGTCGTGGAAGTCCAGATGGCCACTGCCGTAGGCCTTGGCGACCTCCACGGCGTAGCGGGCGGCGGACGCGATGTCCGTCTCGTGGCTCGCGCCCGTGCCGCAGCCCGGTACCGCGGCGGCCGAGGTGATGGCCAGGCCGACGACCGGGGCGGCCGTCGCGGTGGAGGGCTGCAGGATCGAATTGATGTGGTGTGCACCGTTACCGTATGGGGTGATGTCCTGCGTGGTCACCGGGAACGTGACCAACGGCTCACCGGTCACCACGGCGAGCAGCTCGCCGAGCTGCTCGCCGACCCGGAGCACCCAGCCCTCCTTGACGGTGGGCGACAGGGCGAGGCCCTTGTGGTTGATGATCCGGTTGCCCTTGGTGGTGTCGATGGAGAGCACGGCCTCCATCTCGACGGCCACCTCGTGGCGGTTCATGGTGGCGATGTCCACGGGCGAGCCCATGAACGGCACCGGGTCGTGCGGCTCGGTCGGCGCGTTCGGACAGATGTGGGTGGCGACGATCACGTCGCCGGGCAGCACATCGCCACGACGGCGCATGTCGAGCAGCTTGGCGGCGGCGGCGATCGCGGCGACCGCACCGTCGGCGTCGGAGACCATGCCGGTCACCTCGGGCCGGGCACCGATGCCGCCCAGCCGGCCCACCACGCCCAGCGTGCGGGCGTTGCCCCCGGACGTACGTCCTTGTGCGCCCGGGATGCGGACCATCACGAAGTCCGTCGAGCCCTGCTCGCCCGCGACCGTGGTGACCTGCGCCGACGAACCCTCGGCCCCGCTCACGGAATCGAGGTACTCGGCGACCGTCTTGCCATTGACCTGGGGATCGTCCAACAGATCGACGATGTCCAGCACGTACTTCAACATGGGGGCCTTTCTTGATCATCCGGGCACCCGGGCCGGCGCTCGACGGGGGAAGCGCGGGGCGGAGTGCTGAGGAAACATTCGGGATCGGATAGCGTTGAACGCAACTGTTTCCCGTTATTTGCAATCCAGGTCTGAATGGTGAGATGACGATGGCGGACTTCAATCTGGACCGGCGCACGCCCGCCGGGGCGCTGCAAACTGTCGACCGGGCGCTCCTCGTGCTGCTCGCCTTCGAACGGACCCGGCCCGACTGGGGCGTCACCGAAGTCGCCGAGGAGTTCGGCTGGGACACCTCGGTGGCCCAGCGGCTGCTCGCCACCCTTGCCGGGCGCGGCTTCCTCGTCTCGGACCCGGTCACCCGCCGCTATCGCATCGGCCCCGCCGTGCTGCGCCTGGGCAGGCTCTGGGAGCGTTCCGGATCACTGGAGCTGCTGGCCGGGCCGGTCCTGGAGGAGCTGCGCCGGGTCACCGGCGACACGGTCCTGTTCTGCCTGCCGGACAGCTTCCACATGCGGTGCGTAGCCGCGGAGGAAGGAGAGGCCGGACCGCTGCGCTACCACCCGCTGGTCGGCGAGCTCTACCCGGCGCACGCCGGGGCGACCAGCAAGTCGTACTACGCGTATCTGCCCGACGAGCAGCGCCACCGGCTCTTCCGGGGCCGCCCGATGGCCCGCTTCACCGACCGGACGGTCACCGACCTGGACCGGCTGGAGGAGGAGTTCCTCAAGATCCGCGCACAGGGGTACGCCTGGACGGTCGGCGAGTACGACACCGGTATCGCGACCGTCGCCGTGCCGGTCTTCCTCGGGCGCGAACCGTACGGGAGCCTCAGCCTCGGCGGCGCCGAGGAACTCTTCCGCGGGGCGCCGGACGACCGGCTCGACGCCCTGCGCCACGCGGCCCAGCTGCTGGAGAGGCGGCTCACCCAGCCTCCGCAACGCCCGAAGCCCCGCGCCCGTCGCGCGCGCACCACCTGACCCGAAGAGAAAGCCTCGCCCGAAGGCGGCCCTTCGCCCGAACGCGGCCCTTCGCCCCAAGAGAAACCAAGAGGAACCCGTGAATCTGCTGCTGCTCTCCAACTCCACCCAGTACGGCCGCGGTTATCTGGAACACGCCATGGACACCGTCTCCGCATTCCTGCCATCCGGCGCCCGACTGGCCTTCGTCCCCTATGCGCTCGCCGACCACACCGCGTACACCGCACGCGTCCGCGACGCACTCACGCCGTCCGGCATAAGTGTCCGCGGGGTCCACGAGAACGCCGATCCGGTCGCCGAACTCGCCGCGTCCGACGCCGTGTTCATCGGCGGCGGAAACTCCTTCCGGCTGCTGAGCGCCCTGTACCGGACCGGTCTGCGGGACGCCGTGATCGAAGCGGTGCGCGGCGGGCTGCCGTACATGGGAGCCAGCGCGGGTACGAACATGGCGGCGCCCACCCTCCGCACCACCAACGACATGCCCATCGTGCAGCCGCCGTCCTTCGAGACGCTCGGCCTCGTCCCGTTCCAGATCAACCCGCACTATCTGGACCCGGACCCGGAGAGCACCCACAAGGGCGAGACCCGCGAGGAGCGGCTCACCGAGTTCCTCGAGGAGAACGACGTGCCGGTGCTCGGCCTGCGCGAGGGGGCATGGCTACGGGTCAACGGGCACCAGGCCCAGGTGCAGGGCGCCCGTCCCGCCCGGCTGTTCACCCGCGGCGCACAGCCGCAGGAGCTTCCGGCCGGATCGGACGTCTCTCATCTGCTCACGACGACACCGAGGTTCGACGCTCCGGTGCGCTGACGCTCAGCACCGGATCGGCGCCGACCGGCAGCCCGTTGCCCGGGCGGGATGCGGAGAGTGCGGGGGCCGCACCTGGTTCGACGCATCCCGCGATCCAACTGTCACCTGACCTTCCGTCAGATTGGAACGTGTTCTACTCTTGCGCCGTTCCAGTGGCTGCGACCGGCGAGGATCCGCATGGGCATCGGAATCACCGAAGAACACAGAGAGCTGGCGCAGGCCGTACGGGGCTGGCTGGCGCGCGCCGTACCACCGGAGGAGATGCGGCGGCTCCTCGACGCGGACGCCCCCGGTACGCCCGGCGTGCGCCCCGGGCACTGGGACGGGCTCGCGGAACAGGGCCTCCTCTCCATCCATCTGCCCGAGAAGTACGGGGGCGGGGGCGGTCAACTCCTCGATCTGGCCGTGGTCCTGGAAGAGGCGGGCCGGGCCGCACTCCCCGGCCCGTATCTCGCGAGCGCCCTCGCCTCCGCCGTACTGCACGCGTCGGGCGCGGACGCGCCGGTACGCGACCTCGCGGACGGCACGCGCATCGGAGCCGTCGCCCTCGGCCCCGGCACCCTCACCGCCGTGGAGCACGAGGACGGCCATCTGCTCGACGGCACGGCCCCGCCCGTCCTCTCCGGCGCCGACGCCGACCTCCTCCTGCTGCCCGCCGAATCGGCCACCGGCACCCTCTGGTTCGCCGTCGACGCCGCCACCGAAGGGCTGACCGCGCGCCCGCACCGCAGCGCCGACCCGACCCGCCCCACGGCCGAGATCCGCGCCGAAGGCGTACTCGTCCCCGTGGAACGCGTCATACGGACCGACAGTGCCTACGTCCGCGACCTCGCAGCCGTCCTCTTCTCCGCCGAGGCGTGCGGAACCGCGGCCAGAGCGCTGCACACCGCGGTCGAATACGCCAAGGTCCGCGAACAGTTCGGCCGCCCCATCGGACAGTTCCAGGGCATCAAGCACCTCTGCGCCGACATGCTCGTACGGGTCGAACGAGCCCGCGCTCTGGTGTGGGACGCGGCCCGCGCCGCCGACGAGGAGGAGGACCCGGACGTACGGTCCATGGTCGCCGCCCTCGCCGCCTCGGACGCACTCGACGCCGCGTACGGCTGCGCCAAGGACTGCATCCAGATCCTCGGCGGCATCGGCTTCACCTGGGAACACGACGCCCATCTGTATCTGCGCCGGGCCCTGGTGGCCCGGCAACTGCTGGGGGCCGGCGACGCCCACCGGCTGCGGGCCGTACGGCTGGCCGAGAGCGGAGCGCGCCGCGAACTCACCCTCGAACTCCCCGCCGAGGCCGCCGCCCACCGGACCGGGGCGCGCGAAGCGGTCGCCGCCGCCCGCGGCCTCGACCCCAAGGCCGCCCGCCGCGCCCTCGCACCGACCGGCTACGCCGCCCCGCACCTCCCCGCCCCCTACGGGCTGGGCGCCGGGCCGGTCCAACAGCTGGCCGTGCAGCAGGAGTTGAAGAAGCAGGGGGTGAAGCTGAGCGACCTCGGGATCGCCACCTGGGTCGTCCCTTCGCTCATCGCCCACGGGACGGCACAGCAGCAGGACCGCTACCTTCTGCCCACCCTGCGCGGCGAACTCCTCTGGTGCCAGCTGTTCTCCGAACCCGGCGCGGGCTCCGACCTCGCCTCGCTCCGTACGAAGGCCGAGCGGACGGCCGAGGGCTGGCGGATCAACGGGCAGAAGGTGTGGACGAGCGCCGCCCAATGGGCGGACCACGGAATCCTGCTGGCCAGGACCGACCCGGACGCCCCCAAGCACCAGGGGCTCAGCTACTTCCTCGTCGACATGAAGAACACCGAGGGAATCGACATCCGCCCGCTGAAGGAGATCACCGGCGACTCCCTCTTCAACGAGGTGTACTTCGACAACGCACTGCTGCCCGCCGACGCCGTCGTCGGCGAGATCGGCGACGGCTGGCGGGTCGCCCGCAACACCCTCGGCAACGAACGCGTCCACATGGCCGACCAGATGACCTTCGACACCGGCCTCGAGGCGCTGATCGCCCGCTCCGGCGAACTCGACGGTACGTACAGGGCCCGCATCGGAGCACTCGCTGCCGAGGCCCACGCACTCGCCTGCATCGGACTGCGGACCACCCTGCGGCAGGTGTCCGGACTCGAACCGGGCGCGGGAGCCTCCGTCCGCAAACTCGTCCAGACCACCCACCAGCAGAAGGTCGCCGAGCTGGCCCTCGAACTGCTCGGGCCGGCCGGCGCGGTCGGCGAAGGGGCGGGGGAGCGGGCCCTGCACGGCTTCTTGATGTCCCGCTGTCTGACCATCGCGGGCGGCACCACCCAGGTTCAGCTCAATGTCGTCGCCGAGCGCATTCTCGGCCTCCCGCGCGATTGAAGGGACTTGCTCATGAAGGCGTACATCGTCGGTGTCGGAATGACGAAGTTCGAGAAGCCCGAGACACGGGAATGGCAGTACTGGGACATGGCGAAGGAGGCCGGGGCCGCGGCGCTCACCGATGCCTCCCTCGCGTACGAGCAGGTCCAGCAGGTCGCCGTCGGCTACTGCTTCCAGGCCTCCACCGCCGGTCAGCGCGCCGTCTACGAACTCGGCCTGACCGGGATCCCCGTCTACAACGTCAACAACAACTGTGCCACCGGATCCACGGCGCTGATGATGGCCCGTCAGTTCGTCGAGGGCGGCAGCAGCGACTGCGTCCTCGCGCTCGGCTTCGAGAAGATGACGCGCGGCGCGCTCGGTGGCGGAGGCGCCGACGGCGGTGCCGCGGACTTCAAGACATCACCCGTGGCCCGGCACTACGGGATCATGGCCGCCGCCCACGGCTTCGAGATGAGCCCGCCCACCGCCCAGATATTCGGCAACGCGGCCCGCGAGCACATGGAGCGGTACGGGACGACAGAGGCACAACTCGCCGCGGTCGGCGCCAAGAACCACCGGCACTCGGTGAACAACCCGTACGCCCAGTTCCAGGACCCGTACACGGTCGAGGAGATACTCGCCGCGAAGACCATCCACCGCCCGCTGACCAAACTCCAGTGCTCACCCACCTCCGACGGCTCGGCCGCCGCCGTCGTCGTATCGGAACGCTTCGTCGAGCGCCACGATCTGGGCGACCGGGCGGTCGAGATCGTCGCCCAGGCCATGACCACCGACACCGGCGACTCCTTCGCCTCCGGGACCTGCATCGACGCCGTGGGGCAGCCGATGTCGCGGGCCGCCGCCCAGCAGGTGTACGAGGCCTCCGGGCTCTCGGCCGCCGACCTCGACGTCATCGAGCTGCACGACTGCTTCTCCATCAACGAACTCCTCACCTACGAGGCGCTCGGGCTGTGCGGCGAGGGCGAGTCCGGGAAACTCGTCGAGTCCGGGGCCACCACCTACGGCGGCCGGTGGGTGGTCAACCCGTCCGGCGGACTGATCTCCAAGGGGCACCCGCTCGGCGCCACCGGAATCGCCCAGGCCGCCGAACTCACCTGGCAGCTCAGGGGGGAGGCGCAGGGCAGGCAGGTGAAGGACGCCCGGATCGGCCTGGCACACAACATCGGGCTCGGCGGGGCGGCGGTGGTGACGCTGCTGCGGCGGTAGGCGCGGGTTCGGCGGAGACCGGCGGGGCGATCGGCGCGCGTCCCGCTGCCAACCGCGGGTGAGGTCGTACATCGCCGGACCGAGCCGGAGGCGGCCCGAATACCGATGTACGGGGTGCGTGACGGCTGCGAGTATGACCGCCATGGTGGACATCACGACGCCCGTACCCGCGCGCAACCGACCCGACACCCGCACCTGGGCTGCGATGCTCGCCGCCTGTGTCGGACAGTTCCTCGTCGTGCTCGACGTGTCCGTCGTCAACGTCGCCCTGCCGTCCATGCGCTCCGATCTCGATATGAGCGCCGCCGGACTGCAATGGGTGCTCAACGCCTACTCCATCGCGTTCGCGGGATTCATGCTGCTCGGCGGGCGCGCTGCCGACATATACGGCCGCAAGCGGATGTTCCTCATAGGACTCGGTCTGTTCACCGCGGCCTCCCTGGCCGGCGGGCTCGCCCAGGAGGGCTGGCAGTTGCTGGCCGCCCGCGCGGCGCAGGGGCTCGGCGCGGCCGTACTCTCCCCAGCGACCCTCACCCTGCTCACCACCGCGTTCCCCGAGGGACCGGCCAGGACAAAAGCGATCGGCACCTGGATGGCCGTCGGCGCGGGCGGCGGCGCGGCGGGCGGGCTGATCGGCGGAGTGCTCACCGATCTGCTCTCCTGGCGCTGGGTCCTGCTGATCAACGTGCCGATCGGTGTGCTCGTCCTGGCCGGCGCCGCGATCTGGCTGGCCGAGGGCCGGACGGGCGACCGGCGGCGGATCGACTTCCTGGGCGCGGTCCTCGTCACGGCGGGCCTTGCCTCCGTCGCGTACGGCATCGTGCAGATCGAGGCGGAGGGCTGGACGGCCGCGGCGACCCTGCTGCCGCTGCTCGGCGGAATGGCGCTGCTCATCGCATTCGTAGCGGTCGAGGCCCGGACCGCGGAACCGCTGATGCCGCTCAGGGTGCTCGGAACGCGGGCGGTGACATCGGCGAACGCGGCCATGCTCGTGATCGGCTCCGCGACGTTCTCGATGTGGTTCTTCATGACCGTGTACGCGCAGTCGGTGCTGGGCTACACCCCGATGCAGGCCGGAATCGCCCTGTTGCCCACGTCGTTGGCCGTCATCCTCGGCTCGAAGTGTGCGCCCCGCGTCATGGCGAGGGTCGGCGCGAAGAATCTGGCGCTCATCGGCACGGCCATCGGCGCCGCGGGCTTCGGCTGGCAGTCCACGATGAGCGCCGACGGCTCCTACCTCACCTCGGTCTGCCTGCCCGGCGTCCTGATGATGGCCGGTACGGGCCTTGCGTCCACCCCGCTCGCCTCCCTTGCCATCTCGGGCGCGGCCCCCGGCGAATCCGGCCTGGTCTCCGGCCTCGTCAACACCTCACGCACGATGGGTGCTGCGCTCGGTCTCGCCGTACTCTCCACGGTCGCGGCGGCACGCACCGGAGGCGGCACCGGGCCGGAGGAACTCACGGCCGGATTCGCGCTGGCATTCCGCACGGCCGGAACGGTGCTGCTGGGCGGACTGCTGCTGATGGCGCTATGGCTGCCGCGTCACCGGCCCGCCCGGCCCTGAGCCGGGCCCGGCGGTCCCTCTGCAGTGGGCCCCTACAACCACCCCTGCTGCCGCCGAACGCTTCGAAAGTGGCTCCGCCGCCACTCGGGTCAGCCGCCTGCCGCCACCCCGAACCACCGTCATCGGGACATGGAGCTGATGCCGCATACCCGACCGGACGCTGGCTCTCGCATGGCGAGAGTTGGGCCTCACCAGCGATCGGATCGAAGCCTCGTCGGTCAGCGAAGGCGTGGCCCACGGACGCAGGACCATGAGCGAGTCTTCCAAGGAGCGGAACAACGAGCGACCTGACACCAGCGGCACGGTCAGCCCGACGCGTGGCCGGCTGCCTCCGGACGTCCGCCGTGCTGGAACCACTCCGGCGCCAGGATCGACATCACCGTCGCGTCCACCCGCTCGCCCTCCCAGAGCAGTGCGTCACGCAGCACACCCTCGGCGACGAACCCCACCTTTTCGTAGGCGCGGCGGGCTCGCGGATTGAACGTGTAGACCTCCAGCGAGATACGGTGCAGCCCCAGCCCCTCGAAGCCGTACCCGACAATCAGACGGGTCGCCTCCGTCCCCAAACCGCATCCATAAGTGCCGGGCACCAGGCAGATGCGGAAGTTGCAACTTTCGTTAACCGGGTCCCACTCGTTCAGGACCGCCTCGCCAATGACGTTGCCCGTCACCTGCTCGACCACTGCAAGGTCCAACCGGTCATCCTGCTCCGCGCGGCTGCCGTACCAGGCACGCATTCGCCCCTCATCGGGCACGCCGTCGTGATGACTGCCGGTCAACCGTGATGCCTCTGCGTCCAGGAGCATCGGCATCAGCGCAGCCACGTCATCCACCGTGACGGGCCGGAGCAGCACCTGTTCACCCCTCAGCGACGGCTTGTTGAGGAAGTCCGGGCGTGGAGCACTTCGAACGTGATCAACCATTGCCGCATTGTGTCCGACTGATCCGCCCAACGTCCTCCTGATATCCGACGCAGGACCTGGTCACTCAACCTCCGTGATCGGGGAGACAGGGCCTCGTCGATGCACGACCTCGCCGTCGAGGTTGCCCGGACACCGCCGGAAACTGGCTGCCGGACTGGGCCGATACCGAGCCCGACCCCATTCCCGTTCCCACCATCGGCTGGGTGAGCTGGCACATCGGCTGGTGGTGGAGCACTGCCATCGATCACGCACAAGGACGTACGCCCCGGGAGCGTACCGACATCACCTGGCCCGGCAACGGACCGGCAGCCGTCGCCTGGCTCCAGGATCTGCGTACTCAGTGGCTGGCGTTCCTGGGCAAACTCGCCGACGCCGATCTGGATGCCGCCTCCACACTGCCGTGGCAGACCCCGCCGGACAACACCATCGGACACATGGTCGCCTGGCTGAACGCCGAGTTGATGAAGAACGTCGCTGAGATCGGGCAGCTGCGGCTGATCCGGGCGGCCTCGAAGCCGTGACCTGGGAAGCAATAGGGCAAAGGAAAAGCGTCGCCCAGCACGGCCGTCGCGACGCCGAGCCCAATTGCTCCCCAGGTCGTAAGTCTTGATCCACCGGGCAGCCGTGCGGAATGAACGTTTTCGGCAGCCACCCATTCCGAGCTTCCCTCACCAGTACGTGAGGTCCACCGCGCAGGAGCAGTGCGGGTCATTGCTGTCCACCACCATCCGTTCCTCCTCCGTGATCAAGGACGGCAGAGCCGCGAGCAGTGCGGTGACGGCACCGGACGGTCGTACGTCTGCGGCGATCACACCGGGGACGTCCTCGGTGTCGAGGTACAGACGCAGCCGGTCCTGGCCCAAGAAGAGGAATCCGCGCAGGCGCGGGTCTGGCTGCTCCTCGGTGTAGGGGGAGACGATGGTCCGCAGGATCGTCAGGGCATTGTCGTCCGGTGTGGGCTCAGCCGGCTCCACGGCAGCCGAGTCCGCCCGGACGAGGGTCATGCCCATCAGGGTGCTGACGTGGTCGCTGGGGTAGAGGTGCGTGCCGGTGAGCAGGGTGCGCAGGATTCCGATCACGTCGTATGCGGTGACGAGGTCGTCGCCCTGACGCATGGGGATCTCGTAGGCGAGCAACTGGTCTGGAGCGCGGTCCTCCTTGGCGCCGATGGCAACGCGGATCGCCTCATCAGGTGGTGGGACGGGGAGGACGCCACGAAGGTAAGCGGTGTCGGTGAGGGGTGCGTGGATGTGGTGAAGCAGCAGACGGGTGATGTCTGCCTGCTGCTCTGCGATCTCTTCGTACATGTAGGTCACTCGTTCAGCCAGTTCGGGCACTTATTCATGCCCTTGCAGTAGGCGGTGATGACGCCCATCTTCTGCCCCGCCCCGGCGTCGTACTTGCCGTCGGACGTCTTGCGTGCGTACTGGACGACTACGACGATCTTCAACACACTGCGGCCATGGAGGGCGTTTCCCCAGTATTCGAGGCGACCCCCTGCCTTCTTGTCGACCTTGCCCGCGATGGCAGCGTCGACGACCTTGCACTTCCTGATGTTGTGCTTGCCGGAGAAGTGGCTCCAGCCGAGCATATGGTTGCCGATGCGCGTGGGGATGACCCTGCCGTCCGGATCGGTCTGCTTGCACTTGATGTTCTTGTTCCAGTGGGGCGCCGCCTGTGCAGGCGCGGCGGGCAAGCTGAGGAGGACGGCTGTCGCAGCAATGGCTGCCGCTAACCGATTGAGTGCGATCACGCGCATACGGTGACATGTCGCGAGGTGGCGAGGTCCGGCTTCCCGGGGAGGGGCACCCGAACGGACCGCGCCGGGAGCCACCCGCCGAGGTGAGGCGCTGTGTCAGGCACCCCATGAGCCGAGAGGTTCTGAGAGTGCTGTTTTCCATGCAGCAGAGGAGTAAGCCCGGCCTGATGGAATTGGCAAAGAAAGCAGGGCTTGCAGATTGATCAGCAGTGACCGGCCCCTTCTTGAGTTTTGGCGGTTGGTGTCCGTCGGGGCCGGGACGCCAGGCCGACGGTCAGATCACGTCGGGAAGGGGCGGCGCTCCGCCGCATCGCCAGGTGTTGGAGCGCCAGGGACTCATTCCGGCCGCGTCCCGAGCCGCTCGGCCAGGAAGGCGATGATCTCGTTCCGGGCCTGCACAGTGGGGTGGCCGTCCTGGTCGACGAGGTGTGCTGTGACGACGCTGTGGGCGCAACCGACGACGTCACGGAAGAAGGGCGGAGGGTTCGTGTTCGCCGTCTCGGCTTTGAGTACGCGGCCGTCGAATGCCTCCCCGAGCAGTGCTCGGTAGGCCGCGAACCGCTGGCCAGTACACCACCTGTCGTTGTCGAAGCGGTAGGCGAGAACCTTCAATTCGTCTCGCGCTACCCGTTCAGCCACGGCAGCAGCGTCTTCGTCGCTGATCTCCAGGCCGCCGGGGTCGTCGAGCGGAAGCGACGGATGATTGACCACGGGTGCGATGACAGCGGGTTCGAGGGCCGTGGTCAGGGCGAAGTTTCCGGTAAAACACAGACCGACGGCGCCGACACCTGGCCCGCCACGCTCGGCGTGCGTCAGGCGAGCGAGGCCGCGCAGCCAGCTGACGACGGGACTGGTGCCGCCACCGGCAAACGCCCGGAACTCGGCGCTGACGCAAGCGCGTCGAACGATGGTCTCGCCCGCCTCGGGGAGCGGATAGGCGCCGTCGACGCCGAAAAGAGAGGGCAGGTACACGGAGAAGCCGGCATCGCGCACCCAACGCGCGAACCGCGCGACGTCGGGGCTGATACCCGGCATCTCCGGCATGAGGATGACTGCCGGTCCCGACCCGGCAACGTACACGGTTTTGTCGACGTCATCGACGCTGACGACTCTTCGCGAGAAGTCGTCCAAGGGGTCTTTCTGTCCTCGCACGGTGGTCATGATCGAGATGATGACGAGTGACCGCCCTCCTGGGAAGCGGCGGCATCGCCATGTATCCCGGTAATATCGCCATCCGTTCAAGGGTGCTGGAGGGGCCGCATGAGTCCGCTGCGGGTGGGTGTGCTGGCTTACCGGGACTCTTGCAGAAGGTCCTGGTGTTCACGCCGGGGATGATGCGTCTCAGGGCTGCTCTGACCTGCACTTTGGAGCGGGCGTTTCTGCTGCTCGATGTACTCATGGACGATCGGCAGTGGTGCTCCGCCGCAGGATGCCGAGAAGTGCGAGGGCGACCAAGGTGTCCGTGCGTGATGGCGTGGTTGGTGTGGCCGGTGAATTCCTGGCGTATCCGGCGGGCGGAGACGCCCTTGAGGCTGTTTGACCAGTTTGGAGACGGCGACCTTGGGCGGTAGTTGATCAGGAGGTGGACGTGATCGCGTTCGCCGTTGAACTCCTTCGGTTCCGCCTCGAAGTCCTCGCACACCTTGCGCGTGATCTCTTCGCAGCGTGTCAGCATCTCGTCGTTGAAGACTCCGCGCCGGTACCTTGTCACGAAGACCAAGTGGACAAAACCACGTGTCTTCGGCGCCTTTAGTCGTTCTCCTGATTCATGAGACCAATCACACTAGGGTCTTGGTTGTGCAGCTTCGCTACAACTACCGGGCTTATCCGGATGCCTCCCAGCGCCGTGCGCTGGACCGGGCGTTCGGGTGCGCCCGGGTGGTGTGGAACGACTGCCTGCGCGACCGGAAGGAAGCGCACGCGGCGGGGCTGCCGTATGTGACGTCGGCCCAGTTGTCCCGGCTTCGTATCACCGAGGCCAAGCGCACCGGGGAACGGGCTTGGCTTGCCGATGTGTCGGCGGTCGTTCTGCAGCAGTCCCTTCGGGATCTCGACACCGCCTACAGGAACTTTTTCGACAGTTTGAAGGGAAAGCGGCAGGGCCGGAAGGTCGGGGCGCCCCGGTACAAGTCGAAGAAGGACACCCGGCAGTCGATCCGCCTCAACACCAATGCCTTCTCTCTGAAGGAGAACGGCACGGTGTATGTGGCCAAGGTCGGCGATCTCAAGGTGAAATGGTCTCGTCGGCTTCCGGCCGCGCCTACGTCCCTGACCGTTACCAAGGACAGTTCGGGGCGGTACTTCCTCAGCTTCGTGGTGGACACCGAGCCGGACATCCTTCCCGGGGTGGAGGCGGAGTCGGGTATCGACCTGGGTCTGTCCGTGTTCGCGGTCCTGTCCAATGGCGAGAAGATCGACAGCCCTCGCTTCCTGCGCAGGGCGGAGAAGAAACTCAGGCGTCTTCAGCGGGAGCTGTCCCGCAAGGCCAAGGGGTCGAAGAACCGGGCCAAGGCCCGTATCAAGGTCGCACGCCAGCACGCCAAGGTCGCGGACCGGCGCCGGGACTGGCACCACAAGGTGTCCACGCAGATCATTCGCGACAACCAAGCGGTGTATGTGGAAGATCTCGCGGTGTCCGGTCTCGGCCGTACCCGGCTCGCCAAGTCCGTGTATGACGCGGGGTGGTCCGCGTTCGTGGGCATGCTGGAGTACAAGGCGGTCAAGCACGGCCGCATGTTCGTCAAGGTGGGCCGTGCTTTCCCGTCCTCCCAGGTCTGTTCGGCCTGCGGATTTCGGGACGGTCCCAAGCCGCTGCATGTGAGGGAGTGGACGTGTGGCGCGTGTGGCACCGTGCACGACCGTGACCACAACGCAGCCCGCAACGTCCTGTTCGAAGGACGTCGTATCGTCGCCGCCGGACGGGCGGAGACGCTAAACGCCTCGCAGAGCGCCGGTAAGACCAGGGCGAAAGTCCCGGCACAGCGCGTTGAAGCAGGAAGCCCCCGGAAGGGTCAGCTGACCCAGGCCGGAATCCCTGGACTTTAGGCCAGGGAGCACGTCAATCCGGCTGCTTCGCGTCGGAAGTGTTCGCAGTCCCCGACCTCCTGACGATGGCAACTCACGTCGCCACGGCGCACGGGTCGGTTCAGCCGGGTTACGAGGTGTCGGTCATCTCGCCCCGGAGGTGTGTGATCGCGTCCGGCGGCTCGGTCATCGACGTCCCGGCGGTACGCCCCGTAGACGTCCTGATCGTGCCGGGCTTCGAACTCTCGCCCACGCTCGATCTCGACGCGACACTCGCAGACCTGGGACCGGAAGTAGCGTCGATTCGATCGCAGGCGGCCTCGGGAACCGCTGTCGTATCGATCTGCGTGGGCGCCTTCCTGGTCGCTGAATCCGGGCTGCTCGGCGGGCACGAAGCGACTACGTCCTGGTTGTTCGCGGACAGGTTCGCCGACCGGTACGCCGACGTGCGCCTCCGCCCGGAGAAGCTGGTTGTGACCGATCGGGGGGTGACCACCACAGCGGCCTTCAGCGCCATGTACGACTTCGCGCTGCAGTTCATACGCGAGCACGACGGTCCTCGCGTCGCCCGCAGCACCGCGCGTATCGCGCTTGTCGATGATGCACGTTCCACGCAGGCTTCCTATGTCGACTCGGGGCTCATACCCGCTGTGGGCAGGGAGTTTTCGCTCGGCGTCAAGCGGTGGCTCGACCAGAACCTCAGTGCCCGCTATGACCTGCCCACCCTCGCCCAGGAGTTCCACGTAAGCACGAGAACCATGCTCCGTCGCTTCGGCGACGAAACCGGCGAGACGCCACTCGCGTACCTGCAGACGGTCCGGGTGCGTCGAGCCAAACACTTGCTGGAGACGACCGACAGGACCGTCGCAACCATCGCCGCTGACGTCGGGTACCGCGATTCCGGGACGTTCAGCGGCATCTTTGCCAGACACACGGGCCGGCGTCCGAGGGAGTACCGCGCGATATTCCATCGCTGCTGCGACCACCACGGGTCAACCCGGCGAACGGAGGCGTGAGATCCGCCCGAGACAGCAGGAGACCGCGCCGAAACCGGGCCAGGCGCAGGCCTCCGGGGGGCGACCGAAATCCGATCTGACGCTACGTCAGCAACAGTCTTCACAACTGCTGGGCGCTGCGTTATACATGGGAGTCATCGGCTAGAACGCGTTCTAGAACGAGCGTGACGGCCGGTCCCCGCACGACCTCGGTGCGGCCGACGGTGCGGACGGCCGCACCGAGGTCTTCCCACCATCAAGGAGCAGCTTTCCCATGCCCATTGATGCCGAAAAGGCTGTCGCCGCCGAACCCCGGTCCACCCGGATCAGCTGGGGCCACAAGGACGTCCAGCTCTACCATCTGGGCATCGGCGCGGGCGCCGATCCCGACCGGGCCGACCCGGCCACCGACCCCGGCGAGCTCCGCTACACCCTGGAGTCCCGGCTACAGGTGCTGCCCTCCTTCGCCACCGTCGCGGGAGCCGGCATGGGCGTCGTCGGCGGACTCTCCTCGCCCGGCATCGACATCGACCTTGCCGCCGTCCTGCACGGCGGGCAGAGCGTACGGGTGCACCGGCCGATCCCCGTGAAGGGCAGCGCCGTGCAGACCTCGAAGGTCGCCGCCGTGTACGACAAGGGCAAGGCGGCCGTGCTGGTGCTGCGCACCGAGGCCGCCGACGACGAGGGCCCGCTGTGGACCAACGACGCCCAGATCTTCGTCCGGGGCGAGGGCGGCTTCGGTGGGGAACGCGGCCCCTCCGAGCGGATCGCCTACCCCGCCGACGCCCCCGACCACGTGGTGGAGCGGCCGATCCGCCCGGACCAGGCACTGCTGTACCGCCTCTCCGGGGACTGGAACCCGCTCCACGCCGACCCCGAGTTCGCCCGGCTGGCCGGCTTCGACCGGCCGATCCTGCACGGGCTGTGCACCTATGGCATGACACTCAAGGCCGTCACCGACACGGTGCTCGGCGGCGATGTGACCCGTATCCGCTCCTACCGCACCCGTTTCGTCGGCGTCGTCTTCCCCGGCGAAACCCTCCGTATCCAGATGTGGACCGGCGAGAACCAGGTCCGGGTCGAGGTGCGAGCCGTCGAGCGGGACGACGCCCCGGTCCTCGGCGACACCTTCGTCGAACACTCCTGAAGCAGTGATGTGAATCAACTCCGAGAGGTCCACGGGCCCATGAGGGGAGCCGCACCATGCGCGCAGCCGTTCTGCACGAGATAGGCCAGGACAAACTGGAAGTCCTCGACGACGTCGAGGCGGTGGGCTTCGGCCCCGGCAAGGTCAGGCTCCGCATCCGGGCCACCGGACTGTGCCACTCCGATGTCTCCGCGATGAGCGGCGTGCTGCCGCAGCCCGCCCCCTTCATCCCGGGCCATGAAGGCGCGGGCGAGGTCATCGACATCGGCGACGGCGTCACCGGGCTGAACGCGGGGGACCGGGTGCTGGTCTGCTGGCTGCCCGCATGCGGGGCGTGTCCGTCCTGCAAACGCGGCCAGACCCAGCTCTGCCTGGCAGGCTTCATGAACGCGGGAACGCCCAACTTCAAACGCCCCGGGGGAGATGTCTTCGGCTTCGCGGGCACCGGCACCTTCGCCGAGGAGGTCGTCGTCGGCGCGGGCTGCGCGGTACCGATCCCCGACGACGTACCGTTCGAGATCGCGGCGCTGATCGGCTGCGGGGTGACCACCGGGCTGGGCGCGGCCGTCAACACCGCACAGGTGGAGGCCGGTTCATCGGTCGCCGTGATCGGATGCGGCGGAGTCGGCATCTCCACGATCCAGGGCGCCAGGGTGCAGGGCGCCGCCCAGATCGTGGCTGTGGACCCGGTCGCCTCCCGGCGCGAGGCGGCACTGCGCTTCGGCGCGACCGAGGCGGTGTCCCCGGACGAATTCACCGACGCCAAGCAGCGGATCACCGCGGGTGAGGGCTTCGACTACGTCTTCGAGGTCGTCGGCAAGTCGGCCACCGCCCGTACGGCTTACGAGAACACCCGGCGCGGCGGCACCCTCTGCATCGTCGGCGCGGGTGCGATGGATGACAACTTCCAGGTCAACATGTTCGAGCTGTTCTTCGACGAGAAGCGGATCCTGCCCTCCATGTACGGCGGAGGCGATGTGCTCCGGTCGTACGAACGGGCCATCGCACTCTGGCGGGCCGGCCGGATCGACCTCGAATCGATGATCACCCACCGGGTGCGGCTCGACGGCATCAACGACGCCCTCGACCAGATGAGGACAGGCGAGTCGCTGCGCACCTGCGTCGAACTCTGACCCTCACCCTGCTCCCGCCCTGCTCCCACCTTGCCCCCCCTTGCCCCCACTTGAGAGGACTGCGAGATTCCGATGTCACTTCCCCTGGACGGCATGTCCGCGATCGTCACGGGCGCGGGCCGCGGCCTCGGACGCGCCGAAGCGCTGGAACTGGCGCGGCTCGGCGCCTGCGTTGTCGTCAACGACTACGGGCAGCCGGGCCGCGACGGCTCCGGCGAGGCGTCCGCGACCCCGGCCGAGGAGGTCGCCGAGGAGATCCGGGCGGCGGGCGGCCGGGCGGTCGCCCACCTCGGTGACGTCTCCGACCACGAGCAGGCCCGCGCCCTGGTGGAACTGGCCGTCGACACGTACGGGAAGCTCGACATCCTGGTCAACAACGCGGGCATTCTGCGCGACCGGATGGTCTTCTCGATGACCGAGGACGAGTGGGACTCCGTCATCAGGGTTCACCTCAAGGGCCACTTCAACACCACGCATTTCGCCGCATCCCACTGGCGCACCCGCTCCAAGGAGTCCGGCGGCCCGGTGTACGGCCGGATCGTCAACACCTCGTCGGAGGCGTTCCTGGCCGGTTCGGCGGGCCAGCCGAACTACGCGGCGGCCAAGGGCGGCATCGTCGGCCTCACCACCTCCACGGCCCTGGCCCTGGCCAAGTACGGCGTCACCGCCAACGCCATCTGCCCGCGGGCCCGCACCCGGATGACCGAGGACGTCTTCGCGGGCTTCCAGGAACCGACGGACGGCCGGCTCGACGCGCTTGCTCCCGAGCATGTCTCGCCGCTGGTCGGCTATCTGGCCTCCCCGGCGGCGGCCAAGGTCAACGGGCAGCTGCTCGTCGTGCACGGCGGGATGGTCGCGATCGTCGAACGCCCCAGGGTGGCGGCGAAGTTCGACTCGTCGAAGGAGACGTTCTCCTTCGACGAGCTGGACGAGCTGATCTCCCCGTACTACGAGGGCCGCCCGGCGGGCGAGACCTTCGCCGCGGCGGAGGTGCTCGGTCTGAAGCGCGGCTGACCGCAACGGAAACGGTTGGGCCCCGGCAGCCCGAAGACCGGCAGCCGGGGCCCAACCGTCCCTCGTTGACGTTCCGCGCGGTCAGGCCGCCCGGCTGTCCCCCTCGGAGGGGCGGCGGTGGCGGCCGTGCGGCTGTGCCGCCGTGTCGTCCGTCGACACACCCCCTCGGTGCTTTCCGGCGCCGTCGGCTTCGGCCCGTTCCGCGTCCGCCCCTGCCGGACGTGTCTGGGTCGTATCGGTTCGTGCTTCAGACATGTGGGAAGTCCCCCGTTGTGATCGCTTGCGTGTGTGTCACCAGGGCCGATCACGCCACCGCGACACGGCACGGTCACCGTCGGCGACCGCGCGATGACGGCTGCGCAGCCCAGGCCAGGAAATTTAACCAGGCGCCGTGCGCCGCACGAGAGGCGCCTGCCCCAGTGGAATCGGCTTGCACACAGCAAGAGGCGCAGCGGCAGCGGACGGTTGCATACCGCTTCCCGCAGCCGTTTCCGGACCCGCTTCCGCCGCCGCTCCCGCGCCGTGTTCCCCGTCCACCGGCGCCTCCAGCAGCGCCACCCCGCACGCCACGTTCTCGTTGGCATACGGAAGTCTGAGTACGCCGCCCCGGGTCCACACCCCGCATCCGGCCTGCCACCCCTGGGGGGCGGCGAGTTGATGCAGTCGGCGTCCCGCCGGGCGCCACACCCCGAGCCAGCTGCCCGCCGCCCCGTCGATCCGCAGGGCCACCGCGCAGCTCTCCGGCATCAGCATCTGTCCCGGCTGTACGGCGAACGGCGTCACCGCCACATCGGCCGGGTGCAGGCACTCGGGGAATCGCACCGGCAGGCAGCTGCCCAGCACCCCCCACCCGAGCCGGTCGTGCCCCGGCGCGTTCGAGCGGATCAGCAGCAGTCCGCTGTCCGCGTCGGCGAGCAGCAGCCGGTCGTCGCTCTCCGGCGCGATCTGCAGCAGCGGTGTCACCTCACCGCCCCGCTGTAGATCCACGGCGACCGCCTTGACCGGCCCGCCGCCCGGCATCTCCCGGTCCAGGGCCAGCATCCGCCCCGCCCGGTCCAGCCAGACCCCGCCGAAGCAGCGCCCCGGCACCTGGGCGACCAGTTCGGGGCCGTAGGCGCCGCCCGCCACCAGCCAGATGGCGGTGGAGCGCGCACCGACCGACAGGGCGTACGCGCTCGCACCGTCCGGTGACGGCGGCAGCAGGGTCGGATTCGCGCATCGGACGGCGCCGAGCGGCAGTTCACCGGTGCCGGGGCCGGTCGGATAGAGCAGCGAGAACGCGTGCCGGTCCGCGACCTGGCGCCGGATCAGTACACGTCCGTCGGTCAGCGGCAGCACCTGGGAGTCCGGCTCCTCCGGCTGATCGAGGGGGAGCGGCACGGCGTACGGCTCGTGTCCGTCGAGCGTCCAGCGCTCCACGAACCACGCCTGCGCGGCCTCGCCGGACGCCTCCGCGGCGACGTTGCGGAGGGCGAGCCGGGCGGCGTACGAACCGTCCGCGGCGATCGTGAACGCGGGCGGGGCGAGGGCTGCCTGGGCGGGCACGCCGGGTTCATCCGGCACGCCGGACCGCTCGGGCACGCCGTCCGCTCCGTCCCGGCCGGGCATGTCGAAGCCGGCCGGTTTCCCGGGTGCGTCCGGCTCGTCGTCCTCCAGGACCGCATCCCTGGCGGCCCCGGCCGCCCCCGCGGTCCCGTTCTCGATGGCACAGACAGTCATGAACTGGTCACCTCCGGCAACCGAAGTTAGTTTTCGCACTTCCTGCCGAACGACACGAGGCCCACCACTTCACACATAAGGGTGGTGATGCCTGGATTCACCCGAGGGGGAGGGGGCGCCTGTGCTCGGCGCGAGAGGGGTGAGTAAGGTAAGGCATCCCTAAGTTAAATCTGTGTGATCTTCGACTGGAGCAAGTGATGTCCCTTCGTCGCCGCGGCACTGCCGCAGTCGGCCTGGCAGTGGCTGCCGCCCTTTCCCTTTCGGCCTGCGGGAGCGGAGGCTCGGGCGGCTCGGCCGAGTCCGAAGGGGGCGGTGACAAGAAGGCGGCCGTCGCGACGGGCGGCAAGGACTTCGCCGACGCCGCGAAGAAGACGGCGGAGTACGGGACCGACGCCAAGCCCGGCCAGTTCCCCCGGACCGTCACCCACGCCATGGGCAAGACCGAGATCAAGTCCGCCCCCAAGCGCGTCGTCGTGCTGGATGTCGGCGAGCTCGACAATGTCGTCTCGCTGGGTGTGAAGCCGGTCGGCTATGCCCCTTCCGAGGGCGCCGCGGCCATCCCCTCGTACCTGAAGAAGGAAGCGGGCAACCCGAAGAACATCGGCACGATCAACAGCCTCAACCTTGAGGCGATCGCCGGCCTGAAGCCCGACCTGATCCTCGGCAGCCAGCTGCGCGCCGCCGACAAGTACGACGCGCTCTCCAAGATCGCGCCGACCGTGTTCTCCATCCGCCCGGGCTTCACCTGGAAGGAGAACTACCTCCTCAACGCCGCGGCGCTGGACAAGACCGCCAAGGCCGAGAGCGAGCTCGCCGCCTACGAGGCGAGCGCCAGGAAGCTCGGCGAGGACATCGGCCCGGACAAGCCGACCATCTCCATGGTCCGCTACATGCCGGACCGGATCCGCCTCTACGCCAAGGCGTCCTTCATCGGCACCATCCTGGAGGACGTCGGCCTGCCGCGGCCCAAGAACCAGCAGATCAACGAACTCGCCGTGGAGATCAGCCCGGAGAGGATCGACGAGGCCGACGCCGACTGGATCTTCACCGGTGTCTACGGCGACGTGAAGGCCACCGAGCGCGACACCACCCAGTCCAACCCGCTGTGGAAGAACCTCGATGCGGTCAAGGCCGGCCGGGCCAAGGACGTCTCCGACGAGACCTGGTACCTCGGCCTCGGTGTCACGGCCGCGAACATGGTCCTCGACGACCTCCGCGCCGACCTCGTGAAGTAACCATTCATTTTGCAGGCTGTCGGCCCGTCGGTACGGGTCGACGAAGCCATGGGCAGCGGGGCACACAGGGCAGGTAGCCTTTTCCTTGTGCCCCGTCTGTCTGAAGTCATCGCCGAGCTCGACGCTCTCTGGCCGCCCGAGCGGGCCGAAGGCTGGGACGCGGTCGGCACCGTCTGCGGAGACCCCGCCTCGCAGGTCGACCGCGTGCTCTTCGCCGTCGACCCCGTCCACGAGATCGTCGACGAGGCGCTCGGACTCGGCGCCCAGCTGATCGTCACCCACCACCCGCTCTATCTGCGGGGCACGACGACGGTCGCGGCCGACACCTTCAAGGGCCGGGTCGTGCACACGCTCATCAAGCACGACATCGCGCTGCACGTCGCCCACACCAACGCCGACACCGCCGACCCGGGCGTCTCCGACGCCCTCGCCGGTGCGCTCGACCTGCGCGTCGAGGGACCCCTCGTACCGGATCCGACCGACCCCAAGGGCCGTCGCGGCCTCGGCCGGATCTGTGTGCTCGACCACCCCGAGAGCCTGGCCGACTTCGCCGCCCGCGCCGCCAGCCGGCTGCCGGCCACCGCGCAGGGCATCCGGCTCGCGGGCGACCCGGCGGCGACGGTGCGCACCGTCGCGGTCAGCGGCGGCTCCGGAGACAGCCTCTTCGACGCGGTACGCGCCGCCGGCGTCGACGCCTTCCTCACCGCCGACCTGCGCCACCACCCGGCCTCCGAGGCCATCCAGCACTCCCCGCTCGGCCTGATCGACGCCGCACACTGGGCCACCGAGTGGCCCTGGTGCGAACAGGCCGCGGCGCAGCTCGACGCGATTTCCGACCGCCACGGATGGGACCTTCGGGTCCATGTCTCGAAGCAGGTCACCGACCCCTGGACCACCACCACCCACCACTCTTCTGGAGCCCCCAACTGAACGCCGCGCCCGCCGACCAGATCCGACTCCTCGACGTCCAGGCCCTCGACGTACGTCTGTCGCAGCTTGCGCACCGGCGCAAGTCGTTGCCCGAGCACACCGAGATCGAGTCGCTCACCAGCGACCTCGCGCAACTGCGCGACCTGCTGGTCGCCTCGCAGACCGAGGAGAGCGACACCGCCCGCGAACAGACCAAGGCGGAACAGGATGTCGACCAGGTGCGCCAGCGTGCCGCCCGCGACCAGCAGCGCCTCGACTCCGGTGCGATCACCTCGCCCAAGGACCTGGAGAGCCTCCAGCGCGAGATCGTCTCGCTGGCCAAGCGCCAGGGCGACCTGGAGGACGTCGTCCTCGAAGTGATGGAGCGCCGCGAGTCCGCCCAGGAGCGCGTCACCGAGCTGTCCGACCGGGTCTCCGCCGTCCAGGCCAAGGCCGACGACGCGATCGCCCGCCGTGACGCCGCGACCAAGGAGCTCGACGAGGAGGCCGCGACCGTCACGAAGGAGCGCGAACTCGTCGCCGGCTCCGTACCGGCGGACCTGCTCAAGCTGTACGACAAGCTCTGCGCCCAGTCGGGCGGGGTCGGCGCCGCCCGCCTCTACCAGCGCCGCTGCGAGGGCTGCCGGCTGGAGCTGAACATCACCGAGGTCAACGATGTGAAGGCGGCCTCCCCGGACACCGTCGTACGGTGCGAGAACTGCCGCCGCATCCTGGTCCGTACGGCGGAGTCGGGCCTGTAATGACCCCGCCGCGCCAGTTCGTCATCGAGGCCGACGGCGGTTCCCGGGGCAACCCCGGGCCCGCCGGTTACGGTGCGGTCGTCATCGACCCAATGACGGGGGAGACCCTTGCCGAGGCCGCCGAGTACATCGGCGTCGCGACGAACAACGTCGCCGAGTACAAGGGCCTCATCGCGGGGCTGAAGGCGGCGAAGGCGCTGGTGCCGGACGCCCCGGCGGACGGTGCGCTCCAGGTGCGGGTCCGGATGGACTCCAAGCTGGTCGTGGAACAGATGTCGGGCCGCTGGAAGATCAAGCACCCCGACATGAAGCCGCTCGCGGCGGAGGCCGCCGGGATTCTGCCGGCCGCCGCCGTCACGTACGAGTGGATCCCGCGCGAGAAGAACAAGCACGCGGACCGGCTCGCCAACGAGGCGATGGACGCGGGCAGGCGCGGCAAGCAGTGGGAGCCGTCGTCGTCGACGGCCGCCCTCGACACCCCCCGGCCCTCGACGGCCGCCGGCCTGCCGTCCGTCTCGGGCCCGCCCGGCGACGCGGCAGCGGGCGCGGCCAGGGCCCGCGCGGCCCTGGCCTCCCGGCCGGGAGCCGGAACGGGCACGGCACCGACCGCGGCCACCGCCGTCGCATCCCCGGCCGCACCCCGGGTGGGCTGGGCCGCGGCACCCGATCTCGGGGCGCCCACCACCTTCGTACTGCTCCGGCACGGCGAGACGGCCCTCACCCCCGAGAAACGGTTCTCGGGCAGCGGCGGCAGCGACCCCGAACTCTCGGCCACCGGCCGCCACCAGGCCGAACGCATCGCCCAGTCGCTGGCCGCCCGCGGCACGATCGAGGAGATCGTCAGCTCCCCGCTGCGCCGCTGCCGCGAAACAGCGGCCACGGTGGCGGCCCGGCTCGGCCTGGAGGTCCGGATCGAGGACGGCCTGCGCGAGACGGACTTCGGCGCCTGGGAAGGCCTGACGTTCGCCGAGGTACGTGAGCGTTACGGCCCCGACCTGGACGCCTGGCTCGCCTCGGCGAAGGCGGCCCCCACCGGGGGCGGCGAGAGCTTCGCCGAGGTCGCCCGCCGCGTCGCGGCCACCCGTGACCGCCTCACCGCCCGCTACGCGGGCCGCACGGTCCTCCTGGTCACCCACGTGACGCCGATCAAGACCCTGGTACGGCTGGCGCTGGGCGCCCCGCCGGAAGCCATGTTCCGTATGGAACTCTCGGCGGCCTCGGTGTCCGCGGTGGCGTACTACTCGGACGGGAACGTGTCACTCAGGCTGCTGAACGACACGTCGCATCTGAGGTAAGGGCTGTCCCGTAATCCCTGGGGGATCAGCATCCCTGGTGGATCAGCGCGCAGCGCCGCCGATGCGATGGCTTTCCCGGCTCAGTGAATCTCGGTCACCACGACATCCAGCGACCACGCCCGCCCGGCCCGTGCGGGGGCCTCGGCCTCCACCACGTACCCGAGCTCCCGCAGGGTCTCCACCAGCTCCGCGGGGCCCTTCGGCCGTGCGCCCGTCACCAGCAGATCGCGGACCATCCGCCCCTTCGTCGCCTTGTTGAAGTGGCTGACCACGGAGCGCTTCTCGACCCCGTTCACCATCTGGGAGTGCAGCACCCGCACGCTCGCCGTGCGCTCGGCCACCTCACCCTTAGGCTTCCAGGCCGCGCTGTACGCGGAGGACCGCAGGTCCAGTACGAGCCCGTCCCCGGCCGCCTCCGGCATGACTTCCGCCATCGGGTCACGCCAGTACGCCCCGAGCGCGCCCAGCCCCGGCAGCTTCACGCCCATCGAGCAACGGTACGAAGGAATCCGGTCTCCCACCCGCACGGCGCCCCACAGCCCGGAGAAGACCAGCAGCGACTTTCCGGCCCGCCGCCTGGCCGTCGTGTCCAGGGAAGCCAGATCCAGGGCGTCGTACAGCACCCCCGTGTAGATCTCCCCGGCCGGACGCGTCCCTGCCGTCCGCAGCTCGACGTTCTTCGCGATCTCGCCGCGCAGCCCCTCGCTCAGCCCGAGCACCTCACGGGCCTTCTCCTCGTCCGCCGCACACAGTTCGACCAGCTCGTCGAGGACCGCGGCCCGCGCCGCGGCCAGGCCCGGCAGCGACAGCGACTCCGGCTTCAGGGGTGCCCCGCGCCCCGACGCGGCCTTTCCTTCGGAGGGCGGCAACAGCACGAGCACGGCGGTTCTCCTTCGTACGTACGCACAGGTGAAAGGGCTGAGAAGGCCCTGGCCCCAGAGTACGGGGGCACCAGTACCGCACCGGGGCCCGTCCCGCGGATCAGGACCGGACAGGCCCGGTGCCGGTCGTCGAACCGCCATCCTCCGTGCGACGCCCGGCACGCACGGTCGCCGCCACCCGGGATGCCGCCCGGCCCGCCCCGCCATACGCTCGATCCATGCCCAGCCGCCATCTCCATATGACCGGGCCGGCCGACACCCCGCTGAGGGCGGCCCTGTGCAAGCTGCGCACCGAGCTCGAACTGCCCCACGGCTTCCCGCCCGACGTCCTCGCCGAGGCGGCGCAGGCCGCGGGGGCTCCGGCGGTGTCGGCCCACAAGGACACGACGGACCTGCCGTTCTTCACCATCGACCCCCTCACATCGACCGACCTCGACCAGGCCATGCACCTCGAACGCCGCCGCCACGGCTTCCGCGTGCACTACGCCATCGCCGATGTCGCCGCCTTCGTACGCCCCGGCGGCGCACTCGACACCGAGGCCCACCGCCGGGTGACGACCCTCTACTTCCCCGACGGCAAGGTGCCGCTCCACCCCACCCTGCTCTCCGAGGGCGCCGCCAGCCTCCTTCCCGGACAGACCCGCCCCGCCCTGCTCTGGCAGATCGACCTGGACTCCGAGGGCAGTGCCGTGTCCACCTCGGTACGCCGTGCCCTCGTACGCAGCCGCGCCAAGCTCGACTACGCGGGCGTCCAGCGCCAGATCGACACCGGCACCGCCGAAGAGCCCCTGGCGCTGCTCCGGGACATCGGACGGCTCCGCGAGGAGCAGGAGGTCGCCCGCGGCGGCATCTCCCTCAATGTGCCCGAGCAGGAGATCGTCGAGCACGACGGCGCGTACGGCCTGGAATACCGCGCCCCGCTGCCCGCCGACGGCTGGAACGCCCAGATCTCCCTCCTGACCGGCATGGCCGCCGCCCACCTCATGACGGAGACCGGCACCGGCATTCTGCGGACCCTGCCGGTCGCCCCGGACGGCGCCGTCGCCCGGCTCCGGCGCTCGGCCGAAGCACTGCACATCGACTGGCCGCACCATGTCCCGTACGCCCAGGTCGTCCGCTCCCTCGACCCGAGGAGGACCAACCACGCCGCGTTCCTCCAGGAGTGCACCACCCTGCTGCGAGGCGCCGGCTACACCGTCTTCGACCACGGCGAACTCCCCACCCTCGCCGTCCACGCCGCCGTCGCCGACCTCTACACGCACTGCACCGCCCCGCTGCGCCGCCTTGTCGACCGGTACGCGGCCGAGCTGTGCCTCGCCGCCGTCGCGGAACAGGACCCGCCCGAGTGGGTCCTCGCCGCGCTGCCCGGCCTGCCGAGGGAGATGGCGGACGGAGCCAGGCGCGCCAACACGGTGGAGCGCGAGTGCGTCGACGTCGTCGAGGCAGCGCTGCTCAAGGACCGGGTCGGTGAGGTCTTCGACGCGTATGTGGTCGACGTGAAGGAGCAGGAGCCCACCACGGGCACCGTCCACATCGACGACCCGGCCGTCGTCGCCAGGGTCGAGGGCGGCACGGCGAGGCTCCCGCTGGGGGAGCGGCTGCGGGTCAGACTCGCCCAGGCCGATCCTGGCTCGGCGAAGGTCCTCTTCGCCCCCGCGTGAGCGCGGCCACGGCGGCCCCCGGATCATCCGCGTGGAACCGCACCGTCCGCGCCCACCCGCGCTTCCCGAGCAGCCGCACGAACTCGACCGGACCGACGAGATCCACGGTCACCGTCGTCTGGCCGCCCACGACGAGGTCGAGCACCCCGTCCGCACCCGTCCAGCAGCCGGGCCAGCCGACGCCGCCGCTCCCGGATCTCGTCCTCCTGGCGGGCCAGGTCGGCATCCAACTCGACGATCACGTCGACGAGTTCATGCCCGGAGTCGTCAGCGAGGGCATCCCGTACCTCGTCCAGCCCGAGCCCGAGCTCGGTGAGACGCCGGATCCGGGCCAGCACGACGGCGTCGCGCACGCCGTAGACGCGATAGCCATTGGGCCGGCGCGCGGGCTCGGGAAGCAGTCCGATGTGGTGGTAGTGCCGGATCGCCCGCGAGGTGACCCCGACGAGCGCGGCAATCTCTCCGATACGCATGCGGTCAGTAGAAACGTTGACGCCGCGGCAGGGTCAAGCGTGCACCCACACCCGTCCGTATCTGACGACTCCGCTCCCTCCTGTGCCACGATCGAGGGAAGCACTCCCATCTCACGGACGGCGGATCGATCGATGCCCCAATCTGGCGAGCGACCGAGGAAGGGGCGTGACATGACTGCCATGCCGCACGAACCGCTCACGCAGGCGGACGTCCTGCTGGAGGGCTTCCTGGCGCTGGATACGCCGGAAGGCTTCCGGGCCGAGCTCATCGAGGGGGAGATTGTTGTGACGCCGCCGCCGGACGGGGACCACGAGGACTACATCGGCCTGATCTTGGAGCAAGTCATCACCCACGCCCGCACCAAGATGCAGTTTTCCGGGAACAAGGGGTTGAAGCTGGAAAGCGGCGGACGCTGCCCCAGGAACCACGTCATCCCCGATGGCACCTTCGCCCCCAGCGAGCTGCGTCTGTACCGGGGAGCGGATCCCTGGATGCCGTGCGAGGGGGTGGCCCTCGCCCTCGAGGTCACCTCGACCAAGCCCCGGGCCGACCGTACGGACAAGCGCCACTGCTACGCCCGCGGACCCATCCCGCTCTACCTCCTGGTCGACCGCGAGGAGTCCTCGGTGACGCTGTTCAGCGACCCCGAAGGGGACGACTACCGTCAGCACTGCACGATCCCGTTCGGCAAGTCACTCACCCTTCCGGCCCCCTTCGCCTTCGACCTGGAGACCGAGGCGTTCATCTGAGCCACCCCGTCCGGCGCCCCCGGCCAGGCGGGTAGCATGGTCGGCACGGCAGACGAGCCGGGCGGACGGCCGCGTGGGGATTTTCGGATCTCCCCGAGGAACGTCCGGGCTCCACAGGGCAGGGTGATGGCTAACGGCCACCCGGGGTGACCCGCGGGACAGTGCCACAGAAAACAGACCGCCGGGGATTTCGGTCCTCGGTAAGGGTGAAACGGTGGTGTAAGAGACCACCAGCGCCTGAGGTGACTCAGGCGGCTAGGTAAACCCCACCCGGAGCAAGGTCAAGAGGGGCCGTCGCAAGACGGTCCTGCGCGAATGTTCGAGGGCTGCCCGCCCGAGTTCGCGGGTAGACCGCACGAGGCCGGCAGCAATGCCGGTCCTAGATGGATGGCCGTCTCCCCGGCCGCCGCGAGGCGACCGGGCGACAGAACCCGGCGTACAGCCCGACTCGTCTGCCCCCTGGCTGAGCCTCACGGCGCTCGGCCCACTGTGACAGTGGTTCGTCGTCCATCGTGCTTCCTCCGGGCCCGGGGAGCGACTTTTTCGGAGGGCAGCGGTTCAGGTGAGCCGGTGCTCCCAGCGCAGCAGCGGGCTGCCATCGATCCAGTACAGGTGCGATCTGTTGGTGACGCGAAGCCGCACAGTCTCGATGGCTGGACTGCCTTCGTCCTGCCAAGCGATGAGGGCGCGCTCGATCTCGTCCCAGAGGGCCACGGGGCCGCCCTGGCGGACGGTCCAGGTCTCGCCGTCGGCGAGGAACTCGGCGAACGACTCCCGCTCGGGATCGAAGAGGTATCGCAACTGTGCCCCGTCGTCGCGGGCGGCGCGGACGAACTGCGCACTGGGCGCGGCGAGCTGCGCGAGGAACGCGGGCATCCATTCTTCCGGGGCCAGAGGGGATACCCGTGTGGTCCGCTCGCTGTCCGCGTAGGCAGTGCGGGCGCAGAGGTCTCCGGCCAGGGGCGTCACCGCCTGGGCCCGCGCCTGCATGAAGGAGGAACGTCCGGTGATCGCGCCCTCGGCGGTGCCGTCATTGCCGACAGTGACCCTGGCGAGTCCGCTTCCCCAAGGCCAGGAGCCGACTGTGCTGAGGAGGATGCCGCCAGGTCTCGTCTGCCGGACCCATGTGTATGGGATGCGGCGGACCGCGCAGGTGGCGATGACCCGGTCGTACGGCGCCCGGTGCGGATGGCCGAGAAGCCCGTCTCCCGTCACCGTCCAGGTCGAGTAGCCGACGGATTCCAGGGCGGCATCTGCGCGCGCCGCCACCTGTGGGTCGACCTCGACCGTGGTGACGTTGTCCTCGCCGAGGTAGTGGCACATCAGGGCTGTGGAATAACCAGTGCCCGTGCCGATCTCCAGGACGCGGTGTTCCGCCCCGAGGTCCAGGGCCTCGATCATGCCGACGACGGTGGTCGGGTCGGTCGAAGACGACGTGGGTACGCCCGCGACGGGTTCGCCGGCCTGGTCGGCGGTGAGGCGGCCGTCGAGCTGGGTGGTGAGGGTGTCGACGCTGTAGGCGATCTTCAGCCACTTGTCCGGGCCCGTACCGAGGGCAGTGACGGGCCGCCAGGTCCGCCCCTCGTCGAGGAAGACTCCGGGATGGAGGAAATGCTCGCGCGGCACGGTCTCAACGGCCCCGCGCAGCCAGGGGGACTTCAGGACACCCTTGCTCGTGAGCAGCGCGGCCATGCGGCGCCGCTCGGATGCCGATTCGGTCATCGACGGTCTCCATTCATGAGTAGGTCGGCGAAGGCCGCGGACATCGGGAGGCCGGTCTCCGTCTCCAGCCATCCCCACTGCCCGTTGGGGTTCAGCTCCAGCCACCGGTAGCTCCCCGCCCGGTCCACCGCGAGATCGAAGCTCCCTGATACGAGCTCCAGGCAGTCCAGGTAGGTGTGCAGTGCCTTGTCCACCCGGTCGGGGAGGTGCTCGACGGTGTACGTCAGGGCGCTGTAGTCCTTGCGCCAGTCCAACAGTCCGGAGTCGATGCGCACGGCGAACGTGTACCGGCCCACGATCAGGATGCGGAGGTCGGCGACCTTGTCCACGCACGCCTGGAATAGGTGCGGGGTGACGCGAACGCTGTCGTCGATCTCGTCGGCGGTGACAGGGGCGGCCCAACCGGTCACCGGCACGCCCTCACGCGTGTACGGGGTCCACCGCAGCGTCTTGAAGATCGCGTCACCCTGAGTGCGGATGAACTGGCGTGCCTCGGCGGGGTCGTTGGTGACGAGGGTGGGCGGGACGGCGAAGCCGAGCTGTTGGGCGAGGGAAAGCTGAGCGGGTTTGTAGTCGGCCGCGGCGATGCGCAACGGATGGTTGACCCAAAGCGGGCCGTTCAAGGCGTAGAGCGTTCCCCCAAGGCCGTAGCGAACCTGCGCCGCCGCGAACCGGGAGTCGTCCGGAGACAGGTGGGGAAACGACGGCCACTCCGGGCGGCGCCAGTACACCGATCGGACCCGGGTCAGGTCGGCGGTTCTCGACGGGGTGCGCACCCGCCCGGCCACAGGGGCCGGGCAGGTGCCGAACCGAGCCGAGACCGTGAGGTCCTCGCCGATGTCGGCGGGGTTGAACCGGACCACCGGCACATCGCGCCGGTTGAGTTCGCTGATCACCATGTCGGCGGTGATGTCGTCCGCCTCGGTGGCCACGAGTACTGGCCTCTTCTCGGTCGCGGCCATCAGTCCTGGCTGCTGTCCTGGTCGTGACCCTGGTCGTTCCGGGAGTCCGAGTTCGTCGTCGTGGAGGTCTCGGTGCCGGAGCTGGTGCCGTGCTTGCCCATCTCGACCACCTGACCGGCGCGATCACGGAACACCCCGAGCTGCGTCGTGGGGTCGATGGCGACCGTGGCGTGGGGCCGGCGGACGGTGATCGGGTAGGGCGCGAGTCGGCTCGCACCCCACGGCCGCGTGAGGGTGGGGAGTACAGCGGAGGTGGTCATGGGACTCCTTGCGTTGAGATGGGAATGGTGCAGAAACCGCTCAACCCGGCTCGGGACGTTCCCGCAGGGAAGGGCCTGACCAGGGTGAGCAGGACTCGGAATGCCTGCCCCATGGGAGCAGTCTGTGGTGACGCCTCAGAGGTGAGCGGCCTGGATGTTGTCGGCCGCGGTCGTCCACTCGACGCCACTCTCGGGCCGGATGTGCGCGACCCGGACAGTGCCGTGGCTGTGGAGTTCGTGCGTGACGGCGATGAGAACTCCCTCCCCGCGCGAGGCGACATCGCGGACGTTCATGTTCAGGAGCGGGTGCTGCTCGTAGCCGTCGGGGCCGACCGGGTTCACGTCTTCGTCTCCTGCCGGGTCTCGCTGCGGCGCATGAACTTCTCCCAGCCGATGGCCGCCCGTTTCCGCAGAGCCCGGCTCGGTGCGCCCGGCCGGGGATCCGGCGGCGTGTACGTACGGCCGCTGGCGCCGGGGTTCCTGCGGGGCGGTTCGAAGGTCGTCATGTGGTCGCTCCTCTCGGATGGGGCAGCAATCGGTCGGGCCTCGGACAGGGCAGGGTGCGGTTCGCTGCATCGAGGGAGCCGCCCAAGGGTCCTTCAACCTCCGAGCGGCGTGTGACCAGTGAACGACGATCCGTTACCTTCTCCCAGAGCGGACCCCGCACATCTCCCAGGCGTTTTCCGGGCATCGGGTGGCGCGAGCTGGGAGTGTGCTCTTCGTGAGGGGAGACCAATGGCGTTAAGACGTAGGCGATTTGCCGATCGGCGGGCCTCACAGGGCTACTCTCAGGAGGAGTTCGCCGAAGCACTCGCGGTGGCCACGTCCACCGTGATCCGTTGGGAGGGCAGCCGTGCTACCCCACAGCCTCACCAACGGCCCAAGATTGCCGGCCTGCTAGGAGTCACCCTCTCTGAGCTGGAGGGGCTTCTTGTCGAAGAACAGTCGGCCAAAACTGCCGTGCTCTCTGACCTTCCCCTCCTTCTCCACGGTGATGATGACGATATGAAGCGCCGCGATGTCCTGGGCCTGCTCGCCGTCACGTGTGCGCTGGTCACCTTGCCCGGTTCGGACGAGGCATCCCGAGGACACGCGGCGGCAGCTCTCCTGGAAACAGGGGAGGACCTGCACCGCAGCCTCTGGCAGGTTTACGCTCTCTCGGACTCCAAGCGGACCGTCCTCCCGGCGGTGCGCAAGCAGCTCCAGGCCCTGACGAAGGGCCTGGCCGAGGCGCACACCGCAGCGGAGAGGGCCAGACTGTGCACGATGACGGCTGACGTTTATCAGCTTGCCGGTGAACTCTTCTTTGACGCCAACCGGTACACCGACGCCGCCCAGTGCTACACGCTGGCCGCCCAAGCGGCCCATGCCGGTGGTGACAATGACATCTGGGCCTGCGCCATGACCCGACACGCCTACGTCGAGCTCTACGCGCGCCGCGCGCCCGCTGCCCAGCCTCTGCTGGCGATGGCTTCTCGGATTGCCCGACAGGGCGACAGTGCTCTGTCCACGCGCCACTGGGTCGCCGCCGTCCAGGCCCAGGCGTACGCGGCCATGGGCGACCTCGACGAGTGCACCCGGGCCCTCGACGAAGCCGAGAAGGTGCACTTCCTCGGCGACCGCCCCCACAACGGCGGCCGCCCCCACAACGGCGGCTGGCTCCGCTTCGACGGCTCCCGCCTCCCCGAGGAACGAGGAGCCTGCTACCTCCAGCTCGGCCGCCCCGACCTCGCGGAAGACGCTCTCACCGCAGCCCTCGCCCAGCCTCTGTCGCTGCGCCGCCGCGCTGCCGTACTGAGCGACCTTGCCGTCCTCGGAGTCCACCGGCACGACATCGACCAAGTCGTGCACTGCGCAGAGGCTGCGATCGGCCTGGCCGGCCAGTCGAACTCGGGCTTCATCGGTAAGAAGCTGGACGGACTCCGAGGGCGTCTTGCTCCGCTCATGTCCGATAGCCGAGTCTCGAACCTTGATCACCGAATCGCGGCGCTTTTGCGTACCGCATGACGAGAGGGACACGTGCATGAGCGACGGTCGGATCTTCCGCGAGGCGTGGATCGCCGGTGTGACCAGGCACTACCCAGGTGAACCGAAGCCCGGCTACGTCACGCCGTGGGATGAGACGCCCGAGTGGGAGCGCGAAGCCGCCGCGGCCGTGTACGGACAGGTTCGCGACTTCATCAAGGTCAGCGAAGGACACGCCACACGGCTTACCCGCGAGCAGAAGGGCCACTTTGTCGCGATCTGCTGGACCGCCCAGATGTTCAAGCACTTCGAAGACCCGAAGCCCGGATACGTCGCAGACTGGGCCGACCTTCCGGCCTGGCAGCAGGAGACGGACGCGGACATCTTCGAGCGCATCGAGCAGACCGTCTGAACACTGAGGACGATAAAGTCCCCGTCCGGACCGCTGGAATCCGCCCTCCCGGGCGGGAACATTGGCCCACCCGCGATGACGACCGAGGGGGTTGGTGTGCCGAAGGACCCGCACGGGCTCACGGCGGAAGACGTGAGTGCCCTCATGAGGGCGCATGGCTTCGACGTCTCGCCGGGTCGGGTGAGGGCCGCCGTCTCGGCCCACGGGGTCCACGTCATGGGGTTCCCTGTCCGGCATCCCGACGCCCTCGCCGTGTGGCAGTTGTGGCTTGACCGGCGTCACGTCACCGGCCGGTATCCGGTCGTCACGCGGCGCGACCCGAACGGTCTGGTCCCGGACCCGCCCGGGCGGCTCGGCGCGGGCGGGCGTGAGGCGCTTGCCGCTGCCTTGGCGCGTGACCCCGACGCGGTCGTGGAGGAGGTTGTTATGGCGGCAGTGCGCGACATCCTCGCGATGGCCGACGAGGAGGATGTCGAGGAATGGCTCGACGAGCTCGTTCCCGAGCGGCTCGCGGACGCGTTGAAAGAGGCTGTCGCCACCCCCCAGGAGGCCGATATCTGGGAGGGCATGCCCCTCGGGAACGCACCGGAGCTGTGGCTGTGCCTCGTGGAGGCGAAGCAGGGCCATGAGATCCCGGCTCTGCTCCCCGGGTTCCCGGACGCCCCGAATTGGTGGAGCGAGCCCACCGGTCGGCTGCTGCTGCCCGCCGACCATGTGGCGTTCTTGCGCAGCTGGCACGAGCGCTTCGGCGCCGACCTGTTCTTTCTGGACGGCAGTCGCATGCGACTCGTCGTGCGGAGACCGCCTCTCGCCCCCGCCACTGCCGCCCGTGCGGCGGTGGAGCGTTTCGCGTACTGCAGTGACGGGCTTCCGGACCTGCCGGTGCTCGGCGACGGCGAGGTCCGGTCGACGGCATGGAGATTCTGGTGGGACTGACGAGAAGGAGCGCCCGGATCCTGGTGCCTGTCGTGGCGGTCCTGGTTGTGGGCTATGGCACGGAGCGTGTCACCGGGGACGACGCGGCCCCCGTCCTGGCTACCCCGGAAGCCGGCAACCCTCTGCGCGAACTGCCAGCGACCACTCACCGAGGGGATCGGAGAGGGGTACCGGTATCGGAGGACTCTGACATCATGCGGCCGTGATCACTGCGGACGACAACCTGCTGAACGGCCTGGACGAAGTGGACTGGGCGAACCTGAACCACGCCTACGGGATGGCCGCCGATGTGCCCGGCCAACTGCGCGCCCTGTGCGGAGATGACGAGCAGGCACGACAGCAGGCCGTCAGCAGCCTGTTCGATCATCTCGCGCACCAGGGAACCCGCTGTCAGGCATCTCCGTACGCCGTGCCGTTCCTTGCCCGGATCGCTCTCGCCGGCTCGGATCCGGCGCGTGAGCACGCGTTGGCGCTCCTGACCGGCCTCGCGGTCAACTGGGACGAGGAGCGCGAGATCATCGACGGGGCCGACATCGGCGCTTGGCGCGCGGAGGCCGCCGAGAACTCCTCCGACAAGCTCCTCCCGCTGTACGAGGAGGCGCTGGCCGCCGAGCAGGACGAGCAGCGGCGCCGGAACCTACAAGACATACGGGACTGGGTGGCGGCCGGCAATCCGATCGATGCCCGTGACTCTTCGATGCGTTCGTACAACGCCGTACTTGCCGAAATTCCAGCCCTGCGCGGTCTCTTGGACGATGAGAATCCCCGAGTCCGAACCAGGACTGCCTACCTGCTGACCTGGTTTCCCGAACTGGCGGACACCTCCCTGCCCCTCCTGCTCGGCCTTGCTGCGCATGAGGACGATGCCGTCGCGAAGGCCACCTCGCTTGTGGCTGTAGGCATCCTCGGCACGACGGCTCTCCCGGGGACCCTCACCGCCAGTCTGGACGCCGAGGACGGCCTCGTACGCTGGGCTGCCGCCATAGCCATCGCCCAGACCGCCCGAGGCGCCGCCGCGGAACTCAATGGTCCGTTTCTCGACCGGGCCGTTGCCGAACTCGCTGCCGCAGCCGCGACTCCTGCGCCTGTGCCCGCGACCGACTACAGCCTGGGCGACTTCCACGGCCACACCGCTGACGTTCTGCTCGCCCTTCCGCCTTCCCCCACCTCACGCGCCGCAGTCGCCGCTTGCCTGCCGTCCGTCAACACGCCGCAAAGGGCGTTCAAGGCGAAGGCGGTCCTGCCGGACCTGTTCCCCAGCCCCCTGCCCGATCCCCGCCCCCCGTACGCGAGCCTCCCCCGACCCCAGCAGCAGCTTTTGTATGCCCTCGCCGACCTCAGCGAAGGATGGTGGAACACGGCAGGTGACATCGGCGAGGACCTCACCACCTACGGACTTCCGGCTACTCACGCTGGGCTGCGCGCGTACATCGGGCTTCCCGCGGTCGACTACGGGTGCTGGCCGCCGAAAATCTGAGCGCGCGGACGGAGCGCATACCCGCCGGAGCAGCGGCGACCTCCGCCGAACCGCCACCTGACACCGACGGCCCGGCACCGCTCACTCGCTGGACGATCCCCTGATCCGGTTCCCGCCGCGCGTACTCTTTCCATCGTGGGGAACAAAACCCCTACGGCCTCCGCAGAGCCGCTCCTCGGAGGAGTTCTCCGATGACCACCACGCTCGAGGTCACGCCTTTGGTGCCCGCACATCGCGACCATCTCCTGAGTTCTGCCGAGAACGTGTCGGGTGCAGCGGCCCGCCGTACATGGACGACGCCGCACCGTGAACAGGACACCGCAGCAGCGGAGCCCGAACGCCACACGGCTGCGGGACCGAGAGGTGAATCAGCGGACGGAGACCGAATCGATCAATAGCCGACTCGGGTCTGCTCAGTTTGATCTGTGACAGGCGTCGAGTGCTGGGAACGGAGGCAGTGATGGCACGGGCAGTGGGCATTGACCTGGGAACGACGAACTCTGTGGTGTCTGTGCTCGAGGCCGGTGAGCCGACGGTCATTCCGAACACCGAGGGCGCACGGACCACGCCGTCGGTGGTGGCGTTCGCCAAGACGGGCGAGGTGCTGGTCGGCGAGGTCGCCAAGCGGCAGGCCGTGACAAATGTCGAACGTACCGCGCGGTCGGTCAAGCGGCACATGGGGGATGCTCAGTGGCATTTCCCCGAGTCGGGTGACATCGACGGCAAGCGGTACACCGCGCAGGAGATCTCCGCGCGGGTGCTGCAGAAGCTGAAGCGCGATGCCGAGGCATACCTCGGGGAGGACGTGAAGGACGCGGTGGTCACCGTGCCGGCGTACTTCAACGACTCCCAGCGCACCGCGACCAAGGAGGCGGGGCAGATCGCGGGCCTGAACGTGCTGCGGATCATCAACGAGCCGACGTCCGCGGCGCTGGCCTACGGCCTGGACAAGGAGAACGACCAGACGATCCTCGTCTTCGACCTCGGTGGCGGCACGTTCGACGTATCGCTGCTGGAGATCGGCGAGGGCCTGGTGGAGGTGAAGGCGACCAACGGCGACACACACCTCGGCGGTGACGACTGGGACCAGCAGGTCGTCGACCACCTGGTGAAGCAGTTCAAGAACGGCTACGGCGTGGACCTGTCCAAGGACAAGATGGCGGTGCAGCGTCTGCGCGAGGCCGCGGAGAAGGCGAAGATCGAGCTGTCGTCCGCGACCGAGACGACGATCAATCTGCCCTACATCTCGGCGTCGGCAGAAGGTCCGCTGCACCTGGACGAGAAGCTGACGCGTGCCCAGTTCGAGCAGCTCACGGCGGCTCTGCTGGAGCGCTGCAAGGGCCCCTTCCACAACGCGGTCAAGGACGCCGGAATCAAGGTGTCGGACATCGATCACGTGATCCTGGTGGGCGGTTCGACGCGGATGCCGGCCGTGACCGAACTGGTGAGGGAGCTGACCGGCAAGGATCCGCACAAGGGTGTGAACCCGGACGAGGTCGTCGCCATCGGCGCCTCGCTCCAGGCCGGTGTCCTCAAGGGCGAGGTCAAGGACGTCCTGCTGCTCGACGTCACCCCGCTGTCCCTCGGTATCGAGACCAAGGGCGGCATCATGACGAGGCTCATCGAGCGCAACACCACGATCCCGACCAAGCGCTCCGAGATCTTCACGACGGCCGAGGACAACCAGCCGTCCGTGCAGATCCAGGTCTACCAGGGCGAGCGCGAGATCGCGGCGTACAACAAGAAGCTCGGAATGTTCGAGCTGACCGGCCTGCCGCCGGCCCCGCGCGGCGTCCCGCAGATCGAGGTCGCGTTCGACATCGACGCGAACGGCATCATGCACGTCGCCGCCAAGGACCTCGGCACCGGCAAGGAGCAGAAGATGACCGTCACCGGCGGCTCCTCGCTGCCGAAGGGCGACATCGACCGCATGGTGCGCGAGGCCGAGCAGTACGCGGAGGAGGACCGGCAACGCAAGGAGGCCGCCGAAACCCGCAATCAGGCAGAGACCCTCGTCTACCAGACCGAGAAGTTGCTGCAGGACAACGCGGACAAGGTCCCCGGTGACGTGAAGACGGAGGTGGAGACCGCGCTCACCGAGCTGAAGGAGAAGCTCAAGGGCGACGACACCGCCGAGATCCGTACCGCCACCGAGAAGGCGACCGCGGCCGCGCAGCGGATCGGCACCGCCCTGTACGCGCAGGCTCAGGGCCAAGCCGCCGAAGGCGGCACGGCCGGCGGCACGGCCAGTGGCACAACCGGTGGCCGGGGCACCGGCGAGGAGGACGTCGTCGATGCGGAGATCGTCGATGACGAGCGGCAGGGAGGCACCGGATGAGCAAAGAGCTGCACCCCAAGGATCAGGGTGAGCGGGCCCCCCTGGTGGTGCGCGACCGGCGCGGAAGCGACCCGGTCACCCTCCGGGCCCGACGACGCCCGGACGCGAAAGACCCGGTCACCCTCCGGGCCCGACGACGCCCGGATGCGAAGAAGCCGGTCGGGTCCGGTCCGGCCGGCGTCAGTGAGGCGCGCTCGGAAGCCGGCCGGGCCGACCGGACGGAGGCCGCGCGGCCGCGTGAGCGGATCGCGGAGCTGACCGAGGATCTGCAGCGGGTGAAGGCCGAGTACGACAACTACCGCAAGCGGGTGCGCCGCGACCGCCTGGCCATACGGGAGATCGCGGTGGTCAATGTCCTCACCGGCCTGCTTCCGGTCCTGGACGCCGTGGATGCCGCGCGCCGGCAGGACGACGGCAACGGCGCCGTGGAGGCCGTCTCCGACCTGCTTCAGGAGCGGTTGGCGGCGCTGGGGCTGCGGACCGTCGGTGCAGCGGGTGAGCCCTTCGACCCCGACATCCATGAGGCGATCACCTACCACGCCTCGGGCGCGGCCCGTGAAGCCGTATGCACCGCGGTCCTGCGGCACGGCTACCGGGTCGGCGACCACCTCCTGCGCCCGGCCCAGGTAGCGGTGGCAGGCCCGGCCCCTGCCGCATAGCCCGAGCCGGCGCCGGTCAGCGATGGCCCAGTACTCAGCGATGGCCCAGTACGTTGATCACCCGGCCGCCGGGGTCGCGGACGAAGAAGCGGCGTACGCCCCATTCCTCGTCGTGCAACGGGTACACGATCTCCGCGCCGCCCTGCTGCATGGCGGCGTAGGCCGCGTCCACGTCCTCCACCTCCATGCTCATGTCCGGTGTGACCGGGGCGGTTGCGTCAGCCTCCATGATGCTGATCTGAGCCGAGGGGTGGGAGGGCGAGGCCAGCGTCATGATCCAGCCGTGGTTCATGACCTCCTGGAGGCCCAGCAAGCCGTAGAACTCCGCGTTCCGCTTCATTGCGGCGGCGGTGGCGGTGGCGTCCGATTCGGCCCCGGGGCCCGTGGCGGTCCGAAGGTTGGGGACGATCCTGCGGACGGACATCGGCAACTCCTGTCTCGGGACGGACGCTGTGCCACCAGGCCCCGGCGCGGATCAGATGACCGGTGGCCGTCCCAGTTTCGTCATCCGCCACACCGTGCGCCACCGCATGGGCTGCCGCCGCCCGCACGGCGTACGGACCCCCTCGGCGAAGCCGCGGGCCCAGGCGCGCAGCCCCGGCGCCGACCGGGTGCGGGCCACGGTGAGGAGGGTCCAGGTGCCCAGGTAGGCCGGGACCAGGGGGAGGGGCAGATTACGGCGGGCCAGCCAGACCCGGTTGCGGGCCGTCATCCGGTAGTAGACGGAGTGCCTGGCCGGGGAGGTCTTGGGGTGCTGGAGCAGCAGATCGGGCTCGTACAGGATCTCCCAGCCCGCGTCGAGCGCCCGCCACGACAGGTCCGTCTCCTCGTGCGTGAAGAAGAACTCCGCGGGCCAGGGCCCCGTCTGGGCGAGCATCTTCATGGAGAGGGCGTGGCCGCCGCCCAGGAACGCGGTGACCCGGCCGCGCCGCATCGGGTCGGCGGCGCGCAGGCGCGGGACGTGACGGCGCTGGGTCTCGCCGTGCTCGTCGGCGATCCGGAAGCCGACGATGCCGAGTCGCGGGTCGGCGGCGTACAGCTCCTGGACCTTGCGGAACACCCCGCTGTCGACCAGGAGTCCGTCGTCGTCGAGCTCGATGACGACATCCACGTCGCCGAACTCCGCCAGCTTGCGCAGGGCGACGTTACGGCCACCGGGGCAGCCCAGGTTCTCGTCGAGTTCGATCGTGGTCACACCGCCGGACAGGTCGGACAGACCGGGAAACGCGGTGAAGTCCGGGAGCGGTGAGCCGTTGCCCACGACGACGAGCCGGTCCGGCCGGACGTCCTGTGCGGCCACCGAGGCCAGCAAAGCCTCGACCTGCTGCGGGCGATCGCCCATGGTGACGATGGATACGGCGATGCGTGGTTGGGACACGGTCGGCACTCCTGGTCTCGCTGGGGTGCCCGCGATCGTAGCCGTAGGACATTGTTGTTCGTTGTTCAGCCGCCCGTTGCCGTCGTGCCACGCCTTGTGAGCCTTCGTCAGAGTGGGGTGCCGGGGGCGTGCCGTCAGAAGCCGAGCAGGCCCTCGGTGCGGCCGACCGCAGGTCAACCCTGCCGCGGCCCGGGGCATTTCCGGCCGGTGGGCCGGACGGGTGCCCCGGACCGCGGTCGGTCTCAGTGGCAGTTCTTGACGCCCTTGTCCGACTTGCTCCAGGAGCAGGAGTCCTGGAGCTTGCCGCTCGGCTTGATCAGCCGGGCCTTGTCACCGGTGTTGTTCCAGACGTACGAACCGCGGTTCCAGTAGACGTGGCCCGAGGTGTTCTTGCCCTTGCCCGTGTGGACCTTGACGGTCTTGCCCGCGCCGATGGTGTAGCTGCCGAAGGTGTACGTGTACCCGGTGTTGTCCTTCAGCTTGTAGCCCTTGAGCTGAAGCTTCGACTTGCCGTTGTTGTGGATGTCCACCCACTCGGCGTTGAGGGACCCGTTGGTACGGGTGTCCTTGCCGGGGCTGTCGTACTGGATCTTGCCGAGGTGCAGCCCGCCCTGGTGCGAGGCGGCCGAGGCCGGGGTCGTGACGAGCAGTGAGCCGGCCAGAGCGGTGGTGGCGGCCAGGGCGATCGACGCGGCGGCGCGTATATGCATGCTGTGATCCTTGTATGGAGTTACGGTGAAGAGCTGTGATCATAAGCGCAGCACGCGCCGACTCGCACGGAAGTGCACATTCTGGCCGGGTGTGGTTGTCCGGTGGCAACTGCCCACGGCCGGAGGCAGGTTCGGGCGTCCGGCAAGAATGATCAGGGTCTCGTCACCCAGTCCCGCGACGCCGCCCTCCATGTGCCGGCCGGTGTTATGGGCACTTCGCCCCGTGAGCCCGTTCCTGCCGCATTCCTCATCCGCGCGACGTCCGAGCGACGCGAACACGACGCCCGCTCGATGCGCTGAACCGGGGTACTTAACAAGTACAACACCAGCCAGGGGAGGGACAGATGACGCACTCATCGCACCAGCAGGAGATGCGCGATGCCGTCGGGCATCTCGGACGCCGCCGCTTCCTCACCGTCACCGGTGCCGCTGCCGCGCTCGCATTCTCGGTCAATCTGCCGCCCGCGGGCACCGCGAGCGCCGCCGAGCTGGACGGCCGGAAGATCGGCGAGGACCCGTTCACCCTCGGCGTCGCCTCGGGCGACCCGCAGCCCGGCTCGGCCCTGCTGTGGACGAGACTCGCACCCCGCCCGTACGAGACCGGCGGCGGACTTCCCCGGTCCCGTGTCGAGGTGCGCTGGGAACTCGCCGGCGACGAGCGTTTCTCCCGCATCGTCCGGCGCGGATCGGCCACCGCCCACCCGGAGTTCAACCACAGCGTCCACGTAGAGATCAAGGGCCTCCAAGCTGACCACGTCTTCTACTACCGCTTCCGCACCGGTCGGTGGACCAGCCCCGTCGGCCGCACCCGCACCGCACCCGCCCGCAGCGCCCGCAACAGCACGCTGAGCCTGGCCGCCGTCTCCTGCCAGGCCTACCACGACGGCTACTTCACCGCGTACAAGCACCTCGCCCAGGAGGACGTCGACGTTGTCTTCCACCTCGGCGACTACCTCTACGAGTACGCCGTCAACGAGACCGGCGGAGCCCGTAACTACACCGACCGTAAACTTCCCTCCCACTTCAACCGGGAGACGGTCACTCTGGAGGACTACCGGCTGCGATACAGCCTCTACAAGTCCGACCCCGATCTGCGCGCCGCCCACGCCGCGCACCCCTTCGTCGTCACCTGGGACGACCACGAGACCGAGAACAACTACGCGGGCGACACCCCGGAGAACGACGTACCGCCTCAGGAGTTCCTGCTGCGCCGGGCCGCTGCCTACCGGGCGTTCTGGGAGAACCAGCCGCTGCGCACCCCGCAGCGGCCGGCCGGCCCGGACATGAAGCTCTACCGGCGCCTGCAGTTCGGCCGTCTCGCCCAATTCGACATCCTGGACACCCGCCAGTACCGCAGCGACCAGGCGTACGGCGACGGCTGGCAGAGGCCCGGGCCGGAGTCCGAGGACCCGTCGCGCACCATGACCGGCGCCACCCAGGAGCGCTGGCTGCTCGACGGCTGGCACGCCTCACAGGCCATCTGGAACGTCGTACCGCAGCAGGTCACCTTCGCCCAGCGGCGCAATGTCCCCACCGATGACTTCAAACTGTCGATGGACGCGTGGGACGGCTACCCCGCCTCCCGGGACCGGATCCTGAAGGGGGCCGCGGCCGCGGGGATCGGCAACTTGATGGTGCTGACCGGCGATGTGCACGTCGGCTACGGCTTCGACCTGAAGAAGGACTTCGACGTCCCGGCGTCCCGCACCGTCGGAACGGAGATCGTCGCCACATCCATCACCAGCGGCAAGGACGGCTCGGACAAGCCGGCCAGCTGGGACAACCAGATGCAGGCCAACCCGCACATGAAGTTCTTCAACGGCCGTCGCGGATACACCGTGATCACGCTGGGCACGAAGCGCGCGCGTGCCGACTACCGCACGGTGCCGGTCGTCACCACGCCCGGTGCGCCCATGACGACGGCCGGATCGTTCGTCACGGAGGTGGGGAACCAGGGCCTCACGCCCGCGTAGGGCCGACCCCCATGTCCCGGTCGGCCGAGGCCGTCGGCCGGGCAGCGGACGCCGATGCGGTCACGTACCGCGTCGAGCGTCCGCATCACGGCCAGGGAACCGCCCGCCCTGAACCCCTCGGGCTCGGTCCGCCTCTCGTCGGCACGCCCCAGCGCGCAGCCCCGTTCATGCCTGTCACGCCTGCTCCCCGGAAGCTCTCGACCAGTCCGGCCGAGCTGAGAACATAGAGGCGGATTCGACGACATGGAGATGAGAATGCCGGAGAGCGGCGCAAGCCGGGCCCAGCGGGAACCTACACACATATCGACCACCGGGACCGGGGCCGCGGAGTCCGCGACCACCGGCACACCTCCCGGAAATCCGGCCGTCACCGACGCGGCCCGGCGCACCGGACTCCTCGTCACGCTGGTCCTCGGCGGCCTCACCGCACTGCCGCCGCTCTCCATGGACATGTACCTCCCCGCCCTGCCCGCGGTCACCGAGTCCCTGCACGCCACCGCCGCGACCGTCCAGCTCACCCTCACCGCCTGCCTCACCGGCATGGCGCTCGGACAGGTCGTCGTCGGACCGATGAGCGACCGGTGGGGGAGGCGCCGGCCGCTGCTCCTCGGCATGATCGTCTATGTCGTCGCCACCGCGCTCTGCGTCTTCGCCCCCACCACGGAACTCCTCATCGGCTTCCGCCTCCTGCAGGGCCTGGCCGGTGCGGCGGGGATCGTCATCGCCCGTGCCGTGGTGCGCGACATGTACGACGGCGTGGAGATGGCCAGGTTCTTCTCCACCCTGATGCTGATCTCCGGCGTTGCACCGATCGTCGCGCCGCTGATCGGCGGACAGGTGCTGCGGTTCACCGACTGGCGGGGGATCTTCGCCGTCCTCACCGTCGTCGGCGTGGTGCTCACCCTGGTCGTCTGGAAGTGGCTGCACGAGACCCTGCCGCCGCAGGACCGGCACAACGGCGGCATCGGCGAAGCGCTGCGCACCATGCGCGGGCTGCTCGCCGACCGGGTCTTCACCGGCTACATGATCGCGGGCGGCCTCGCCTTCGCCGCCCTCTTCTCGTACATCAGTGCCTCGCCGTTCGTCATTCAGGAGATCTACGGGGCCTCGCCGCAGACGTTCAGCCTGCTCTTCGGCATCAACTCGGTCGGCCTGATCGTCGTGGGCCAGATCAACGGCAAAATCCTGGTCGGCCGGGTCAGCCCGGACAAGGCGCTCGGCTTCGGACTCTCGGTCATCGTGCTGGCCGCGGCCGCGCTGCTGCTGATGACGTCCGGGGTCTTCGGGGACGTGGGCCTGGTCCCGGTCGCGGTCGGACTCTTCGTGCTGATGTCGGCGATGGGGCTCGCGATGCCCAACACGAACGCGCAGGCCCTGATGCGTACGAAGCACGCCGCCGGGTCCGCCTCCGCGCTGCTCGGCACTTCGTCGTTCCTGATCGGCGCCGTCGCCTCGCCGCTCGTCGGAATCGCGGGCGAGGGGACGGCCGTTCCGATGGCCGTCGTGCAACTGGTGTCCGCGGTGGGTGCGATGGCCTGCTTCCTGGGGCTGTGCCGGCCCTGGCAGCGGGTGTCGTAGCGCGGGGCCCGGCACCGGCGCGCCCGCCTGGGCAGGAACCCCACCCGGCCCAAGGCCGGGATCAACGTGTGTTCGCCGTGTGGCCCGGCCGCCGGGCCGATGGGCCGTGTCTTCTCATCGGGAGATCCGTTAAACGTATGGAGATCCCGAGCAGTGGAGACAAGTGGAGTCGATCGTATGAGTAAACCGGTCTGTGATCCGGTCCCTCATAGTCGGGCCGAAGCCGCCCGTCATCACCGTCGTGGTCATCACGGTGGTGACGGACGGCTTCGATTTCAGGAGCCCTGTTCGGTCCGCCGTCGCGGCTTCAGCAGGCCGCGTGCGCGTGGGCGCGAATGACGTCCCATACCCGGCGGATGCCGGCCTCGTCGGCGTACGGGGAACCCACAGCAGCGCGCAGCGCGGGCCGTCCGTCCACCGTGGCGGGGGTGCACAGCAGACCGGGTTCGTCGGCCAGGCGCGCGGCGAGTTCATTGGTCTGTTCGTCGCTGCTGCGACGGAAGACGACCAGGCCCAGGGCATGGGCGACGAGGTGGAAGCCGGGTTCGTTCCCGACCAGCCCCGCCAGCAGTCCGGCCAGGCGGACATCGTGACGGATCACCGTGCGAAGCCCTTCGAGGCCGTGGGCACGCAGCACGTACCAGAGTTTCAGTGCGCGCATCGGGCGGCCGAGCGGGATCTGCCAGTCCTTGAAGTCGACGACCGTGCCGGAGTCCGTGGCCCGGTTGCGCAGGTACGCAGGCGCGGTGCTCATCGCGTCGGTCAGGGCGTGCCGGTCGGCGACCCACAGGACGTCGCAGGGAGTGCCGGTACGCATCCACTTGTGGGCGTTGACCGCGTACGAATCTGCGTACTCCAGCCCATCGTGGCCGTAGCGGAACTCCGGGCACAGAGCGGCGCTTCCGGCGTAGGCGGCGTCGACATGCAGCCAGATGCCGCGTTCCCGGCAGACCGGGCCGATCTCGTGGACCGGGTCGATGGCGCAGGTGCTCGTGGTGCCGACGGTCGTGACGACGGCAGCGGGTACCAGGCCTGCGGCCCGGTCGGCATCGACGCGCTGTGCGAGGGCGGCCGGGTCCATGGTGAACGTGCCGTGCAGGGTCGGCACCAGGACCGGTTCGCCGACCCCGGCGACATGGGCGGCCTTGGGCACACAGGAGTTGGCCTGGTCGGTGCAGTAGACGCGGTAGCGGCCCTCCGTGCCGTGCTGACGCCAGCGCCCGTCCGAGGCCCGGTTCAACGCGGCGACCAGGGCGACCAGGACGGCCGAGGACGCCGAGTCCTGGATCACACCGCCACCGTGACCCGATGCGTGCGTGAAATGCTCGGGCAGAGCCAGGGCCACGGCGAGCCAGTCGCAGACCCGCTGCTCCAGCTCGGTGGCCGCCGGCGAGGTCGACCACATCATGCCCTGCACGCCCAGCCCGGCCGTGACCAGTTCGGCCAGCACCGAGGCGGGCGAGTTGTTGGTGGGGTAGTAGCCGAGAAAGCCGGGATGCTGCCAGTGCACCAGCTGCGGCACGATCGTGCCCCACGTGTCGTTCAGGACCTCGGTCAGCTCCTCGCCCTGCTCGGGTGCCGTCTCCGGCAGCGCCTTGAGCGTCGTGCCCGGCGCACCGGGCGGGACCACGGGGAGTTCGGCCGCGGCCAGGGCCCGCCAGTACGCGGCCAGCCGCTCGGCTGCTTCGGCGGCGACCGCCGGGAATTCGTCACTGTTCATACGCCGACGCTAAGTACGCGGCCCGCATCTTTTGTGCCTCAGGAGCCATGACCACTCGTACGAGCCCACTGTGGCTGTCCCCGCCCGAACTGCTGCCCGCCGGCTTGGCCGCACTGAGCAGCGCGGCCGCACAGCGGGACCACGCCGACCACGGACCCGCCCAGCCCTTGCCCGATGCCCGGGAAGCCGACTACGACGCCTACTTCGGCATCGCCCGTACACCTCGCGCACCGGCATGCACGCTTGTCCGGGCGCTGTGCTCAGCCGTCGCCGAGGTGCGCACCTGGACACCACCGCCTGCCGAGCCGGCTTTTGGAACGGCACTGCTGGCATGCGGCATCGCCGAACCCCCGCCGCCCGGAGGGAGTTCACACGAAGCACCGCTGGACCGCTGGAAGGCGGGACACCGGCTGTTCCTCGCCCTCACCCAGGCCACCATCGTCGCCCTGCGCGACGCCACCACCAGGGGCACCCAGCACCACCCCACGCCGACCGGCACACAGGCCGCCGCAGTCCTGCTGCGCGCCTGCGCCGCAGCCATGAGCCTGACCGCCTCCTTCACCCCCGACGCCTACGACAGCGTCGTACGTCCGTCGATGGAGCCTCCCGAACACGCGATGGAGGGCTTCTCCGGCCTGTGGTCCGCCGACCACCGCATCCTTGTGGAGCAACTGCGGATCTGGGGCTCCGTACACGCGCGCGCATGTCCCACCGGCTGTGCACCCCACCAGGAACTGAGCGCCGCCCTGGACGAGGTCCATACCGCCCATCACGGGATCTGCGTCCGCTTCGTCGGCCACCGCCCCTCCCTGCTGGGCGGCCACGACGACGCAGCGGTCACCCTCACCCGCCTCGCCGGCGCGCGGCGCCGCCTGCTGTGTCCGCGTGCCACCGCACGGCCGGACATCCCGCCCGTACAGACCGCTCCCCGGGCGTCAGGGCCCCATGCCCTCACGCCTCCCGCACGCGAAAGCCGCTTCCCCATGCACTCCAGCCACCCTGCCCACGCCTCTGTTTCCGCGACCGCTCCGGAAGACACCGCCGCCGAGTCCCCGACCGCCCTGGAGGGCGTGGCCGCCGATCAGGGGCTGGCGCTCCTGCGCGACCTGGTGGGCGAAGTCGCCTTCCTGGACCGGTCCGCGTTCCTGCCCGCTTCCTTCCGGCCCGCCGTCAACTGGCTGCGCCACGTACCGGTCTCCCCGCTTCTCACGGCGCGGCCCACTGTGGCGCGGCAGTCGTCCACGGCTGGTACGGGGCGCCGCATGGCCGTGGCGTTCGCGCCCGAACACGGTGATCACGCCAGGGTGTGGGCGCGGCAACACCGCCACCGACTTCTGGCCGCACCAGCCGGGATCACCGAACGCGCCGCCGACAAGATCGACTCGCTGGCGCTGCTGGCCGAGGCGGGCGTGGCGGTGCCCGACCACGTCCTCATCCCGGCCACGGGCCGCCGGCCGGCCGCCGCCTACTGGCCGACCGGATGGGAGCAGGCGGTGCTCCAGCGGCGGGAGAACAACCTCATCGGCCGCGGCACCGTACGCGTCCCCGGCCCCGGCCGGCTGGCAGCGGCCCTTGACCGCTGGGAGAGCCACGAACTCAAGCTCAGCCGTCTGGTCCCCGGCCCGTCGCTCACGGTCAGCGCATGCGTGGGCGCGGACCGCACGGTGGTCTCCGCCGTCTCCCATCAACTCGTCGGACTGCCCGACCTCACCCCGGGATGGGGCACCCACTGCGGCAACCAGCTCCTCAGCCCGTCCGATCTGCCCGCACCGATGTACACGAGAGCCCGGGAAGCCGCCCGAAAGGTCGGCGAGGTGCTGCGCCGCCACGGCTTCAGAGGGGTGTTCGGCCTGGACCTGCTCATCGACGGCGAACAGCCGCTGGTGGTGGAGATCAACCCGCGCTTCCAGACCGTGCTCTCCCTGGTCCAGGCCGCCGAGGCCGCCGTGGGACTGCTGCCCTCCCTGGGGCTGCACATTCTTGCCTGCCTGCTGCCCGCCCTGCCGCCCGTCCACCGCTCCGCGCATCCGGTCCCGCCCCTCAGCCAGATCATCGTGCACGCACCCCGGTCCGGACACGTCGGCACCCTGCCCCACCCAGGCCGTTACCGCCTGTCCGAGGACGGCGCCCTCGACGGCCCGTCCCCGGACACCGCTCTGTCCGCTCTCGCCGCCGACACAGTCCTGCTCTGGCCGCACGCCGACCCGGGCCCGGTGCAGGCCGGTGACGAACTGGTGCTGGTGCAGGCCCATGAGCGGCTCTGCCCGCTCACGGCGCGCCCCGCCCTGGGCCCCCGGGCCCACGCCTGGACCAAGCACATCCGCACACTCGTAGGTGATCCCGCATGACCCCGCACCTGCCCGGCCCCGATGACGACGCCCCCTACCGCACCGGCGAACTGGCCCTGCCCGTGGCCCGGATGCGGCAGGCCGGCCACCATGCCGTCGACCTGGTCGTCGAACGGCTGCAGAACGTCGCCGACAAGCCGCCGCACGCCGCCGCCGGCCCGGCCGAACTCGAAACGCTGCTGCACGAACCCCTGCCCGAGCAGGGCGGCGACCTCATCTCGCTGCTGGAGCGGCTCGCCCAGGACGTGCTCCCGCTCGGCATCCGATTCGACCATCCCCGATGCTTCGCGTTCGTGCCCACGACCGGCAACTACCCGGCCGCCCTGGCCGATCTGCTGTCCGCCGCCTTCCTGAGCGTGCCCGGGGCCTGGCTGGTGGGTTCCGGCCCCACGCGCATCGAACTGACCACCATCGCCTGGCTGCGCGAACTGCTCGGCCTGCCCGACGGCTGGGGCGGCCTGTTCGTCAGCGGCGGCTCCCTCGCCAACCTCACAGCCCTGGCGGCAGCGAGGGACCACCACCTTGCCGGTGACCTCACCGGGGCCCGCCTGTACTGCTCGACCCAAGCCCATCCCTCGATCGCCCGTGCCGCCCACCTCCTGGGCCTCGACCGCGCTCAGCTCACCGCCCTGGAGCCGGACCGCTCCCAACGGCTCGACCCGCGCGCCCTGACCGCACGCATCGAAGCGGATCGCGCGGCCGGGCTGCGGCCCTTCGCCGTCGTCGCCACCCTCGGCACCACCGGCACCGGCGCGATCGACCCCCTGGCCGAACTCACCGCCATCTGCAGCCGCCAACGAATGTGGCTGCACATCGACGGCGCCCATGGCGCCGCCCTCGCCCTCACCTCCCGAGGCAGCTACCTGCGCGAGGCCCTGGGCCGGGCCGACTCCCTCACCATCGACCCTCACAAATGGCTCTTCCAGCCCTACGAAGCCGGTTGCGTTCTGGTCCGTGCCCCCGAACTCCTCAAGAGCACCTTCGCCATGGCACGCCATCACCTCGACACCGGCTACCTGCACCCGGCCCAGGCGCAAGGCGACGAGATCAACCTCGACGACTACGGGCCGCAGCAGTCCCGTGGCCTGCGCGCCCTGAAACTGTGGCTGTCGCTGAAGACCTTCGGCGCCGCAGCGTTCCGCCGCGCCGTCGACCACGGGCTCCGGCTGGCCGACCACGCCGCCGCCCGGATCACCGACCATCCCGAACTCGTCCTGGTCACCGGGCCCAGTGTCGGCATCCTCACCTTCCGCTACCGACCCCCCGGCGCCGCCACCACCGACCCCCAGGCACTGGACCGTCTGCAGGACACCATCAGCCGAACCGTCTGTGCCACCGGCCAGGCCATGATCCTCACCACCCGGGTCCAAGGGCGCATCGTCCTGCGCATGTGCACCATCAACCCCGCCACCACGCCCACCGACATCGACACCGCCCTCGACCTGGTCCTCCAGGCCGGACGCACCCAACTCCCGGCTGAAGCCCAGGATCTCCGCTAACGCGCGCTCGGGTAGCCGATCAGGTGCGGGCGGTCCTTCTCGTCCGTCCAGCGGAACAGGCCGATTCCGTCCGACGTCACCGCCCCCGGAACCCGTTGGTTCGAGGGCAGGGCGCCCGTCGTGCCGCTCCTGATCGCCACCGCCACGGGGGTGCCGCCGCCGGCCAGTACGTCGGCCGCGTTGCGTGCGTTCGCCGCGCCGTACGCGATGCCCTCGTCGTTCACGGACGCGAGCGTCAGCGGCTTCGTGCCGTCCGTCCCCTCGAAGCAGAACCCCCGCTTCGTCAACAGGTCGAAGACGAGTGGCCCGGCCACCAGGAAGTTGCCCGAGGGGGCGGCGACGAGCTGCGGGTACTGGCCCGGCTTGATCGCAGGCTTGCTGCACTCCACCGAGGCGAGGGGCTTGCCCGTCTCCATGTCGTGCACCGTCCACAGGTCATGGGTGGTGGCACGCTTCGCCCCCTTCGCGAGCTGCCACTTCGCCAGTACCAGGTTCGGGATCACCGATGTCGGGAGTCCGCTGAGCCGGTCGGTTCCCTTGGGGGCGACATTGCGGCTGAACCAGCCGTCCTGCACCCAGAATTCCTTGGCCCCGCTGACCAGCAGGCCCTTCTTCGTCAGCCCGCGTACCTCGGTGAGCTGCTTGCAGGTCGCGCAGCCCTTCGGGTACTTGAGCGCGGCGGCGGGGATCTCCGACACCCGGCCGGTCACCGGGTCGACCACCGCGCTGTTCGCCCGGCCGTCGCTGATGAGGATGCCGGGGCCGGTCGTGGTGACCGTGGGTACGGAGTTCCACGGCACCTCGATGCGCTGCCGGGAGCCGCCCTGCACGTCGTAGACGTCCATCGAGACGATCGTGTCGGCGGGGGTCAGCGCGTTCTCGCCGACCTTCCCGTACGACCACGTCACGAAGTACTCGTGGTCGTCCACGGTGACCTGGAGGAGCCTCGGGAAGTGCTGCGGGGACGGGGGCCGCCAGCTCGCCCCGTGCCAGCCGGCCTCCCCGGTCTTCGAGTCGATGGTCCGCAGCTGGTACTGGGTGTCCGAGACCCGCACGAGGTAGGCGAGGCTGCCCGTCGTCCGGGAGAGCGCGTAGTCGGGCGAGGTACCGATGAGCTCCCAGCCGTGCTCCGTCGCGAACACGGAGGGGACGGTGAGCTGTGTCACCGGGGTCGAGCTCGCCTTGACCTGCTTCTTCGGCTTGCCGGAGCTCTTCTCGCCGCTGCCACAGGTGGCCAGCAGAAGAAGCATGGCAAGCACGAGTATTCCGCCGACCAGAACCAGGCGCACGATCTTCTGTCTCATGGCTTCCCTCGATGGGCGATCCCGACCTCGCGCCGGGCAGCCTAGCAACTGGCACAGGTGTCGCGGCAGTTCGGATGTGCCGCTGTTCACGTCGCGCGCCCGCCAGGGACTACGGGACAGCCCTTAGGGCGCCTTTGCCTACAATTCGTCGGTGAACGCCAACCTCCCCACTGCGGAAGCCCTGCGCGCGGCGCTGGCCGGACTGCTCGACGGGCTGCCGCCCAAGCAGGCCGCCCAGGCCGTCGACCGGCTCATCGCCAACTACCGGGGGACCACCCCCACGGATGCCCCGGTGCTCCGCGACCGTTCCGACGTCGCCGCGTACGCCGCGTACCGGATGCCCGCGACTTTCGAAGCGGTACGGTCCGCGCTCGCCGCGCTTCAGGAGGCCGCACCCGACTGGGCGCCCGGCACGCACACCGACATCGGCGGCGGCACCGGAGCGGCGAGCTGGGCCGTGGCTGGGGCCTGGGAGGGGCAGCGGACGACCGTCCTGGACTGGGCCGAGCCCGCGCTCGCCCTCGGGCGGGAGCTGGCCGCGCTCTCCGGGATCCCCGCCCTGCGCGCCGCCGAGTGGCGCCGGGCCCGGATCGGCGCCGGCCTCGAACTCGCCCCCACGGACCTGATCACCGTCTCCTACGTACTCAAGGAGCTGACGGCGGACGCCCGCGCCGGCCTCGTCGACACCGCGGCTGCCGTCGCACAGGCGGTAGTGGTCGTCGAGCCGGGCACCCCCGACGGCTACGCCCGGATCATCGAGGCCCGCGACCGGTTGATCGCCGCCGGACTGAAGGTCGCCGCGCCCTGCCCGCACAACGACGCCTGCCCCATCGAGCCGGGCACGGACTGGTGCCACTTCTCCGCCCGGGTCAGCCGCTCCTCGCTGCACCGGCAGGTCAAGGGCGGCTCACTGCCGTACGAGGACGAGAAGTTCAGCTATGTCGTGGCGACCCGCTTCGAGACGGAACCCGTCCGGGCACGCGTCACGCGCAAGCCGCAGATCCGCAAGGGGCAGGTGCTGCTGGACCTCTGCACCCGTGACGAGGCCCTGCAGCGCTCCACGGTCACCAAGCGGCACGGCGAGCTGTACCGGGCCGCCCGGGACATCGCGTGGGGCGACGAGTGGCCGCCGCACGGCGCGGATCCGTCCGGCGGCTGAGAGCGCTGCCAGGCCCCCGGCTACCCGCGCAGCTCCTGCGTGCAGCACTTCACGCTGCCGCCGCCCTTCAACAGCTCGCCCAGATCCATCGGAACCGGCTCGAAGCCGCGCGCCCGCAACGGATCGAACAGCCCTGTGGCGGCCTGCGGCAACAGCACGTGGAGCCCGTCGCTCACCGCGTTCAGGCCGAGCGCCGCCGCGTCCGCCTCCTCGGCGATCAATGCGTCGGGGAAGAGCCGCGCCAGCACCGACCGGCTGCCCGGCGAGAAGGCGCCCGGGTAGTACATGATCTCGTCGCCCGCGTCGTCGAGCACGGAAAGAGCCGTGTCCAGGTGGTAGTAGCGCGGGTCGACCAGATCGAGCCCGATCACCGGGCGCCCGAAGAACTCCTGCGCCTCGTCGTGCGAGAGGGGACTGGACCGGAAGCCCTGCCCGGCCAGGATGTACGAAGCGGTGACCGCGAAGTCGCCCTCGCCCTCGTTGACGTGGGCCGGTTCATGGATCTCGGTGAAGCCGTTGTCCCGAAACCACTCGCGATGGGCCCCGGCCTCCTCGTACCGCTCCTGGTACGCGAACCGGGCGCCGAGCACCCGGCCGTCGATGACGGTGGCGCCGTTGGCGGCGAAGACCATGTCGGGCAGCTCGGGGCGGGGAGTGAGCAGTTCCACGGTGTGCCCGAGGGCGCGGTACCGGTCGCGCAGGTCCTCCCACTGGGTCTGGGCCAGGGGGAGATCCACGGGCTTGCTGGGGTCCATCCACGGGTTGATGGAGTACGTCACCCTGAAGTGGGCCGGAGCGCACATCAGGTAACGGCGGGGTGTGGCCTGACGGCCAGGGGTGCGGCGCGGAGTGCCTCGATGAGGGGCGGGGGCCGGGTGACGGGTGGGCAATGAGGGCTCCTCACGAAAGGCAGGGGTTGCCTGCCGGGGAACTTCGCACGGGTGTGTGCGTGAGCCCATGGTCCGCTTTCCGGGGCCCGCGCGCAGTGATCCGATCGGGTGGTTTCGCGCATCGATGAGACGAAACGTATCGACTCGTGTCGCTGCTAGATTTACCGGCATGGTAGAGAAACGGTCACCTGACTCCAGCCGCCGCAGTGAGCGCTCGCGCCGTGCGATCTACGACGCGGCGCTCGGCCTGGTCGGTGAGGTGGGCTACCCCAGAACCACCATCGAGGCCATCGCCGCGCGGGCCGGCGTCGGGAAGCAGACGATCTACCGGTGGTGGCCCTCCAAGGCGGCCGTCCTCCTGGAGGCCTTCGTCGCTCTCGGTGACCGGGCCGCCGAGGAGAGCGGCGCGGGTGACGCACAGGGGCTCCCGGACACCGGTGATCTCGCGGCCGACCTCAAAGTCGTCCTGCGGGCCACCGTCGACGAGTTGACCGATCCCGCCTTCGAGGCGCCGACCAGGGCACTGACCGCCGAGGGGATCGTCGATCCGCAACTCGGCGCCGAATTCGTCCAGAAGCTGCTCGAACCTTCGCTCCAGCTGTACGCCACACGGCTGCGTGCCGCCCAGGAGACGGGCCAGGTGCGCGCCGACATCGACCCGCGGATCGGCCTGGAGCTCCTCGTGGGCCCGCTCACCCACCGTTGGCTGCTGCGCACCCACCCGCTCACCCACGAGTACGCGGACGCGATCGTCGACTACACCCTGCGCGGGCTGACGCGCGCCTGAGACGCACCCCTCATTTCGTGACAAGAAGTGGCGTAGTGCCCAGCTCGCGGCATCGTCCCCCGTACCCCGCTTCGGAACTCTGGCCATCCGAGGCGCAGGATGGTGGGACGATGGGCAGAGGCAACGCTGAGGTAAGGGGATAGATGGGCGCCGATTTCGGCCGTTATCGCGGCTCAGAGAGCAAAATTTCCCAATGGCTTCGCCGCCGACCCAAACCGCAGCAGAGCGAGGTCGACGACACCGCCCGGGAGGCGCTGCTCCTGGCTGTCGCCGAAGCCGGAATGCCGATCGCGCCCGCCGCCCATCCGGTCGGCTACCGATGTTCCTGTGAACGCATCGGCTGCCCCACCCCCGCCCGGCACCCCGTCTCCTTCGCCTGGCAGACGCAGTCCACCACCGACCGCGCCCAGATCGAGCGCTGGGCCCGCAGCCAGCCGCAGGCCAACTTCATCACTGCGACCGGCATGATCCACGACGTTCTCGACGTGCCGCTGTCCGCGGGCAGCCAGGCACTGGAGCGGCTCCTCGCCGCAGGAATCGACGTCGGCCCCGTCGCCCGGTCCGGCGACGACCGGATGCTCTTCTTCACCGCCACCCGCGGTACGCCCGAGGACGAGGACGAGTGGTGGCCGTGCGAGCTGGACTGCCACCCCGAGACCATGGACGAGCATCCCGGAATGCGATGGCACTGCCGCGGCAGCTACGTACTGCTGCCACCGGCCACATTGCCCGGTGAGCTGGATGTGCAATGGGTGCGGGGGCCGGAGAACCCGCTGCCCGATCCGCTGACGCTGCTGGGGACGCTCACCGACGCGTGTGCGCAGTACGCGGACGAGGCGGACCGGAGCGGTATCGACCACGGCTCGGTGGCGTGGCCGCCGAGCCGCTAGGGCGTGTTGGGCGAACCCTGCCGGTCATGACCCCTGAGCTGCCGTCAGGCCCGGCAGCCGGTTCAGCACGACCACCTTGCCGTCCCCGGCGCCCTTCTTCGGGACGAACACCAGCTGGCTGGAGACCCGTTCCTTGGTGAGGGTGGACTTCACCTCACCGGTCAGCAGCGCCTCCACATCCGAGTTGAGCGGCGGACGCAGCCCCTTCGCCGCGGTCTGCCGTTCGAAGTGCTTACTGCTGAAGAAGACCAGCGCCCCGCCGTCGTCCGTCTTCAGGCCGAGCGGGGCGAACGTACCGCTGTCCAGAGGCTGGTCGATGTACTGGTACGAGAAGCCCGCCCGGCGGGTGGTACGGCGCGCCTCCCGCCAGTCCGAAGTGGCGGTGCCGGGGGCGAAGACGTCCGGGGTGCCCTTCTTCAGGTACTCCGTGTACTGGGTGCCCAGGTCCTCCGGTGCCACAGCCAGTTCGGAGCTGTCTGCGGCCACCGGCACGGCCCGGCCGTCGCTGTCCTTCGCATAGCCGGGCAGCCGGGACGGTGCGACGACCGACAGATAGGAGGCCTTCCACCCCGCTCCCGGCCCGGACTTGACGAAGACGAGCAGCCAGCGGGTGTCCAGCTCCCCGCTGTCCTCGTCGCGGTTGGAGTCGGTGTCCGCGAGGAACCACCGCGGCCAGCCGGCCTTCTTCGGGATGAGGTATGTGGCGTCGGTCAGCTCCAACGGCGTGTGGTTCGCGTTGCCGTCCGGATTGTTCTTCTGCCGGGCCGTCAGCCCGGCCTGGTTGATCGCGCCGAGCGGGCCCGTGACCCGGTCCGCGTCCAGAGCCGGGTCATAGGCCTTGTCGGCCGCGTTGTACGCGGTCGTGAAGTCCTTCAGGGCCTGTGCGGCCTCAGACCTGGTTGCTGTCGGCACCACTTCCAGCTCGCCGTGCACCGTCACGCACCCGCTCGCCGTCATGGACAGTACCGTCGCCGTCGCGAGCCCCGTCGCCAGCCGAATCGGCCTCAGGCTTCTCATCCGTTGCTTTCCGCGCCTTCTGATCCGTCGCCCCCACTGACCGTCCGAACCCTACCGGGGCAAGGAACAGTGCGAGGGTGGGGATCAGATACAGCGCCCACACCGTGACCTGAAGAACGGTCGGGTCGGGCTGGAAGTTGATCGTGCCCTTCAGCAGCGTGCCGTACCAGCTGTCCGGCGGAATCGTGGCGCTGATGTCGAACGCCAGGTTGTTGAGACCGGGGAGGAACTCGGCTTCCTGGAGGTCGTGGACGCCGTACGCGAGCACGCCTGCGGCGACGACCACCAGCATGCCGCCGGTCCAGGTGAAGAACTTCGAAAGGTTGATCTTCAGCGCACCGCGGTAGAACAGCCAGCCCAGCACGACGGCGGTCGCGATACCGAGGAACGCACCGATCAGCGGTTGCCAGCCGTCGCCCGCCGCATGCACCGCACGCCACACGAACAGCGAGGTCTCCAGACCCTCGCGGCCCACCGCGAGGAGCGACGTGGCTACCAGTGCGCCGGTGCCCATCGAGAGTGCCGCGTCGAGCTTGCCGTGCAGTTCCGTCTTCAGATGCCGCGCGGTGCGCCGCATCCAGAAGACCATCCAGGTGACCAGGCCGACGGAGACGATCGACAACGTGCCGCCGAGCAGTTCCTGGGCCTTGAACGTCATCTCCTGCGAGCCGAATTCGAGACCGGCACCGAACGCCAGGCTGACGACGACCGCGATACCGACACCGGTCCAGATCGCCACCAGCTTGTTCTTGTTGCCGGTCTTCACCAGGTAGGCGATGAGAATGCAGACGACCAGGCTGGCCTCAAGGCCTTCGCGCAGGCCGATCAGGAAGTTGCTGAACACGTTTCGGTTCTCCTTTTCTGCTTCGAGTCCCCAAGAGAAACCGGCAATCGGGGAGCGGTCCCCCCAATTGCCGGTCCCTCTATGCGAACAGCGCCCGGCCCCACCAGTCGTCCTTGTCGCGGACGCCCGGCGGGACGGCGAAGTGCGCCGAACCCACGTGCTGGATGTACTCGTTGAGTGCGTCGTGCGCCGCGAGGCGGCGCTGCAGCGGGATGAAGCCCTTGCGGGAATCGCGCTGGTAGGCGATGAAGAACAGCCCGGCGTCGAGCCGGCCGAGGCCGTCCGTACCGTCGGTGAAGGAATAGCCGCGGCGCAGGATCGTCGCACCGTCGTTGCTGTCCGGGTGCGCGAGCCGCACATGTGCGGTTGGCAGCATCGCCTTCAGGAACGGCTCGTCGTGCTCCTTGGCCTTGCCGACCGGGGCACCCTCGCCCTTGTCCCGGCCGAAGATGTCCTCCTGCTCCTGGAGCGGGGCGCGGTCCCAGGTTTCGATGTGCATACGGATGCGCCGGGCCACCAGGTACGAACCCCCGGTCATCCAGCCCGCCTTGTCCTTCTCGCCCACCCACACATGCTTGTCCAGGGCGGCGGTGTCGGTGCCGGAGATGTTCCGTGTGCCGTCCTTGAAGCCCATCATGTTGCGCGGGGTCTGGGCATCGGGCGTCGTCGAGGACGTCTTGCCGAAGCCCAGCTGGGACCAGCGGATCGCGGTGCGGCCCATGCCGATCCTGGCGAGGTTGCGGATGGCGTGCACCGCGACCTGCGGGTCGTCCGCACACGCCTGGACGCAGATGTCGCCATCACTGAGGGCCGCGTCGAGGTTGTCACCGGAGAACTTCGGCAGATCGACGAGCGCCTCGGGACGCTTGTGCTCCAGGCCGAACCGGCCCTTGGCGAAGAGCGAGGGGCCGAAGCCGATGGTGAGCGTGAGCCGGGACGGCTTGAGCCCCAGCGCCTCACCCGTGTCGTCCGGCGGGGCCTCGGCGAGACCGCCGTACGCGCCGTCGCCGACCGCGTGACCGGCCGTCATCTGCTCGGCCGCCCGCGTCCACTCCTTGAGGAGCGAGATCAGCTCGGCGCGGTCCTTCGTCGTCACGTCGAACGCGGCGAAGTGCAGCCTGTCCTGTACGGCGGTGGCGATACCGGCCTGGTGCGCACCGCGGAACGGCACGGCCGCGCCGCTGTCCGCGGCCGGCGTCGCCGTGGCCTCGGGCCGCACCGCGGCGACCGCGCCTCCGGCAGCGACCGCGCCGAGCGCCAGCCCTGCACCGCCCCAGCCGAGCAGCGCCCGGCGGGACGGGGCACGGCCGCCGGTCTCCGCGGCAGCCGCCTCGGCGGCGCCGCTCCCGGCAGTGTTCTGCGTCTTCTCGGACATTCCGAAGCCCTCCCGCTCGTTACTTCGTCACCGCGGCGGCGAGCTGGGACAGCGGCTCGGCCAGCGCGTTGACCGCGTCCGACAGCTCCTTGCGGTCCGCCTTGCCGACCTTGTCGTACGAGACGAACTCGTAGGAGTTCTTGTCCGTGCGGTACTTGTCCAGCAGCGTGTTCAGCGCCGCGAACTGCTTGTCCAGGGTCGCGGTCAGCGCCGGGTCGTTCTTCGAGGCGATCGGCTTCAGCAGCTCGTAGGCCTTCTCGGCGCCCTCGACGTTGCCCTTGAAGTCGACGAGGTCGGTGTGGCTGTAGCGCTCTTCCTCACCGGTGACCTTGCCGGTGGCGACCTCGTCGAGGAGCTCCTTGGCGCCGTTGGCCATCGAGGTCGGGGTGATCTCCGCCTTGCCGACCCGCTTCTGCCAGTCGAGCAAGTCCTTGTAGAGGACCGGGGCGAGGGCCTTCTCCTCGGCGCCCAGCTTCTTGTCGTGCCACAGCGCCTTCTCCAGGCGGTGCCAGCCGGTCCACTCCTGGCCGTCCTCCAGGCCGTCCTCACGGAGGTCGACCTTCGGGTCGATGTCACCGAAGGACTCGGCGACCGGCTCGGTGCGCTCCCAGCCGAGCCGGGAGTCGGCGTAGGCCTTCTTGGCAGCCTCGATGTCACCCGCGGCGACGGCGTCCGTGAAGATCTTGGCCTTCGGCAGCGTCTCGTCGGCCTGCGTCTGCACATAGGTGCGGTACTCGGCGACGGCCTTGTCCATCTCGGGGCTGCGCTTGGCCGCGGTGCCGCCGGTGACCTCGACCTTCTGCCGGTAACCGGCGCCCTTCATGCCCGGCTTGCAGACGATGTCGTAGGAGCCGGTCTTGATCTCGGTCGTGATGGTGGCCTTGGTGCCGGGGCCGATGTTCTCGCGTTCGGCGGCGATGCGGCCGTCCGGGAAGAGCAGGTAGACCTCAGTGACCTTGGAGCCCTTGTTCTCGACGGCCAGTTCGACGTGGCCCGCCGGCAGCTTCTTCTTCGACACCTCGCAGGAGTCGTCCTTCGCGACGACCTGTACGGCCCCGTCGCCCTTGCCGTCGCTCTTTTCGGCACAGCCCGTGACAGCGGTCAGGGCGACCACGGTCGCTGCAGCGGTGGCGACGGAGAAACGAACGGCTCGCATGCGGGCTCCACAACATGAAGGAGAAGATCGGCTAAGTTAGGTGAGGTAGACCTAACTTAACCGAGGCTCACCTCACTGATGCCCATTCATGCAGTGATTCAGCTCTCATTGCTGCGAGGTCGTTACCGGGACTCTTGCAGAAGGCCCCGATGTTCACGCCGGGGATGAATGCATCTCAGGGCTGCTCTGACCTGCGCTTCAGAGCGGGTGTTTTTGCTTCTCTATGTACTGGCGGACGATCGTCAGTGGTGCTCCGCCGCAGGATGCCGAGAAGTACGAGGGTGACCACAGGTGCCCGTGCATGGTGGCGCGGTTGATGTGGCCGGTGAATTCCTTGCGTATCCGGCGGGCGGAGACGCCCTTGAGGCTGTTGACCAGTTTGGAAACGGCGACCTTGGGCGGGTAGTTGATCAGGAGGTGGACGTGATCGCGTTCGCCTTTGAACTCCTTCAGTTCCGCCTCGTGTGTTCGGTGAACTGGCCGCAGGAGCGGAATCCCAGGCGGCGGTAGACGGGCTCGCCGTCGGCGGACGCCCGCAGGACCGCGATGCGGTGTCTGGATGTCCAGTCCTGGGGCGGCGGGCAGCGGCAGGATGTCATCCAGCTCGGCCCACATCGCCGTCTCGCGTTCGGATGCCGGCCGGTAGCCGTCAGGCGGGCGGTGAGGTCCGATGGCCTCGAGGCGGGCCCCACCCACCAGGAGAAGCGGCGGCCGGTGCGAGCCAGTGTCCGGGCGGTCTCGGTGATACGTGCCGCAGCGGTGGTGGCGGTGAAACGGGTCGCCCTAACCGGCGGCGGACTCGGAGCGCTGCCGGCGCAGGTAGAACCACGCCATGTTGGACGAGAGCCCGGCCAGCAGCACCCAGACGATCCCGAGCCAGCTGCCCTGGACGAACGAGATCACGGCCGCGACGACGGCCAGGACGCAGACGGCGATGGCGTAGAGAGCGAGGCGGGGCATGGGAGAAGGCTCCTGTCCGGGGTGATGCACGGTCCCGTCCAGTGTCCCCCATCCCCCTTTCCGCTCGCCGCAGGGTGCGCCTGGAACGCATCCGGCTCAGACGTCGGTGGTACGCAGACCCGCGTGCACCTTGTAGCGGCGGTTGACCGAGATCAGGTTGGCGACCAGCGACTCGACCTGGTGTGCGTTGCGCAGCCGCCCGGCGAAGATGCCGCGCATGCCGGGAATCCGGCCCGCCAGCGCCTGTACGAGGTCGGTGTCGGCGCGGGCCTCACCCAGCACCAGCACATCGGTGTCGATCTCCTCGACGGCCTCGTCCTGAAGAAGGACCGCCGAGAGGTGATGGAAGGCGGCGGTGACCCGGGACTCCGGCAGCAGGGCGGCGGCCTGCTCGGCGGCGCTGCCCTCCTCGGGCTTGAGGGCGTAGGCGCCCTTCTTGTCGAAGCCGAGCGGGTTGACGCAGTCGATGACGAGCTTGTTCGCGAGCTCGTCGCGCAGCGCCTCCAGGGTCTTGGCGTGGCCGTCCCACGGCACGGCGACGATCACGACGTCGCTGCGCCGGGCGCACTCCGCGTTGTCCGTGCCCTCGACGCCGTGGCCCAGCTCGTCGGCGGCGGTCTGTGCGCGCTCGGCGACACGGGAACCGATGATCACCTTCTGCCCGGCGCGGGCGAACCGGTAGGCGAGCCCGCGGCCCTGCGGTCCGGTGCCGCCGAGCACGCCGACGGTCAGCCCGGACACATCGGGGAGGTCCCAGGGGTCCTTGGCGGGGGGCTTGGGTGCACTGCCACCGTCATTCGTCGCCATGGCACTGTCATTCGTAGTCATGGCTGCGACATTACGCGGCCGGCCGGCCCGGCCGCCGCGAAAATCTGTTGCAGAGGGCGCCTGCGACGCCGGACCATGACCCCTCATGACCTCAGCTCCCTCCCCGGCCGCCAGGTTCTCCGCTCTGCTGCCCGACCTCTCGCCCCTGCGCTCCTCGCCCGACTTCCGGCTGCTGTGGATCCAGGGCCTGGTGACCTACTTCGGCAGCTTCATGGCGCTGATCGCGCTGCCGCTGCAGATCAAGGAGCTGACGGGTTCACCGCTGGCCGTCGGTGCGATGGGTGCGGTCGAGCTGGTACCGCTGGTCGTCTTCGGTCTGTACGGCGGGGCGCTCGCGGACTCCGCGGACCGCCGCAAGGTGATCCTGGGCACCGAGGCGGGGCTGGGGCTGCTCGCCCTCGTACTCCTGGTGAACGCCGCACTGCCCGACCCGATGCTCTGGCCGCTCTATCTGGTCGCGGGTGGGGTCTCCGCGCTCGCCGGGCTCCAGCGGCCCGCGCTGGACTCGCTGATGGCCCGGATCGTGCCGCACGACCAGCTCACCGCGGCCGCCGCACTGAACTCGCTGCGCTGGCAGTTCGGCGCGATCACCGGTCCGGCGGTGGCAGGACTGGTGGTGGCCTACGCCGGGCACGCCACGGCTTACACAGTCACGGTGGTCACCTTCGCCGTCTCCGTGCTGCTGTGTCTGCGACTGGCGCCCGCGCCGCCCGCCCCGGACAGCCGGAAGCCGTCGCTGCGCGGCATTGCCGAGGGGGCGAGGTACGCCTAGCCGGCCGGTGCTGCTGGGGACGTACGCGGTCGATCTGGCGGCGATGTTCTTCGCCTTCCCGAACACGATCTTCCCGTTCCTCGCGGACGAGCTGGACGCCGAGTGGTCGCTGGGCCTGATGTATGCGGCGGGGTCGGTCGGCTCGCTGGTCCTGGGCCTGACCAGCGGCTGGACGTCACGGGTACGGCGGCACGGGCTGTTCGTGGTGTTCGGGGCGGCGGCCTGGGGGCTGGCGATCGCGGCGGCCGGTTGGTTCGGCCATGTGTGGCTGGTACTGGTCTGCCTGGCGGTGGCGGGTGCGGGCGACATGCTCAGCGGTCTGGGCCGCTCCACGATCTGGAACCAGACCATCCCGGAGGAGCTGCGGGGCCGGCTGGCGGGCATCGAGGTGCTCTCGTACAGCGTCGGCCCACAGCTGGGCCAGGTGCGGGCCGGCGCGATGGCGGGCTGGACGGGGACCCGCTCCGCGATCTGGAGCGGGGGCGTGGCGTGCGTGGCCTCGGTCGCGCTGCTCACCGCAGCGCTGCCGAAGCTGCTGACGTACGACTCCGGGACGGACGAGGACGCGGTACGCAGGCGCGCACAGCGCGATGCGGAGGAGGCCGCGGAATCCAGCCCCTCCGGTGTCTGAGAAGCGGGGCCGGGGGGCGGGACCCCCGGTCAATGCCCCCGGTCACGCCTCCGGGTCGGGCGGCGTTCCCCGGTCGTGCCACCTGGGATCCGTCTCCCACTCGAGATTCCGCTCCTGCGCAGTCTGCATCGCATGCTCCGCCTCCTCGCGGGAGGCATACGGCCCGAAACGGTCCTTGGCCGGGCACTCGGGGCCCTCCTCGACCTTCTGATGCTGCAGGCAGTAGTACCACTCGCCCGGCTTGCCGACCGTGCGCTTCTTGAACAGGGCCATCATCGGCTCCTTCCCTCGGTGCCATGCTGCCCCAAGCACGCTGGTTAGACTCGCTGACATGTCTGGCCAGTCGCTGCTCGTACCCGGGGAGATCACTCCCATCCGTTCCGTACCCGGAAACATCCGGCGCCCCGAGTACGTGGGCAAGCCGGCCCCCACCCCGTACACCGGACCGGAGATCCAGGACGCCGACACCATCGAGCGCATGCGCATCGCGGGGCGGATCGCCGCGCAGGCGATGGCGGAGGCCGCGAAGCACATCGCCCCGGGTGTCACGACGGACGAACTCGACCGGGTCGCCCATGAGTTCATGTGCGACCACGGCGCCTATCCGTCGACGCTCGGCTACCGCGGATTCCCCAAGTCGCTCTGTTCCTCGCTCAACGAGGTGATCTGCCACGGCATCCCGGACTCCACGGTGCTGCGCGACGGCGACATCGTGAACCTCGACGTCACGGCGTACATCAACGGTGTGCACGGCGACAACAACGCCACGTACCTCTGCGGCGACGTGGACGAGGAGTCCCGGCTGCTCGTGGAGCGCACCGAGGAGTCGCTGAACCGGGCCATCAAGGCGGTCCGGCCGGGACGGCAGGTCAATGTGATCGGGCGGGTCATCGAGTCGTACGCGAAGCGCTTCGGGTACGGGGTGGTGCGGGACTTCACCGGGCACGGGATCAATTCCTCGTTCCACTCCGGTCTGATCATTCCGCACTACGACAGCCCGCACGCGACCACCGTGATGAAGCCCGGAATGACGTTCACCATCGAGCCGATGCTGACGCTGGGCAGCCATGACTACGACATGTGGGACGACGGCTGGACCGTGGTGACGAAGGACCGCAAGCGCACCGCTCAGTTCGAGCACACGCTGGTGGTGACGGAGACGGGCGCCGAGATCCTGACGCTCCCTTGACGTGCTCCCTGGCCTAAAGTCCAGGGATTCCGGCCTGGGTCGTGTGACCCTTCCGGGGGCTTCCTGCTTCAACGCGCTGTGCCGGGACTTTCGTCCCGGTCTTACCGGCGCTCTGCGAGGCGTTTAGCGTCTCCGCCCGTCCGGCGGCGACGATACGGCGTCCCTCGAACAGGACGTTGCGGGCTGCGTTGTGGTCGCGGTCGTGCACGGTGCCGCACGCGCCGCACGTCCACTCCCTGACGTGCAGGGGCTTGGGACCGTCCCGAAATCCGCAGGCCGAACAGACCTGGGAGGACGGGAAAGCACGGCCCACCTTGACGAAGGTACGGCCGTGCTTGACCGCCTTGTACTCCAGCATGCCCACGAACGCGGACCACCCCGCGTCATGCACGGACTTGGCGAGCCGGGTACGGCCGAGACCGGACACCGCAAGGTCTTCCACATACACCGCTTGGCTGTCGCGAATGATCTGTGTGGAAACCTTGTGGTGCCAGTCCCGGCGCCGGTCCACGACCTTGGCGTGCTGGCGTGCGACCTTGATACGGGCCTTGGCCCGGTTCTTCGACCCCTTGGCCTTGCGGGACAGCTCCCGCTGAAGACGCCTGAGTTTCTTCTCCGCCCTGCGCAGGAAGCGCGGACTGTCGATCTTCTCGCCATTGGACAGGACCGCGAAGGCGGACAGACCGAGGTCGATACCCGACTCCGCCTCCACCTCGGGAAGGATGTCCGGCTCGGTGTCCACCACGAAGCTGAGGAAGTACCGCCCCGAGCTGTCCTTGGTGACGGTCAGGGACGTAGGCGCGGCCGGAAGCCGACGCGACCATTTCACCTTGAGATCGCCGACCTTGGCCACATACACCGTGCCGTTCTCCTTCAGGGAGAAGGCGTTGGTGTTGAGGCGGATCGACTGCCGGGTGTCCTTCTTCGACTTGTACCGGGGCGGCCCGACCTTACGGCCCTGCCGCTTGCCCTTGAGACTGTCGAAGAAGTTCTTGTAGGCGGTGTCGAGGTCCCGAAGGGACTGCTGCAGAACGACCGCCGACACATCGGCAAGCCAAGCCCGTTCCTCGGTGCGCTTGGCCTCGGTGATACGAAGCCGGGACAACTGGGCTGACGTCACATACGGCAGCCCCGCCGCGTGCGCTTCCTTCCGGTCGCGCAAGCAGTCGTTCCACACCACCCGGGCGCACCCGAACGCCCGGTCCAGCGCACGGCGCTGGGCCGCATCCGGATAAGCCCGATAGTTGTAGCGAAGCTGCACAACCAAGACCCTAGTGTGATTGGTCTCATGAATCAGGAGAACGACTAAAGGCGCCGAAGACACGTGGTTTTATCCACTTGGTCTTCGTGACAAGGTACCGGCGCGGAGTCTTCAACGACGAGATGCTGACACGCTGCGAAAAGATCATGCGCAAGGTGTGCGCCGGCAGCGCTCCGAGTCCGCCGCCGGTTAGGGCGACCCGTTTCACCGCCACCACCGCTGCGGCACGTATCACCGAGACCGCCCGGACACTGGCTCGCACCGGCCGCCGCTTCTCCTGGTGGGTGGGGCCCGCATCGAGGCCACCGGACCTCACCCCCCGCCTGACGGCTACCGGCCGGCATCCGAACGCGAGACGGCGATGTGGGCCGAGCTGGATGACATCCTGCCGCTGCCCGCCGCCCCAGGACTGGACATCCAGACACCGCATCGCGGTCCTGCAGGCGTCCGCCGACGGCGAGCCCGTCTACCGCCGCCTGGGATTCCGCTCCTGCGGCCAGTTCACCGAACACACCGTCAACCTCTGAACATCCCGAACTCCACAAGCCGCAACAGCCCGACGCAGCCACGAACAACGTTCATGGCAGATGGCCGGCCGGAAGGTGGACGAGGCGGCGGTCGGCGGGAGCGACCGTACGGGCGACACGTCACAAACCTCTCGCGTCGGGCGGTGGTTGGGTGAAGGGTGGGGGCATGACGAGCGATCCCGGAACACAGCGAACACGGGTACGGCCGCACGTGTGTCCACTTCCCGGTCCCGGTCGCGGAGAATAGGCGCGTGCGCTACTGCATCCTCGGGACCACCCAGGTACTCCGCGACGACGGCACGGCCGTCGCCATCGGCGGGGCGCGGCTGCGTGCCCTGCTCACCGTCCTCGCGCTGCGTCCCGGCCGCGCCGTCCCGGCCGCCGTGCTCGTCGACGAGGTGTGGGACGGCGACCCGCCGGCCGACGCGGTGGGTGCCCTGCAGGCACTCGTCGGCCGGCTCCGGCGGGCCCTCGGCCATGCCGCGATCACCTCCGCGGAGAGCGGCTACCGGCTCGCCGCCGAGCCGGACGCCGTCGACCTGTACCGCTTCGAGCGGCTCGCGGGGGAGGGGGTGCGGGCGCTGGAGGAGGGCGAAGCCGCGAAGGCCCAGGCCGTGCTCGACGACGCGCTCGCCCTGTGGCGCGGACCGGCCCTGGCCGATCTGCCCGACCGCGGCGCCGTCGCGGCCCGCTGGGCGGCCCGGTGCCTGGACGCCCGCCGCAGCAGACTCGCCGCCGCCCTCGCGCTCGGCCGCGCGGACGAGGTCCTGCCCGAACTGGTCGCGCTCTGTGCCGAACGCCCGATCGACGAACCTCTCCAGGCGCTGCGGCTGCGGGCCCTGCGCGATGCCGGGCGTACGGCACAGGCGCTGGCCGCGTACGACGAGGTGCGCACCGTACTCGCCGACCGCCTCGGCGCCGACCCCGGACCCGAACTGCGCGCCCTGCATGCCGAGTTGCTCCATCAGGACTCGACGCAACCGGTCACTGCGGCAGTGGTGGCCGAGCCGCACCGGCCCTCCCGTGCCCCAACCCCCAGCGCCCCGCAGGGAAACCTCCGGGCCAGGCTCACCAGCTTCGTCGGGCGCGAGGACGACATGGACGCCCTGCGCGAGGACCTCTCGCACGCCCGGCTCGTCACCCTCCTGGGCCCCGGCGGTGCGGGCAAGACCCGGCTCTCCCAGGAGGCCGCCGAATCCGTCGGCCCCGGCTGGCCGGACGGCGTCTGGCTGGCCGAACTCGCCCCCGTCGAAGACCCCGAGGCCGTACCGGAGGCCGTGCTGGGCGCGCTCGGCGCCCGTGAGACCGTGCTGCGCGGAGCGGGCGCCGAGGAACTCCGGGCCGCCGAGGGGAACGCGGGCGACCCGCTCGTACGCCTCACCGAGCACTGCTCCCGGCGCCGCATGCTGTTGCTCCTGGACAACTGCGAGCACCTCGTCGGGGCCGTCGCCGCCCTTGCCGACCATCTGCTCGCCCACTGCCCGGGCGTCACCGTGCTCGCGACCAGCCGTGAACCCCTCGGGGTACCGGGCGAGTTCATCCGCCCGGTCGACCCGCTGCCCGACCCGATGGCGCTGCGGCTGCTCGCCGACCGCGGCGCCGCCGCGAAGCCCGGCTTCCGGACCGACGCGGACGAGGAGACCGAGGCCGCCACCGCCGAGATCTGCCGCCGCCTCGACGGACTGCCGCTCGCCATCGAACTCGCCGCAGCCCGGCTGCGGATGCTCACCCCGCGCCAGATCGCCGACCGGCTCGACGACCGGTTCCGCCTGCTCACCAGCGGGGCCCGTACCGTGCTGCCCCGTCAGCAGACGCTGCGTGCCGTCGTCGACTGGTCCTGGGACCTCCTCGACGCCTCCGAACACGCCGTCCTGCGCCGGCTGTCCGTCTTCGCGGGCGGCTGCAACCTGGCCGCGGCCGAGGCGGTCTGCGCGGACCGGCCGCAGGACGCGCGCGAGGTCGCCGGACTGCTGGGCTCGCTCGTCGACAAGTCCCTCGTCGTCGCCGCGCCCGCCGGCGACGGCGAGATGCGCTACCGGCTGCTCGAAACCGTCGGCGAGTACGCCGCCGAACGGCTCGGCGAGGCCGGGGAGCGGGCCGCCGTGGAGCGGCACCACCTGGTGTATTTCCGGGAGCTGGCCCGTACCACCGACCCCGAACTCCGGGGCGCCGGGCAGCGGCCCGCGATCGAACTCCTCCAGCGCGAGTACGAGAACCTCCGCACCGCCCTGCGCCGCGCCGTCGCCGCCCGCGACGAGCAGGAGGCACTCTGCATGGTGCTCTCGCTGTGCTGGTACTGGCAGATGCGCGATCTGCGCACCGACGCCCTGCAATGGGCCGACGCGGCCGCCGCACTGGGCCCCGACCCCTTCGCCCTGCCCGTCGAGCCCGCGCCCTCCCTCCATGAACGCTGCACCGACGCCCCGCCGCCCATGGGCCCCGAGCTGCTCCAGGAGGCCCGGCGCCAGGTGGCCCTGATCCAGCTCGCCAGCATGGACCACGCCAAGGACGAGTGGACCGACGAGATGAGCACGGCCCGGCTGCGCGTCATCGCGGGCACCTACCGGCCGGGCCAGCCGCAGACCTGCCGCACCCCGGCCTCGCTCTGGTTCTTCGCGGTCATGCTGACCGGCGGGGTCGGCGACCTGCGCGAGCTGCTGGACGAAACGGTCCGCGCCAGCCGGGAGTTCGGCTACGAGTGGGAACTGGCCGGCGCGCTCCAGATGCGGGCCAACGTGCTGGCCAACCGCCCCGACTGGGCGGGCGATGCGCAGACGGACGCCGACGAGAGCCTGGAGATCTTCAGCCGGCTCGGCGACGACTGGGGCGCGGCCGAGGCCCTCTCCTCCCGGGGCGAGGCCAACGAGAAGCGGGGCGAGTACGCACGCGCGGCCGAGGACTTCCAGGCCGCCATCGGCTACGCGCGGAAGCTCGGCGCCCAGTCCCAGGTGTCGGTCCTGCGCACCCGGTACGCCTCCGTGCTCACTGAACTGGGCCGCGGCGCGGAGGGCGAGGCGATCCTGCGGGAGGTGCTCGCCGAGGGGCGTCAGGCGGGGCACGAGGCGATGCCCGCCGCCCGGATCTACCTCGCCCTGTGGCTGGGCCGCACCGGACGTACCGGCGAGGCGCGCGAGCAACTGGCCGTGCTGCGCGAGGAGTTCCGTTCCGAGACGATGGCGGTCTTCGAAGGGTTCGTGCTGGGCGCACTGGCCTGGCTGGACAACCAGGACAGGCTGTACGCCGACGCCCTGACCCGGGGCGTGGAGGCGCTGACGCGGTCCTGTGCCCCGCTGTCGCAGATGGTGGTGCCCCAGATGTACGTCATCCATCTCGTCACCCTCGCACGGGCATTGGGCGGACTCGGCGGCGAGCGCCGGGCCACGCTCGCGGCCCGGCTGCTGGGGGCCGGCAAGGGGCTGCTGCCCGAGGGACATGTGCCGACGTCGATGGAGCGGCACGACTACGCCCAGGCGGAGGAAACCGCCGTCGCGGTCCTCGGCCGGGCCGCCTACGACGCCGCGTACGCCGAGGGCGGTGGCCTCTCCCTGGCGGAGGCCACCGCCCTCGTCGACGCGTACCGGGACTGAGACGCGTACCGGGACTGATACCGGCCGGACCCCGGCCGGACCCCGGCCGCCCCGGCCGGACCGCCGGTCAGGACTTCTTGCGGAACTTGGCGACCGCGAGCGGAGCCGTCAACGCGGTGATCACCGCGGCCCAGCCGAGCGTCACCCACACCGAGTGGGCGACCGGTCCGCCCATCATCAGTCCGCGCGCCGCGTCCGCCAGATTGGAGAGCGGGTTGTAATCGGTGAACGTCTGGAGCCAGCCGGGCATCGTCTGGGTCGGGGCGAAGATCGAGGACCCGAACTGGAGCGGCATGAGCACGAGCATCCCCATTCCCTGAACCGCCTGGGCCGTCTTCATGGCCAGCCCGAGCAGGATGAAGATCCACATGATGGCGGCACTGAACACCGCCGACAGGGCGACCGCCCCGATCAGCCCGACAACCGAGGTCTGCAGCTCCATGCCGAGCGCGAAGCCCATACCCAGCAGGATCAGGGTGGCGACCATCAGTCGGCCGAGCTCGACCACGATCTTCGCGATGAGTACCGAGGAGCGGGCGATCGGCATCGTCCGGAACCGGTCCATGACGCCCTTGCGGAAGTCGTCGTTGACACCGGTGCCGACCGCCATGGCGATGTTCACGCCCATCATCGCCATCAGGCCGGGGACCAGGTAGTTCAGATACTCCTGTCGGCCGCCGCCCATGCTGCCGCCGACCGAACCGCCGAATACGTACACGAACAGCAGCGTGAAGATGATCGGCATCAGCAGCACATCGAACATCGACTCCGGATCCTTTTTGATCTGGAGCAGATTGCGCCGCATCAGCGCCCCGATGTGCCGCAGGTTGCCGCGCAGCCCGATCCGTCCCTCGCCGTCGGTCGCCCTCGGCCGGAGGGAGGCGGTCTCGGCGGGGGCAGGCTTCAGAGTCGTCGTGCTCATGCAGCGACCTCCTCGGGAATCGTGTCGGTGACGGAGGAGCTCTTCTCGCCGGTGATGGCCAGGAAGACCTCGTCCAGGCTGGGCAGCGCGGTGGCGACATGCGCCAGCGAGAAGCCCCGGGTGCCGAGCAGGCCGATGACGGCCGTCAGCTGCTCGTCGCTGAGAATCGGTACGTACAGCAGTCCTTCGTCCGGGACGGCCTGCGCGCCCGCGACCCCGTCGAGGCCGGCCTCCCTGATCGCCTGCGCCATCGCGGGCAGCTGTGCCGGGTCCGAGGGCCGGATCTGCAGGGTGCGGCCGCCGACCTTCGCCTTGAGCTCGTTCACCCCGCCACGGGCGATGATCTTGCCCTTGTCGATGACGGTGAGCTCATTGGCGAGCTGCTCGGCCTCTTCCATGTACTGGGTGGTGAGCAGGACGGTCGCCCCCTCCGCGACCATCCGCTGCACCTCGTCCCAGACCTCGTTACGGGTCCGGGGGTCGAGCCCCGTCGTCGGCTCGTCCAGATAGAGGACGGCCGGGCTGCCGATCATCGAGGCGGCCAGGTCGAGCCGGCGCCGCATGCCGCCGGAGTAGTCCATCGCGGCACGCTTGGCCGCGTCGGTGAGGGAGAACCGCTCCAGAAGCTCATCGGCCCGGGACCGGGCGGCCTTGCGCGGCAGATCGAGCAGCCGCCCGATCATGTAGAGGTTCTCCCAGCCGGAGAGCTTCTCGTCGACCGAGGCGTACTGCCCGGTCAGACCGATGGTGTGGCGCAGCTGCCGGGGCTGCTTCACCACGTCGTAGCCCGCCACGGTGGCGTGTCCGGCATCGGGGATGATCAGGGTGGACAGGCAGCGTACGAGCGTGGTCTTGCCGGCGCCGTTGGGGCCGAGCACACCGAGCACCGTGCCCTCGCGGACATCCAGGTCCACGCCGTCCAGAGCCTTGGTCGAGCCGTAGTGCTTGACCAGCCCCCGGACCTCGACGGCGTTCGGGCCGCTCCTGGGGTTCTTGTCGATTCGCGTCATGTCCCCTATGGGACCAGGCGCCACCGACAGTCCGCCGACAACAGGCCGACAGCCCGCCGATGGGGGATGTCGGCGAGCTGTCGGTGGCGCGGGCAGTGGCCCGCGCCCGGGCGGCACTAGTGGAAGGTGTGCTCAGGGGCCGGGAAGCTGCCTCCCACGACCTCTTCCGCGAACTCCTTCGCCGCGTCACCGAGCACCTTGCGCAGGTTCGCGTACTGCTTGGTGAAGCGCGGCACCTTGCCGCCGGTCAGCCCGACCATGTCGGTGTAGACCAGCACCTGGGCGTCCGTGCCGGGGCCGGCGCCGATGCCGACGGTCGGGATGTGCAGGGTGCGGGTGACCTCGGCGGCCAGCTCGGCCGGTACGAGCTCCAGGACGACGGCGAACGCGCCCGCGTCCTGTACGGCCTTGGCGTCGCGCAGCAGCTGCTGGGCTGCCTCCTCGCCGCGGCCCTGCACCCGGTAGCCCATCGCGTTGACGGACTGTGGGGTCAGACCGATGTGGGCCATGACCGGGATACCGGCGTCGACCAGCAGCCGGATCTGTTCGTGGCTGCGCTCACCGCCTTCCAGCTTGACCGCACCGACACCGGACTCCTTGATCAGCCGGGTTGCGTTGCGCAGGGCCTGGACGGGCCCTTCCTGGTACGCCCCGAAAGGCAGATCGGCGACGATCAGGGCGCGCTTGGTGCCCCGTACGACAGCGGCGGAAAGGATGGCGATCTCGTCCATCGTGACGGGCACGGTGGTCTCGTAACCGAGGTGGCAGTTGCCCATGGAGTCGCCGACGAGCATGACCGGGATACCGGCCTCGTCGAAGACGGACGCGGTCATCGCGTCGTAGGCGGTGAGCATGGGCCACTTCTCGCCGCGCTCGGTGGCGGCGGCGATGTCATGGATGGAGATACGGCGGGTGCTCTTCCCTCCGTACAGCGCCTTGCTGCTGTCGGTGGGGGTACCCGCGGGGGATGCGGCGGACTGGTTCTGCGCAGCCTGAAGCGACATTGCCAACGGCTCCTTCGTCATCTCGAGGCGCCCTGACGGCGTCCCCGGACCGGATACATGGTGGCATCCCGCGGCCGTCCACGGGAAGTGGGTCCGCCCATGCCAGTGACGGGCGGCCTGGCAAAGTATTTCTAATACGAGACGGTGCCGTATCGAAATCGGCTAGGCTCCCGGCATGTCAATACCATCGGGCGCTCGCCCCGCCCCGCCCCAAGTACCTGAGGCGGTCCACCGCCGCCGTTGGGCGATCCTCGTCGTTCTGATGTTCAGCCTGCTCATCGTGGTGCTGGACAACTCGATCCTGAACGTTGCCGTCAAGATCATCGCCAGCCCCGCACCCACCGGCCTCGGCGCCACCCAGAGCGAGCTGGAGTGGGCGATCAACGCCTACACGCTCGTCTTCGCCGGTCTGCTCTTCACCGCGGGACTGCTCGGCGACCGCGTCGGCCGCAAGAAGGTACTGCTCTTCGGCATCTTCGTCTTCGGCCTCGGTTCCGCCCTGGCAGCCATGTCCGATTCGCCCGGTCAGCTGATCACCTGGCGGGCCGTCATGGGATTCGGTGCCGCGTTCGTCATGCCGGCCACGCTGGCCGTCCTGATGAACGTATTCGAACGCGACGAGCAGCCCAAGGCCATCGGCATATGGGCCGGAAGCGTCGGCCTCGCCATCGCGATCGGCCCGATCACCGGCGGGCTGCTGCTCGAACACTTCTGGTGGGGCTCGATCTTCCTGGTCAACGTCCCCGTGGTGATCGTCGCGCTGATCGCGATGGTGCTGCTGGTGCCGGACTCCAAGGACCCGAACCCGGGCCGGATCGACCCGCTCGGTGTCCTGCTGTCCGTCGTCGGTCTGGTCCTGCTGGTGTACGGCATCATCCGCGGCGGGCAGCTCGGCGACTTCACCGACGCCACCGTGCTCCTCCCGGTCGCCGGAGGCCTGGCCGTACTGGTCGCGTTCGTCCGGCACGAGAAGCGCGCCAGTCACCCGGCCCTGGATGTCTCGTACTTCAAGAAGCCGTCGTACTCCGCGGCCGTCACCGCCGTGGCGCTCGTCTTCTTCGCGCTGATGGGCGTGACCTTCTTCTCCGCCTTCTACATGCAGAGCGTGCGCGGCTGGAGCGCGTTGCAGGCCGGTCTGCTGATCCTGCCGCTGGCCGCCGCCCAGATGATCTTCGCGCCGCGCGCCCGGCTGGTCGTCGACCGGTTCGGTGCCCGAGTGGTCTGCACCGTCGGCATGCTGCTGGTCGCGCTCGGCCTCGCGGCGTTCGCACTGTTCGACGCCACCACGCCGGTCTGGGTGCTGTGCGTGATCTTCTTCGTCCAGGGCACGGGCATGGCGCATGTGATGACGCCGGTCACGGTCTCGGTGATGCAGGCGCTGCCCAGGGAGAAGGCCGGTTCCGGATCGGCCGTCAACAACACGTTCCGGCAGGTCGGCGGGGCGCTCGGCATAGCAGTGCTCGGCTCGGTGCTCTCCACCGTCTACCGCGGCGACATCGAGGGGCACCTCGACGCGCTCCCGGCCGCCGCCAGGGAGGCGGCGGGGGAGTCGATCGAGGCGACGCTCGGCATCGCGGACAAGCTGGGCCCGGCTGGTGCCCCGCTGGTGGCCGCGGCGAACGACGCGTTCCTGAAGGCCATGCATGTCACCGCCGCCTGCTCGGCAGGCGTCGCCCTCGTGGGCGTTCTCGTGGTCGCGCTGTTCCTGCCGGGCAGGGCGCCCGCCGGACCCGAGCCCGCCGGGTCCGACAAGGAGGAACCGCCCGTGCCTGCCGGGGCGGCGTCCTCGACGTCCCCGGAGAACTGAGCAAGTCGCCCTCGGTTCCCGGCCCGTCAACCCCGGAATCCGAGGGCGGTCCGCACAGGCACCGCCGCCGTCGGCGAGAATCGAAAACGGCGGACGGTGCGGCGAGAGGCGGATTCACGTGCAGGCAGAGGCACAGGCGCAGGACCGGAACCACCCGGTCCAGCAGGAACCGGAACCGCGAAGGGGCCGACCGCGCAGCGCGGCGGCCGAGCGGGCGATCCTGGACGCCGTCGTCGAACTGCTGGAGGCCGGTGAGCCCCTCGCCGGCCTGTCCATCGAGCGGATCGCCCGCACCGCCGGCGTCGGCAAGGCGACCATCTACCGGCGGTGGAGTGGAAAGGAAGAGCTCTTCGTCGACGTCCTGCGCGACGTCGAACCCACGGAACCCACCGTCTCCGGCACCGCCGGACTCGACGACCTGCGGCTGCTGCTGGAGTCGCTGCGCAGGCGCGGCCTCGCCCAGCGCTCCTCCGTCCTGCTCCACAATGTCTACGCCCAGATGACGAGCCATCCCAAGCTGTGGGCGGAATACCAGTGCACCGTCATAGCGCCGCGCCGCGCCGCCATGCTGGCCGCCGTGCAGCGGGCGGTCGACGCGGGCGAGCTGCGCGAGGACCTGGACGTGGAGCTGATGGTCGACCTGTTCCTGGGGCCCATGCTCGTACGTACCATCCACCGGCCCGACGCACCGCTGCCCGAGGATCTCGCGGACCGCATCATCCAGGCCGTGACCGAGGGCCTCGCCCCCCGGCCCGCCGCCGACGCCCGACCCCCGGACCTGCCCGGACCCGCCCGTGTGTGATCGTTCTGTCACAAGCCCTCGCAGATCCCTCCTGGCAGGAACTCGTCGGACCCCGTCCTTCGTCCTCGTGGCAGTACCGCCGTCGTGGACGGCAGGAAACCCGCCGCTCATCGCCTAGGGTCGAGGGCGCGGTGACATGCACGGCAAGGCAGTGAGGACAGCGATGGTGCAGGCGTACGGAGCGGACACAGGGAACGACCGTGCGGAGCCCCAGCGCACCGGGTCCGGATCCCGTTTCCGGGACCTGCGCGACAGATGGATCCGCGACACGGGCATCTGGCGGCGCGGAATCGTCCTCGCCGTCTGCGCGGTCCTCCTCACCCTCGTGATGGTCTTCCACGCCGAGATCCCGAACACCATCGGCAACCTGGGCAGCCTCACCGAGACGTTCCTGCCGTGGATCGGCGTGTTCGTTCTGCTGCTGCTGATCCTGGGCCTGGTGCGCCGCTCGGCGACCGCGCTCATCGCCCTGCTGCTGCCGGTCGTGGTCTGGCTCAATCTCTTCGGCGGGCTGCTCACCGACAAATCGGGCAGCGGCGGCGACCTCACCGTGGCCACCCACAACGTCAACGCCGACAACCCCGACCCCGCGGGCACAGCCCGGCAGGTCGCGAGCTCCGGCGCCGACATCATCGCCCTGGAGGAACTGCCGAGCGGCCAGGTGCCGGCGTACGAGGCGGCACTCGCCGACCGCTTCCCGTACCACTCGGTACAGGGGACCGTCGGCCTGTGGAGCAAGTACCCGATGAGCGACACCCGGCCGGTCGACATCAAGATGGGCTGGACCCGGGCGATGCGTTCCACGGTGACGACACCCAAGGGCGAGGTCGCCGTCTACGTGGCCCATCTGCCGTCCGTACGGGTCAAGCTGCACGCCGGATTCACCGCCAACCAGCGCGACGACAGCGCGGACGCCCTGGGCGAGGCCATCGCCGACGAACCGCTCGACAAGGTGATCCTGCTCGGTGACCTCAACGGCACGATGAACGACCGCTCGCTCAACGCGGTCACCTCCCAGATGAGGTCCACCCAGGGCGCGGCCGGCGACGGATTCGGCTTCACCTGGCCGGCGTCGTTCCCGATGGCACGGATCGACCAGATCATGGTCAAGGGCGTCGAGCCGAAGTCGTCGTGGACGCTCCCGGCAACGGACAGCGACCACCTTCCGATCGCGGCGCGCGTCGGAATGTGACGGACACGCCCCGGACCGGCCGGGGCGCGGGAAGGCTTACGACCTGGGGGCGGTAGGGAGCCCGCTCCCTACCGCCCCCAGGTCGTAAGCCTGTCGGCTCTCACCCCGACTCGCGCCACCGATTGGTGATCGGCAGCCGCCGGTCCTTGCCGAAGCCCTTCGGGGAGATCTTCGTGCCCGGCGGGTACTGCCGCCGCTTGTACTCGGCCGTGTCCACCAACCGCAGCGTCTTCGTCACCAGCGCCTCGTCGAACCCGGCCGCGACGATCTCGTCCAGACCCTGGTCCCGGTCGACATACAGCTCCAGGATCCGGTCCAGTACGTCGTAGTCGGGCAGCGAGTCCGTGTCGACCTGTCCCGGCCGCAGCTCGGCGCTGGGCGGCTTGGTGATGGACGCCTCCGGGATCGGCGGGGTCTGCCCGCGCTCCTCGGCGGCGCGGTTGCGCCACTTCGCGAGGCGGAAGATCGACGTCTTGTAGACGTCCTTGATCGGGCCGTACGCCCCGACCGAGTCGCCGTACAGCGTCGAGTAGCCGACCGCCAGCTCGGACTTGTTGCCCGGAGCGAGGACGATCTGGCCCTCCTGGTTGGAGACGGCCATCAGCATCGTGCCGCGCAGCCGGGACTGGAGGTTCTCCTCGGCGAGGCCGGTGAGCCCCAGCGAGCCCATGTACGCGTCGAACATCGGCTCGATCGGTACGGTGCGGAAGTTCAGCCCGGTACGGCGGGCCAGCTCGGCCGCGTCGTCCTTGGAGTGGTCCGAGGAGTACTTCGACGGCATCGAGATGCCGTACACGTTCTGTGCGCCCAGCGCGTCGCAGGCGATGGCCGCGACCAGCGCCGAGTCGATCCCGCCGGAGAGCCCGATCAGCACACTGCTGAAGCCGTTCTTGGCCGCGTACGCGCGCAGGCCCACGACCAGCGCCGTGTACAGCTCCTCGTCGTCGTCGAGCCGCTCCGCGTATCCGCCGGTCAGCTCCGTGTCGTACGCCGGGAGGGGTGCCTCGGAGAGCACCACGCGGTCGATCCGCAGCCCGTCGTTCACGACACCGGACGGAGCCTCGGCCGCGGCGGCCGGCAGGTCCAGGTCGAGGACGACGCTGCCCTCGGCGAACTGCGGGGCCCGGGCGATCACTTCGCCGTTCCGGTCGACGACGATCGAGTCGCCGTCGAAGACCAGCTCGTCCTGGCCGCCGATCATCGCCAGATACGCGGTGGTGCAGCCGGCCTCCTGGGCCCGCTTGCGGACCAGTTCCAGCCGGGTGTCGTCCTTGTCCCGCTCGTACGGCGAGGCGTTGATCGACAGCAGCAGCCCGGCACCGGCGGCCCGCGCGGCCGGCACCCGGCCGCCGTCCTGCCAGAGGTCCTCGCAGATCGCGAGTGCCACATCGACGCCGTGGACCCGCACGACCGGCATCGAGTCGCCCGGCACGAAGTAGCGGAACTCGTCGAAGACACCGTAATTGGGGAGGTGGTGCTTGGCGAAGGTCAGCGCGACCTGCCCGCGGTGCAGCACCGCGGCGGCGTTCTGCGGGGTGCCGACGGGCTGCCCGTAGCGCGGCTGGGCCGTCTCGGAGCGGTCGAGGTAACCGACGACGACCGGCAGCTCACCGAATCCCTCCGCGTCGAGACGGGCGGCGAGCGCGCACAGCGCCTGACGCGAGGCCTCGACGAAGGAGGACCGCAGGGCCAGGTCCTCGACGGGGTAGCCGGTCAGCATCATCTCGGGGAACGCCACCAGATGGGCGCCCTGTTCGGCGGAGTGCCGGGTCCAGTGGACGATCGCCTCGGCATTGCCGGAGAGATCACCGACGGTCGAGTCGATCTGGTTCAGTGCGAGGCGTAGTTGAGGCACGCGCACCAGTGTAATCGTCTGACTGACGCGATGTCCTGGCGGGCCGCGCACCGCAAAGCCGCCCGTCAGGAACAGGTCAGTGCCGGTAGCCGAGGACCGTCATCATGCCCACGTCCGAGTGGTAGATGTTGTGGCAGTGGAGCATCCAGAGACCCGGATTGTCCGCGTCGAACTCCACGGCCAGCGAGGTGTTCGGCCGGATGATCGCGGTGTCCTTGCGTGCCCAGGCCGCCTGGCCCCGATGGGAGGCCTTGCGGCTGGGTCCTGCCTGGCCCACCAGCCCGAACGAGTGTCCGTGCAGATGAATGGGGTGCCACATCTCCGTGACGTTGTAGAACTCCATCCGGACCCGCTCGCCCGCCCGGACCGGATGACGCTGCTTGGGGTCGTACGGCTTGTGATCGAAGGCCCAGTTGTACGCGCCCATGTTGCCGGTCATCCTGAACCGCAGGGTCCGGTCGGGCTCGCGGACGGACAGTGCCACGGATTCGTCCGGCGACAGCGCGAACGCCTCCACCAGCTTTCCGTCCAGTTCCTTCGGCCGTACGGAGGCGGGCGGCGCCGCGCCCCGTCCGGTGCGCAGCAGGGCAAGCGCCGTCGCCCCCTTGCCCTCGGCGAGCGCGGTCAGCGGGAAAACTCCGTCCCCGGCGGTGACCAGCACGTCGTACCGCTCGCCCATACCCAGCAGCAGGGCGTCCGTCGTGGTGTGCCGGACCGGATAGCCGTCGGTGTGGGTGACCGTCATGCGGTGGCCGCCGAGCGCGACACGGAAAGCGGTGTCGCCGCCCGCATTGATGATGCGCAGCCGGATCCGGTCGCCGGGCTTGGCGGCGAAGGATGTGGGGGCCTTCGGGATGCGGCCGTTGATCAGGTAGTACGGGTAGGCGACATCGCCTCCGTGGCTGTCGAGGAGTTCGCTGAAGGAGTCCTTCGTCATCCGTGAGGGACCGGAGCGGCCCTTGACGGACTTGGGGGAGCCGGCGTGCCCGGCGTGTCCCGAATCGCTCTTGCCGGCATGGCCCGACCCGCCGTGGTCCATGCCGCCCCTGCCCCCGCTGAGCTCGTAGAGCACCGAGTCCGGCGTGGAGCCGTCCACCCCGTCGACCCAGTCGTCGAGGACGACGACCCACTCCTTGTCGTACTTGAGGGGTTCCCTGGGGTCGTCGACGATCAGCGGCGCGTACAGACCGCGGTCCTGCTGGACGCCCGTGTGCGGATGGAACCAGTACGTCCCCGGGTGCGGCACCTTGTAGCGGTACGCGAATTCGGCGCCCGGCTTGATGGGCGGCTGGGTCAGGTCGGGTACGCCGTCCATGTTGTTGCGCACATTCAGCCCGTGCCAGTGCAGGCTGGTCGTCGCCGGAAGGTGGTTGGCGAGGGTGAGCGCCACGGTGTCGCCGACCGAGACCCGGAGTTCCTTGCCGGGCAGCCGTGCTCCGTACGCCCAGGAGCTGACGATGAGCCCGCCGCCCAGATCGAGGCGGGACGGGGTGGCGGTGAGGTCGATCTTGTGTACGGGGCCGGAGCCCCGCCCGGCCTCGGCGGCGGCGACCTCCTCACCGTCGGGGGAGACGTACTCGCCCTTGGGCTTCACGCGGGGGGCGGTCCCATGGTTCGCACCGCCACGGCTCGTGCCGTCGGCGCTCGCGCCGCCGGCCTTCGTGCCACTGCGGCCCGTGTCGGATTCGCCGGAGCAGGCGGCCAGGACTGCCGTACCGGCGGTGGCGACAGCGGCGCCGAGCACGGCGCGTCGGGTGGGTGGAGTGCGCATGACGGAAGCACCTCGGGTTGTTGTCGGTAATTCGGTCTGCTGGGGGAGGGGGAGACAGCACCCCTCCTATATGCACAGCACCGACAACGAAGCGAGATGGGCCCGGTCCGGCCGGGAAGCCGGCCCTGCGGCCTGCGACACCCGCGCCATGACGTCCCTGAGGAAGTGGGCGATCCTGATGAGCAGCACAACGAACAGCAACAACTGTCCGTATGTCGCACATCTACTCAGGGTCATGTCGGGCAGCCTACCCCCGCCGTGTATGCACCGCGCGCGGAAACGTATCGCCGCTGCGACGAAGGGGCTGAAGGTATGGACGCGGAGCGGCCCGGTACCCCCTGTGCCGGCGAGGGGTGCCGGGCCGTCGAACTGTGTCCGCGAGCCGGTCAGCTGCGGGCGTAGACCTTCTCCACCCAGCCGGCGATCTGCTCGTCGGAGAGGTGCTGCGCCAGATCGGCTTCGCTGATCATGCCGATCAGCTTCTTGTTCTCGACCACCGGAAGCCGGCGGATCCGATGGGTCTGCATCTCCTCCAGAACCATCTCCACACCCGCCTCCGAGTCGATCCAGCGAGGGGTGCCCTGGGCGAGGTCGCCCGCGGTCATCCTCGACGGATCGTGCCCCATCGCGACACAGCCGACCACGATGTCGCGGTCCGTGAGGATGCCGATCATCCGGTCCTTTTCGCCGCGGGCCGAGATGGGCAGCGCGCCCACTTGGTGGTCACGCATCAGCTGCGCGGCGCGGTCGAGCGTCTCGTGCGCGGGGATCCATGTGGCCCCGGTGTGCATGATGTCCTTGGCGGTGGTCATGAGGGATTCCTCCTGCGTGCCGGTGGGCATGCTGTTCGACCCCGAGCGAACCCATCGTCATGGGCCCGCTCAAGGCACGCGACCGCTATCACCCGTTCGGGTGCATATGCGGCCCGGGGGGAATCTTTCAGGGCCGGGGCTCGGCCCCTCGCGCCGCCAGCATCCGGGCCATCATGTCCACCTCGGACTGCTGGGCCTCGACCATTCCCTGGGCAAGCCGCTTCTCCACCGTCACCGTGCACAGCCGGGCGCAGCCGCGGGCCATGTCGATGCCGCCCTTGTGGTGGTCGGTCATCAGCTGGAGGTACAGGATCTCGGCCTTTTTGCCGTCCGCCTCGCGGAGCCGGTCCAGCTCGGTCCTGGTGGCCATGCCGGGCATGAGGGAGCCGTCATGGGCCCGGTATCCGGTCCCCGTGCCCGCCATTCCTTCCATCCCGCCCATGCCGTCCATGCCGTCCATGCCGTCCGTCGTGTGTCCCTCGTGCCCCGCGGCCATCCAGGCCATCGGCTCCTGCCCGGCGGCCGCCTTCGGCAGCTCCCACAGGTCCAGCCAGCCGAGCATCATGCCGCGCTGGTTGGCCTGCGTATTGGCGATGTCGTACGCGAGACGGCGTACCTCCTCGTTCTCCGTACGGTCACGCACGATGAAGGACATCTCGACGGCCTGCTGATGGTGGACCGCCATGTCGCGGGCGAAACCGGCGTCCGCCGAGTCCACCGCGGGTGCGCGGGGGGCGGGGGCGGCAGCGTGGTCCGCACCGTCGTCCCGGGCGGAGGCGACCGTCGCCACCCCCGCGAACAGCAGCGCGAGCACGACGGCGGAGCCCGCCGCCCACTGGATGCGCCGGTCGCGTTTCACCGCGGTCACGTGGTCCCCATTCCGCCCGTGCAGGCCGCACCGGGCTCCGGCGTCTGCGGTCCCTGGACGAACCTGGCGAAGAACTGGTCGACCCGCCGGTCATCGGCGCTGTCCACCGTCACCTGATTGCCCCAGGCACTCAGCATGATCGTCCCGGCCTGGCCCTCGTACGGGCTCATCAGTGAGTACGGCGTCCTGCCGACCCGCTCGGCGAGCTTCGCCACATCGGCGTCCGAGGCCTTGTCCGTGTACGTCACCCACACCGATCCGTGCTCCAGCGAGTGCACCGCATTCATGTCGGGGATCGACTTTCTGTACACCTCGCCGTCGCAGTTCATCCACACGGGGCTGTGGTCACCGCCGACCGGGGGCTTCATCGGGTACGTCACGGTCTCGGTGACGTGTTTGCGGGTCAGCTTCTTCGCGTCCCACGTCTTCAGCCCTTCGATCGGCTCGGCGGCGAGCTTCTTCTGCTCCGCCGCGGACGCCTTGGCGTCCTCCGTCTGAACGGCCTGTTTCTTCTCCGACGCCTCGGACCTGTCCAGCACCATGTACGAGCCGAAACCGGCCAGGCCCGCGACGACGAGGACGCTCAGGCTTATGGCCAGGACACGGTTGCGGCGCTCCCGCGCGCGGTCGGTGTTGTGCGTCTGTTCCATGCGGGTGCTGCGGTCGAAGCTCATGTCGTCAGGTCCTTCTGCGAAGGGGGCGGGAGGGACAACAAGCGGTCGGCGGGTTGGTAAAACCGGTGCGTCCGGGACAGTTACGAGGCCGCTCCGCCCCGTGCGCACCGTGGGCGCCGATCGTAGTGGGTGGCCGGGTGCTCCATCTCACGTCGTGTGCGTAATCTGGGTGAAATCCCGGGTCGTGATACTGGAGCTTCTCCCCTACCCCGGGCGGTGGTGCACGGGCCGTCTGAACTGCAAGGATGTGGCTATGGACAAGCAGCAGGAATTCGTCCTCAGGACGCTCGAGGAGCGCGACATCCGCTTCGTACGGCTGTGGTTCACCGATGTCCTCGGCTACCTCAAGTCCGTTGCAGTGGCCCCCGCCGAGCTGGAGCAGGCGTTCGACGAGGGCATCGGCTTCGACGGCTCGGCCATCGAGGGCTTCGCCCGGGTGTACGAGTCCGACATGATCGCCAAGCCGGACCCGGGTACGTTCCAGATCCTGCCGTGGCGCGCGGAGGCTCCCGGCACGGCCCGGATGTTCTGCGACATCCTGATGCCCGACGGCTCACCGTCCTTCGCCGACCCGCGTTATGTCCTCAAGCGCATCCTCGCCAAGACCTCCGACCTGGGCTTCACCTTCTACACCCACCCGGAGATCGAGTTCTTCCTGCTGAAGGACAAGCCGGTCGACGGCAGCCGCCCCACCCCCGCCGACAGCTCCGGCTACTTCGACCACACCCCGCAGAACGTCGGCATGGACTTCCGCCGCCAGGCGATCACCATGCTCGAATCCATGGGCATCTCGGTCGAGTTCAGCCATCACGAGGGCGCCCCCGGCCAGCAGGAGATCGACCTGCGGTACGCGGACGCGCTCTCCACCGCCGACAACATCATGACGTTCCGTCTGGTGATGAAGCAGGTCGCGCTGGAGCAGGGCGTGCAGGCGACGTTCATGCCGAAGCCGTTCTCCGAGTACCCCGGTTCCGGCATGCACACCCACCTCTCCCTCTTCGAGGGCGACCGCAACGCCTTCTACGAGTCGGGCGCCGAGTACCAGCTGTCCAAGGTCGGCCGCTCCTTCATCGCCGGTCTGCTCACCCACGCCGCGGAGATCTCCGCCGTGACGAACCAGTGGGTCAACTCCTACAAGCGCATCTGGGGCGGCTCCTCCCGCGCCGCAGGCGCCGGCGGCGAGGCCCCCTCGTACATCTGCTGGGGTCACAACAACCGCTCCGCGCTCATCCGCGTCCCGATGTACAAGCCGGGCAAGACCGGCTCCGCCCGCGTCGAGGTCCGCTCCATCGACTCCGGCGCCAACCCCTACCTGACGTACGCGGTGCTGCTCGCCGCGGGCCTGAAGGGCATAGAGGCGGGCTACGAACTCCCGGCCGGCGCCGACGACGACGTCTGGGCGCTGTCCGACGCGGAGCGCCGCGCGATGGGCATCGAGCCCCTGCCGCAGAACCTCGGCGAGGCGATCTCGCTGATGGAGAAGAGCGAACTGGTCGCCGAGACGCTGGGCGAGCACGTCTTCGACTTCTTTCTGCGCAACAAGAAGCAGGAGTGGGAGGAGTACCGCAGCGAGGTCACGGCCTTCGAGCTGAAGAACCTGCTGCCGGTGCTGTAACCGCAGGCCGGCCCCGGTTGTCGTCTGGATGCCCCGGCGCACCCAGGCAGGCGACCGTCGTACGAGGGGGGCGGGGAAGGTACGCAGCCGATGGCGATCGGATTGCGGACCGTATTGCGGAACGGTGTGCTTCTTGTCGGGCGGGGGAACATCATGGTTCCGAATTACCGCGTGATACAGGGGGTGTTCGTGGAGACCGATGTCGCTGCTGTGGCTGTGGGAGTGCTGGCCGCGACGTTGACGGGGGCGGCGACCAACCTCGGGCAGGAAACCGCGTCCGCGGTGGTACGGGCCGTGAGGGAGCGTCTGGGGGCGACACCGCGGGGCCGGGCGGCTCTGGCCGGGTTGGACGCTGAGCCGGGCGACGTCGAGGCACGCCGGGAAGCGGAGGCGGTGCTCCGGGAAGAGGCCCGGGCGGACCCGGGTCTCCGGAGCGCTCTGGAGACGCATCTGAACACGTCGGTGAGTCGTACGACCGGCAGCGTCGTCATCAACGGCGGAAAGGTACGCGGCAATCAGATCTCGCTCGGGCCGATCACCGTCAACAAGCCGAACACGACAGGCGGGCTGCTCGGCCTGGCTGCTGCCCTTCTGGTCGCCGTCGCTCTCCTCGTGTACGGAGGGGTGCGGTTTGTCGTCGACGGCTCAGCGGAGAGCGGCGATGGCGGAACCGTGAAGGCGCGGGCGCTGAGCGTGGCCGAGACCGAGCAGATGATGCCGGGTCTGACGGATCTGCCGGGCACATGGGCGACCTCCATACCTCCGGGCGCGAGGGGCGAAGGGAAGTGCCACGAGGGCGGGGCGGAATACGAGGGAGCGAACGGCTCCGGCCCGAATGATCTGAAGGTGCGGTTCCTGACCTATGCCTGCCCGGACACCACGCTCGCTGCCGAGGGCTACACCGGCCGCGTGAAGTTGCAGGAGAACCCGGGAAGCGGGAAGGAGTATCCGTTCCCGGCACGGAAGTTCGGCGACGAGAGCACGACGACCACGTACCGGGTCGAGGACGAGACCCTGGCGGACCCTACTCAGGTCGGTCAACACCTGATGTCGAGGGCCCGTGTCGGAACCGTCGTCGTCGAGATGCACTACGGGCCGATCCGCGACGAGGCCGGCTCCGAACGCCAGGCGGAGCAACTCATGCGGATCATGTGCGACCGCGCGCGTGAGGCTCAGAAACGCGGTTGACGGGCCGAGGTCCGCGGTCAGGGAACCACAGGGCGCAGGGTCGGCGCCGTCTCGGTGCGGCCCTCCGCCGTACCCCTCGTCAGTCGAACCGGCAGGCCACCTCGTCCAGAATCTCGTCGATCACCTCGGCGGGCTCCCGGGCCAGATCCTCCTCGATCCACATGCGCATGGCGATCCGCAGCGAGGACAGGAACGCCGCGGCCAGCACCGGTGGGCGGACCGGCTTCTCCGACGGACCCCGACGGGCCGCCACGGCCTCGGCCAAGTCCCGTTCCAGGGCCGCGTGGTTGGCGAGCTGCCGGGCGAGCAGTGAGGGGTGTCGCATTGCCAGCCTGGTCCGCAGGGCCCACTCGCGCTCCGGTGGCGCGACCCGTTCGGCGAACTGTGTCATGGCCGCCCGCAGCGCCGCCCACGCGGTCTCCTCGGCGGGCCGGTCGTGCACGGTGCGGACGAGTTCCCTGATCTGCCGCTCCTCCCCGTACAGGAGGGCATCCTCCTTGCTCGTGAAGTAGTTGGAGAACGTTCTGCGGGAGATCCCCGCCGCGTCCGCGACGGCCTCCACCGTGACGTGGTCGAAGCCGTGCTCGACGGTGAGCCGCAACGTCGCCTCGTGCACGGCCTGTCTGGTGGCTTCCTTCTTGCGTTCCCGCAGTCCCACAGAGCTCTCCATGGGTTCATTATCTCCGCGCCGGGAATAATTGCACAGTGAGCAAAATTGCCCATTGTGCATGTATGGTGAAGCCTTTCCTGCTCCTGACCGAACCTTCCGGAGGTTGCGCGTGAGCGCACAAACAGCTGCGCCGACCGAAGACGCGCCGATGGATCACCGTCATGTGCTGCGGGCGCTGAGCGGGCTGCTGATCGTGCTGTTCGTGGCGATGATCAGCAGCACGGTGGTCTCGGTGGCGCTGCCGAAGATCATCGGCTCGCTGAACGGCACCCAGTCGCAGTACACCTGGGTCGTCACCGCGTCCCTGCTGGCCTCCACGGCCTCCACCCCGATCTGGGGCAAGCTCGCCGACCTGTTCAGCAAGAAGTTGCTGCTCCAGATATCCATCGGCATCTTCGTCATCTCGTCGATCGCCTGCGGGTTCGCCCAGTCCACCGGGCAGTTGATCGCCTTCCGCGCCGTTCAGGGCCTCGGCATGGGAGCTCTCCAGGTGCTCGTCCAGGTCATCATCGCCGCGATGATCAGCCCCAAGGAACGCGGCCGCTACAACGGCTACCTGGGCGGCGTCATGGCTGTCGCCACCGTCGGTGGACCGCTGCTGGGCGGCTTCATCACGGACACGTCGTGGCTCGGCTGGCGCTGGTGCTTCTTCATCGCCGTACCGTTCACGCTGATCGCCCTCGTGATGCTCACCCGCACTCTGCACCTCGCCGAGGTCCGCCGCCCGGAGACGAAGGTCGACTACCTGGGCGCCTCGCTGATCGCCGGCGGCGTCAGCCTGCTGCTGCTCTGGGTCACCTTCGTCGGCAACGACTTCGACTGGCTCTCCTGGCAGACCCTCGCCATGGTCGGCTCCAGCGCCCTGATCCTGATCGTGGCCGTCGTGGTCGAGAGCCGGGTCGACGAGCCGGTTGTCCCGCTCCACGTCGTGCGCCGCCGCGACCCCGCGCTCGCCATCGTCGCGAGCCTCGCGGTCGGCATGGCGATGTTCGGCGGCGCGGTCTTCCTCGGCCAGTACTTCCAGATCGGCCGAGGCTACTCACCGACCGAGGCCGGACTCCTCACCATCCCGCTGATGTTCGGCGTGCTGGTCTCCTCCACCGTCGCCGGACGTCTGGTCTCCAGGACCGGCAAGGTGAAGCCGTACATCATCACCGGCGTCATCGTCCTCACCCTGGGCTTCCTCGGCCTGTCCACCATCGACCACGAGACCTCACTGGTCCTTGTCTCGATCGGAATGCTCGCCGTCGGCGCCGGTGTCGGCATGTCGATGCAGAACCTGGTCCTGGTCCTCCAGAACACCGTCCCGCTCGGCGAGCTCGGCGCGGCCAGCGGCGCGATCACCTTCTTCCGCTCGCTCGGCGGCACGATCGGTGTCTCGGTGCTGGGCGCGGTGCTCGCCAACCAGGTCGCGACGAAAATCACTCACGGTCTGGCGAAGCTCGGCGTCGACCCGGCGGCCTCGTCCTCGGGCGGTGCCACTCTGAACATCGACGCGATGCCGCCGCAGATCCAGGAGGTGGTGCGCGCCGCGTACGGTGACGCGACCGGCACCATCTTCCTGATCTCGGCGGGCATCGCGGTGATCGGCGTGATCGCCGCCCTGTTCCTGACGCCGACGAAGCTGCGCGACAGCGTGGACCTTTAGCAGGCCCCGCGTTCGTACCTGCGCCCCGCGCCCCGGAAACCCCGGCGGCGCGGGGCACAGTCATGTGTGCGGTACCGGCGCCTCTCCGAAAACTCCGTCAGTGGCCTTCCCGGCCGGACGTATCACCCGAGGCGCGACGGACGCCGCCCCCCATGTGCGGGTCGGCCTGAGGTAGTGTGACCCCTCCCAACACGGGGACCGACCAAGGAGGTGAGACCCATTACCGCTGTATCAGGCTGGGTGCTCATCTCTCACCCTCGCGTGGTCGACCCGGCATAACCGACCGCGGAGCACCCATCGGCTTTCCCGAAAGGCTCCGCTTCATGTCGGTTTCCGCTTCACCGCTTGCCGTTTCCTCCATCGTCACCACACTCCGCGCCGCCGGCTGCGTATTCGCCGAGGACGAGGCGGAGCTGATCGTCTCCACGGCCGCCGACCACGCCGAACTCACGGCCATGGTCGAACGGCGGGTCGCCGGTCTGCCCCTCGAACACGTCATCGGGTGGGCCGAGTTCAGCGGTCTTCGGATCGCCGTGGACCCCGGCGTCTTCGTACCCCGCCGCCGCACCGAGTTCCTGGTCCGGCAGGCCGCTGCCCTCGCCGGGCCCGGGGCGGTCGTGGTCGACCTCTGCTGCGGTTCGGGAGCCCTCGGCACCGTGCTCGCCGCAACGCTGGACCGGATCGAACTGCACGCCGCCGACGTCGAACCCGCAGCGGTCCGGTGCGCCCGCCGCAACGTCGGCGAAGCGGGCCGGGTGTACGAGGGCGACCTCTTCGCGCCGCTCCCCGGCTCGTTGCGCGGCCGGGTGGAGATTCTGCTCGCCAATGTTCCGTACGTACCGACGGAGGACGTCGAACTGCTTCCCCCGGAGGCCCGTATCCATGAGCCGCGAGTGGCACTCGACGGGGGCAGGGACGGCCTGGACGTCCTGCGGCGGGTCGCCGCCGAGGCGCCGCGGTGGCTGGCACCGGGCGGGCATCTTCTGGTCGAGACGAGCGAACGGCAGGCGGCGCGGGCCGAAGAGACCGTCGCCCGCTGTGGCCTGATGCCGCGCGTGGTCACCTCCGACGAGCTCTACGCGACCGTCGTCATCGCGACCCGGCCGGGCTCCGCGTCCCCTTCCGGGGGCTGAGAGCGGACCGCTGAAGCCCGGTGCCGCGCTGCGCGCGGGCCTCCCGGCCGGGCCCTTGAGGCCATCGTGCCTGTGGAGTGCGGACGGCACACCTGCTACGAATTCACCGGTGCGGGGCTAGGCTCGGAACGCTGGAACGTGTGTGGGCGGCGAGCAGGAGAGCACGGAATGACGACGGTGCCGGGGCGTAGGAGCAGCACATTCACCCGACTGCTGCGGCACGGTTTCACCGACCCCTCCGCCGCCGAGCAGCTCCTCGACCTGCCCGAGCTGTCGTCCGTACGCTCCGATCCGGTGCTTCTCGACGCCCTCGGGGCCACCGCCGACCCCGATCTGGCGCTGCGTGGCGTCGTCCGGCTGGTGGAGGCCGAGGAGCCGGACAAGCGGCGGATCTTCCTGGACACACTCATCACCGCCAAACCGCTGCGGGACCGGCTGCTCGGGGTGCTCGGGGCGTCCGAGGCGCTCGGGGACCATCTCGCCCGCCACCCCCGCGACTGGCATGCGCTCGTCAACTACGAGGCGGCCGATCTTCACCCCGGGCTGGCCGAATTCGAGCAGGGGCTCGCCGGGGCCGACGACCCCGACTCGCTGCGCGTCGCCTACCGCCGCTGCCTGCTGGCCATAGCGGCCCGCGATGTGTGCGGTACGACGGACGTCGCCGAGGCCGCCGCCGAACTGGCCGATCTGGCCACGGCGACCCTGCGGGCGGCGCTCGCCATCGCCCGTACGGCCGCACCCTCCGACGCCGCCAAGTGCCGGCTCGCCGTCATCGCGATGGGCAAGTGCGGTGGGCATGAGCTGAACTATGTCTCCGACGTCGACGTCATCTTCGTCGCGGAACCGGTCGACGGCTACGAGGAGAGCGCGGCCGTACAGGCCGCCACCCGACTGGCCGCGCACATGATGCGGATCTGTTCCGACACGACGGCCGAGGGCACCATCTGGCCCGTCGACGCCAACCTCCGCCCGGAGGGCCGCAACGGGCCCCTCGTGCGGACGCTGTCCTCGCACCTCGCCTACTACCAGCGCTGGGCCAAGACCTGGGAGTTCCAGGCGCTCCTCAAGGCCCGGCCGGTGGCCGGCGACCCCGAACTGGGCGCGGAGTACGTCGAGGCCGTCTCGCCACTCGTATGGCAGGCCGCGGAGCGCGAGAACTTCGTCGCCGACGTACAGAAGATGCGCCGCCGAGTCGTCGACAACATCCCCGCCGACCGCATAGACCGTGAGATCAAGCTCGGTCCCGGCGGGCTGCGGGACGTCGAATTCGCCGTACAGCTGCTTCAGCTGGTGCACGGCCGCAGCGACGCCACCCTGCGCAGCGGCACCACCCTGGTCGCCCTGCGGGCGCTCGCCGCGGGCGGCTATGTCGGGCGGGTGGACGCCACGCAGCTGGACGACGCGTACCGCTTCCTGCGCGCCATGGAACACCGCATCCAGCTCTACCGGCTGCGCCGCACCCATCTGGTCCCGGAGGACGAGCCGGATCTGCGGCGGCTCGGGCGCTCCCTCGGGATGCGTACGGACCCGATCACCGAGCTCAACCAGGCGTGGAAGCGGCACGCCACCGTGGTGCGGCGGCTGCACGAGAAGCTGTTCTACCGGCCGCTGCTCGACGCCGTCGCCCAGCTCGCGCCCGGCGAGTCCCGGCTCAGCGCGAAGGCGGCCGAACACCGGCTCGAAGCCCTCGGATACGCCGACCCGACCGCCGCGCTCCGGCACCTGGAGGCGCTGTCGTCCGGGGTGTCGCGCAAGGCCGCCATCCAGCGCACCCTGCTTCCTGTGCTGCTCGGCTGGTTCGCGGACTCCGCCGATCCGGACGCCGGGCTGCTCGGCTTCCGCAAGGTGTCCGACGCACTCGGCAAGACCCCCTGGTACCTGCGGCTGCTGCGGGACGAGGGTGCGGCCGCGGAGAACCTCGCCCGGGTGCTCTCGGCCGGCCGGCTCGCCCCCGACCTGCTGCTCCGTGCGCCCGAGGCGGTGGCGATCCTCGGCGATCCGCAGGGGTTGAAGCCGCGCAGCCGGGAGCACCTGGAGCAGGAGGTACTGGCCGCGGTGGGGCGCGCGGAGGGTGCCGAATCCGCCGTCGCCGCGGTCCGCGGGGTGCGCCGGCGCGAGCTGTTCCGGACCACGGCCGCGGACCTCATCGGCTCGTACGGTACGGAGGAGAGCCCCGCCGAGAAGGACCCCGGGGCCCTCGTCGACCGGGTGGGCAACGCTGTCACCGATCTCAACGCCGTCACGATCGCGGGCGCGCTGCGCGCCGCCGTACGCGAACAGTGGGGGGACACCCTCCCCACCCGGTTCGCGGTCATCGGCATGGGCCGTTTCGGCGGACGCGAGCTCGGATACGGCTCCGACGCCGATGTGCTGTTCGTCCACTCACCGCGCGAGGGCGTCGACGAACAGGAGGCGGGCCGGGCCGCGAACCAGGTGGTCTCCGAGATGCGCAGACTGCTGCAACTTCCCACCGCCGACCCGCCGTTGATCATCGATGCGGATCTGCGGCCGGAGGGCAAGAGCGGGCCGCTGGTGCGTACGCTGGGGTCGTACGAGGCCTACTACCGGCGGTGGTCGCTGGTCTGGGAGAGCCAGGCGCTGCTGCGCGCCGAGCCGATGGCCGGTGACGAGGAACTCGGCCGTGACTTCATCGAGTTGATCGATCCGCTGCGCTACCCGATGGAGGGCCTCGGGGAGGACGCCGTCCGCGAGATCCGGCGTCTGAAGGCCCGGATGGAGTCCGAACGGATGCCGCGCGGCGCGGACCCGACGCTCCACACCAAGCTGGGGCGGGGCGGGTTGAGCGATGTCGAATGGACGGTCCAGCTGATGCAGATGCAGCACGGCTGGGTGGAACCGGGGCTGCGGACGACCCGTACCCGCGAGGCGCTGGCCGCGGCGTGCGCGGCGGAGCTGATCTCCGGCGAGGACGCGCAGACGCTGGACGAGGCGTGGGTGCTGGCGACACGGGTCCGCAATGCGGTGATGCTGGTGAGGGGCCGGCCGGGCGACACGTTCCCTTCGGGGCCGCGTGAACTCACCGCGGTGGGGCGGTACTTGGGGTACGAGCCCGGGCATGTCGGGGACATGTTGGACGACTACCGGCGGATTACGCGGCGGGCGCGGGCCGTGGTGGAGGAGCGGTTCTACGGGGCGTGAGGGGCGCGCCCGCTGAGGCGCAGCCCCTTCTCTGGGCTCCGCCGGTGCGGTAGAACCCGTCCGGCGATCGAGGACGAAAGCCCTCAGCGGCGCACCGCCACGTCCGTCGCCCGGCGGTCGGCGGGGATCACGGCGCCTGTGGACGGACCGGCCGGCCGTGACCTCCCCTGCGGCAGTGGCACCTGCTTCGGGAGGCGGTGCGGCAGCGAACCGTACCAGGCGTACGAGACCGCGTAACCGAAGGCCACACACGCCATGCCACCCAGCGCGTCCAGCCAGAAGTGGTTCGCGGTCGCCACGATCACGACAAGGGTGACCATCGGGTAGAGCAGACCCAGGATGCGCGCCCAGGGGGCGGAGGCCAGCGCGAAGATGATCAGGCCGCACCAGAGCGACCAGCCGATGTGCATCGAGGGCATCGCCGCGTACTGGTTCGACATGTTCTTGAAGTTGCCCGAGGCCATCGAACCCCAGGTGTGATGGACCAGGACGGTGTCGATGAAGTGGCCACCGCTCATCAGGCGGGGCGGCGCCAGTGGATACAGATAGTAACCGAGCAGCGCCACGGCCGTTGTCGCGAACAGCGTCAGACGGGCCGCCGCGTAACGGCCGGGGTGGCGGTGGAACAGCCACACCAGCACTCCGATGGTGACGATGAAGTGCAGTGTCGCGTAGTAGTAGTTCATGGACACGATCAGCCATGTCACGGAATTCACCGCATGGTTGATCGTTTGCTCCACGGCGATGCCCAGGTGTTTCTCGACCGACCAGATCCAGTCGGCATTGCGCAGGGCCTCCGCCTTCTGCTCCGGGACGGCGTTGCGCACCAGTGAGTACACCCAGTAACTGGCCGCAATCAGCAGGACTTCGAACCAGATGCGCGGCCGGCGAGGGGACCGCAGGGAACGCAGTCTCGCCAGAACGCTGTTGCGCCGCCTGGGGTTCGCCGCGGGGGCCGCCTCGTCCACGATGGGTGACGGGGTAACCTCCGACCGGCCTTCCTGTGACGTCGTGCTCAATTCACCCATAGGCGCAGAGTCTGCCAGAAATATTTTCCCGCCTGATCATCCTCCGATCGGGTGGGGTCGCACATCCGAATGCTGGGACTATGTGCTAGGGCGTGTTTCGGAAGTGGCGTCGTCGGCCCGCAGGGCGGGCCCGGGACCCGCGGCCGTCGAACCACGAACGACCAGTTCGGGCATGAAGACGAACTCGCTGTGCGGAGCGGGTGTGCCGCCGATCTCCTCGAGAAGGGTGCGTACGGCTGCCTGGCCCATCGCCGTGACCGGCTGACGGATCGTCGTCAGCGGCGGATCGGTGAACGCTATGAGCGGCGAGTCGTCGAAACCGACCACCGACAGATCGCGCGGCACGTCCATCGACAGCCGACGGGCGGCCCTGATCGCGCCGAGCGCCATCATGTCGCTCGCGCACACCACCGCCGTGCAGCCCCGCTCCATCAGTGCCGACGCGGCGGCCTGCCCGCCCTCCAGCGTGAACAGCGAGTGCTGGATCAGCTCCTCCACCTCGTCCGGGGCGAGGTTCAACTGCTCCTGTACGGTGGCGCGGAAGCCCTCGATCTTGCGCAGGACCGGAACGAACCGCTTGGGCCCTACCGCCAGGCCGATCCGCTGATGGCCCAGCGCCACCAGATGCGTCACCGCGAGCCGCATCGCGGCCCGGTCGTCCGGCGAGATGAACGGCGCCTGGACCTTGGGTGAGAAGCCGTTGAGCAGGACGAACGGGACGCCCTGGGCGCGCAGTTGCTCGTAACGCTGCATATCGGCCGAGGTGTCGGCGTGCAGCCCGGAGACGAAGATGATGCCCGAGACACCGCGGTCGACCAGCATCTCGGTCAGCTCGTCCTCGGTGGAGCCGCCGGGGGTCTGGGTCGCCAGCACCGGGGTGTAGCCCTGTCGGGTCAGCGCCTGGCCGATGACCTGGGCCAGCGCCGGAAAGATGGGGTTCTCCAGTTCGGGCGTGATCAGCCCGACCAGCCCCGCACTGCGCCTGCGCAGCCGTACGGGCCGTTCGTAGCCGAGTACGTCGAGCGCGGCAAGAACGGATTCACGGGTGGCCGCTGCGACACCGGGCTTGCCGTTCAGTACACGGCTGACCGTCGCTTCGCTGACCCCCGCCTGAGTTGCGATATCGGCAAGCCGTGCGGTCATGGAAGTGGACTGTACCGGGCGTATGTCGGATTGCCCACCATCGGCAGGAATCGGGCGACCGTACCTGTGCGGTGGCCCGGAGTGGCATCGCGACAACATTTTGCAAAGTCTTGCGGGCCCGGTTTGCGGACTCCGGTCAGATCGTCGCACTACGGATTCGTGGGCTGTGGCCCGCTGCTGCCAGGGATCGGCGGCTCCCGTCAAGAGGCTTGACGGCTACCGTGAGGACACGCGAATGTAACGATCGATGAGGCTTGCAGAAATCTTCCGCAAGCTCTTTCGGCTCTCTTTCATCCTTGTTACCTTCACGTCGACCCGGCGCCGCGACGGAGCGGTACGGCAGTTGAAGGAGTTCAGATGCGACGTGGCATAACGGCCACCGCCCTGGTCGCGGCCCTGGCGCTTGCGGCGACCGCCTGCGGCAGCGACAGCGAGTCCGACAGCACGAGCAAGAGCTCGGGCGAGCTCTCCGGCACGGTGACGTGGTGGGACACCTCCACCGCGGGCAGCGAGGACAAGGTCTTCAAGAAGATCGCGGAAGACTTCACCAAGCAGCACCCGAAGGTGCGCATCAAGTACGTCAACGTGCCCTTCGGTGACGCGCAGAACAAGTTCAAGAACGCGGCCCAGTCCGGCTCCGGCGCCCCCGACGTCATCCGCTCCGAAGTCGCCTGGACCCCCGAGTTCGCGGACCTCGGCTACCTCGCCCCGCTCGACGGCACCCCCGCGCTGAAGAGGCCTGAGGACTTCCTGAAGCAGGCCGCCGCGTCCACCGAGTACAACGGCAAGACGTACGCGGTGCCGCAGGTCATCGACTCCATGGGCATCTTCTACAACAAGAAGATCTTCAAGGAGGCCGGCGTCGAGGTCCCCAAGACCATTGACGAACTGAAGACCGTCTCCAAGAAGATCAAGGGCAAGACCGGCAAGACCGGCATGTACCTGCGCGGCGACGACGCGTACTGGTTCCTCTCCTTCCTCTACGGCGAGGGCGGCGACATGGTCGACGCCTCCATCAAGTCCGTCACCATCGACAACCCCGAGGGCGTCAAGGCGATGAAGGTCGTCAAGGACCTCGTCGACTCCGGTGCCGCCAAGACCGATGCCACGGACGGCTGGGAGAACATGCAGTCGTCCTTCAAGGACGGCAAGGTCGCCATGATGATCAACGGCCCGTGGGCCGTCGCCGACACCTACGCCGGCAAGGAGTTCAAGGACAAGGCCAACCTGGGCATCGCCCCGGTCCCGGCCGGCTCCGCCGCGCAGGGCGCCCCGCAGGGCGGTCACAACCTGGCCGTCTACGCGGGCTCGAAGAACCTCGACGCCTCCTACGCGTTCGTCGACTACATGACGTCCGCCGACACCCAGGCCAAGGTCACCAAGGAGCTGAGCCTCCTGCCGACGCGCACGTCCGCCTACGCCAAGCAGGACGTCATCGACAACGAGATCGTCGGCTTCTTCAAGCCCGTCGTCGAGACCGCCGTCGAGCGCCCCTGGATCCCGGAGACCGGCAGCCTCTTCGCACCGCTCGTCACCGAGTACACCAAGGTCCTGACCGGCCAGGCCACGCCGGAGAAGGCCGTCAAGACGACCGGCGACTCCTACCGCAAGCTCCTCAAGGGCTGGAAGTAACAGGAAGGCAGGCCGGCTGATGGCTGTCCACACCAGCCAGTCGGTGGCGAAGGCCGCGGGCGACGACGTCGCTCGCGGCCGGAGCCGCGGTACTGGCAACCCCCCGCCGCCGAGCAGGATCCGGCGGGCCCTGTCGACCCACTGGTACGCCTGGGCCATGGTCGCCCCGGTCGTCGTCGTGATCGGTGTGATCATCGGATATCCGCTGGTCCGCGGCATCTACCTGTCGATGACCGATGCCAATGAGCGCAACGTCGAGCGGTCCATCGGTGTCAACCACATGCCCGCCACGTACGAGTTCGTGGGCCTGGACAACTACACCGAGGCGATCACGGGCGACCAGTTCCTCGGCACGCTCGGGTGGACCCTGGTGTGGACGGTCTCCTGTGTGGCCATCACCTTCTCGCTCGGCATGGCACTCGCCAACATCCTCAACCGCAGGATCGCCGGACGCTCCGCGTACCGGATGGCGCTCATCCTGCCCTGGGCCATCCCCGGCTTCGTCTCCGTCTTCGCCTGGCGCTTCCTCTACAACGAGGACCGCGGGCTGCTCAACAAGATCCTCTCCGGCGGCGGAATCGACGGCATTCCGTGGCTGAACGACCCCACCTGGGCGAAGTTCTCCGTCATCGCCGTCAACGTCTGGCTCGGTGTGCCGTTCATGATGGTCGCCCTGCTCGGCGGACTGCAGTCGATCCCCAGCGAGCAGTACGAGGCCGCCGAGATGGACGGCGCCACCGCCTGGCAGCGGTTCCGCCACATCACGCTGCCCGGACTGCGGCCGGTCTCCACCACGGTGATCCTGCTCTCCACCATCTGGACCTTCAACATGTTCCCGGTGATCTACCTGCTGACCCGCGGCGGACCCGGTGAAGCCACCCAGATCCTGGTCACCCAGGCGTACAAGTTCTCCTTCGAGATCAGCCCGCGCGACTTCGCGCAGTCCTCCACCTGGGGCGTGCTGATCCTCGTACTCCTGCTGATCTTCGCAGCCGTGTACCGGCGGGTCCTGCGCACACAGGGAGACGACTGGTGACCACCGCCCCCGCAACCACCGCCCCGGCGGCCTCCGCACGGCACTCCGGGCGCAAGGTCCGGCTGCGCGGCGAGCGTTCGCCGATCGCCTCCGTCGGACTGCACCTCACGCTCGTCGTCGCGTCCGTGATCGCCGTCTTCCCCGTGCTGTGGGTCCTGCTCACCTCGCTGAAGCCCGCCGCGTACGCCACCACCACGGACTTCTTCAAAGAGACCACGTTCGAGAACTACACGAACCTGATCCAGAACACGAAGTTCCTCACCTGGTTCGGCAACTCCCTGCTCATCGCCGGGCTCACCACGCTCCTCGGCGTCATCGTCTCCGCCTCCACCGGCTACGCCGTCAGCCGTTTCCGCTTCCCCGGCAAGCGCGGGCTGATGTGGACGCTGCTGATCACCCAGATGTTCCCGGTCGCCGTCCTCATCGTGCCGATCTACAACATCATGTCCGGCATGGGGCTGCTGAACCAGCCCGCCGGCCTCGTCATCACCTACCTCACCATCTCGGTGCCGTTCTGCGCCTGGATGATGAAGGGCTTCTTCGACACCATCCCGCGCGAGATCGACGAGTCCGGGCAGGTCGACGGCCTCACCCCGTTCGGCACGTTCTGGCGGCTCATCCTGCCGCTCGCCAAGCCCGGCCTCGCCGTCACCGCGTTCTACTCCTTCATCACCGCGTGGGGCGAAGTGGCGTACGCCTCCGCCTTCATGGTCGGCGAGGAGAACCTCACCCTCGCCGGCGGACTGCAGCTCTTCGTCAACCAGTACGGAGCCCAGTGGGGGCCGATGACCGCCGCGTCCGTGCTCATCGCGATACCCGCGGCGCTGGTCTTCCTCTTCGCCCAGCGGCATCTGGTCACCGGCATGTCCGCCGGAGCCGTCAAGGGCTGACCAGCACGCCACTCGTACGCCCCGTACGCACCAAGTCATGGTGTCGCCGGAGTCCCGACCCGGTCCCGGCGACGCCCCCCACCCAGACACCCCAGGGACGACATGACCCAGCACCTCGCTGCCCCCTCCTCCGGCACGTCCGGCGACGCTCCGGCCCACCAGACCGGCTGGTGGCAGGACGCGGTGATCTACCAGGTCTATCCACGGAGCTTCGCCGACGGCAACGGCGACGGCATGGGCGATCTCGCAGGCGTACGCGGCAGACTCCCGTACCTCAAGGACCTCGGTGTGGACGCGGTCTGGCTCAGCCCGTTCTACGCGTCCCCGCAGGCCGACGCGGGCTACGACGTCGCCGACTACCGTGCCGTCGACCCGATGTTCGGCACCCTGCTGGACGCCGACGCGCTGATCCGGGACGCCCATGATCTGGGCCTGCGGATCATCGTGGACCTGGTGCCCAACCACTCCTCCGACCAGCACGAGTGGTTCAAGCGCGCCCTTGCCGAGGGCCCCGGCTCCGCGCTGCGCGAGCGCTACCACTTCCGCCCCGGCAAGGGCACGGACGGCGAACTCCCGCCCAACGACTGGGAGTCCATCTTCGGCGGCCCCGCCTGGACCCGGACCACCGACCCGGACGGCACCCCGGGCGACTGGTACCTCCACCTCTTCGCGCCCGAGCAGCCCGACTTCAACTGGGAACACCCGGCCGTCGCCGACGAGTTCCGCTCCATCCTGCGCTTCTGGCTCGACATGGGCGTAGACGGCTTCCGGGTCGACGTCGCCCACGGCCTCGTCAAGGCCGAGGGACTGCCCGACCTCGGCGCCCGCGACCAGCTCAAGCTGCTCGGCAACGACGTCATGCCCTTCTTCGACCAGGACGGGGTCCACGAGATCTACCGCTCCTGGCGCACCATCCTCGACGAGTACACCGTGAAGAAGGGGCCCGAAGGGCCTTCGTCGGAAGGGTGGCGGTGGGCGACGGGGAAGAAGGGGCCCGAAGGGCCTTCGTCGGAAGGGTGGCGGTGGGCGACGGGGGGGCGCATCCTCGTCGCCGAGGCCTGGACCCCCACCGTCGAGCGCACCGCCAACTATGTGCGCCCCGACGAGATGCACCAGGCGTTCAACTTCCAGTACCTCTCCACCGCCTGGGACGCCGCCGAGCTCCGCAAGGTCATCGACGTCTCGCTCGACGCGATGCGTCCGGTCGGCGCCCCGACCACCTGGGTGCTCTCCAACCACGACGTGACCCGGCACACCACCCGGTTCGCCAACCCGCCCGGCCTCGGCACCCAGATCCGCAGCGCCGGCGACCGCGAGCTGGGCCTGCGCCGGGCCCGCGCCGCCACCCTGCTGATGCTGGCGCTGCCCGGCTCCGCGTACATCTACCAGGGTGAGGAGCTCGGCCTGCCCGACGTCACCGATCTGCCCGACGAGGTCCGCCAGGACCCGTCGTTCTTCCGCGCGGAGGGCCAGGACGGCTTCCGCGACGGGTGCAGGGTGCCGATCCCGTGGACTCGCGACGGCAGCAGTTACGGCTTCGGCAGCGGCGGCAGCTGGCTGCCTCAGCCCGACAGCTGGGGCGGGCTGAGCGTCGAGGCGCAGATCGGCGACGCCAACTCCACGCTGGAGCTGTACCGGGCCGCGATCGCCGCCCGCCGGGTGCACCCGGGGCTCGGCGCCGGCACCTCGGTGGAGTGGCTCCAGGCCCCCGAGGGTCTGCTGATCTTCGCCCGCCCCGGCTTCGTCTGCACCGTCAACGCCACAGGCCGTCCGGTACGCGTCCCCGTACGCGGCACCGTCCTGCTGTCCAGCACCCCGGTCGCCGCTGACGGCGCCGAGATCGAGCTGCCCGCGGACACCACGGTGTGGTGGACGGTGTGACAGTCCCCGTGTCCAGGATTGGTGGTGCGCCGAGGCTCTCGGACATCGCCGGCCAGGCAGCGGTCAGTGAGGCGACCGTCAGCCGGGTGCTCAACGGGAAACCGGGCGTCGCGGACACCACGCGTCAGCGGGTGCTCGCGGCGCTGGACATCCTGGGCTACGAACGGCCCGTACGCCTGCGGCAGCGCAGCGCCGGGCTGATCGGACTGGTGACGCCCGAGCTCACCAACCCGATCTTCCCGGCGTTCGCGCAGTCCGTCGAACAGGTCCTGGCCGGACATGGCTACACCCCGGTGCTCTGCACCCAGTCACCCGGCGGCGCCACCGAGGACGAGCTCGTCGAGCAGCTTGTCGAACGCAGCGTCGGCGGCATCGTCTTCCTCTCCGGGCTGCACGCCGACCTGTCGGCCGACCCGGCCCGGTACGCCGCACTCACCGAGCGCGGCGTGCCCTTCGTCCTGATCAACGGCTACAACGAACGGATCAGCGCCCCGTTCGTCTCGCCCGACGACTGTGCCGCCGTACGGATGGCCGTCGGGCACCTCGCCGATCTCGGCCACCGCAGGGTCGGCCTGGCCATCGGGCCGCAGCGCTATGTGCCGTCCCGCCGCAAGCGGGAGGGCTATATCGAGGCTGCCGTGAACCTGCTGGGCCTGGACCGCGCCGGGGCCGAACTCCTCGTCGTCTCCGCGCTGTTCGGCGTCGAAGGCGGTCAGGTCGCGGCCGGTGCACTGCTCGACCGGGGGTGCACGGGCATCGTCTGCGGCAGCGACCTGATGGCGCTGGGTGCGGTGCGTGCGGCCCGGGAGCGCGGGCTCGACGTGCCGCGCGATGTGTCGGTGGTGGGTTTCGACGACTCGCAGCTGATCGCGTTCACCGATCCGCCGTTGACGACGGTGCGTCAGCCCGTACAGGCCATGGCGACGGCCGCGGTGAGCGCTCTGATGGAGGAGATCGGCGGCAGCCCCGTGCAGCGTACGGAGTACGTCTTCCAGCCGGAGCTGGTGGTACGGGGGTCCACCGCCGCGGTCCGCGGCCTCTGAGGCCCGGCCGGAAGGTGTATGGGCTGCACCCGGCCCGAAGGTGTACGGGCGTACAGGAGAGGCACCAGGAGTCGGCCCTGAATGGGCCGGCGGGGAGTGAGCGACTCCGGGTGCCTCTCTTGTCCGTGACCGGCCCGGCCGGCCGGGCGCGTGGAGGCCGGGGGCACCGGAACCCCAGGCCGACCGGACCGGAATCGGGAGAAACCTAACAGCTCTGCAATCTTTTGCGTAAGCCCTTGCAGAAAGAAAACTGCTGGACTTCGTGAATGCGAGCGGGGGAGGTCCGGGTGATGTCCGGGTGGCGTCCAAAGGGTTGACCGAGGTCTGACGGACTCGTACGGTCTCCAGCGCGGCAAGGTTTGCATTCTTGCAGCAAGAATCTTCAGACTCCGTGGCCAAGGCGTGCACGGACATTCTCGGCCCGGCCGGCTACGGCTATGTGGAGGTCTCGCCGCCGCAGGAACACATCCAGGGCAGCCAGTGGTGGACCTCGTGCCGGCCGGTCAGTTACAAGATCGCCGGACGGCTCGGCGACGCCTAGTGCCCCCAACCAGACCGCCCACCCCGGGAACCCGCCCCGCACACAAGGAGACCCCGCCCGTGTCCCGTTCCACCCTCGGACGGGGAGCCGTCGCCGCACTCTGCGCGGCGCTCCTCCCCGTCGTCCCGGCGGCATCCGCGTCCGCCGCGCCGAGACCTCCGGGCCCGCCCTCGGACGCCCGGCTGGCAGCCGAGCCCGCCCGTCACGATCTGACGCGTGAGCAGTTCTACTTCGTCATGCCCGACCGGTTCGCCGACGGTGACACCTCCAACAACCGCGGCGGGCTCACCGGATCGCGCCTCCGGACCGGCTACGACCCCACGGACAAAGGCTTCTACCAGGGCGGCGACCTCAAGGGCCTGACCGAGCGGCTCGACTACATCAAGGGCCTCGGCACCACCGCCATCTGGCTCGCCCCGATCTTCAAGAACCGCCCCGTCCAGGGCACGGAGACGGACGCATCGGCCGGCTACCACGGCTACTGGATCACCGACTTCACCCAGGTCGACCCGCACTTCGGCACCAACGCAGACCTGTCGAAACTGATCGACAAGGCCCACGGCAAGGGCATGAAGGTCTTCTTCGACGTCATTACCAACCACACCGCGGACACCGTCGACTACGCCGAGAAGACCTACGGCTACCGACCGAAGGGCGCCTACCCGTACCTCGACAAGGACGGCCGCCCGTTCGACGACGGCAAGGGCCTGGCGAAGGTGGACGCGGACTCGTTCCCGTACACACCGAAGAACACCGGGAGCAAGGTCCCGGCCTGGCTCAACGACCCGACGATGTACCACAACCGCGGCGATTCGACCTACGCCGGCGAGTCCACCACGTACGGCGACTTCTCCGGGCTCGACGACCTGTGGACCGAGCGGCCCGAGGTCGTCTCCGGCATGGAGAAGATCTACGAGAAGTGGGTCCGGGACTTCGATATCGACGGCTTCCGGATCGACACCGTCAAACACGTCGACCTGGACTTCTGGACCCAGTGGGCGACGGCGCTGGACGCCTACGCCGCCAAGCACGGGCGCAAGGACTTTTTCATGTTCGGCGAGGTCTACTCCGCCGACACCACGATCACCTCGCCCTACGTCACCCGGGGCCGGCTCGACGCCACGCTCGACTTCCCGTTCCAGGAAGCGGCACGCCAGTACGCCTCGCAGGGCGCCCCGGCCTCGAAACTCGCCGCCGTATTCGGTGACGACTACCGGTACACCACCGACAAGGCCAACGCCTACGAGCAAGTCACCTTCCTCGGCAACCACGACATGGGCCGCATCGGCTCGTTCCTCAAGCAGGACAACCCGAAGGCCGATGACGCGGAACTCGTCAAGCGCGCCCGGCTCGCCAACGAGCTGATGTTCCTCAGCCGCGGCAACCCCGTCGTCTACTACGGCGACGAGCAGGGCTTCACCGGCACGGGCGGCGACAAGGACGCCCGCCAGACCATGTTCGCCTCGAAGACCGCCGACTACCTCGACGACGACGAGCTGGGCACCGACCGCACCCACGCCTTCGACGCGTACGACACCAAGCACCCGCTCTACCGGAACATCGCCGCGCTCTCCGAGCTGACCAGGAAGAACCCGGCGCTGCGCGATGGCGTCCAGACCGAGCGCTACGCGGAAGGGTCCGTGTACGCCTTCTCCCGTACGGACCCCGGGCAGGGATACGAGTACGTCGTAGCCACGAACAACGGCGGCGAGGCCAGGACGGTCGAGCTTCCGACGGCCTCTGCAGGAATGAACTTCCGTACGGTATACGGCGGTTCGGCCGCGACCCGCAGCGGCGCCGACAAGAGGATCACCGTCACCGTGCCCGCCCTCTCCAGCATCGTGCTGCGCGCCGGGAAGGCGATGGGTGACCCCACCACCAAGCCCTCGATCACCCTGAAGGCACCCGCCGCCGGGGCCACCGGCACCGTGGAGATCTCCGCGGACGTCGACGGCGGCCCGCTCGACCGGGTCGTCTTCGCAGCCCAGACCGGCAACGGCAAGTGGGTCACCCTCGGTTCCGCCGACCACGCCCCGTACAAGGTCACCCAGACCGTCGGCGATACGGTGCCCGCCGGAACCCCCCTTCGGTACAAGGCGGTTGTCGTCGACCGCGCCGGCCGCACCGCGAGCGCCCTCGCCTCGTCCACCGCAGGCCAGGCACCCGCTGCCGAGAAGCCCGTCGCAGTCGAGCGCGACTACGCCGTCGTCCACTACAGGCGTGCGGACGGCGACTACGACGGCCGGCAGATCAAGTCCGGTGACACGACGGCCGACTTCATCGGGCGGGACGCCTACGGCGCCTTCGCCTGGATCAAGCTCGATGAGGGCGCCACCACCGTCCCGTACACGGTGGAGAAGTCCGGCACCGCCGACGGCCCGCAGCGCAGCATCGATCTCGCGAAGACCGGGCAGGTCTGGATCGAGCAGGGCAAGGACGGCCAGGCCGCCGAAGCCCCCGACGGCGCCTACCCGCCGCAGGACACCACGCAGGCCGTACTGCACTACTACCGGGCCGACGGCGACTACGACGGCTGGGGGCTGCACACCTGGACCGGCGCCAGGAATCCCACCGACTGGGCCAAGCCGCTCCAGCCGGTGAAGAAGGACGCCTCCGGCGCCACCTTCGAGGTGCCCCTCACCGACGGCGCCACCTCGCTCAGCTACATCCTGCACAAGGGTGACGAGAAGGACCTGCCGAGCGACCAGTCGCTCGACATCGCCACCTACGGGCACGAGGTCTGGATGCTCGGCGGGACACCGGGCTATCTGCTGCCGCAGACCGGCGGCGTACCCACACCCGACCTCACCAAGGCCGAGGCGCAGTGGATCGACGCCGACACCGTCGTATGGAAGGTCAAGGCCACCGAAGCCACCAGCCAGCAGCTCGTCTACGCACCGGGCGGCGGCATGTCCGTCGTCGACGGGGCGCTCTCCGACGAAGGGCAGTGGCTGCGGCTCGCACCGTCCCCACTGACCGACGCGCAGAAGACGAAGTACCCGCACCTCAAGAACTATCCGGCGTTCACCGTCGACGTCCGCGACCGGGACAGGGTGCGCGAGGCACTGCGCGGCCAGCTGATCGCCACCCAGCGCGCCGCCAACGGTGCGCTGCTCGCCGCCACCGGCGTACAGAGCGGGGGCGTGCTCGACGACCTCTACGGGAAGAACGCGGCCACCGCCTCGCTCGGCCCGGTCTTCGACCACGGCCGCCCCACGCTGTCCGTCTGGGCACCCACCGCCCGTACCGTCGCCCTCGAACTCGACGGCCGGAGCGTCCCGATGCACCGCGACGACCGCACGGGCGTCTGGTCCGTCACGGGCACGAAGAAGTGGACGGGCAAGCCCTACCGCTATGTGGTGGACGTGTGGGCACCCACCGTCCAGAAGATGGTCACCAACAAGGTCACGGACCCCTACTCCACCGCCCTGACCACGGACTCCGCTCGCAGCCTCGTGACCGACCTCGACGACCCGGGCCTCGCGCCGAAGGGCTGGTCCGGGCTGAGGAAGCCCGCCGCCGTCCCGCTGCGTGACGCCCGGATCCAGGAGCTGCACATCCGCGACTTCTCGATCGCGGACCGCACCGCGAAGCACCCCGGCGAATACCTCGCCTTCACCGACACCCGCTCCGACGGGATGAAGCACCTCAAGCAGCTCGCGGATTCCGGTACCGGGTACGTCCATCTGCTGCCCGCCTTCGACATCGGCACCATCCCCGAGAAGAAGTCCGCCCAGCAGAAGCCGGCCTGCGACCTGTCCGTGTACGCCCCCGACTCCGAGGAGCAGCAGGCCTGCGTGGCGAAGACCGCGGCGCGGGACGGGTTCAACTGGGGCTACGACCCGCTGCACTACACCGTCCCGGAGGGTTCGTACGCCTCCGACCCGAACGGCACTCGGCGCACCGTCGAGTTCCGGCAGATGGTGCAGGGGCTGAACGGTGCGGGTCTGCGGACCGTCATGGACGTCGTCTACAACCACACCGTGGCCTTCGGCCAGGACGACAAGTCCGTGCTCGACAGGATCGTGCCCGGCTACTACCAGCGGCTGCTGGAGGACGGCACCGTCGCCACCTCCACCTGCTGCGCCAACACCGCACCCGAGAACACCATGATGGGCAAGCTCGTCGTGGACTCGGTCGTCACCTGGGCCAAGGAGTACAAGGTCGACGGCTTCCGCTTCGACCTGATGGGCCACCACCCCAAGGCCAACATCCTCGCCGTCAGAAAGGCGCTCGACGCGCTGACCGTGGCCAAGGACGGCGTCGACGGGAAGAAGATCATCCTGTATGGGGAGGGCTGGAACTTCGGCGAGATCGCCGACGACGCCCGCTTCGTCCAGGCCACCCAGAAGAACATGGCCGGCACCGGCATCGCCACCTTCTCCGACCGGGCCCGCGACGCCGTCCGCGGCGGCAGCCCCTTCGACGAGGACCCTGGCGTACAGGGCTTCGCCACCGGCCTCTACACCGACCCCAACACCTCGGCCGCCAACGGCACGAAGGCCGAACAGAAGGCCCGGCTGCTCCATTACCAGGACCTGATCAAGGTCGGCCTCACCGGCAACCTCGCCGACTACACCTTCACCGACTCCTCGGGCCGTACGGTCAAGGGCTCGGGTGTCGACTACAACGGCGCCCCGGCCGGATACGCCGCGGCCCCCGGCGACGCCCTCGCCTACGCGGACGCCCACGACAACGAGTCGCTGTACGACGCACTCGCCTTCAAGCTCCCGGCGGGCACATCGGCGGCGGACCGGGCCCGCATGCAGGTCCTGGCGATGGCGACGGCCACCCTCTCGCAGGGGCCCTCGCTCTCCCAGGCGGGCACCGACCTGCTGCGCTCCAAGTCCCTGGACCGCAACTCGTACGACAGCGGCGACTGGTTCAACGCCCTGCACTGGGACTGCCGCGAAGGCAACGGATACGGCCGCGGACTGCCCCCGGCCGCCGACAACGAATCCAAGTGGTCCTATGCCAAGCCGCTGCTGACCGGGGCCGCGCTCAGCCCCGGGTGCGCACAGATCAACGGCGCGTCCGCCGCGTACCAGGACCTGCTCACCATCCGCTCCACGGAGAAGGACTTCGGCCTCTCCACCACCGAGCAGGTGCAGTCCGCCCTGTCCTTCCCGCTCTCCGGGAAGGACGAGACACCGGGTGTGATCACCATGAGGCTCGGAAAGCTGGTGGTCGTCCTCAACGCGACCCCCGGCACCGAGACCCAGAAGATCACCGGCCTGGCGGGAAGGCAGTACGCCCTGCATCCCGTCCAGGCTGCGGGCGCGGATTCTACCGTCAAGAAGTCCACGTACGAGAGGAGTTCGGGAAGTTTCACCGTCCCGGGGCGCACGGTGGCGGTGTTTTCCCTGAGCTGAGCCATATGGGACTACGTTGAGAGCCGGCAGCCGCCGGGGAGTGCCGCAGCACCGCACTCCCCGGCGCGCCCTCCCGCATCCCGGCCGGTCCCGGCCCCTTTCCGGAAATGCCAGGCGTCCTCCCATGCCTGCGCAGTACGGGAATCAGGGGCCGGGACCGGCCTGTCCATCTGTTTCAGCGACGGTGACCATGGCGAGCAACATCCCCGAGGAGACAACGAGCTTTGTCGGACGGAAAGCGGAACTGGCCAGGCTCGAACACACCCTCGCCGCGCACCGGCTGACCACACTCACCGGCACCGGCGGCGTCGGCAAGACCAGGCTCGCGGTCCGCGCGGCCCGGCATGCGGCGGCCGGACACCGCGACGGCGCCCGGTGGGCGGATCTCGCACCGCTCCACGACGACGGACTGCTCATCGCGACCGTCTCCGACGCGGTCGGGCTCTGCGACCACACCCTGCGCATGCCCATCGACGCGCTGTGCGAATGGCTCATCGACAAGGAAATGCTGCTGGTCCTCGACTCGTGCGAACATCTGCGCTCCGCGTGCGTGCATCTGCTCGGCGAGATCCTCACCACGTCACCCGGCCTCACCGTGCTCGCCACCAGCCGGCAGCCGCTGGGCATCAGGGGCGAGCAACTCGTCGAGGTGGAACCGCTGCCTGTCGAGGGCGAGGCCGACGCACTGACCCTGTTCCGGGACCGGGCAGCGGTGGCGGCCCCGGGGCTCACCCTCGAAGCGTCGGGCAACGCCGAGGCCGCCACCGAGATCTGCCGCCGCCTCGAAGGCATTCCGCTCGCCATCGAACTCGCGGCGGGAGCGCTCGGCAGGGACACCGTCGAGCAGGTCGCCGTACGGATCGGCTCCCGCTTCGACGTACCGGCCGACGAATCGCTCCGGCTGCCGCGCCACCGCACCCTGCGCACCGCCATCGGCTGGAGCCACGAGCTGTGCACCCCGCTGGAACGGCTGCTCTGGGCCCGGCTGACCGTCCTGCGCGGCGACTTCGACGAGGCCGCGGCCCGCGAGGTCTGCGCCGAAGGGCCGCTCACCGAGGACGGTGTGGCCGAGGCACTGAACGGCCTGGTCGCCAAGTCGGTCGTCAGACGGGACGGCGTACGGCACCGCATGCTCGACACCATCCGCGAGTACGGACGGATGTGGCTCGCCGAGCTCGGCGAGGAACGGGCCGCCGCCGACCGGCACGCCGCCTGCTTCCTCGGCCTGGCCCGCCACGCCCACGCGGGCTGGACCGGCGACGAACAGATCATCTGGTACCACCGCATCGCAGAGTCGCACGCCGACCTGTGTGCCGCCCTCGACCACCTGCTGGCCCATGACGCCGGCGCCGCCCAGGAGATGGCGGGCCGCATCGGCTTCTTCTGGTGCTGCTGCGGCCATCTGCCACAGACCCGCGAATACGCCCAGCGCGCCCTGGACGCCGGACCGGCCGAGGGCCCCCATCGCACCCGCGCCCTGTGGGTACTGGGCATGACCGTCATGCTCCAGGGCGACTATCCGACCGCCCGGCGCATCGGCAGGGAGTGCACCAGGGCGGCCGCCCGCGACGGGGCCGACGAAGGCATCCTCGCCGCCGCCTACCTGTGCGGCCTCACCCATCTGATGACCGGCCGCCCCGAGGCGAGCCTCCGCCGGATCGACCGGGTGCTGCGCACCACCGGCGCCGCCACCCCGCTCGAATCGGCCTACCGGCTGCGCTGCCACCTCATCACCGTCTTCGCCCTGACCAGCCTCGGACAGCTGGATGAGGCCGCGGAGGCGGCCATGGTCCTGCGCGCGGCCTGCGAAGCCCAGGACGAGTGCTGGACCCGCAGTTACGTCGACTACCAACTCGCCCTGATCGCCCTGCTGCAGGGGGACGCCGACGCCTCCGCCGCCCACGCCCGCTCGATGCTCGCGGGCAAGCACCGCATGAGGGACAGCTTCGGCATCGCGCTCGGCCTGGACATCCTGGCCGCGGCGATCGCCGCCCAGGGCGCGGGCGCCCGCGCAGCCCGGGTGTACGGCACGGGACAGGTCTACTGGCGCATGGTCGGCCATCCGCAACGCGGCACCCCGGAACTGGCCCCGCTGCGCGAGGCCTGCGAACGCCGGGCCCGCGCCGCCGTCGGCGACGCCGCCTACCAGCGCGCCTTCGAAATGGGCCGGGCGGACAACGCGGAGGTGGGCCTGGCAGCCGCGCTCCAGGGCGAACTGCTCGCGTAGAGCCTCCGCCCTCGGGGGAGCCGAGCGGGCGGTGGCCCGTTGCCCGAATGTGCACCCGGTGTCACCTGATAACCGGAGGATGCCCCGGCCTTCAGGACTCTGCTGAGGCTCAGCAGAGTCCTTCAGGCCGGGGAGGAATCCGGTTTCCCGTGTAGCGGGGCAGGAGGAGCCGAATCGTCGCCGGGTGATTCGGTGTCCGCTCCAGCGGTGCGGAGGGCGACCTCGAGCATGTAGATCAGTTCGGAGTTGAGGGATCGCCGCTCGGATTTGGCGTGAGCGCTCAGCCGGTCGCGGAGGTCTTGGGGGAGGCGCAGGGTCATGCGGACTTCATTCATCATGGTGCTATTATGATGTCATGACGACACTGGGGGAAGTCGAGGGTGCGGAGCGCGCCCGGTGGACCTTCCGGCTCCGTGTGTCGTCCACCGCCCGCACCGCGCTGCTTGCCGAGTGGGACCGGTGCCGGTGGATCTGGAACGAGTGCGTGGCGAAGTCCAAGCAGGTCCACGCCTGGAACAAGACCCGGCCCGAGGGTGCCGACAAGCGGACCTGTGGTCCGGCGCAGCTCGACAAGATGCTGACCGGGGCCAGGAAGAGTGCTGCGTGGCTGCGGGAGGGCAGCTCTGTTCCTCAGCAGCAGGTCATCCGTGA
>NZ_JBIRGM010000010.1:0-76441 GCF_044328025.1 Streptomyces sp. NPDC018000
TCCCCGAGGGACAAGAACTCCGCAGGTGTGATGCTTGTCCGGGCTGGTCTGGACCCGGCTGGTGCTGATCGTGGAAGACCTGACCAGGCGCTGCCCGGCCAGGCAGCGTGAGCTAGAAATCCCCACTCAGCCCCGAAGGAGGGAATCCCCTTCCTTCAGGGAGGGGAGCAGTCAATGCTTTATAGGCAAGTCCCGGAAGTCGCGCCGGAGTCCCGCGGCCGACACCGCAAACGTAGCCAGGAAGCTCACTCCGCGCCAACTCAATACGGGAGCGGGCCGGCGGACCCGGCAGACTTGCCCCATGACGACACTTCACCCGAGCCCCCTGCGCATCGGCCTCGTCGGTACGGGCCCCTGGGCCCGGAACACCCAGGCCCCCGCCCTCGCCGCCCACCCCGGTGTCGCACTGAGCGGCGTATGGGGCCGACGCCCCGAGGCGGCGAACGCGCTGGCCGCCGCCCACGGCACCACGGCGTACACCGATGAGGAGGGCATCGACGAGCTCTTCGCGGCCAGTGACGCCATCGCGTTCGCCGTGCCGCCGGACGTCCAGGCCCCGCTCGCCGCCCGCGCCGCGGCCACCGGCCGCCATCTGCTGATGGACAAGCCCGTAGCGACCACCGTCGCCGGAGCCCGCGAGGTCGCCCGCGCCGTCGAGCAGAACGGGGTCGCGTCCATCGTCTTCTGCACCCTGCGATTCGCGACGGAGACATCCGCCTGGATCACCGAACAGGCCGCCCTGGAAGGCTGGTTCACCGCCCGCGCCGAGTGGATCGGAGCGCTGTTCGCCCCCGGCGCGATCAGCGAGTACGCCGCCTCGCCCTGGCGCCGTGAGAAGGGAGGCCTGTGGGACATCGGCCCGCACGTCCTGTCGGTCCTGATCCCGGTCCTGGGCGACGTGACGCAACTGACCGCGGCCTGCGGCCCGTCCGACACCACCCACCTGATCCTCCGTCACACCTCCGGCGCATCCAGCACGGTGACGCTCGCCCTGGATGCCCCGTTGGGCGCGGTAGGCACGCAGATCGAACTCAAAGGCGAACAGGGAACCGCCACACTGCCGCGGTGGAGCGACGCGGTCGGTTCCTTCCGGGCAGCGGTGGACGCGCTGATCGACTCGGTACGCACGGGGGAGCCGCACCCCTGCGACGTCCGGTTCGGCCTGCGCCTGACAGAACTGCTGGCCGAGGCGGAGAAGCAGGCGGGGGAGTAGGGGAGCGGGGCATGGGGGCGGGGCTCGGACGGGGAGGGCCGCCGGTACGCCTACGTGCGGCTTGATGACCCGGTAGCTCCTGCCGTGCGGGTGCTCAGCGCCCCATGGCGTCCCGTACAGCCTCGTCCGTGCGGGCCACGACGGCGGTCCCGTCGTCCGCCGTGATGATCGGCCGCTGGATCAGCTTCGGATGCCCGGCGAGCGCCGAGATCCACCGCTCCCGCGAACCGGCCTCGCGCGGCCACTCCTTGAGCCCGAGCTCCTTCGCGTCCGCTTCCTGCGTCCGCGTGATGTCCCACGGCTCCAGCCCGAGCCGGTCGAGCACGGCCCGGATCTCCTCCGGCGACGGCACATCCTCCAGATAGCGGCGGACGGTGTACTCGGCACCCTCCATGTCGAGCAGCTGCACCGCGCTGCGGCACTTGGAACAGGCGGGATTGATCCAGATCTCCATGGGGGCAACGGTACGGGAGGGACGCTGCGAAAGCCCGTCTGGCCAGCGCCGATTGTCAGTGGTGGGCCGTAAAATGGAGGTAGTTCGTGAGGGTTTCACGACCGTGCCAGGAGGTTGCCCATGGCCGTTGCCGCAGTCACGACCAAGCCGCTCCACAAGCCCCTGCAGAAGAAGCCGCTCCCCGCGGGGCGGCCCCGCGAGTGGTACGTCTCCCACAACCGCCGCCTGAAGGCCATGCGCCTGGCGATCGCCCTGCTCGACACGGGCGTCTACTATCCGTCGACCGCGACCAACGACAAGATACGTACGACTGCCGAGCATGTCGGCATCCACCCGCCGTCCGACACGACCTGCCGCATGGTCCGCGCCCTGATCCGCTACGGCCGCTGACGGCCGACGGCCTACGACCGACTGCTCGCGCACCCGAAGCCTGTGCCCCCGGTGCCCCCGGGGGCACAGGCGCCTACGACCGCACCCGGTGTTCCGCCGCTGCTTGACGCGCGACCTCCGCTCCGGCCCCTCACCCGTCCGGCGCGCACGGCATGCGGCCCCGGCCGCCGTCCGTTTGACTGAGGCGATGGGCCAGTACCGGGAGGCACGATGACGAGGAAGGCCGCGCGAGGTGTGTGGGCCGCACTGCTGACGGCGGCCGTGATGTCGTCGGCCGCCGCCTGTTCCCACGGCGGGGGCAACGCCTCCAGCACGGCTTCCAAAGCCGCGTCCGCCGCGGCGTCGGCGGCATCCAGGGGTTCTGAGGTGGTGGCCTCGGCGACAGCCGCCGCAGGCGAGAAGCTGAAGGGCTTCAAGAACGGCGTGAACGCCAGGAGCGACGTCAAGCTGGGCACACCGAGCACCGGCCACGACGGCCGCGCCACCACGAAGGTCACCGTGACGAACAGCGCCGACTCGGCGAAGTCGTACGCCGTGCAGGTCAACTTCCGCGACCCGAGCGGCAATCTCCTCGACACGGTGGTGGTAACGATCGACGACGTCGGTCCGAAGGCGTCCAAGGACGCCACCGCCCGCAGCAACCGCAAGCTGTCGGGCCATGTCAAGGCCGAGGTGGGAACTGCCCTGCGACACTGACGGCCGAAGGAGACACCTTGTGGGTCAGGTCCTGTTGGGGGACGGGGGTGCCGACCGGCGGGACTCTTCCCGGCCGGCTTTGGGCGTGTCCGGTCGCAGTCACCGTCGGTGCATCGCGCACGGTTTACGACGCCAAGAGGTGATCATGTGAGGACTCCGCCCAGGCCGGGTGCCGGCTCGCACCCACGGGCGCGACGGGTACCAACGAGAAGCAGACGGTCACGGGTGGCCGCGGTATTGATCCTGCTGGTCCTTCTCCTGACGACGCTGGTGCTGGGTTCGTTCGGCATCGAAGACCTCGGGAAGGCCCTGACTTTCCCGGGACGCGTCACCGGTGCCGTTCTCCTCGTGGTCTCGCTCAGCACGTTGTCGGGCGCTGCCGCGGTCGTGGACCACTGGTTCTGGAACAGCTTTGCCTACTCCGGCGTGGTCGCGCTGATCGGCGCGGTCGCGGCATTCCTGACCAACGCCATGCTCCTGGTCGAGACATGGAAGAACGGCGATTCCCTGTTCTACTCGGTGGTGCTGGGCGTGCTCACGGCGGGTTCGGCATGGGCTGTCTTCGCGGTGTGGCGGACATCGGTCGTGATTCCCGCTCCGAAGCGGGTGGCCGCGGCACTGATCGTCTCGTCGGTTATCGCGATCGCCAATTTCGGCTACCAGAACCTCTATCAGCCGTCCCATCGCGGGGCCAGGCCTCTCATCAGGTTGACCGTGGGGACGCCTGTGCTGAGTCAGGACCGTAAGGCATTCGCCGTTCCGGTCGACATCAGGCTCGAGAACCACAACGATGTGGGTTTCTACGTGCTCGGTACCGAAATCCACGCCATGGGGGAACAGGTGCGGCTGAGCGCGAAGGACCGGCTCCGCCGGCAGTGGCGTGCTGATGCTGAGCAATGGACCAAGTTCGGGGAGATGAACCCGCTCTCCCGCAGGGAGATCCACCAGCCGGGCGAGTTGGTGGAGGCGCAACCATGGATGCAATACGGAGGGTGGATCGAGGCAAACGACGCCTTCGCCACCCGAGTGGTTGTGCAAATGCCCATGGACACGCCGTACGACCAGGTGGCGTTTTACGCCACGGCCAGCTTCGCGCGCAAGGACCGGCTCGGCCTGGAGTCGCTCAAATTCCATGGGTACTCCTGGGATGGCGGCAAGGTGCCCCGATGGAATCAGAAGGACGTCGACTTCATCATCTACCGTGCCAGGGTGCACGAGAACAATGCGATCGACGAGCGTACGAGGGCCCCCCGCTACGTGACTGTCTATTGGAATTTCGGCACGCATGGCGCATACGTGGCGCCAGTCATTGCGCGAATGGGCGAGGAAGACACCTCGTCAGAGTCGGTGGGCCGGTACGGTCTTGTCGACGCCGTAACGGGCCCGATCGAACGGACGCTGTGGGACGTCAAGAGCCGGCGATGACCCGCATGTCCGCACCGCGCGGGCGCAAGCGCTGGTCCAGTTGCTCCAGCCACACCACGAGGGCGAGAGAGCTGTTCATACGATCCCAGGAGTAGGGGTCCCCGATGCCGAACTGCGCCTCCCTCACCGCCCGGCACAGTGTCTCGACGTCGAACATCTCCGCAATCAGCGGATGCGTCGCGGAGCGGCAGAGATCGATGAGTTCGTTGCCGTGTGTCCGCAGGCCGCGGGCATAGAGCTGATTGAAGGGGATCTTGACCGCTCGGCTGCGGATCCTGGACGGAAGCAGATCTGCCATGGCCTCGCGCAGAACGGCCTTCGGACGCCCCGGATGGAACGTGGTTCCGGCGGGGAGGCGGCGCATCGTGGCGATGACCTCCGGGTCGAGGAAGGGGTGCGAGAGGAAGAATCCGTCCTGCCGTGCGCGGCGCCAGGACAGCGGGTCGGGAGCGGCGATGTAGTTGGCCGCGTCGTAGAGGGACTGTTCCGGCCTGCGCCCGAACATGAAGCGGCTTTCCTCGATGCCGGCCTCACGGTAGCCGTGAGCCCGCGCGAATCCTGATCGCAGCCATTGGGGGCGAGCGAAGTTGCCGAGGCCGCCGAGCACCGTTCCACGGCGGCGGAGCGCTGTGATCCGTTCGGCTGTCAGCGGAAGAGTCGGCCGCACTACGCAGGCGGAGATGACGTCCCACAAGCCCCGCTCGCTGCCCGCGGCCCAGGCACGCGCCTGCTTCGTCATCTGCCGGAGCTGTCCTTGGCGTGCCAGCCTGTGCAGGTGAAACGGGTTGGCGTCCGCGATCGGATCCGCCCCGCAGCCGGTCATGAGGATGTCACAGCCCAGTTCCGCCGCAGCGGCATGAAGCCTGCTCCAGAACGGGGCGCGGAAGGCATGCGCATGAGGCTCGTCCGCGTCACTCGCATGGTGCTGGAAGTCGTCGAAGTCGGCCACGTCGTCGGCATCGACGATCACCGGGCGGGCTGCGGGTGCGTGACGGCGGATCTCCCCCATCGCTTCGTCGAGGTACGACTGCTCTCCAGCCAGTTCTCCCGTGCTGAAGCGCCCGGCGAGGAGGACAAGGTCCCCTGGGTGGTTCCGTCCTGCGGCCAGCAGACGTGCTGCGAGCAACGCGATGCTGGTGGAGTCGGTTCCGCCGGAGACGTGGCATGCCGTCATCCTGCCCATACGACGACCGACAGCGTTCTCCAGTGCGAGGCGCAGGTCCTTCGCGGCGCCGCTGAGGCGGAGGCCGTCTGCTGCCGGTACCGACGGGTCGTGGGCCTGGCGGACGTGTCGCACTACCCGACCACGCATCTGCCCAGTGACCGAAAGTTCCACCACCTCGCCGCCAAGGATCCGGTGTACCCCGGCGAAAGGGGTGAGCTCCGAGTGCTGTTGCGCCATGTTCCCGGTCAGGTACCGGCAGAAGTAGCGACGTTCCAGCTCTGCTGCACCGCCCAGGCGGTGCGCCGAGGTACTCACCGCGCTCACACGGCCACCGGACTTCCTGAAGAACAGGGGGATGCGCGCATGCTCGTCCCGCATCAGCAGGATACGGTCGCGGCACACCAGGACAGCGGCAAAGTCGCCGGTCGGCAGGCGCGGTGTGGCTCCCGGTCGGCTGAAATCCTCGAGGAGGCTGCGCGCGCCCGCCACGCGGTCACGGACCGAGCCGACCCAGCCGACGACCGCCGCGGTGCCGGCTCGTGAGGAGACCGTTGTCACGAGTCCTTGCTGCGCCATGGCCCCGGCCGCCGAGAGCCTCGGCGTGCCCCCGGCCCACTCAAGGCGGAGTGCTTCCACGTCACTGCCCTCCCCCGTTGATCGAGAGAACCGGCGCGAACGCGTGCCCGCGCGGATCGGCGTCAGGGATGCACAGGCCGGCGGAAGACGTCCAGGCGTGCAAGGCGAACGGGTGCTCGCGCACACCGACGTGCAGAACGGCCTCCAGGCCACACCGTCGCAGCAGGACGAAAGCCGTCACGGCCTCGGCCTTGCAGTCGTCGTTGACGAACCAGCTTCTGCGGCTGTGTGATTGCACCGCTCGTTTAAGCCGTGCGACGTCCTGCGCGGAAGGCGGGTCTGCACGAATGTAATCCGGGACTGCCAAAGACAGGAGCCGCAGGACACGCCCGAATCCCATGGCCCGGATGAGCAGGTGCACTGCGCGCAGCCAGAGTCCGACCTCGACGTTCGAATGCTGCTTTCGGCGGGCTGTCGCGCACCCGGCACGGATGAGACCGGTGACGAGTTCGGCGCGTTTCTCGGAGCTTCCGTCAGCGAACTCCTGGATGTCTGCCTTCGCCATTCCAAGAAAACGCGTCCGCCTCCAGTCGGCAATCAGTGCTCCGCTGGACATCCTGATGACACGGCAGTGCGGTGACAGGATCCGCGTCATGGCTACCAGGGCATCGGCTTCCTCTGCCACCGCGCGTCCTCCAAAGTCGGCCTGCCGCAGCGACTCTGCGGCAGGCCCGGTTCGACTTGTGGACGGTGTCAGGACATGTACCCGTGACCGTCGTACTGGCCGCCGCTGAAGCCCCGGATCAGACGGCTGTTGCCGAGAAGGACAAGCCCATGCGGCATACGGCGCCGAAACAGTCGGAGAAACATTTCCTACCTCCAGGATCAGGCAGCGTCGGTCAATTTCAGGCTACTCCGGCCCGAATGCCCCGCAACCGGACTGCCACCGAACCGCGCGTGTCACTCCTTGCTCGGTGGGTGGTGCCCGGCGAAGCGCACACGGCGTACGGTTCGCCGGCCTTCCTCGTCGTAGCTGATGACGTGTGTGGCGCGGGGTGGGAGCTCCTCGCCTTCGGGAACGGCCGCTCCGCACGCGATGAGGTCGTCGATGAAGTGCTCTTCGGCCTGCCTCGCGTACTCCGCCTCGTCGGTGCCGGGGGGCTTCTGGCGGGCGCCCTCGTCGTCGCCGGAGGCTGTGGGTTTCTCGTCGTGATCTTCCGTGGCCATCGCAGGAGCCTGTCCGCTCTGGTCAGATGAAGAGCAGCCGGTCGAGGACCAGGGCGCCGGAGGATTCGCGGGTGATCGCGTGGGTCCGTGTCCTGGTGGTGTCGACCACGGCGGCGTTCGGGGTGAGCAATTCTTCGGCCACGGCCACACGGCCCTGCCGGAAGAGGTCCTCGACGAAGGTCTCCGCGGCCCGCTCGGGATCCACCGGGGTCAGTGAGCCGATGGCAGGATCGGCGCCGGCCACGGCGAACCGCGGTTGCTCCGCCGGTGTGCTCACCGCGAAGGACTCGGTGAGTCCGTAGCGTTCGGCGGGCACCGTGATGGTGGCGAGTTGTGCGCCGCGCCCGGGGGTCGCGCCGGTGATTGCTGCCATGTGCTGCGGCGCCGCCTCGGCGGCAGTGACCGCGTCCGAGGGCGAGAGGATCCCGTGCCGGATGAACGCCGAGCGCAGTGCCATGCCGTAGGCCCCGTCGTAGTCGGCCTTGTCGGCGGCGAGTGTGTGAGCGGCTACTTGCGCGTACATGGCGGGTACCACGGGGGTGGCGAGCAGGGCGTCCACGAGGAGCCTGCCCATGATGTGGCCGGCCTCCACCAGTGCTTTGCCGTCGCGGCTCGGCTGCTGGAAGAAGATTCCTGCCAGCGCTTCGAGGAATGCTCCGGTGAACACCCTTGAGAAGGAGTGCACTTCGCTTGACAGCAGGCTCGCGGGTTCGTTGGGCCGCAGGGTGACCGGATCGCGGTAGAAGTAGTTGTTGGCTGCGTTGCGCAGGCAGTCCGGATCAACGGCGGTCGGAGCGATTTGGCGGATCGCCCATCCCAACTGCTCAGCCAGCCGAGACAGCCGCGAGGAGCGCGTCGGGTTGCCCTGGGTCTCGATGAGCACCTCGTCCGCCAGGGCCCCCACGCTGAGCGAGGCCAGGATGGCGCTCATGTCTCCGAACGACTCATGGAGCGCGCCGACTTCCGCGCTCAGCACACCCCAGAACTGCGGTCGGAGCGCGTCGAGGACGGCGTGGCCCACCTCGTGGCAGACCACGTCGGGGCTCTCGCCGGAGTGCACGGTCACGCCCGCGACGGTCTGCTTGAAGAAGCGAACCCCTTGCCCGTCATAGTAGGCGTTGAGATCGTCACCACTGTCCAGCTGTGCCGTCAGAACCTTGTCGACGTTGCGGTTCCAGGTGGTGCCGGCCGGCATCAGCGGGCCCCAGAATTCGGAGGCTCGGCTCATGGCGTCCGCGGCCACCCAGTAGCGGAACTCGGTGCTGCCAGGGTAGTCCCCGCTCTCTGCGGGCACTTCTCCTGCGACGGCGACAGGCAGTGGTGGCCGGCCCATCTCGGGTGTCTGCCGCTGGATCGGGGTGCGCTCGATCGGCGGCTCGCCGGGATCTTCCTGCCACGTTTGGACATTGGCCAGTTTGGTCTTCAATTTCATGGTGACTCCATCGGACCCTGCCTCCGGCCGTCGGGTGTCCTGGATGCTTCCCGCCGGTTTGAGTTGTGCCGCTTTCGGCGATGCGGGAGGGGCGATTCGGGAGCCGGGGTGGTCGCCGGAGGCTTCGGCCTGATTGCGGCCCGAGGCGTCATGACTGTCCCTCATTCCGCCGGCACGCCTGCCAGCGGTCCGCTCCGTCGGCGGGCCTTGGGGGGAGAAGGCCCGGTGCGCTGTTGTCCAGGCCTTCTTCCAGTACGCGCCGCTGCGCAGGGCCTGTCAAACCGGGCGGTGCTCCGACGGAGCGGCAGCATGACGAGGGCCGCTGCCCCCAGGTACGGGGCAGCGGCCCTCACTGCTGTTTGCGTTGTGAGACCAAGCTTCCTAGAGGTCGAAGTACAGCTCGAACTCGTGCGGGTGCGGGCGCAGCTGGATCGGGGCGATCTCGTTGGTGCGCTTGAAGTCGATCCACGTCTCGATCAGGTCGGACGTGAAGACGCCACCGGCCTGCAGGTACTCGTTGTCCGCTTCCAGCGCATCCAGGACGGCCGGGAGGGAGGTCGGGACCTGCTGGACGTTCGCGTGCTCCTCGGGAGCCAGCTCGTACAGGTCCTTGTCGATCGGCTCGGCCGGCTCGATCTTGTTCTTGATGCCGTCGAGGCCTGCCATCAGCAGAGCGGAGAAGGCGAGGTACGGGTTCGACGACGGGTCCGGGGCGCGGAACTCGACGCGCTTGGCCTTCGGGTTCGAGCCCGTGATCGGGATACGCATCGCGGCCGAGCGGTTGCGCTGCGAGTACACCATGTTGACCGGGGCCTCGAAGCCGGGGACCAGGCGGTGGTACGAGTTCACCGTCGGGTTGGTGAAGGCCAGCAGCGACGGGGCGTGCTTGAGGATGCCGCCGATGTAGTAGCGGGCGAGGTCCGAGAGGCCCGCGTAGCCCTGCTCGTCGTAGAACAGCGGGTCGCCGCCCGCCCACAGGGACTGGTGGACGTGCATGCCCGAGCCGTTGTCGCCGAAGATCGGCTTCGGCATGAAGGTCGCGGTCTTGCCGTTGCGCCAGGCGACGTTCTTCACGATGTACTTGAAGAGCATCAGGTCGTCGGCCGCGGCGAGCAGCGTGTTGAACTTGTAGTTGATCTCGGCCTGGCCGGCGGTGCCGACCTCGTGGTGCTGGCGCTCGATCTGGAGGCCGCTCTTCTCCAGCTCGAGGGACATCTCGGCACGCAGGTCGGCGAAGTGGTCGACCGGCGGGACCGGGAAGTAGCCGCCCTTGTAGCGGACCTTGTAGCCGCGGTTGTTCACCTCCGACCCGGTGTTCCAGGCGCCGGCCTCGGAGTCGATGTGGTAGAAGCTCTCGTTCGCCGACGTCTGGAAGCGGACGTTGTCGAAGACGTAGAACTCGGCCTCGGGGCCGAAGTACGCGGTGTCGGCGATGCCGGTGGAGGCGAGGTACGCCTCGGCCTTCCTGGCCACGTTCCGCGGGTCACGGCTGTACTGCTCGCCGGTGATCGGGTCGTGGATGAAGAAGTTGATGTTGACGGTCTTGTCGCGGCGGAACGGGTCGACGCGGGCGGTCGACAGGTCCGCGCGCAGCGCCATGTCGGACTCGTGGATGGCCTGGAAGCCGCGGATCGACGAGCCGTCGAAGGCAAGCTCGTCGGCCGGGTCGAAGGTCGCTGCCGGGACGGTGACGTGCTGCATCACACCGGGCAGGTCGCAGAACCGGACATCGATGAACTTGACGTCTTCGTCGGCGATGTACTTCTTCGCGTCGTCGGCGTTCTGGAACATCCAATTCCTCCTACTCCCGGCCCGGGAGGGACGGGGTTGTAGCTCGTGGTGCGGCCAGTGCGGTGGCCCACGCTGGACCCGACCATAGGCAGACCGGATTTCTCAAGCATGACCCATTTGTTTCGCAGAAGTTAACCGGGCCGGGTGTGAGCGGCACCTCATGGCCGGTTCGGGGGCCTCGTCCCTGCTGGGCGGGGAGCCCGCAGCGGCCCCCCGCCCGGCAGGGCGCGCGGGCGGGCGCAGTACCGTGGTCGGGTGGACAACAGGGAAGCAATCGGATCGTGGCTCTCCGGGCCACGCGCGGCCGCCGAGGAGATGGGGGTCGATTTCGGCCACCGGGGCAAGCGGCTCGGTCTGCCCGAGCACGGGCCGGGATCCGTGGCGCCGCTCGGCTGGCGCTTCGGTGCGCTCTTCATCGACTGGGCCCTGTGCCTGCTGATCGCATACGGGCTGTTCGCCCACGGTGACCAGCAGACGGCCGGGAACTGGGCGCTCGGCATCTTTTTCGTGCTGAGTGTGCTCACCGTCGGGACCATCGGCTGCACGCCGGGCAAGCGCATCCTGGGCATCAGGGTCATCGCCGAGAACGGTGGCCGGCTCACTTTCGGGCGGGTGATCGTCCGTAGTGTTCTGCTGTGCCTGGCGATTCCGGCCCTGGTCTGGGACCGCGACGGCCGCGGCCTGCACGACAGGCTGGCCCGCGCAGTCCAGGTCCGTATCTGAGCCGAGGACGGACGCCGGAGACGGGTATGAGACCGGAGACGGTATGAGAAGAGGGCGGGTTGCGAACCGGTTCGGTTCGCAACCCGCCCTCTTCGTACGTGCAGCGGATGCTTACGGCGAAGGTCAACGCATCTTTCCGCCGCGCGGCATCCGCATGCCCTTCGGCATCGGGCCCTTGGGCAGCGGCATGTTGCTCATCAGGTCGCCCATCGCGCGCAGCCGGTCGTTGGCGGCCGTCACCTGCGGGCCGGTCAGGATGCGCGGCAGCTTCAGCATCTTGGTGCGCACCTTCTTGAGCGGCACCTGGCCCTCGTCGTTGCCGATGATGATGTCGTGCACCGGTACGTCGATCAGGATGCGCGCCATCTTCTTCTTCTCGGCCGCGAGCAGCATCTTCACCCGGTTCGGGTTGCCCTCGCCGACCAGCACGATGCCCGCCTTGCTCACGGCGCGGTGGACGACGTCCTGGCTGCGGTTCATCGCGACCGCGGGGGTCGTGGTCCAGCCACGGCCCACCCGGTCCAGCACTGCCGCCGCGGCGCCCGGCTGTCCTTCCATCTGCCCGAAGGCCGCGCGCTCGGCACGCCGTCCGAAGATGATCGCCATCGCGAGGAGGGCCAGCACGAAGCCGAGGATGCCCAGGTAGACCGCGTGGCCGATCAGGAAACCGACCCCGAGGAGGACACCGAAGGTGACGATTCCCACACCCGCGACGACAAGACCGATCTTGGGGTCGGTCCGCCGGGTCATCTTGTAGGTCAGGGCGATCTGCTTGAGCCGCCCCGCGTTCTCGGCGCTGTTCGCGCCTTCAGTGTTTGCCTTCCTCGCCATGCGCAGAAGTTTACGTGGCCTAGGAACGGTGGTCGGCCGCGGCCTCCAGTACGTACTGGGTCTCGACCCGGTCCTTGGCCCGGCGCCGGTCCTCCAGGACGGCAGTCCAGGCGTTGCGGCGGGCGGTGCGCTGGCCGCTGCTCAGCAGCAGCGACTCGACGGCGCGGAGGGCATCGGTGACGGAAGGGATGGCGGTGGCGCGTACCGGCACGGCCTGCATCGTGGAAATCTCCTCGGAGCGGATGTGCGGACTGAGCTGCGTGGACTCAGTTGCCCGGGCCGGTCTGCCCGGGACTGCGTTGCGCGAAGTAGCTGGCGTGCGCTGGGTGCGGGAAGCAGGTGTGGCAGCCGCCCGCAGAGTCGCAGCGCCGTATGCACCCAGCGTCATTGCTTGGTGTTACCAGCGCATGACCGGTCGGTCAAACACCAATGAAACCTTGATATGGACGCCGCGCACGTCGACGCGGCCCATACGCGCCCCCGACCTGCGGGGAGCGTACGGGCCGCGTCGACTCGGTTATTACTGTTCGGTAGCCTCTTGTGCTCGGATTCACACGGCGGGCGCCGCCGTGGCGGCGCCGCGACGCTCGATCGCCTGCTGGAAAAGACGGCCCGCGCGGTACGAGGAACGGACCAGCGGCCCGGACATCACGCCGGAGTAGCCGATCTCGTCGGCCTCCTCCTTCAGCTCCACGAACTCCTGCGGCTTCACCCAGCGCTCGACCGGGTGGTGGCGCACGGACGGTCGCAGGTACTGCGTGATCGTGATGAGCTCGCAACCCGCGTCGTACAGATCCTGGAGCGCCTCGCTGACTTCCTCGCGGGTCTCGCCCATGCCGAGGATCAGATTGGACTTGGTCACCATGCCGGCCTCGCGGGCCCGCGTGATGACCTCCAGGGAGCGTTCGTAACGGAAACCGGGGCGGATCCGCTTGAAGATCCGAGGCACCGTCTCGACGTTGTGGGCGAGCACCTCGGGGCGCGAGGAGAAGACCTCGGCGAGCTGCTCGGGCACCGCGTTGAAGTCGGGGATCAGCAGCTCGACCTTGGTGCGGCCGGCCTCCCGCTCCGCGGTCAGCGTGTGGATCCGGCGCACGGTCTCCGCGTAGAGCCAGGCACCGCCGTCCTCCAGGTCGTCGCGTGCGACGCCGGTGATGGTGGCGTAGTTCAGGTCCATCGTGACCACGGACTCGCCGACCCTGCGGGGCTCGTCCCGGTCCAGTGCCTGCGGCTTGCCCGTGTCGATCTGGCAGAAGTCGCAGCGCCGGGTGCACTGGTCGCCGCCGATGAGGAACGTGGCCTCGCGGTCCTCCCAGCACTCGAAGATGTTGGGGCAGCCGGCTTCCTGGCACACCGTGTGCAGACCCTCGCTCTTCACGAGCTTCTGCAGCTGGTTGTACTCGGGGCCCATCTTCGCCCGGGTCTTGATCCACTCGGGCTTGCGCTCGATGGGGGTCTGGCTGTTCCGGACCTCAAGGCGCAGCATCTTGCGCCCGTCGGGTGCGACAGCGGACACTCCGGCACTCCCCTTTGCTTTCACTGCATTGGATTCTTCGGCGAACACCAGGGTACGCCCGTAGTTCAAACGGCTTTACGTCTGGCCAACCTGTGGCCGGCAGGGCCTATTCCCCGCCGGATGTCAAGGCTGTCATGCCGTGGCCACGGCATCGGCCGGGCGCTCGATGGTGCGCGGGGCGAGCTCCGCGTTCTCCAGGACGTCCCTGAGGTGCTTCTCGACGACCGGGAGCACGTCCGCGATCCCGATGTCGCGACCCAGTTCGTACGCGAGTGACGTGACGCCCGCGTCCCGGATGCCGCACGGCACGATGCGGTCGAACCAGGTGTTGTCCGGGTTCACATTGAGCGCGAAGCCGTGCATGGTCACACCCTTGGCGACCCGGATGCCGATCGCGGCCAGCTTGCGGTCCTCGCGGCGCTGCCCGGCGTTGGACGGGGCGTACTCGGGGCCGTTCAGCCGCGGGTCGAACTCCTCGTCCTGCAGGCGCGGGTCGAAGTCGAGACTGAGGCCGCCTATCGAGGGACGGTCCTCGACCGGGTCGCCGAGGACCCAGACCCCGCTGCGGCCCTCGACCCTGGAGGTCTCCAGACCGAATTCGGCGGCGGTACGGATCAGCGCGTCCTCCAGCCGGCGGACATGCGCGACGACATCCACCGGGCGGGGCAGCTTCTGGATCGGGTAGCCGACCAGCTGTCCGGGACCGTGCCAGGTGATCTTGCCACCGCGGTCCACATCGATGACCGGGGTGCCGTCCAGCGGGCGCTCGCTTTCGGTCGTGCGCCGCCCCGCCGTGTAGACGGGCGGGTGCTCCAGCAGCAGACAGGTGTCCGGGACGGTGTCCTCGAACCTGGCCGCGTGCACCTCGCGCTGCTTCTGCCAGGCCTCCTGGTAGTCGACGGCTTCCTCGCCGAATCCCAGCCGGACGAACCGAAGCTCAGCCACGACAGATGCCTCCCTACTCGCGGTGCCGGGAGCCCGGGGGGCCCGGAACCACGTCACCATGCACTGAATCAGCCCCGAGCCACTGTACGACCGGACCCCGGGCGGTGGCCCAGCAGGTCATTCCCGTCAGCGCCACCATCAATCCTCACACGATCGGATGAAAGTGAAGCAAAGGTGACTGTGACCGCCGCAGAGGCCGCTAAATTCACGCCGTCCCATGAGGGCTGCCCGCCCGGCCCCGAAGGCAGGAGACCGTACAGCTGATGTCGGAACGACCTCCGCAGCGCACCCCCAACCGCCGACTCGCCTCGCTCATCACCGAGGCCGGCTTCTCCAACGCCGGCCTCGCCCGCAGGGTGGACCAACTCGGTCTGGAACACGGCCTCGACCTGCGGTACGACAAGACCTCCGTGACCCGCTGGCTGCGCGGCCAGCAGCCGCGCGGAACCACCCCCGCGCTGATTGCCGAGGTCTTCACCCGGCGGCTCGGGCGCCGTCTCTCCGCGCAGGATCTGGGCCTCGACGCATGCGCCCCTGTCTACGCGGGCCTGGAGTTCGCGGCCACACCCGCCGAGGCGGTCGACATTGTCAGCGGACTGTGGCGCAAGGACTCGGGCAACCACGCGGAGCTGCGCAAGATCGCTTTCACCCCGGCCGGGCTCGTCGTCCCCAGCAGGGACTGGCTGATCGGCCGGGCCGACGAGTGGGTGGGACGGGGGAGCGAGTCCTCGCCCCCGGTTCCGGGCGGGGCGGGTGGTGCCGGTGCGGCCGGCGGGCCCGGCAGGTCCGTCGGGGCCGGTGGTCCGGCGCGGCCCGGTGGTCTCGGCGGGGCGCGCGGGATCGGAGCGCAGGGGGTGCACGGGTCGCACTGGCCCGGCGGCCGCGGGCACGGTGTGACGGGGGCGTCCGGCGTCAGCGGCCGCAGCGCAGCCCGTGGGCCCGTGCCGTCCCGGACTTCCGGACCGTCCGCGCCACCCGCACCCCCGACCGCCTCAGCCTCCCCGGGAGCAGGGCTGCCGGGCGCCCCCGGCGTCCCCCGGCAACGTCAGAGCGACCGCGGCCCCGACCAGCGGGTCAGCAGCGGTGATGTCGCCGCCCTGCGGTCGGTCGGCGAGCTCTTCCGGACCCTCGACAACGCCTACGGCGGCGGCCACGCCCGGCAGGCCCTCGTCCGGTATCTGGAGCACGAGACGGAACCGATGCTTCGCGGGAGCTACGGGGAGGCCACCGGGCGCAGGCTCTTCTCCGCCGCCGCCGATCTGACCCGGCTGGCGGGCTGGACCGCGTACGACATCGCGGCCCACGGCCTGGCCCAGCGGTACTTCGTCCAGGCGCTGCGGCTCGCCCAGGCCGCGGGAGACCGTGCGTACGGCAGCTACGTCCTGATCACCATGAGCCGGCAGGCGGTCTACCTCGGGCACGGCAGGGAAGCCGTACAGCTGGCCCGCGTTGCCCAGCAGGGCATCGGTTCATCGGCGCCGCTCGTCGTCCAGGCCCTGCTGCATGCCGTGGAGGCGCGCGGTCACGGGGCGCTCGGCGAGGCCAGGCCCTGCACCGCCTCGCTGGCGCGGGCGGAACGCGCGCTGGAGACAGCCCGCTCGGGGGACGAGGTGCCGTACTGGGCGCGGTACTTCGACGAGGCCCAGCTCGCCGACGAGTTCGGCCACTGCCACCGGGACCTGCAGCAGTACCGGGCGGCGGCGCAGTACGCCGAGCGCTCCCTCCAGCTGCGCGCCCCGGCGTACGCCCGCAGCCGGCTGTTCTGCCGAGTGGTGCTGGCCTCCGCACGGCTCGGGCTCGGTGAGCTGGACCAGGCGTGCGCGCTCGGCGCCGAGGCCGCCCAGCAGGCGGCGGAGATGCGGTCGGTAAGGGCGACGGAGTACGTACGGGACTTCGAGTGCCGCCTGGAGCCATACCGGGACGCGGCCGCGGTACGCGAATACCGCGAACGGGTTGCCGCGCTGGGGTGAGTCCGGGCAGACGGGACTTTCGGAACACGCCCTGGTCCTACGCCGCTTCGGGCAGCACCGCCCCGCTCCCGTACCCCGGCCGTACACCCAGGTCGGTGAGGATCGCCTCGGCCGCGCGACGGCCCGAGAACAGGGCGCCCTGGACCGAACTCGTGTCGCGGTGGTCGCCGCACACGTACAGACCGGTGAGCAGCCGGACCGGGCGGCGCAGATCGTGCGGGGCCGGCATCGCGGGCACCGCCTCGGGGTCGTGGTGGGCAGCCAGCAGCTCCCAGTCGTCGGTGGGGGTGCCGTACAGGGCGGCGAGATGGGTGCGGACCGTGCGGTCCAGGTCGGGCGGCGGGGTGCCCAGCACCGTCGAGCTGATCAGGGTCCGGCCGTGCGGCGCGCGCGAGGGATCGACGGCGCTCATCACCGCGGTGTGTGCGACCGGCCCCGAACGGTCGGCGTCCAGCAGCAGCGAGGTACCGGTCGGCGGGGGAGCGGGGGCGGTGTGGTGAAGGACCGTCACGGGGTGGAAGGGCGGCACCCGCAGACCGGGCAGCAGTTCGGCGGCGGCACCCGCCCCGGTCGCCAACAGCAGGGAACGACAGCCCAGTTCGCCGTGCTCCTTGGTGCGCACCGAGGTGATGTCGGCAGCCGTGACATGCACACCTGTTCGTACGGTGCCGGGCGGCAGCGCGGCCGCGAGCAGTTCGGGCAGCCTTCCCGAACCGCCGGCCGGTACGCACAGCCTGCCGCGCGCATAGCTGCGCAGGGCGAGATCGGCGCACCGGCTGGACGTAGTGAGTTCCGGATCGCTGAGCAGCGCGGAGAGCAGCGGGCGAAGGAAGCCGTTGACCGTACGGGAGGTCAGGCCACGGTGGGACAGGGCGGCGAGCGCGGTCTGTTCGGGCCGGGCCAGGATGCGGGCGGCCGGGGTGGCGGCGAGCCGGGACAGGGCGGCGCCCAGCCGGGCCTGGTCGATAGGCCCGCCCATCGGCGGACGGGGGGCGCTTGCCAGGGCGCGCACCACCTTGAATGCGCCCCGCGCGCCCCGTACATCGCCGGTCCGGTACTGGCGGCCCTCGCTGTGGACGAGCACCCCCGGGGCGAAGTTGCGCAGCACGAGCCCTCGAAGGGCGGGCGTCCGTCGGAGCTCCGGGTACGAGGTGCTGAGCAGCGGGCCGACGTGGTCGAGCCGGAAGCCGTCCACGTCGGCGGTGGTCATCCGGCCGCCGACCCGGGGGCCGGCCTCCAGGACGCTGACACTTGCCCCTGCGCTGGTCAGTTGGTGAGCGGCTGACAGACCGGCGATCCCGGCCCCGATGATGACGACGTCCGCGTGGTGTGCCGAGCTGAGCATGTGCCCCTCCCCGAGTCGGCGCAACTACTGGGAGGCTCTTGCCCCCAACAGGCCCCCGGAATGCCCGAGTTCGCAAGGAGGCTAGAAGGGCGGGCCGGTGCCGGCGCAGTCGCGCGCACCGGGGGCACCGTTGCACGGGGTCGCATGTCCGTCCGAATCTGCGGAGGATGTGCGGGTCGGGGCCGTGCCCGGCGCGGTCCGGCGCGTGTTCGGTGCGCTCAGCGCAGCGCCGCGCGGATCGCCCCGTCGATTCCCGGGAAGGCGAACACGAAGCCCGAGTCCAGCAGCCTGCCCGGCAGTACCCGCTGGCTGCCCAGCACATCCTTCGCGAAGTCCCCCAGGACGAGCCGCAGTGCCGGTGCCGGAGCGGTCAGGAGCGTGGGGCGGCGCAGCACACGCCCCATCGCGGCCGTCACCTCGGCGTTGGTGACGGGGTCGGGGCCGGTCAGATTCACCGGACCCGACAGCGACTCCGTGTCCAGGATGTGCCGCAGCGCCGCGACCTCGTCGTGCAGCGCGATGAAGCTCCAGTACTGGCGCCCGTTGCCCAGCCGCCCGCCGAGCCCCGCCCGGAACAGAGGGAACATCCGGCCCCAGGCACCGCCCTCACGGCCGACGACCAGGCCGGTGCGCGCGTGCACCGTCCGTACGCCCGCCTCCTGAGCGGCGGCCGTGGCCGCCTCCCACTCCACGCACACGGACGGCAGGAAGCCCTCGCCGGCCGGGGCGCTCTCGTCGACCGCACGGTCTCCGGTGTCGCCGTAGTAGCCGATGGCCGACCCGGACAGCAGTACCTTCGGCGGGACGTCCAGCGAGGCGACGGCCTCGGCGACGGCCGTCGTCCCGAGCACCCGGCTGTCCCGGATCTCCTTCTTGTACGCCGGTGTCCAGCGGTGGTCACCGACGCCGGCCCCGGCGAGATGGACGACGGCGTCGCAGCCCACCAGGCCCGCCACGTCGACATACTGGCGTTTGGGATCCCACTCCACCTCGTCGCCGGCCCGCGCGGGATGTCGCACCAGGCGTACGACCTCGTGTCCGTCGGCCCGCAGCGAGCGCACCAGCGCCGCTCCGATGAGTCCTGATGCTCCGGTGACAGCGATACGGGAGTGCAGCATGGGGCCCATCCTGCCGCAGTGGCCCCGGTGCGCCTCACTCGCCGGGCCGAAGGCCCTTCGTGCGTCACCGGTCTGCGCCCACCGGGGGTTACGGGACAGCCCTGAGCCGCGAAATCGGGCTGACCGGGCTGTGAGCGGCGTGGCACAGTGGCGGGCATGCCCGAGATCCACATACACCCGGTCCGCCCCGTCCGCTCCGCTGTCCTCTCCGACGAAGCCGCTCTCGGTGAACTCGACCGCGCCACCTGGTCGACGCTGCACGCCGTGACACCGAGGCCGCAGCCCCCGTACGAGCCGTTCTTCGACGACCACCACAAGCCCGAGGACTTCCTCGTGGCCGAGGCGGAGAACGCGGCGGGAGAGGTGTGTCTCGCCGGGTACACCAGGCTGGTCCCGCCCACCCCGCTGGCCTGCAACACCCATGTACGGCAGATACAGGGCCTCGCCGTGGCCGACTGGGCGCGCGGCCGCGGTATCGCCAGGGCCCTGCTGCGGGCCGCGTTCGCGGCGGCGCGCAGTGACGGGGCGAACCGGATGACGCTGCGGGTGCTCGGGCACAACGCGCCCGCGCGGGCCCTGTACGAGTCGGAGGGGTTCGTCGTCGAGGGTGTGCTGCCCGGTGAGTTCTTCCTGCACGGGCGTTACGTCGACGACGTCATGATGGGCCGCTCGCTCGCCCCCTGACACCTCATGTCCTTTGCCGTGGTGCCGTCGGCGGGCCCGCGCCCGGGGGCCCAGCCGCCGGGCGCGCTCAGCCGGCCCCGAACCGCTCCCAGAGCGCGGGGAAGCGTTCCGCCAGGGCCGTGTCGTCCTCGAAACTGAAGGGGGTGCCCTCCGGCTCGGAGGTCTGGGGCGGCAGGCCGAGGTCCGGGGTGACCACGCCGGTGAGCTGTTCGTACGCCTCGTCGGCGGCGTAGCCGAGATCCTCGGCCTCCCCGTCGACCTCCTCGTCGAAGTCGTCCAGCAGATCGGCGAGACTGTCCGGATTGTGCAGAGCGCCCTCGAAGATCTCCCGGCCCTGCCCGATCAGCCAGCAGCGGAAGAAGTCGAAGGCGTCGTCGCTCGCGCCGCCGAGCAGTACGGCGGCGGCGCCCCACAGCTCCCAGCGGTAGGCACGGTTGTAACGGGCCTCGAAGTGCCTGGCGAAATCCAGCACGGCTTCGGGATCGAGCCGCACCAGCCGTTCGACGAGCAGGTCGGCCTGGTCCTCGGGGTCGCCTTCGGCGGCCTCGCGGGTGCTGTCGATGATCTCCCAGAACTCCGTCTCGTCCATCACGGGACAAGCATCGGCCTTGACGGCAGGCGATGCACGTGGACGCGGCGAAAAGAAGCCTTCAGGGATAGAGGCTGCGCAGGCGTTCGGCGGCCGCGGTGAAACGCGCCCGCAGAGCCGTCGGTTGGAGAACCTCCAACTCCGGCCCCAGGGACATTAGTTGGCTGTACGCGACATCGAGGGACTCGACCGGCAGGGTGATGGTGAGCCACCCCTGTGCGTCGGGCGGGCCGGCCGTTTCCAGCGCGTCGTGGACCGCCGAACGGTCCATGGCGTACGGCAGTCGGCGTACACCGTCCTCCGTCACCCGTACCGTCACCGCGGTACGCAGGAGCGAGCGGGCGAACTGGGCGGCCCGCTCGTCCCAGAAGCCCGGAAGATCGAACGTCTCGTCGCGTTCGAACCGCTCGTCCGACACCGCTACGGCCGAGAACCGGTCGATCCGGTACACCCGGAAATCGTCCTCCACGCGGGCGCAGAGATACCAGACCCCGGCCTTCAGGACGAGTCCGTACGGGGCCAGCACCCGCTCCACCTCGCCGTCCCGGCCGCTGCGGCGGTAGCGGGCGTGGACGATCCGGTCGTCCCAGACCGCCTCCGCGACGGCGGGCAGCAGTTCGGGGGTGACCGGCTCCTGGTACCAGCCGGGAGCGTCCAGATGGAAGCGCCGGGCGGCGCTGTCCGAAGCGCCTCGCAGGGACGGGAGCAAGGCCGCCGACACCTTGAGCCGGGCGGCGGACGCGGCGTCCTCCAGGCCCATCTGGCGCAGGGCGGAGGGCAGCCCGGAGAGGAAGAGCGCCTCGGCTTCGTTACGGGCGAGCCCGGTGAGACGCGTGCGGTACCCGCCGACCAGCCGGTAGCCCCCGGCCCGGCCACGGTCCGCGTACACCGGGACACCCGCTTCGGAGAGTGCCTGCGCGTCCCGGGTGACGGTCCGTTCGGACACCTCGAGTTCCTGGGCGAGCTCGGCGGCGGTCATGGTGGGGCGGGACTGCAGGAGCAGCACCATTTTGATGAGACGGGCGGCACGCATGGGGCCATTGTGGCCGCGGTGTGCGGGTTGCGGCCCGCAGGGTCGGAGACGGCCTCAATCGCCGGCCCGGCTCAAAGGCTGCCCTTGGGCCGACCGGCGCATGGAAGGCGCGGCGGCGGCCGGGTGTACCCCGGCCGCCTTCACGCGTCAGAGCCTGTCGGGTGACCTTCGATCGGAGAGCGGACGCGGCATGGTACGTGCGATTCCAAGGCGCCGGGATGTCCTCGTAGCGGAGCTACTAGGGCATTTCGGCAACGCCGGAAGCGTGCGTGCCATGCCGCGTCCGCCCGATCAGAGGTCGCCCGACAGGCTCTCAGAGCGCGTACCGCTCCCGGGCCTCCTTGACCGCGGACGCGGCCACCTCGCCGCGGCGGGCCAGCTGGGCCAGGGCCGCGACCGTGATCGACCGGGCGTCGACACCGAAGTGGCGGCGGGCCGCATCGCGGGTGTCGGAGAGCCCGAAGCCGTCCGTGCCGAGCGAGGACCAGTCCTGCTGCACCCACTGGCTGATCTGATCCGGGACCTGCCGCATCCAGTCGCTGACCGCGAGGACCGGACCCGGTGCGCCCTCCAGCGCCTGGGTCACGTACGGCACCCGCTGCTCACCGCGGAGCAGCGCCTCGTCGCACTCCAGCGCCTCGCGGCGCAGCTCGCCCCACGAGGTGGCGGACCAGACATCGGCCGTGACACCCCAGTCCGCGGCCAGCAGCTCCTGGGCCTCCAGGGCCCAGTGGATCGCCGTGCCGGAGGCCAGCAGCTGGACGCGCGGTGCGTCCGCAGTCGCGGGCGTGCCCTCCTTGAAGCGGTACAGGCCCTTGACGATGCCCTCCTCGACGCCTTCCGGCATCGCGGGCTGCGGCTTCGGCTCGTTGTAGACCGTCAGGTAGTAGAAGACGTTCTCGGCCTCGGGGCCGTACATCCGGCGCAGACCGTCCTTGACGATCACCGCGATCTCGTACGCGAACGCCGGGTCGTAGTTGAGCGACGCGGGGTTCGTGGACGCGATCAGGTGCGAATGGCCGTCCGCGTGCTGGAGGCCCTCACCGGTCAGCGTCGTCCGGCCGGCCGTGGCGCCGACGATGAAGCCCTTGCCGAGCTGGTCGGCGAGCTGCCACATCTGGTCGCCGGTCCGCTGCCAGCCGAACATCGAGTAGAAGATGTAGAAGGGGATCATCGTCTCGCCGTGCGTCGCGTACGACGTGGCGGCGGCGATGAAGTCGGCCATGGCCCCGGCCTCGGTGATCCCCTCGTTGAGGATCTGGCCGTCCTTGGCCTCCTTGTAGTACATCAGCTGGTCGCGGTCGACCGGCTCGTACGTCTGGCCCAGCGGCGAGTAGATCCCGGCCGACGGGAACAGCGACTCCATGCCGAAGGTACGGGCCTCGTCCGGGACGATCGGCACCCAGCGCTTGCCGGTCTCCTTGTCCCGCATCAGGTCCTTGACCAGGCGCACGAAGGCCATGGTGGTGGCCATCTCCTGGTTGCCGGACCCCTTCTTCAGCGCGGCGAACGCCCGCTCCTGCGGCTCGGGCAGTGCCACCGCGTGCACCCGGCGGGCCGGGGCGGGGCCGCCGAGCGCGGCGCGGCGCTCCTGGAGGTAGCGGACCTCGGGGGAGTCCGCGCCCGGGTGGCCGTAGGGCACCTGGCCATCGGTGAAGGCGCTGTCCGGGATCGGGAGGCCGAGCAGCTCGCGCATGCCCTTGAACTCGTCGATCGACAGCTTCTTCATCTGGTGGTTGGCGTTCTTGGACTCGAAGCCCTTGCCGAGCGTGTAGCCCTTCACCGTCTGCGCGAGGATCACGGTCGGCGCGCCCTTGTGCTCGACGGCCGCCCTGTATGCCGCGTACACCTTGCGGGCCTCATGGCCGCCGCGCGAGGTGTAGAAGCACTCGGCGATCTTCGCGTCGGTGAGCAGCTTCGCCAGCTCGGCGAGCGCGGGATCGGCGCCGAAGAAGTGCTCGCGGATGTACGCGACGTCGCGGGTGGCATACGTCTGGAACTGCGCGTCCGGGACCTCCCGGAGCCGTCGGACCAGCGCACCGGTGGTGTCCAGCTGGAACAGCTCGTCCCAGGCGTTGCCCCAGAGCGTCTTGATGACGTTCCAGCCGGCCCCGCGGAACGCGCCCTCCAGCTCCTGGACCACCCGGAAGTTGGCGCGGACCGGGCCGTCGAGGCGCTGCAGGTTGCAGTTGATGACGAAGGTCAGGTTGTCGAGCCGCTCACGCGCCGCGAGGGCGAGGGCGGCAGTCGACTCGGGCTCGTCCATCTCGCCGTCGCCCAGGAAGGCCCAGACGTGCGAGTTGGACGTGTCCTTGATGTTGCGGTTGGCCAGATAGCGGTTGAAGCGTGCCTGGTAGATCGCCGAGAGCGGGCCGAGGCCCATCGACACGGTGGGGAACTCCCACAGCCAGGGCAGCCGCCGCGGGTGCGGGTAGGACGGCAGACCGTCGCCGCCCGCCTCCTGGCGGAAGTTGTCGAGCTGCTGCTCGCTGAGCCGGCCGTCGAGGAAGGCGCGGGCGTAGATGCCGGGGGAGGCGTGGCCCTGAATGTAGAGCTGGTCGCCGGAGCCGTCCCCCTCCTTACCGCGGAAGAAGTGGTTGAAGCCGGTCTCGTACAGCCAGGCCGCCGAGGCGAAGGTGGCGATGTGGCCGCCGACCCCGAGCCGGGCGCCACGGGTGACCATCGCGGCCGCGTTCCAGCGGTTCCAGGCGGTGATCCGGGACTCCATCTCCAGGTCGCCGTCGAACGCGGGCTCGGCGGCGGTCGGGATGGAGTTGACGTAGTCGGTCTCCAGCAGCTTGGGCAGCGCAAGACCGGCGCCCTCGGCGTGCTGGAGCGAGCGACGCATCAGGTACGCGGCGCGGTGCGGGCCCGCGGCCTTGGTGACGGCATCCAGGGAGGCCGCCCATTCGGCGGTCTCCTCGGGGTCGCGGTCCGGGAGCTGATCGAGCTCGCTCGGAAGCTTTCCTACGGGGTCGGTCATGATCGCCGCCTTCCGGAGTGGAGGGGGGTGGAGAAAGGCCCTGACTGGCAGGACAGGGCGATGGGGCCGGTGGGCCCGCGGAGTGAACTGTAGGGCCCCGATCGATGATCGATCAAAGGGTGAAGCGCAAAACTTCTCGATATGAAGAAATTGGCATTCGGTGCCGCGAAACGGGGCACGGAGTGACGGGATTTAGTACACAAAAAGGGCGCTCGCCTGCACGGGCGAGCGCCCCTCACGACAGATGCGTACGCGCCTGAGAACCCGACAGGCTCTCAGGCGCGCGGTGCGCAGCCGAGCACATGCGCCTTGACCAGCGTCCCGATGTCCGGGTCCTTCCGCAGGAACGCCTCGATGAGCGCCTCGTGCTCCTCGGCATACGACTTCTGGACCGTGCCCAGCCACCGGATCGACAGGGCCGTGAACACCTCGATGCCCAGCCCTTCCCAGGTGTGCAGCAGCACGGCGTTCCCGGCGGCCCGCACCATCTCGCGGTGGAACCCCACGGTGTGCCGTACCTGCGCCTCGCCGTCGGCCAGCCGGTCCGCCTCGTAGAGCGCCGTCACATGCGGTGCGAGGCGCGAGCAGTCCTCGCCGAGGACCGGAGCCGCCAGCTCCGCCGCTATCTGCTCCAGACCGGCCCGTACCGGATAGCTCTCCTCCAGATCGGCCGCGGTGAGATTGCGGACCCGTACGCCCTTGTTGGGCGCCGACTCGATCAGCCGGAGCGTCTCCAGCTCCCGCAGCGCCTCGCGTACGGGTGTCTGGCTGACCTCCAGCTCGGTCGCGATCCGGCGCTCCACGATCCGCTCGCCCGGTTTCCAGCGCCCGCTGACGATCCCGTCCACGATGTGCTCGCGGATCTGTTCGCGCAGCGAGTGGACGACGGGCGGGGTCATGAGGGGCTCCTTCGGGGCGAACCGGTGCTGTCTGCGTCATTACGGCTGCCGGGGCGACCGGTGGTGTCTAGACAATACGGCGGCGCCCCCGCCCGGAAGTGATCCGGACGGGGGCGCCGCTGGTGAGGCTGGTTACAACCGTGGTGCTCAGAGGCCGAGCTCGACCTCGAACTCACCGGCCTCCAGGATCGCCTTGACCTCGGTCAGGTAACGGGCGGCGTCGGCGCCGTCCACCAGACGGTGGTCGTAGGAGAGCGCGAGGTACGTCATGTCGCGCACCGCGATCGTCTCGCCGAGGTCCGGGTGGTTGATGACCACCGGGCGGCGGACCGTGGCACCGATGCCCAGGATGGCTGCCTGGTTCGGGGGCACGATGACGGTGTCGAACAGCGCACCGCGCGAGCCGGTGTTGCTGACGGTGAAGGTGGCACCGGACATGTCGTCCGGCGTCAGGCCGCCACCGCGGGCCTTGCCGGCCAGCTCGGCGGTCTTCTTCGAGATACCGGCGATGTTCAGGTCGCCCGCACCCTTGATGACCGGGGTCATCAGACCCTTCTCGGCGTCCACGGCGATGCCGATGTTCTCCGATTCGAAGTACGTGATGGTGCCCTCGTCCTCGTTGATCCGGGCGTTGATGACCGGGTGGGCCTTCAGCGCCTGGGCCGCCGCCTTCACGAAGAACGGCATCGGGGACAGCTTCACGCCCTCACGGGCGGCGAACGCGGCCTTCGCCTGGTTGCGCAGCTTCATCAGCTTCGTGATGTCGACCTCGACGACCGAGGTCAGCTGGGCCTGCGAGTGCAGCGCCTTCATCATGTTGTCGCCGATGACCTTGCGCATGCGGGTCATCTTGACCGTCTGACCGCGCAGCGGGGAGGCCGCCGGCTTCGGCGCCTTCGAGACTGCCGGGGCAGCGGCGGCGGACGGAGCCGGGGCAGCGGCGGCGGCCCTGGCGGCCTCCGCGGCGGCGACGACGTCCTGCTTGCGGATACGGCCACCGACGCCGGTGCCCGTGACCGAGCCCAGGTCCACGGCGTTCTCGGCGGCGAGCTTGCGGACCAGCGGCGTGACGTACGCGCCGTCGTCCACGGAGGTCGCGGCCGGGGCGACCGGAGCCGGAGCGGCGACGGGCGCCGGGGCGGCTGCCGGGGCCACCGGAGCCGGAGCGGCGGGCGCCACCGGAGCGGCAGGCGCCGGGGCGGCGGGTGCCACCGGGGCCGGAGCCGGTGCGGGGGCGGCCGGAGCGACCGGAGCCGGCGCGGGGGCAGCCGGAGCGACCGGAGCCGGCGCGGGGGCAGCCGGAGCGACCGGAGCCGGCGCGGGGGCAGCCGGAGCGACCGGGGCCGGAGCCGGGGCGGCGACGGGCGCCGGGGCGGCCGGGGCCGGAGCAGCCGCCGGAGCGGCACCTGCGGCACCGATGACGGCGAGCTTGGCGCCGACCTCGGCGGTCTCGTCCTCGGCGACGACGATCTCCAGCAGCACACCGGAAACCGGGGCCGGGATCTCGGTGTCGACCTTGTCCGTGGAGACCTCCAGGAGGGGCTCGTCCTCCGTGACCTCCTCGCCGACCTCCTTCAGCCAGCGGGTGACGGTGCCCTCGGTGACGCTCTCGCCGAGCGCCGGGAGGGTGACATCGGTACCGGTGGCGCCACCGGCCGGTGCGGCGGCGGCCGGGGCCTCGGCGACGGGGGCCGGGGCAGCAGCAGCGGGGGCCTCGGCGACGGGGGCCGGGGCCGGGGCGGCCACGGGCTCGGCGGCCGGGGCCGCGGCGGCGACGGGCGCACCCGTGCCGTCGTCGATGACGGCCAGCTCGGCGCCGACCTCGACGGTCTCGTCCTCGGCGACCTTGATGCTGGAGAGGATGCCGGCCGCGGGGGCCGGGATCTCGGTGTCGACCTTGTCGGTCGAAACCTCGAGCAGCGGCTCGTCGGCCTCGACGCGCTCGCCCTCGGCCTTCAGCCAGCGGGTGACAGTGCCCTCGGTGACGCTCTCGCCGAGCGCCGGAAGGGTTACGGAAACCGACATGGTTTCAGTTGCTCCTTACGAAAGTGCGGAAGTAGGTCGGTCGTCGCGCCCGGTCGACTGATCAGTCGTGGGAGTGCAGGGGCTTGCCGGCGAGGGCCAGGTGGGCCTCGCCCATCGCCTCGTTCTGCGTCGGGTGGGCGTGGATGAGCTGCGCGACCTCGGCGGGCAGCGCCTCCCAGTTGTAGATCAGCTGGGCTTCGCCGACCTGCTCGCCCATACGGTCACCGACCATGTGGACGCCGACCACGGCACCGTCCTTGACCTGGACGAGCTTGATCTCGCCCGCGGTCTTGAGGATCTTGCTCTTGCCGTTGCCCGCGAGGTTGTACTTCAGAGCGACGACCTTGTCCGCGCCGTAGAGCTCCTTGGCCTTGGCCTCGGTGATGCCCACGGAGGCGACCTCGGGGTGGCAGTACGTCACCCGCGGGACACCGTCGTAGTCGATCGGAACGGTCTTCAGTCCGGCCAGCCGCTCCGCCACCAGGATGCCCTCGGCGAAGCCGACGTGCGCGAGCTGGAGCGTCGGGGCCAGGTCACCCACGGCCGAGATGGTGGGCACGTTGGTCTGCATGTACTCGTCGACGAGGACGTAGCCGCGGTCCATCGCGACGCCGGCCTCCTCGTAGCCCAGACCCTGCGAGACCGGGCCGCGGCCGATGGCGACGAGCAGCACCTCCGCCTCGAACGTCTTGCCGTCGGCGAGGGTCACGCGGACGCCGTCCTGCGTGTACTCGGCGCTCTGGAAGAACGTACCGAGGTTGAACTTGATGCCGCGCTTGCGGAAGGCGCGCTCGAGAAGCTTCGAGCTGTTCTCGTCCTCGACCGGGACGAGGTGCTTCAGGCCCTCGATGATCGTGACGTCGGTGCCGAAGGACGTCCACGCCGAGGCGAACTCGACGCCGATGACGCCGCCGCCCAGCACGATCGCGGACTTCGGAACACGGTCCAGCTTCAGCGCGTGGTCCGAGGAGATGATGCGGTTGCCGTCGATCTCCAGGCCCGGCAGCGACTTCGGCACGGAGCCGGTCGCGAGCAGCACGTGGCGGCCCTGGACGCGCTGGCCGTTCACATCCACCGAGGTGGGGGAGGAGAGCCGTCCCTCGCCCTCGATGTAGGTGACCTTGCGCGAGGCGATGAGACCCTGAAGACCCTTGTACAGGCCCGAGATCACGTCGTCCTTGTACTTGTGGACGGCCTCGATGTCGATGCCCTCGAAGGTGGCCTTGACGCCGAACTGATCGGCCTCGCGCGCCTGATCGGCGATCTCACCGGCGTGCAGCAGGGCCTTCGTGGGGATGCAGCCGTTGTGCAGGCAGGTACCGCCGACCTTGCCCTTCTCGATCAGAGCGACGTCCAGGCCCAGCTGCGCTCCGCGCAGGGCCGCGGCGTAACCGCCGCTACCACCGCCGAGGATCACTAGGTCGAAAACGGTGCTGGCGTCGTTCGCCACGTCACGTCCTCCATGCATGTGCGCCGTACGCCGGGCCCCGTCGCTGGGGGATGACCGGCCGGTCGGCTGGTGTTCGGCCGCTTTTGTTTTCGGCCCTGTGGTGGGGGCCCTGTCCTGCCGAGAACCCATCTTCGCACTTGTTGACGGTGGGCGGGACGCGGGGCCCGGGTCCGAGACGGATGATCATCCGTCTCGGGCGATTACCGCTGCGTAGAAACAAAAAGGACTAAGAGCGTAGCGCGGCCTTGGAAGGGTGGTGGCGGGAGACGGGAGGGCGTGCTGATTTCGTTGAGAGCGAAACCTGCCGGATCCGTGCCGCGATGCCGACGCGGGAAAACCTACGGCCCCGGACGTATGCCCGGGGCCGTAAGTCGGTCAGCTACTACCTCAGCCGAGGTCTCCGGCAGCGGTGCGCTCCGCCAGCTTCACCAGTGTGCGGACCGCGGAACCGGTGCCGCCCTTCGGCGTGTAGCCGTACGGTGCGCCCTCGTGGAAGGCCGGGCCTGCGATGTCCAGGTGCGCCCAGGCGATGCCCTCGCCCACGAACTCCTTCAGGAACAGACCGGCGACCAGGCCGCCGCCCATCCGCTCGCCCATGTTGGCGATGTCGGCGGTCGGGGAGTCCATGCCCTTGCGCAGGTCGGCGGGGAGCGGCATCGGCCAGGAGGCCTCGCCGACCTCCTCGGCGATCTCGTGGACGGAGGTACGGAAGGCGTCGTCGTTCGCCATGATGCCGAAGGTGCGGTTGCCCAGCGCCACCATCATCGCGCCGGTCAGGGTCGCCACGTCGACGATCGCGTCCGGGTTCTCCTCACTGGCGCGGGTGAGTGCGTCGGCGAGGACGAGTCGGCCCTCGGCGTCCGTGTTGAGCACCTCGACGGTCTTGCCGCTGTACATGCGCAGGACGTCACCGGGGCGGGTGGCGTTGCCCGACGGCATGTTCTCGGCGAGCGCCAGCCAGCCGGTGACATTGACCTGGAGACCCAGACGGGCGGCCGCGACGACGCTCGCGAACACGGCGGCGGCGCCGCTCATGTCGCACTTCATCGTCTCGTTGTGGCCGGCCGGCTTCAGCGAGATGCCGCCCGAGTCGTAGGTGATGCCCTTGCCGACCAGGGCCAGGGTCTTCTCCGCCTTCGGGTGCGTGTAGGCGAGCTTCACCAGACGCGGGCCGTGGGCCGAGCCCCGGCCGACGCCCAGCAGACCGCCGAAGCCGCCCTTGACGAGCGCCTTCTCGTCGAGGACCTGCACCTTGATGCCGTGCTCCTTGCCCGCGGCGGTGGCCACGGCGGCGAAGGACTCGGGGTACAGGTCGTTGGGCGGGGTGTTGATCAGGTCGCGGGCACGGTTGATCTCCTCGACGACCGCGACGGCACGCTCGGCGGCCGCCTTGAACGCCTTGTCGCGCGGCTTGGTGCCGAGCAGGGCGACCTCGCCGAGCGGCAGCTTCGTGCCGTTGCCGTTCTTCTTGCCCTTGGGCGCCAGCTTGTTCTCGCCGCCCTGGTACGCGGTGAAGGCGTACGCGCCGAGGAGCGCGCCCTCGGCGACCGCCTCGGCGTCCTCGGCGGATGCGATGGGCAGCGCGAAGCCGGCCTTCTTCGAACCGCTCAGGGCGCGGGCGGCCGAGCCTGCGGCCCGGCGCAGCGCCTCGGCGTCGTACGCGTCGTCCTTCTCCGGGACGGAACCGAGTCCGGCCGCGATGACGACCGGGACCTTGAGACCGGCGGGTGCGGGGAGCTTGGTCACCTCGCCCTCGGCACCTGCGGCGCCCAGGGCTTCCAGGACGGTGGCGAGCTTTCCGTCGAACGCCTTGTCCACGGCCTCGGCGCCCGGTGCGAGGACCGGCCCCTTGGCGCCCTTGGCGACGCCGACGACAAGTGCGTCGGCGCGCAGCGTCGCCGCACCGGCAGTGCTGAGAGTGAGAGCAGTCACGGTGGTGAAATCTCGCTTCCGTTGAGTTCGGTGTCGGTCGAGGGGTGGGCCGACCGTGCCCGGCGCATCGTAGACGCCGTCGCAATGTGCCGGGAATGAGCCTACGCGCGCCTTTGCAGCGGGATCACGGCGGCGGGCGCTCCGTCGGCGCCCCGCCGACGCCACGTTGTTGCGTCGTTGCCCCGGTTCCGGGCGGCCGGGCCGGGGCCGTGCGGCTGGAACGGGCGGTGGAAGTAGGGTTGTTGGTGGTGCCGGACCGACGGGGGGAGAAACATGCGCGCCCAGGGGACTGCACGTGTCAGCGCGCCGGGACCGGCGCTGCCGGTCACCGTGCTGATTCTGCTGGCCCTGCTGACGGGCTGCACCTCGGCACCGGAGCCCGATGCCACGGCCCACTGGCGCCCGGAGCCGGGCATCGGCTGGCAGTGGCAGCTCTCCGGCCGACTGGACCCCACGGTGGACGTCCCGGTGTACGACATCGACGGCTTCGAGCACACGGCTTCGGAGGTCGCCGATCTGCACCGCCGGGGCCGCAAGGTGATCTGCTACCTCTCCACCGGCGCCTGGGAGGATTTCCGCCCGGACGCGGGGAAGTTCCCCGCCTCGGTACGGGGAAAGGGCAACGGCTGGGAGGGGGAGCGGTGGCTCGACATCCGCCGCACGGACGTCCTGGAGCCGCTGATGGAGGAGCGGATCGCGATGTGCGCGAAGAAGGGCTTCGACGCGGTGGAGCCCGACAACATGGACGGTTACCGCAACCGTACGGGCTTCCCGCTGACCGCCGCGGACCAGTTGCGCTACAACCGGCTCATCGCCCGTATCGCCCACCGCCATGGACTCGCCGTCGGCCTGAAGAACGACCTCGGCCAGATTCCGGAGCTGGAGCCGGACTTCGACTTCGCGGTCAATGAGCAGTGCGCGCAGTACGGGGAGTGCGATGCTCTCACCCCGTTCGTGAAGGCGGGCAAGGCCGTCTTCCACGCGGAGTACGAGCTGCCGGTCACCCGGTTCTGCGCCGAATCGAAGCGGCTCGGGCTCAGCTCGCTGCGCAAGAAGTACGAGCTGGGCGTGTGGCGCCAGGAGTGCCCGAAGGCCGGCCCTTAGACCGACCGGCACATAGGGGGGCGGCGTCGCGTGGCTGGGCACGCACATCTGCCGCGTTGTCGTCAATCACCAAAGCTCCTTCCCCAAGCTCTCGGCTGCGCGCGAGCAGGGGAGACCCCATCTGGCTCACTCCTCCGTCTTGCAGCTGCACGCACCCAGCCACGCTCCTTCTCCCACCCCCCATGTGCCGGTCGGTCTTAACCGATCGCCAGGACCACCAGGGCCGTCGTCGCCGCAGTCTCCGCCAGTGCGCCGAAGACATCGCCGGTCACCCCGCCGAAGCGCCGCAGGCAGTGCCGCAGCAGGAGTTGGGCGACGCCGAGGGCGGCCGGCACGGCGAGGGCATGGTGCAGCGCCCCGTATCCGCCGAAGAGCGCGCCGGCACCCGCGCAGGCCGCGACCGTGACGGCCCCGACCGCCACCGCGGACCGGGCAGTTACTGTCCCCGCCACTGCCGCACCCAGCCCTTCCGGCCGGGCCGCCGGCACGCCCTGACGGGAAGCCAGGGTGAGCGCCAGCCGGGCGGTGACCGCGCAGACGGCCACCGCCACCGCTCCGTGCGCCCAGCTCTGCCCGTACAGCTGGTAGAGGACCGCGACTTGGGCCAGCAGCACGAACAGCAGGGTGATGACACCGAACGGCCCGATGTCCGACTGCTTCATGATCCGCAGGGCGTCGTCGGCGGGCTTGCCGCTGCCCAGGCCGTCCGCGGTGTCGGCGAGACCGTCCAGATGCAGGCCCCGGGTCAGCACCGCCGGCACGGCGGTGGAGGCGACCGCGGCGAGCAGCGGACCGGAGCCGAGCAGCAGCAAGAGACAGCCGGGCACCGCCGCGAGCAGCCCCACTACGAGACCGGCGAGCGGGGCGCACAGCATCCCGGCGCGGGCGGTGCCGCGGTCCCAGCGGGTGATGCGGACGGGGAGCACGGTCAGGGTGCCGAAGGCGAAACGCAAGCCATGGCTATTCAAGGAGGTCACGGCGCGCAGGCTAATCGGTGCGCCGGGCCGATAGATTGCACAGAGCGCAACAGACAATGGCAAAAGCGACTTATCGGGAGTGGGTGGCATGGGTCACTGGTTCGATCGGAACATCGTCGAGCCGGGAAAGCTGCCGCTGCTGCTTGCGCTGGCCGCCTTCGTACTCACCTTCGTCGTCACCCGGGTCATCACGCGGATGATTCGGGCGGGGAAGGGGCCGTTCCACAACATCACGCCCGGCGGAATGCATGTCCACCATGTGGTGCCCGGTGTGGTGCTGACCGTCATCGGCGGCTTCGGGGCGGTCGCCAGCGGGCGCCATGGCATCGCCGCGGGGGCCTGCGCGGTGATCTTCGGCATGGGTGCGGGCCTGGTGCTGGACGAGTTCGCCCTGATCCTCCACCTCCACGATGTCTACTGGACCGAGGAGGGCCGCCAGAGCGTGGAGGTCGTGGTCCTCACCGCGGCGCTGGTGCTGCTGCTCCTGGCCGGATTCTCACCGCTCGGCGTGAATGAGCTGAGCAGTGACCAGCAGCAGGGCCGGCTCGAGGTCATCCTGACCCTGGTCGTCAACTTCTGCTTTGTGCTGATCGCCCTGTTCAAAGGCAAGGCGCGGCTCGCGGTCGTCGGAACCCTCGTCCCGTTCCTCGCGGTGATCGGGGCGATCCGGCTGGCCCGGCCGACCTCGATGTGGGCGAAGCGCTTCTACCGCAACCGCCACCGTGCCCGCGCCAGGGCGGTGCTGCGTGCCTACCACCACGATGTGCGCTGGGCAGGCCCGCGCCGCAGATTCCAGGATCTGATCGGCGGCGCACCGGACCGGGTTTCGGCTCCCGAACGCAAGCCCTGATCACGGCGGCGCAGAGACCGGCGCCGCTCCCGGCCGACCGAGACGGCGCACAGCACGAGCACAGCGGCGATCGCCGCCAGATGCTCCTTGCCGGCCAGATTGTTCTTGAGGATCACCTCGACCACCATCGCCACGACCACCAGCGCCCCGGTGAACCAGGCCTGGTAGACACAGCACACATAGACGGCGAGAGCGACCACCGCCGCCGACGGGCCGGTGTCGACGACCTGGGCGTCGGAGTAGGGCAGTCCGAACAGCCCGTCAGGACCGACCGCTACACCGATCCGCGCGTACAGCGTCCCGGCCAGCGTCGCGGCGTACCCGATCAGGAGCGTGGGCCACCGGCCCAGACAGATCTCGGCGATCCCGAACACCACCAGGATCTGTGCCAGCGCCCCCCACACCGGCAGATCCAGCGCCGGGACGAACAGCGACAACGGGGTACGCAGCAGGGCCTCCCACAACGGATCCTCGGCCCGCACCGTCCCGAGACCATGCACTGCCCCGAAGCCCCAGGGCTGGTTGTGCACCGCGTGGAGCAGCGCCGTCAGGCAGACCGCGGCGAGCGTCATCGGGACCGCCCGAAGCCGTGCGGCGGTGAGTCCTGCGCGTACGGTCCCCGCGAGCGGAGCCCACTCGCGGCGAGCCGCTCCGCGCAGCGCGGATACGGGTCTCATTCACCAGCCCCGAGATGCGAGCGGTGCATCCACTTGGGCAGACCGGGAGCCTCCAGGAACCCTTCGGCACGGCCCGCGGCGAGGCCGATGCGCAGGAGGTCGGCGCTCTTCTCGAAGAGCATGAAGCGCGGCTCCCAGATCGGTCGGTACTTGGCGTTGGCGCGGTAGAGCGACTCGATCTGCCACCAGCGCGAGAAGAAGCTGAGCATGGAGCGCCACAGCCTCAGCACCGGTCCGGCGCCGAGCCGTGAACCCCGCTCGAAGACGGACCGGAACATTGCGAAGTTCAGTGAGACCTGTGTGATCCCGATCTCTTGGGCACGCTGCAGGAGTTCGATGACCATGAACTCCATCAGGCCGTTCTCGGCGTCCCGGTCGCGGCGCATCAGGTCCAGCGAGAGGCCGTTCGGTCCCCACGGCACAAAGCTCAGTACGGCGTGCAACTCACCGGGCCCGCCGCCCTCTTCGGTGGGCGAGTTGCGGCATTCGAGCATCATGCACTGCCCGTCGGCCGGATCGCCGAGCCGGCCCAGCGCCATCGAGAAGCCGCGCTCGGTCGCCCCGTCGCGCCAGTCGTCGGCGCGCCGCACCAGTTCGGCCATCTCGTCGGCGGGGATGTCGGCGTGCCGGCGCACGGTCACCTCGTACCCGGCCCGCCTGATCCGGTTGTACGCCTGGCGGACGGTCCGCATCGCCCGTCCTTCGAGGGTGAACTCGGCGGTCTCCACGATCGCTTCGTCGCCCAGCTCCAGGGCGTCGAGGCCGTGTCGCGCGTAGACGGTGCCGCCCTCCTCGCTCACGCCCATCACCGCCGGGATCCAGCCGTGCTCGCGGGCCTCGGCCAGCCACGGAACGATCGCTCCGGGCCAGGCCTCCGGGTCGCCGATGGGATCACCGGAGGCGAGCGAGACCCCGCCGACCACCCGGTAGGCGATGGCGGCCTTCCCGGTCGGCGACCAGACGACACTCTTCTCCCGGCGCAGTGCGAAGTAGCCGAGCGAGTCGCGGTCGCCGTGCTTGTCGAGCAGTGCACGCAGCCGGGCCTCGTCCTCGGGGGTGATCGGGTCGACGGCCCGACGGGACCGGAACGCCGCGTACACGACGGCGATCAGCAGCAGCGTGGAGAGGATGTTGATGGTGACATTGACCCAGCCGGGCGTGGTGATTCCGGGGAAATCGATGTCGTCGGCGGCGACCGAGACCAGCCGCATGGCGCCGTAGCGCCAGCGGTCCAGGAAGGACGAGAGGTATTCGTTGTGCGCGGTGTTGGTGACGGTGACCAGACCCGCGGCGATCAGTGAGGTGACCAGCAGCCCGCCGACCGCGACGACGGCGGCCAGCTTCGGGTTCGACCGGTCGCCCTTCGCGTAGAACTCGCGCCGGCCGAGGGCGAGCGCCAGGACGAAGACGGCGGTCAGCGTCAGCGAGATCCAGTTCTGCGGGTACTGCCGGACCTCCGGGAACGGGATCACCAGGACGAAGAGCAGCAGCAGAAGACTGCTCACCACCGTGTTCACGATCCAGGCCGCCCGCTTGCGACGGCGCATGGTGACCGCGAGGAAGAGCGCGACCACCCCTGAGGAGAAGCCCGCGGTGAGCAGGTACGGGGTGAAGTAGTTCGCGGTGTTGTGACGGCGCAGATCGTTGCCGAGAGTGACCCAGACGGCGCTCAGGAAGTTGATGAACGACACAACGCGCAGGTACCAGATGGTGAACGCCGCGCTGCGGCGTGACCGGACGGTGCTCGGTGGCCGAGCACTGACCCGTCCGGATTCCTCGGTGGCCATTCGGACCTCTCCCATGAAAAGCGATCATATGGTGCATCGCACTGCATGAGGGGACTGGGTTGCGGCCGGTGCTCGGCGGCCGCAGCTCTGCCGGGTCCGTCAGCCGCCGGTCGCGTCGCCGTCCGCGTCGCTTCCGTCGGCCCCTTCGCCGGCACCGCCCTTCTCGTCGGTGACGGGTGCACGCTCGGGCAGCTCCGCCGCCAGCGCGGCCGCGGCCCGAACAAGCGGAAGTGCCAGCAACGCCCCACTTCCTTCGCCCACGATGACGCCGTGGTCCAGCAACGGGTTGAGTGCCATCCGGTCCAGCGCCTTGCTCTGCGCCGGTTCACCGCTCGCCTGACCCGCCAGCCACCAGTCCGGCGCCCGGAAGGCCGCCCGCTGACCCACCAGCGCACAGGCCGACGAGACCACACCGTCCAGAATCACCGGCAACCTGCGCACGGCGCACTGCAGCAGGAACCCGGTCGTCGCCGCCAGATCCGCACCGCCCACCGTGGCCAGCAGCTCCAGCTGATCCCCGAGGACCGGCCGGGCCCGCCGCAGCGCGTCCCGGATCGCCGCACACTTGCGCATCCACGCCAGGTCGTCGATGCCCGCACCGCCGCGCCCGGTGACCACCGAGGCGTCCGTGCCGCACAGCGCCGCGATCAGCGTGGACGCGGCCGTCGTACCGCCGACGCTCAGATCGCCGAGCACCACCAGGTCCGTACCCGAGTCGGCCTCCTCGTCGGCGATCGCCATGCCGAGATGTACCGCCTGCTCGGCCTCCTCGGCCGTCAGCGCGTCCTCGATGTCGATCCGGCCGCTGCCGCGCCGCACCCGGTGACGTACCACCGATTCGGGCAGCAGCCCGGGGTCGCAGTCCAGAGCGGCGTCGACGATCCGTACCGGTACGGAGAACTGGCGCGCCAGCACGGCGAGCGGAGTCGCACCCTCCAGCGTGGCGCGTACCAGTTCGTACGCAGTCCCGGCCGCTCGCCCGGAGACACCCAGTTCGGCAACCCCGTGGTCACCGGCGAAGAGCACCACGCGCGGCTGCTCGATCACCTTGACCGGTACGGACTGCTGGGCGGCCGAGAGCCATTCGCCCAGCTCGTCCAGGCGGCCGAGGGCGCCCGGGGGAACGACCAGGCGCTCCCGGCGTTCCTCGGCATCGCGCCGTACGCCGCCGTCGGGGCGTTCGATCAGGTCGGAGAAATCGTCCAGATTCACGGGGGTCTGCCTCGCGGGTCGATACGTGGAGTGGGCCGGCGAGCCCGGCGGCGGGCTCACTGCGGAACAGTACCCGCCACGTTTTTGACACCTGGTCAGTACGGAGTTCCGCCCCCGAACCGCAGCTGCGTCATCGCGGGCGTGAGAGTCCGCAGCCCCGGGAGCAGCGACTGGATCCGGATCAGCTCGCCCATCGCGCCCCGTCCTCGCGGCAGCCGCAGAGCGCGCACCTCGGTGATCCCCCGGTGCGCGCCGCGCAGCTTGTGCCGCTCGCCGGGGTTCATCGCCCAGCGCATCGGTGGAACGGTCATCCCGCCGGCCTTCGACGTGCCGGCCACCGTGCACCTGGCCAGCCAGCGCGCCATCGTGTCCAGCACCAGGATGCCGCCGGGCAGCCGTTCGGCGCAGGCCGCCAGGATCCTCCGTACCTCCTTGGGGGGCAGATACATCAGCAGACCCTGCGTCGTGACGACAACACCGCGGCTCTCCGGGTCCTCGATCTCGTCCAGCCAGGACAGATCGGTGGCCGAACAGGAGAGGGTGCGCAGCCGGTCCGAGGCGGGCAGCAGCGCCCGGCGCAGCTCGGCGACCTCCGGCAGTTCCACGCTCAGCCAGTGCAGCCGGCCGTTGTCGACCCGCCAGAAGCCGGTCTCCAGTCCGTCGCCGAGTGCCACCACGGTCGCCTGCGGCCGGTCGGCGAGGTACCTCTGTACGGCCAGGTCGAAGCAGCGTGAGCGCAGGCCCTGGGCCTGTGAGTGGAACGCGTTCGGCCGCCCGAACCGTTCCTCGAAGGGGTAATCCAGATCCTTCAGCAACCGCAGTGCCATCGGATCATCCAGCACGGGATAGGGCTGCCCCGCCTCGTATGCCCGGTTGTAGAGCGTCCACAACAAGGGCTCCGGAACCCCGCTCAGCATCGGTTGGGCACGTGCCATGTCCGCTCCTCCTGTTCTCGCGTTCCGTTCCTGCTGTTCTCGCGTTCCGGTGCGGTGTTCCGTGTTCCGTTCCCCGCGTTCCGGTCAGCCACGCAGCGTCAGCACCTGTCCGGCCACCACCATCAGCACCTGTTCGCACTCGTCGGCGAACGCGACGTTCAGCCGGCCCAGCTCGTCCCGGAACCGCCGCCCGGCAGCCGTCGCCGGCACCACGCCCGAGCCGGTCTCATTGGTCACGGCGACGACCGTGCGCCGCGTTCCGCGCACCGCCGCGACCAGCTCGGCGGTCCGCTCCCGCAGCGCTTTCTCGCCGCCGTTCGACCACGCCGCGTCGTCCCAGGCAGCCACCCGGTCCATCGCATCCGTCAGCCACAGCGACAGGCAGTCGATCAACAGCGGAGGCCCGTCCGACTCCAGCAGCTCCACCAGCTCACATGTCTCCTCGGTGCGCCAGGCGGCCGGTCTGCGCTCCCGGTGCAGCCCGATCCGGGCCGCCCACTCCGCGTCCCCTTCCCTGCCTCCACCGGTCGCCACGTACACCACCTCGGGGAACGTCTCCAGACGCCGCTCGGCCTCCACCGACTTCCCCGATCTGGCCCCGCCCGTCACCAGCGTGCGCCTCGGTACCTCCGGCACCGAGTGGTACTCGCCCACCACCAGCGTCGTCCCGTCCGGCACGGCCCGCGCGCCGGCTGCCGCGAGCCGCCGGTCCAGCTCGGCGCCGGGCGGTGCGTCATGGTCCAGATGGACGGCGATGATCTCGGTCGTCGGCCCGATCGCCTCGACGGCCCGCAGCCGCGCCACCGTGTCCGGCCGCCCGACCACATCGCCGACCACCATGTCGTAAGGCTGCGCCACCCGGTCCGTGAGACCGGAGGGCGCGGCGCCCGGCGGCAGGTAGAGCAGCCGTGCGCCCTCCGAAGCCGTCACCTCGTAACCCGTCCCCGGCGCGTCCATCGGCACCGCCCGCACCCGGTGACCACTGATCAGCGTCAGCTCCCGCCCGTCCGGCACCCGTCCCGCCGGAGGCAGTCCGGCGGGCAGCTCCATGGCGGGCCCGTCGTGCGGATGGGTGAGCAGCACCTGCCGTACGCCGGTGAGCGAGTGCCCCGCGCGGGCTGCGGCGAACACGGCCCCCGGGGTGAGGTCGAGCAGCAGCGCGTCGTCGACCAGCAGCGCGGTCGCGGCCCGCGAGCGCGTACCGCGGGCGGTGGCGCAGGCGGCGCAAGGACATTCGGGCCGCGGCAGCCCGTCGGGGGCTCCGGTGCCGAGCAGAGTCAGTTCCACATCTTCGATCCTCCCGCGTCCGCGCAGCGGGTGCGCGACTTGGGGGGTTGTGAGCTGCTGCCGGTTTGCTGCGCTGAAGTGAGTTGTGGTGAGCGGGAGTGGGTCCTTGCGGTGGGTGTGTGGGGGTGGGAACGGGGGTTCTGGGGCCGAATGGGTGACCTTGGCGGTTGCTGCTCGTTGGGCCTGGTGGCAGGTGTCCGGGGTCGGTGGGAGGGGGTGGTGTGGTGGGTGGTGTGCGGGAGTTGGCCGGGTCCTTCGTGGTGCCCAGGCCTTGCGGGGTGGCGGTCCGGGACCGTCTGAAGCACCTCACGCCCCGGGACGAGAACGTGCTCCGCTTGGTCGGTGAGCATCAGGGGCGTCTGGCTTCGTGTGATCTCAAAGCTCGCTGTGCGGGTGGTCTGGAGCACGGTGCGGGCACCTGGGCGTCGCGTAAGCGGGATCTGACGCCGCTGTCGTCGTCGCGGATTGCGGGTGCGGTCACCAAGGCCACGCGATCAGTGGGCACTGGCCCGCCGTGGCCAGGCCGCACACATCCAGACACTGGAAGCCGGGATCAGGACGCTGCGCCACCGCCTGTCCCTCCCGATCGGTGAGCGGGGGACGAAGCACGCTGCGGGCGGCTACCGCTCCCGCAGAGAGTGGTTATACAAGTCCCGGGAACGGTGTCCGGGCAGGTGCAGCGGGCACTAGGCTGCGGGCAGCAAAGCGACCCAGGAGGCGGACATGGCGTGGACGTGGCGGTTCGAGAAGTCCGACGGTACGGAGACGGAGCCGGTCCTGCAGCCGGAGGAATTCACTACGCAGGGCGATGCGGAATCCTGGATCGGTGAGTACTGGAAGGAACTCCTCGACGGCGGGGCGGACCAGGTGACACTCTTCGACGACACGACAAAGATCTACGGCCCCATGAGCCTCCAGGCCGACCAGGGCTGATCCGCCCCCGTGGCATGAGCAGCCGTGCGGGCTCGGGCCTGTCTCCGAGCCCGTACGGCTGACAACCGGGCCGGACGCAGGCGGCCGGTCTCGGTCAGGAGTATTACGGTGGGGCACGAGGGCCTTTCGGTCGGTGAAGACGTCGCAATCCACACCGAACCTGGAAGGCCCTTATCCGTTCAAGATCCCTCAGCCGAGATTTCGCTCACCTGTCCAAAACCTCCCGGGACAGTACACCTAGATCTCGCCCAGGGTGACCTTCGCCGTCTTCTCCGCCCCGTTGCGCAGATACGTCACCGTGACCTTCTCACCCGGCTTGTCCGAGGCCAGCGCCTCCGACAGGGACGTGATCGTCGTGACCGGCAGATCTTCGATCCTGGTGATGATGTCGCCGACCCGCAGCCCCGCCTTGTCCGCGGCGCCGCCCCTCGTCACGCTGACCACCGCGACCCCGGCGGGCTGGTAGTTGGTGTCGACGACCGTACGTCCGGTGATGTTCAGCGCTGCCCGGCCCGAGTCGGTGACCTTGCCGCTCTTGATGATCTGATCGGCGACCGTCTTCACCATCGACACGGGGATCGCGAACCCGATCCCCGGCGCCGCGCTGTTGGCCATCTCCGGATCGACCGCGGCCAGTGTCGGGATGCCGATCACCTCGCTGTTCAGATTGACCAGCGCACCGCCGCTGTTGCCCGGGTTGATCGCCGCCGAGGTCTGCACCATGTTCGCGATCGTCGCGCCGGTGCCACCGCCCACGCGGCTCTCGCTGACGGTCCGCCCGAGCGCCGAGACGATGCCCTGGGTCACGCTGGAGGACAGCCCGAGCGGCGAGCCCATCGCCAACACGATCTGTCCCACCTCGACCTTCTTCGAGTCGCCGAACTTCGCGGGCTTCAGCCCTTTCGGAACGCTGTCGAGCTTGATGACGGCCAGATCCTGTTCCGGATAGGTGGCGACCAGCGAGGCCGGAAGTACCTTCTCGCCGGTGGCGACGGTGACCTTGAACGTCCTCTCGTGGCCGACCACGTGGGCGTTGGTGACGATATGGCCCTTGGAGTCGTAGACGACGCCGGAGCCCAGGCTGTTGGAGGCTTGGATCTGCACGACCGACGGCAGCACGTTCTTGATCACGGCCTGGTATTCGCTCTGCAGATCACCAGCGGCCTGGGGCGCCGAGGACGGCTTGGTGGTCTCGGCCGCCGGCGAACCGGAGTTCGTGTCCGAGCAGCCGCTCACCAGGGCGACCGCGCAGAGACCTGCGGTCAGCGGCAGCAGCAGACGGCGACGGCGCACACGGCTGCGGGAGTGAGATGCATCCATGTCCGAATTATTGCTTTTGACCCTATTGATGGCCTGTTGGGTTCAGCCGACCGGGCATGCCGCACGGCTCCGCCGACGTGCGTGAACGCACTGGCTTGATCTGCAACTCCCGAGGTTGAAGATCAAGCCAGTGTTGAAGATCAAGCCAGTGCCGCGACCGGCACCAGCCGCTAGGGCGTGTTTCGAAAGTCCCGTCTGGCCGGGGACGTCCGGCACGCACGTTCGCTGCGTTGTCGGTCGTCGGCGCAGCCCGCTGCGCTCTCCTCCCTCCGCCTTGCGATCGCACGCACCAGACGCCCCCGGCCCCGCCCTGCGGGCGGACGACGCCACTTTCGAAACACGCCCTAGCCGCGCACCCCGCAGAGATGCAGCAGTGCGGCCACCCGGCGGTACGGATCCGTACGTCCGGCCCGGTCCTCCGCGGCCAGTACCCGCTCCAGCTCGTCGGCGGCCGGCAGTTCCACGTCGTTGCTCACGTTGTCCGTGAAGACACGCACCCCGTACCAGGCGTGCAGGGGCGCCGCGATCCCGGCGAGCGTGGCCGTCAACGCGTCCAGCCGGTCGGCCCTCACCGCAAGGCCCAGCCGATTGGTGTACGCATCCGTGTCGAAGGCGGCCAGCGCCGCGTTCCAGTCCCCGGCGGTCCCGGGCCGCATCGCCAGCGCGTCGCCGTTCCGTACGAGCAGCGAAAGCAGTCCGCCCGGGGCCAGCATCCGGGCAAGTCCGGCCAGCATCGCGTCCGGCTCCTGGACATACATCAGCACGCCGTGGCAGAGCACCACGTCGAAGCTGCCGGGCAGGAAGTGCACCCCGGTCTCCAGGCCGTCACCCTCGATGAGCCGGACCCGTTCGCGGATGCCCGCGGGCTCGCCGCCGAGCGCCTCACGGGCCACCCGCAGCATCTCGGCGTCGGACTCCAGGCCCGTCACGGTGTGACCGGCCCTGGCCAGGCGCAGTGCCTGAGTGCCCTGACCCATGCCGACATCGAGGATGCGCAGCCGCTGCCCGACGGGGAAACGGGCCGCTATCTGCTCGTCGATCTGCCGGGCGACGAGCTCCTGGCGGACGGTGTTGCGCAGCCCGCCGAGCCCTTTCAGCCACGCCGAGGAGGCTCTCGAGAATCCGGAGACGGGGACTGGGACGGGGACGGCCGTCGGGTCGGCGGACGGACCGCCGGCCGAGCCGGAGGTATCCGTACTCAGGGCCGCTCTCCACGCTTGACCTGCGGCTTCGGCAGCCGGAGCCGACGCATCTGAAGCGTACGCATCAGACCGTACGCGACCGCGCCACGCTTCGGCGTGTCCGGGAAGCGCTCATTCAGCTGCTTCCTCAGGCGGAACGCGAGCCCGAACGAGTCGATGACGATCAGCACGATCACGAGAAGCCAGAGCAGCAGCGAGATGGCCTGGATGTTCGGCACCTGGATCACGCTGAGGATCAGAATGATCACGGCGAGCGGCAGGAAGAACTCCGCGATGCAGAAACGCGAGTCCACGTAGTCGCGGACGAAGCGCCGCACCGGGCCCTTGTCGCGAACCGGCAGATAGCGCTCGTCGCCACTGGCGAGCGCCTCACGCTGCTTGGCCAGGTCCACACGGCGCGCTTCGCGCTGCCGCCTCGCGGCCTCCTTGCGGTCGAGCGGCGTGCCACTGGAGGCACGACGGCGCTGCGACTGGGCATCGCTGCGCTTGGGGGTGGGGCGACCCTTGGGGGCCTGCGGGTCGCGGGGCTGCTTGGAGAGGTCCGCCGTCACCTTGCCGGTGGGCGCCTTCTCTTCCTTCGAACGGCTACGGAACACAAGGCCCAAGGGTACGGGTTCGATCGCCGCGACCCCAGGCCGGTCGGGAACGATCCGGCAACGGCCCGCGTCTGTGCAGGTGGTCCCCATCGGTTCGCCGCGGACGTCTCCACCCGTTCCTCTGCCCCCGCCTACTCCCTGGGCCGGAGCGATGACCGGGTGCAGTCGTCCTTGGGGAGGAGCACATCTGTGCTCGAACAGTGCGGTAATAGAGGCAGGGCCCGTACTGTGGGTTCTGTTGGAGTGCTGGAGCTCAGTCCGTCAGAAGGGGGCGCGCGAAGCCCATGAGCGGTGTGATGAAGCGTATGGGGATGATCTTCCGCGCGAAGGCAAACAAGGCCCTTGACCGGGCCGAGGATCCGCGCGAGACCCTCGATTACTCGTACCAGAAGCAGCTGGAGCTGCTTCAGAAGGTACGCCGCGGTGTCGCCGATGTGGCGACCTCGCGCAAGCGGCTGGAGTTGCAGCTGAATCAGCTGCAGGGGCAGTCGTCCAAGCTGGAGGACCAGGGCCGCAAGGCGCTCGCGCTCGGCCGCGAGGACCTGGCCCGCGAGGCGCTGTCCCGGCGCGCCGCACTCCAGCAGCAGGTCACCGACCTGGAGACGCAGCACACCACGCTGCAGGGCGAGGAGGAGAAGCTCACTCTCGCGGCCCAGCGGCTGCAGGCCAAGGTCGATGCCTTCCGTACCAAGAAGGAGACCATCAAGGCCACCTACACCGCAGCCCAGGCGCAGACCCGGATCGGCGAGGCCTTCTCCGGGATCTCCGAGGAGATGGGCGATGTCGGCCTTGCGATCCAGCGGGCCGAGGACAAGACCCAGCAACTGCAGGCCCGGGCCGGTGCGATCGACGAGCTGCTCGCCTCCGGCGCCCTGGACGACCCGACCGGGACGGCGAAGGACGACATCGCCGCCGAGCTGGACCGGATCTCCGGTGGTACGGATGTGGAGCTGGAGCTGCAGCGCATGAAGGCCGAGCTGGCCGGCGGCTCCACCCAGCAGCAGGCGATCGAGGGCGGCCCGCAGGATGCGGCGCAGCAGCAGTCGTCGCAGTCTCCGCACAGGTTCGACAAGAGTTAAGGCAGCGTCATGATCGTACGGATCATGGGGGAGGGCCAGGTCGCACTGGCCGACAGCCATCTCGCCGAGCTCAACAGGCTCGACGACGAACTGCTCGCCGAGGTGGAGAGCGGCGACGGCCCCGGCTTTCGCTCCACTCTGCACGCACTCCTCACCAGGGTGCGCGAGCTCGGCACACCCTTGCCGGACGACTCCCTGGAGCCGTCCGAGCTGATCCTGCCGTCGTCCGACGCGACTCTTGAAGAAGTGCGCGCCATGCTCCGGGACGACGGTCTGATCCCCGGCTGACGCCGGTCGCTCTCCAGCACTCGGACAAGTCCGTGCCCCGTGTCCGGTCCGCCGGACACGGGGCACGGCTGCGTCCGCGGCACGGCGCTCCGGGGGTTCGGCATGCTCCGTGCCGATCCATGCGCGACACGCCGTAACGTAGCCTGCCGTGACCACCCTCGGAACCGGGGTTCTGCGCGTTCGGCGCTGGCTGCGCGACCATCCCCTCGCGCTGGACGCCGCGCTCGCCCTGGCCGTATTCATGGCCATGATCACCGTGTCGTTCATCGACACGTACGCACCGAACGGGCCCACTTTCGGCGCCCGTGGGCCCGAGTCGAGCAGCGTGTTCGTGATGGTGCTCGGTGCCGTCGCGCTGATCTGGCGGCGGCCCAGGCCCATGCTGGTGCTCGCGGCCACCGCCGGTCTGACCTTCGTCGAGCTGGTCCGGTTCGAACCGCCCACCCCCGTGGTGATGAGCACCGTCATCGCGCTGTACACCGTCGCCGCCCGTACCGACCGGCCCACCACCTCGCGGGTCGGGCTGCTGACGATGGCCGCGCTGACGGCCACCGCGATGCTCTTCGGCTCGGCGCCCTGGTACAGCCAGGCGAACCTCGGTGTCTTCGCCTGGACCGGCATGGCCTGCGCCGTGGGGGACGCCGTCCGTTCCAGGCGCGCCTTCGTCGACGCGATCAGAGAGCGTGCCGAACGGGCCGAACGCACCCGCGACGAGGAGGCCCGGCGCCGGGTCGCCGAGGAGCGGCTACGCATCGCCCGCGATCTGCACGATGTCGTCGCCCACCACATCGCCCTCGTCAACGTCCAGGCAGGGGTGGCCGCCCACGTCATGGACAAGCGTCCCGACCAGGCCAAGGAGGCGCTGGCCCACGTCCGGGAGGCCAGCCGCTCCGCGCTCAACGAACTGCGGGCCACCGTCGGGCTGTTGCGTCAGTCCGGCGACCCGGAGGCGCCGACCGAACCGGCGCCGGGGCTCGCGGTCCTCGGGGATCTGGTGGACACCGTCCGGCGGGCCGGGCTCCCGGTCGAGGTGGCCTGCGCCGACCGGCGGCCCCCGCTGCCCTCGGCCGTCGACCTGGCCGCGTACCGGGTGATCCAGGAGGCGCTGACCAATGTGCGCAAGCACGCGGGCCCCGGGGCGAAGGCCGAGGTGAGCGTCGTGCGGGTCGGAGCCACGGCCGAGATCACCGTCATCGACAACGGTTCGGGCGGGGGCTGTTGCAACGGGGACGGCGGCGGCCACGGCCTCCTCGGCATGCGCGAACGCGTCACCGCACTCGGCGGCTCCCTCACCGCGGGGCCCCGCTACGGCGGCGGATTCCGGGTCCATGCGATCCTGCCCGTCGAGGCCCGTACGGCAGAGCCGGGGGAGCCGGGCACGGCGGGCCGGACGGGGGAGAACGCATGACACCGCCCATCAAGGTGCTGCTCGTCGACGACCAGGCGCTGCTGCGCAGCGCGTTCCGGGTGCTGGTCGACTCGGAGTCCGACATGGAGGTGGTCGGAGAGGCGGCGGACGGCGCGCAGGCCGTCGAGCTCGCCCGCTCGACCCGCGCCGACGTGGTGTTGATGGACATCCGGATGCCCGGTACGGACGGACTCGCCGCGACCCGGATGATCAGTGCCGATCCGGAGCTGGCGGACATACGGGTCGTCATGCTCACCACCTTCGAGGTGGACGAGTACGTGGTGCAGTCGCTGCAGGCCGGGGCGTCCGGCTTCCTCGGCAAAGGGGCGGAACCGGATGAACTCCTCAACGCCATCCGTGTCGCAGCGGCCGGCGAGGCGCTGCTCTCGCCGGCCGCGACCAAGGGGCTGATCGCCACCTTCCTTGCGCAGGGCGGAAGTTCGGGAAGCGGTGACGCGTCGAGCGCCGCGCAGTACTCCGAACGGCTCGCCGCACTCACCGGACGCGAACGCGAGGTGCTGGTCCTGGTCGCGGGCGGCCACTCCAACGACGAGATCGCCGAGCGGCTCGTCGTCAGCCCGCTCACCGTCAAGACCCATGTGAACCGGGCGATGGCGAAACTGGGCGCCAGGGACCGGGCTCAATTGGTGGTAACTGCGTACGAATCGGGCCTGGTGCGCCCCAAGTCGGAGTGAGGGGTGGAGATTCGGCGTACTCCACCTGCGGTATGCGCGGCACAAGAAAGCGACCCTGGGGCCGACGTCTCGGCTTCGCGGGTGGGTGACCGTATAGGTGGGCCGGGTCTGTCCCACAGCTACCCGCCCATCTGCCGCGTAAGCCACAGAAGAGAGACCCACCCATGTCCTGGCTGTCCAGATTCAGCCTCGCGCAACGGGCCCTGATCGGACTGATCTCGATCGTCGCCCTTGTATTCGGAGCGATCTCGATCCCGCAGCTCAAGCAGCAGCTGCTGCCCACCATCGAACTCCCGATGGTGTCGGTGCTCGCCCCCTATCAGGGTGCGTCCCCCGATGTGGTCGAGAAGCAGGTCGTCGAACCACTCGAGAATTCCATCAAGGCCGTCGACGGTGTCACCGGCATCACCTCGACGGCCAGCGAGGGCAACGCCGTCATCATGGCGACCTTCGACTTCGGCAGCGAGGGCACCAAGCAGCTCGTCGCCGACATCCAGCAGGCGGTGAACCGCGCCCGCGTCCAGCTTCCCGACGACGTGGACCCGCAGGTCATCGCCGGCTCGACGGACGACATACCGACCGTCGTCCTCGCCGTCACCTCCGACAAGGACCAGCAGGCGCTCGCCGACCAGCTGGACCGCACCGTCGTCCCCGCGCTGGAGGACATCGACGGCGTCGGCCAGGTCACCATCGACGGTGTGCAGGACCTCCAGGTCTCCATCACCCCCGACGACAAGAAGCTCAGCTCCGCCGGCCTGAACGCCGCGACGCTCTCCCAGGCGCTCCAGGCGGGCGGCGCGACCGTCCCCGCCGGTTCCTTCTCCGAGTCGGGCAAGAGCCGCACCGTCCAGGTGGGCGGCGCCTTCACCTCCATGAAGCAGATCGAGGACCTGCGCGTCACCGGCCAGGACCCGGCAACCGGCAAGCCCGGCAAGTCGGTTCGCGTCGGTGACATCGCCACGGTGAAGCAGGAGCCGGCCGGCGCCGTCTCCATCACCCGTACCAACGGCAAGCCGAGCCTCGCCGTGATGGCCACGATGGACAAGGACGGCAGCGCCGTCGCCATCTCGGACGCGGTCAAGGACAAGCTCCCCGACCTGCGCAAGGACCTCGGCGCCGACGCCGAGCTGACTGTCGTCTCCGACCAGGGCCCCGCCGTCTCCAAGGCGATCTCCGGTCTGACCACCGAGGGCGCGCTCGGTCTGCTCTTCGCGGTCGTCGTGATCCTGGTCTTCCTCGCGTCGCTGCGCTCGACCCTGGTCACCGCGGTCTCCATCCCGCTCTCCGTGGTCCTCGCACTGATCGTGCTCTGGACCCGCGACCTGTCCCTCAACATGCTCACGCTCGGCGCGCTGACCATCGCGATCGGCCGCGTCGTCGACGACTCGATCGTGGTCCTGGAGAACATCAAGCGTCACCTCGGCTACGGCGAGGAGCGCCAGTCGGCGATCATCACCGCGGTCAAGGAAGTGGCCGGCGCGGTCACCTCATCGACCCTCACCACGGTCGCCGTCTTCCTGCCGATCGGTCTCGTCGGCGGCATGGTCGGCGAGCTCTTCGGCTCGTTCTCGCTGACCGTCACCGCAGCCCTGCTGGCCTCCCTGCTGGTCTCGCTGACCGTGGTCCCCGTCCTGTCGTACTGGTTCCTGCGCGCCCCCAAGGGCAGCACCGAGAACCCGGACGAGGCCCGTCGCAAGGCCGAGGAGAAGGAAGCCCGCAGCCGGCTCCAGCGGCTGTACGTCCCGGTGCTGCGCTTCGCGACCCGGCGCCGTATCACCAGCATCGCCATCGCCGTCGTGGTCCTGCTCGGCACCTTCGGCATGGCCCCGCTGCTGAAGACCAACTTCTTCGACCCGGGCGAGCAGGAAGTCCTCTCCATCAAACAGGAGCTGACCCCCGGCACCAGCCTGGCGGCCGCCGACGAGGCGGCCAAGAAGGTCGAGAAGGTCCTCGCCGGCGACAAGGGCGTCGAGGACTACCAGGTCACCGTCGGCTCCTCCGGCTTCATGGCGGCCTTCGGCGGCGGTACGGGCTCCAACCAGGCCTCGTACCAGATCACCCTGAAGGACGCGGGCGACTCCGAGGCCGTGCAGAAGCGCCTCGACACGGAACTCGGCAAGCTCGACGGCATCGGTGACACCACCATCTCCGCGGGCGACGGCTTCGGCAGCCAGGACCTCAGCGTCGTGGTCAAGGCCGCCGACGCGGACGTCCTGAAGAAGGCATCCGAAGAGGTCCGGGCCGAGGTGGCGAAGCTCAAGGACGTCACCGACGTCCAGAGCGACCTGGCGCAGAGCGTCCCGCGGATCTCGGTCAAGGCCAACGCCAAGGCCGCGGACGCCGGCTTCAACCAGACCACGCTCGGCGCGGCCGTCGCAGGAGCGGTGCGCGGCACCCCGTCCGGCAAGGTGATCATGGACGACACCGAGCGTGACGTCGTCATCAAGTCCGCCCACCCGGCCACCACCATGGCCGAGCTGAAGAACCTCGCGCTCGGCCCGGTCGAGCTCGGACAGATCGCCGACGTCGAGCTGGTCCCCGGCCCGGTCTCGATGACCCGGATCGACGGCCAGCGCGCCGCGACCATCACCGCCAAGCCCGTCGGCGACAACACCGGTGCGGTCAGCGCCTCGCTCCAGACGAAGATCAACGCCCTGAAGCTCCCGGACGGCGCCACCGCCACCATCGGCGGTGTCTCCGAAGACCAGAACGACGCGTTCCTGAAGCTCGGCCTCGCCATGCTGGCCGCGATCGCGATCGTCTTCATGCTGCTGGTCGCGACCTTCAAGTCCCTGATCCAGCCGCTGATCCTGCTGGTCTCCATCCCGTTCGCGGCAACCGGCGCGCTCGGCCTGCTCGTCATGACCGGCACCCCGATGGGCGTACCGGCGATGATCGGCATGCTGATGCTGATCGGCATCGTGGTCACCAACGCGATCGTGCTGATCGACCTGATCAACCAGTACCGGGCGCAGGGCATGGGCGTCGTCGAGGCAGTCATCGAGGGCGGCCGTCACCGGCTCCGCCCGATCCTGATGACGGCACTCGCGACGATCTTCGCCCTGCTCCCGATGGCGCTCGGCGTCACCGGCGAGGGCGGCTTCATCTCGCAGCCGCTCGCGGTCGTGGTGATCGGCGGTCTGGTCACGTCGACCCTGCTGACGCTGCTCCTGGTGCCGACGCTCTACGCGATGGTCGAACTCCGCAAGGAGCGCCGCGCGGAGAAGAAGGCGATCAAGCGGGCGAAGAAGGCGGGCGTTGCGGCGCCGGCCGAGGAAGCCCGCCAGACGGAGCCGTCGGGCGTGTAGTAGACCCTGAAAAGGTGAACGGCCTGTCCCACGCGGGAGTGTGGGACAGGCCGTTCACCCTTTCAGCAGTTTCTTTTCTTTCTCGCAACCTACTTGAGGGAGGAGACGAAGTCGTTCCAGGCCGGGGTGGGGATGAAGAGTGCGGGGCCGGTGGGGTTCTTGCTGTCGCGTACGGGGATGATGCCGGGGTGCGCCGACTCGGGCAGTGAGAGTGCATTGGCTCGCAGTACCTCGTACTGTCTCCGCCACTTCTCCACACTGTTCGGGTCCTCGTAGAGGTGACCGGCCTGGATGCCCTCCTCGTAGGCCACCCGCGTGCCGTCGGCGAGCGTCAGCAAAGTCAGCGCGCCGCCCATGAGCGAGTGGAGCCCCGCGCTGAACGGCATCACTTGAATATTACTGTCGGGAGTATCCACTTGGGCGAGCAATGAAGCCAGCTGCTCGCGCATGGCTGCAGGGCTGCCCATCTGCCTCCGCAGCGCGGCCTCGTCGATGATTGCCCACCGGAAAGGTGGCGCATCCGAGCGCTGTCTTTCCTGTCGAGACATCCGTGCCGCGACTCGTTGCTCAACTTGATCCTGGCTCAAGTCTTTTTGACAGCGGAGGAATTCGCGTGCGTATGCCTCGGTCTGGAGCAACCCGGGCAGGGCCTGAGCCCCGTACTGTTCTATAATTTCGGCTTTGGACTCGAAGTCCATGTACCGGCGGTACTGATCCGGGTGGATCTCCTTCTTGGCGAGCTCGTACAGCCCGTGGAAGTGCTTGTCCGTGCCGAACGCCGCGTCGAGCCGCCCTGGGATGTCCGGCGGCGGCATCAGCTCCGCCGTTTCGATCCGGGCGAGCGTGCTCTTGCTGGAGTTCAAGATGTCCGCCAGCTGTACGAGGGAGAGATCGGCGCGCTCGCGGTGGCGGCGCTGCTCGGAGCCGAAGTAGTGGCGGGCGGAGAGGTACGAGGTCAGGGGCTGAGGTTTGAACGTCATGGTGCGTGCCTTCCATTTGTCCCGCTCTCAACACCGGGACAGGGAGACTCTGTTGGTGCGATGCGTCGTAGCGCGACGATTGCGGCACACACGGTAACCAGCGTGTGCGGCCGGGCGCCAGGGCGCCCCTCGAACGGAGGTAGTGACGACATGATGTTCGACGCGAAGGGGCGAGCCATGCGGTTGCTCCCGTGGGTCAACCAGAGCGGGGCGCCGTGCTACCTGAGCACTGACGACCCGAAAAGCCGGATGTCGCGACTGGCCGACGAGGTGGAGGCGGATCTGCTCGACTCCGCCGAGTATGTACTGGCCGAGGCGCGGGCGTTGTTGGCGGAGACCGCGGTGGGGGAGCGGGAGTTGCGGTTCGCCGGAGTACGGCTCGCAGAGTCGCTGCGGGACACCCTGCGGATCGCCACGAGCCGGGGAGAGCGGCTGGAAGCAGGGCTCACGCTTGCGGAGGACGACGAAACCGGGGCTTACGCAACCGGGCACTGCTCTCGCACCAGCGGGGCTTGAGCGGCAAGCCCGGCCGGTATGCCGCTCACCACTGAGCGGTCGCCGCCGCCCGCGCCCTACGCACGCCGTAGCCACCGCGTACCCGTACGAAACAGGCCGGTGGGCCGCACCCCTGGAGAGGGTGCGGCCCACCGATGTTGTCACCTACGGTGTCGTCGCTTCGTCGACAGCCGTGACGATGCTCAACGCCATGGCGTCGAAGTTCTCCCTGAAGAAGCTGGTCTTGTCGTAGAACCCCTCCTCGGAGAACCCGCGGTTCGAGATGAACGTCGTGGCCACCGCGGTCAGCGCCGAGTGGATGACGTGCAGTTCGTGCGCCGTCAGGGTGAAGTCGCGGGTGGTCTTGTGATCACCCGTGAGCCTTTCGGCCAGGCGGTCGATCTCCTCCCGGTCCGCGTTCAGCTGTACGGCGACGGCCTCGTCGGAGTAACCCCACCCCTGGAGCGTCAGCAGTGCCTCGAGCATCAGGTCGGTCTGGGTCGACGTGAGGCGTGTCCTGAACGACCCGTCGGCCTCGGTCATCTTGATCTGCGTTCTCATGCCGGCCTGTTCTCCTCAGCTGGACGGAAGTGGATCGAACTTCGTCTGATGCAGGGGAGGCAGACTACGGGCGGACGCGGTCGGATCGAGACCCAGTGGGCCGACCCGGTACCGCGTGCCGTTGACCAGGTACAACGGGGCGTCCATCGCTGGGGCGGCCGACCCTCTCTCGCCGCATGATCAGGCAACCCGGCGAACGTTCCCGGTCACAGCACCACCTCCGCCGGGGATCTATCGTGGGCTACTTGACCAGCCGGAAGGCGGGGTGCCCGACCCAGGCCCGCAGGAACTCCGCCGTTCCCAGCGCCATCCAGTCGTCGTCCGCGATCCCCAACACCCCTGGAAGGTCAGCGACGACCGACGCCTGTCCGTCCAGCAGTTCGGCTTTGGTCACGCCCCCGATGACGTCCATGACAGCGGCGGTCAGCAGGGCCGTGGCCACGTGGTCGATCTCGCGATTGCAGCCGGCGCTGACATTGACGGCATGGGTCGGCCTGAAGCCGAGGATGGCCTCCACCTCGGGCTCGTCCGCATGCTCAGCCTCGAAGAGGCTCTCATCGCCGGCACCCGGCCCCATCAAGTAGACCAGGAAGGGCCGACGCCAGTCCTCGCGCTGCGGATTGAATCCCACCAGGGCCGTGAGCTCCTCGTCCGCTGAGGTGTTGCCGAGGAGTGGAAGCGAGAACGGCCTTCGCCAGTCCTCCTCTCGCCTGTCCTCGACGCCCAGTTGCTCTGCGGGCACGTTGACGTCGAAGAACCCGGGCCGCTTCTCGTCGAAGTGGGAGGAGAGCCCCACCATCAACGCGCGGAACTCCCGCAGCGCAGCCGGCGAGAGCGGCTCCGCCAACTCGATCACCAACGTCGGACCAGACATGCTGCCGGGCGGCCGGGCTCGGCGAGGACACCGACTTCGCGACCAAGCCGGAGCTGGCCCGCACGATGATCGAGCGGTTCCTGGACGCCGGACACCAGGTGGGCTGGGTCACGGGTGACGAGGTCTACGGCGGCAACCCGAAACTACGGTCCGCTCTGGAGGAACGCGGTATCGGCTATGTCCTCGCGGTGGCCTGCTCGGCCGCAGTGACCACCGGCGCGGGCACGTTCCGCGCCGACGCCCTGGCTGCGAAAGTGCCGAAGCGGGCCTGGCAGAAGCTCTCGGCCGGACGCGGTGCGAAGGGGCAGCGGTTCTACGACTGGGCCGTCATCGATCTCACCGAACCGGCACCGGGCGAGCACCGGCTCCTGGTCCGCCGCAACCGCACCACTGGCGAACTCGCCTACTACCGCTGTCATTCCACCGAGCCGGTGCCACTGGTCACCCTGGTCAGGGTCGCCGGCTCCAGGTGGCGCGTGGAGGAGACCTTCCAGACCGAGAAGGGGCTGACGGGGCTCGATGAGCACCAGGTCCGCCGCTATTCCTCCTGGGCCCGCTGGGTCACCCTCGCCATGCTCGCCCACGCCTTCCTCGCGGTGGTCCGCGCCGATGAACACGCCCGCCGTCCGGGACCGGCCGACCTGATCCCGCTGTCCTGCAACGAGATCCAGCGCCTGTTCATCACCGTCGCCCAGCCTCTCCACGACATGGCCCACCGACTCGGCTGGTCCGACTGGCGACGCCGCCATCAGCAGCGATCACGCACCAGCCACTACCAGCGACAAGTCGCATCCAGGACATGAAGATCACGATCTGCTGGAGTACTAAGGGCTCGCAGGCCATTGAGAGCGCTCTACATCGTCCCGCGAACGCCCTTCCCTTCCAAGGGTCGCAGAAATCCGTGGACGGACCCGCGGAAGATCACGTACCGTGTGGCTCCACGCCCTGAGATGAATGGAAGGAGGCGAGTGCCGTGCGGTTCACACCTTTCCAGCGCTCCCTTTTCCGCTATCCCGGCGTGGTTCGCGAGTTCTGACCGGGAGCGCTCCAAGCAGCCTGTATCCCGGAGGAATCCATGACCGATCCGGTCATCCGCGCGCTCTCCGCGAGCGACGCTCATCTCTTCGACGCACTCCCCGACCCACTGGGCGCCCGTGAAGGCCATCGGCGTACCCAGTTCCGCCCCGACTGGAAGCGCATCGTCCTGCGCGACGGCGAGGCCGTCGCACGCGGCGCGTGGTGGGGCGGCCCCGACGACTCGGAGCCCGTAAACATCAACTGGTTCGACGTGGCCGAGGGCGAGGAGGAGGCCGGAGCCGAGCTCCTGCGCTCCGCTCCCTGGCAGGTCGAACTCGAGATCAACCTGCCCGGCGGCTGGCGGGACAAGCCCGACCTGCGCGCCGGCGCCGAGACGCGCTTCGCCGCCGCACGAGCCGCCGGGTACGAACTCCTGGTGGAACGCTTCCTGTACCGCTGGACCCCGGAGCGAGGTCTGCCCGAGCGGCCCGGACGCCTGCGCTTCAGCGCCGAACCCGACGACACCGTGTTCTTCGACGCGTTGCGCCGCATCCACTCCGCCACCCTGGACGCCCACGCGCTCAGGGCCATCGAGGAAGGCGGCCTCGACCAGGCCGCCCAGGAGGAACTCGACTTCTTCCACTGGTGCCCCTCCCCGCGGGAGTGGTGGCAGATCGCGCACACGCCGGAGGGCGACCTGGCCGGCATCCACATCCCGGCCCACAACCCCTCCGGCCCGACCATCGGCTTCATCGGAGTCGTCCCGGAACAGCGCGGTCACGGCTACGCCTACGACCTCCTCGCGGAGTGCACCCACCTCCTCGTCGAGCAGGGCGCGGAGTTCATCAACGGAGCGACGGACCAGGCCAACTTCCCCATGGCCGCGAACTTCGCCAAGGCCGGCTTCCCCGTCATCAGGGAACGCATCAACTTCCACCCGGCGGGCCAAGCGGCCTAGCGAGGAGTAGCACGCGGTGCGAGCGGTCCGGTCCGAGGGCAGGCCCGGACCGCTTGCCAGTGCCCAGTGGCAGGCTGGCTGACCGTGGACCGACAGCGGGCGAAGCAGGCGCAGTTGGGGGCGACGGAAAGGTGTGGCACGTGCACGGCGACGGCGAGCCGGTCGGGGAGATCCTGATCGACGACGCCGACTTCCCGTGGCTGTCGGGCCGGCCGGGACCACACGAGCAAGATCACGATCTACGGCTGGAGGTGTGCCACGAACGCTGAGAGTGAGGTTGATGTAGGTAGAGACCCTGCTTGATGCGGTGCTGTGCGGAAGATGAAGGTTTGTGGTCCTTCGGCGTCGCCCTGCGGTGGGAGGCGTCAAAACGCCCCGAGCTGCGTTGGTTGAAGACCGTCGTGGTGAGCGTCCGGGGAAAAGGCGCTGATCAGGGGTCAGGGCCCGTCCTCCGGCACGTACTTCCCGCCGGATGTCAAAGCGGTGCCGATCCCCAAGGGCGGGGGTGGCACCAGGGTTTTGGGGGTGCCGACCGTCGCTGACAGGGTCGCGCAGACGGTGGTGGCCGCGTACCTGGCGGAGCGGGTGGAGCAGGTGTTCCACCCGGATTCCTTCGGGTATCGGCCGGGCAAGTCGGCGCTGGATGCGGTCAGGGTCTGCCGGGAGCGGTGTTGGCGGTTCGACTGGGTGGTCGAGTTCGACATCCGGAAGTTCTTCGAACCGTTCCGTGGGACAAGGTCGTAGCTGCGGTCGAGGTGCACACCGACGCCGGTTGGGTGGTGCTGTATGTCAAGCGGTGGCTGGCCGCTGGGCTGCGACTGCCCGATGGGTCCACAACTGAACGGGTAGAGGGCACGCCGCAGGGTTCTGCGGTGTCGCCCGTTTTGGCGAACCTGTTTCTGCATTATGCGTTCGACGCGTGGATGGTCCGGAAGTACCCGGGCTGCCCGTTCGAACGCTTCGCCGACGACGGGGTGGTCCACTGCCGTACGTCGGCGGAGGCAGAACGGGTTCTGGCCGCGCTGCGGTCCAGGATGGCCGAGGTCGGTCTGGAGTTGCATCCGGACAAGACCCGGATCGTGTACTGCAAGGACGACAACCGACGGGGCCGGTTTCCGGTCTGCGAGTTCACGTTCCTGGGGTTCACGTTCCGGCCGCGAGGAGCTAAGGACAAGCACGGGGTGATGTTCACCGCGTTCCTGCCCGCGATCAGTAAGCAAGCCCTGAAGAAGCTGAGTAGGAAGGTGCGGTCCTGGCGACTGCACCAGCGCACCGCGGAGGAGTCAGCCGATCTGGCCCGGATGGTCAATCCGGTGGTCCGGGGATGGATGAACTACTACGGGCGCTTCTACCGCTCGGCGCTGTATCCGCTGCTCGACCGCATCAACGCCTACCTGTTGCGATGGATCCAGAAGAAGTACCGGACCGGGATGAAGCAGGCCCTGCGGTGGCCGGCCGAGGGCCACACACGCCGCCCGAAGTACTTCGCTCACTGGACCTGGGTGACCCCGGCAGGGTCGAGGACCAGGACGACAAGAGCCGTATGACGGGAGACTGTCACGTACGGTTCCGTGGGAGCCCGGGGGTGAGATTCCCCCGGGCGACCCGACTACCAGTTTGATCGGCTCCGCCACCGCTCAAATTGTTCCCACACCGAATCCAGCCGATCCGAGCACCGACGCCGCCAACCCGGCGAACCTATGCGGTCAGAGCACTGGATCAGATATCTAGGGGCGAGTAGCTGCAGCAGGGATGCCGGACTTCCGAAGCGTGCGGGCCAGGTGTTCCATCTCGGGAAGCGTTCCTGAGTAGTCACCATCCAACACACGGCGCAGCACAGCCCTGGCGTTCACCAGGTCAATGCCGAGCTCGGCCCGCAGCACGCGCATCAAGGCGACGTTCCTCACCGGCGGAGTGCTCACCTGCAGCCTCGCGGGTCCATGCTCGGAGAGCATCTGATTCCGCCGCTCTGCCGGCACGGCGCCACCGCACACGACTACCGCAAATCCACAGGTGGAACAGGTTGACTCAACGTCCCAGCGCAACTGGCCATCCACCAGGGCCTGAACTCCCCAGCACTCCAGCGCAGCACCGCAGTCCTGGCACACGGCGAAGTACCTGACGGATTCAAAAACTGCCTGCTCCATCCACAGCCCCCAACCGAGATGAGGTTAAACGACACCAGATTGTCGACCCTGCTGCGCTGTGTCATCCGGCCCACCCCCCGTACCTGTGCAAGCTGTGAGTACAGCAGTGTAGGTACGGGAGGGGCACCCCTGTGCCGGACAGGACAAAATCGGCCTGTCCGGCCCTCCCGGTGCACGGAACCGGCTACGGCAGCGCCAGCATCCGCTCCAGCGCCAGCTTCGCGTACTCCTCCGTCTCCGGGTCGACCTCGATCCGGTTGACCAGGTTCCCCTCGGCGAGCGACTCCAGGGCCCACACCAGGTGCGGCAGGTCGATCCGGTTCATCGTCGAGCAGAAGCACACCGTCTTGTCGAGGAAGACGATCTCCTTGTCCTCGGCCGCGAACCGGTTCGCCAGGCGGCGCACCAGGTTCAGCTCGGTGCCGATCGCCCACTTCGAGCCGGCCGGCGCCGCCTCCAAGGCCTTGATGATGTACTCCGTCGAGCCGACGTAGTCCGCCGCGGCCACGACCTCGTGCTTGCACTCGGGGTGCACCAGCACATTGACGCCCGGAATCCGCTCGCGCACATCGTTGACGGACTCGACGGAGAAGCGCCCGTGCACCGAGCAGTGCCCGCGCCACAGGATCATCCTGGCGTTGCGAATCTCCTCGGCGGTGAGGCCGCCGTTCGGCTTGTGCGGGTTGTAGACGACGCAGTCCTCCAGAGACATCCCCATGTCCCGGACCGCGGTGTTCCGCCCCAGGTGCTGGTCGGGGAGGAAGAGGACCTTGACTGCCGAGGGCTCCCCCTGCTCGAAGGCCCAGTCCAGCGCGCGCTTCGCGTTGGACGAGGTACAGATCGTGCCGCCGTGCCGCCCGGTGAAGGCCTTGATGTCGGCGGAGGAGTTCATGTACGAGACGGGTACGACGTGCTCGGCGACCCCCGCCTCGGTCAGCACGTCCCAGCACTCGGCGACCTGCTCGGCGGTGGCCATGTCGGCCATGGAGCAGCCCGCGGCCAGGTCCGGCAGCACGACCTTCTGATCGTCGTTGGTCAGGATGTCCGCGGACTCGGCCATGAAGTGCACACCGCAGAAGACGATGTATTCCGCCTCCGGGCGCGCGGCGGCGTCCCGGGCGAGCTTGAACGAGTCGCCGGTGACGTCCGCGAACTGGATGACCTCGTCGCGCTGGTAGTGGTGGCCGAGGACGAACACCTTGTCCCCGAGCTTCTCCTTGGCCGCGCGGGCACGCTCCACCAGGTCCGGGTCGGAGGGGGATGGCAGGTCGCCGGGGCACTCGACGCCGCGCTCGCTCCTTGGGTCGGCCTCGCGGCCGAGCAGGAGCAGCGCGAGGGGCGTCGGCTGGACGTCGAGATCCTGGACGGGGTGGGCCGTGGTCACGTCACGCACCCTTTCTTCTCTGCGGAGGAGCCTTTTCGTCGAAATGACGTTATCTATCATAACCGCTTTATGTCACTTTGACGATGGCGATAGTGTCGATGTGACGCATCCCCCGGGATACCCGGTGTGCGAGCATGAATGGAACAGGCAAGCGCTTGGCCCGGAATGAATCCGTGGTCCCGTCGGTTGCAACGTCGGCAAGCAGTCTCCGTACAACCAGGGAGAGAAGCAGATGTCCGTATCGGACGAGACCACCACCGTGAGCGACGGCATCCTCCTGTCCGACGCCGCCGCAGCCAAGGTCAAGAGCCTGCTGGAGCAGGAAGGCCGTGACGACCTGGCGCTGCGCGTCGCCGTTCAGCCCGGCGGCTGCTCGGGCCTGCGCTACCAGCTCTTCTTCGACGAGCGTTCGCTCGACGGCGATGTCGTGAAGGACTTCGACGGCGTCAAGGTCGTCACCGACCGGATGAGCGCTCCGTACCTGGGTGGCGCCTCCATCGACTTCGTCGACACCATCGAGAAGCAGGGCTTCACGATCGACAACCCGAACGCGACGGGCTCCTGCGCCTGCGGCGACTCCTTCAGCTAGGCCCTGAAGGCGGCGGAAGAACAGCAGAACGGCGGCGGCCTCGGATTCGATTCCGGGGCCGCCGTCGTCGTCGTGCGCGGGGGGCTGCCGTACGCAGGGGTCAAGACGTCAGGCGCGGGGCACGGCACCGCCCGACGCCGCGTCGACCACCGTCCGGTCACCGAGCGGGGCGTCCAGCGTCACCGTCCGGGTCAGCTCCTCGGCGAGCATGACGCAGACCTTGTCATCGGCCGGCTTCGACTCCGTCACCGTCACCCGCACCGTGTTCCCGTCCTCGGTCGCGCTCGCCGCGTACTTACTGCACACCCCGCCCCAGAACGACACCGACAGGGTCCGCCCGTCGGTGCTGTACGACAGGATCTGACGCGGGGCCCCCTCGGTGTTCCCCGGGGGCGGGGTGTTCGCGGACGGTGCGTCCTGCGCCAGATACGCGGGGTCCACGGCGATCTGCGACACGGTGGCACCCGTGCCGCCCGCGGCCGGCCGTACCGAGAAGAGCCAGGACGGTACGAGCGTCTGCTCGCCCGCCACGTACTGCTTGGTCAGTCCGAACACCGCCTTGTCGACCGTCACGGTCGTCGTCGGCCGCTCCGCCCCGGTCCGCGTCCCGCAGTGGATTTCTGGCGGCTTCAGGCCGTCCTGCAGCGGTACGGGAGTGGCGCACCCGCCGACGTCCTCGCGCCCGTCCGTCCGGGACGCTGCCCCGTTCAGCTGCTTCAGTGCCTCGCCCGCGCTGATCACCGGATAGCTGTCGCCCTTCGCCGGACCCTTCAACTGTCCACTGCCGCCGACCACTTCACCGCCCGAACCCACTTGGATCCCGGTCGACCAGCCGTAGGTCGGAAGTCCGTCCACCACCGGGTCGGCGTTCACCACCCGTACCGAACCCATGAGTTGGCGGGTGTCGAGAGCGGAGTCGCCCTGCTCCACCGCCTTCAGGACCGGTGCCGCGGCAGCCCTGGCGGCACTTTCGCTCACCGGGGAGCCGCTGCCGCCCAGGGTCGGTTCCTTGCTCGAACAGACTGTGGCGCTCTCGCAGTTGTCCGTACCGCCGGAGCCGTACCGGGCGAAGCTCCAGGTGCCCGGAGCCTGCTTGTTCACCCGGAGCACCGGGCCCGAGCCGTCCCCGTCGGACCCCACTTTCCAGGAGGTTCCCTCCGCCCGCGGCGTGCCCTGCACCCCCAGCGCCTTCGCCAGCCGGGCCACCTCCGCCTCGGTGACCGTTCCCCGCGCGCGGTGCACCGCGGCCGTACGCGGCCCCTCGGGAAGCTTGCCGGTCACGCGGTAGACGACCCGGCCGCCGTTCGGATCGGGCTCACCGATCGCGATGCCCCGGGAGGGCCCGTCGGGTGCCGTCGGGTCGCCCGCGCGCCCGTCCAGGGCCAGCGGGGGAGGGGTGCGCTCCCCACTGCCCGCCGCACTGTCACTGCTCCTGCCGCCGCCGTCCGCGGCGGTCGCGGCCCAGTACGCACCGCCGCCCCCGGCCAGCAGTACGGCTGCCGCCACCGAGGCCGCGGCGAGCGGCGAACGCCGTCGGGGGCCGGTCACGTCGTTGTCGGATCGCTCGGTGCTCACCGGATCGCTCCTTCGCCTGCATCGCCGTCACAGGCCTTCACCCGGCCTGCCGTCCGTCCCCGCGGGTGGGGACAACGGTGGGACGGGGCACAGGAGCTCACGGTTCCCTCAGGGGTGCCGGACGCGATCGGCGCCCATCTCGGCCGCCGTATGCCGGACTCGGCCGCCGTATGCCGGTCTCAGTCGCCGTATTCGGACATGGCGTCGATCAGCCGGGCGGACGCGGCGGGCACGGTAACCCCATGAATCAGGGACGGCGCCACCCGAACGGGGGCAGACTTCGCGGGGACCACCCAGTGCGGAGCCATCCGTGCGCAGTCACCGCGCAGCTCGGCCAGGCTGATCTCGGACTCGCGTGTGGCGCTGTGGTTCGACATAACCGCACCGTAGGCACCGCACGCCTCGGGGAGAAAGACCTACTATCGGGTAGTTTCTCCCTTCGGGGCGAGTGCGGGGAACAGGTAGCGTGAACTGTCACGCCGCCCCGGGAACGCAGTCACCCGTTCCCCCCGATCTCCGCAGGAGCAGTCTCCCCGTGCGAATCGCAGTCACCGGCTCCATCGCCACCGATCACCTCATGACCTTTCCCGGCCGATTTGCCGACCAGCTGGTCGCGGATCAGCTGCACACGGTCTCGCTCTCCTTCCTGGTCGACAACCTCGACGTGCGCCGGGGCGGTGTCGCCGCCAATATCTGTTTCGGCATGGGTCTGCTGGGCACGAACCCGATCCTGGTCGGTGCCGCGGGCTCCGACTTCGACGAGTACCGCGCCTGGCTCGACCGCCATGGCGTCGACACCGGTTCGGTCCGGATCTCCGAGGTCCTGCACACCGCCCGGTTCGTCTGCACCACGGATGCCGACCACAACCAGATCGGCTCCTTCTACACGGGCGCGATGAGCGAGGCCCGGCTCATCGAGCTGAAGGCCGTCGCCGACCGTGTCGGCGGCCTCGACCTCGTCTCGATCGGCGCCGACGACCCCGAGGGGATGCTCCGGCACACCGAGGAGTGCCGCTCCCGCGGAATCCCGTTCGCCGCTGACTTCTCGCAGCAGATCGCCCGGATGGACGGCGACGAGATCCGGATCCTCCTCGACGGCGCCACGTACCTCTTCTCCAACGAGTACGAGAAGGGGCTCATCGAGTCCAAGACCGGCTGGAGCGACGAGGAGATCCTGGCCAAGGTCGGCCACCGGGTCACCACGCTGGGCGCCCGCGGTGTCCGGATCGAGCGGGCCGGCCAAGAGACGATCGAGGTCGGCTGCCCGGAGGAGGAGATCAAGGCCGACCCGACCGGCGTCGGCGACGCCTTCCGGGCCGGTTTCCTCTCCGGTCTCGCCTGGGGCGTCGGTCTGGAACGCGCCGCCCAGGTCGGCTGCATGCTTGCCACCCTGGTCATCGAGACGGTCGGCACCCAGGAGTACACCCTGCGCCGCGCCCACTTCATGGACCGCTTCACCAAGGCGTACGGCCACGACGCCGCCGCCGAGGTCCGCACGCACCTGGGCTGATCCGGAGAAGCTCAGGCCAGCCGGCGGACCACATAGGCCGAGCCACGGTCCGCCGGCTCCTCGCCCACGTACTCCTGCTCGCGCATCGCGCACCAGGCCGGGATGTCCAGGCGTGCCGCCTCGTCGTCGGAGAGTACGGTCACCGTCCCTCCCAGCGGCACCTCCCCGATCACCTTTGCGAGCTCGATCACGGGGACCGGGCAGCGCTTCCCGAGGGCGTCGACGACCAGGGACGCGGTCCCGGCAGGGGAGAGGGAGGTCGAAACGGGCGCCCCCAGCCTCGCCCGCACCTCTGCCACTGTCCGGGGCAGCACGTCCAGGAAGCGCTCGACCTCCTCGTCCGCGGTCCCGGTCGGCAGTGACACCCGTACGTTTCCCTCCGACAGCACCCCCATCGCCGTGAGCACATGGCTCGGCGCCAGCGTGCTGCTGGTGCAGGACGAACCGGATGACACGGAGAATCCGACCCGGTCCAGTTCCTGGAGCAATGTCTCTCCGTCGGCATAGAGACAGGAGAAGGTCACCAGATGCGGCAGCCGCCGCACCGGATCACCGACCACCTCCACATCGGGCACCAGTTGCGGCACCCGGGCCCTGATGCGGTCCACCAGGGCCCGCAGTCGCACGGACTGTGCCGCCGCCTCCGCCCGCACCGCCCGCAGCGATGCCGCCGCGGCCACGATCGCCGGAAGGTTCTCGAAACCCGCGGCCCGCCCCGACTCCCGTTCGTCGGCCGGTCCCTGGGCCGCGAACCGCACCCCCTTGCGTACCGCCAGCAGCCCGACACCCGAGGGCCCGCCCCACTTGTGGGCGCTGGCCGCCAGCAGTGACCAGCCGTCCGGCGCGGGGCCCCAGCCCAGTGACTGAGCGGCGTCCACCAGCAGCGGCACCCCCGCCGTCCGACAGGCCTGTGCGACCTCGGCCACCGGCTGCTCGGTGCCGACCTCGTGATTGGCGGACTGCAGACACGCCAGCGCGGTGTCCTCGCGCAGCACATCCGCGTACGCCGCCGCGCTCACCGCCCCCGACCGGTCCACCGCGACCTCGGAGACCGATCCGCCCTGCGCCTCATGGGCGGCGGCCGAATGGAGCACCGACGAGTGTTCCACCGCGGAAACGACCAGATGGCGGCCGACACGCCGCCGTCCCGCGAGAGCCCCGGAAATTCCGGAGTGCACCGCTTGCGTCCCCGAAGGAGTGAACGTGAGCTCGTCCGGACGGCACCCGACGGCCTCCGCGGCGGCCTCCCGGGCCGCGTCCAGCAACAGCCGGGCCCGCCGCCCTTCGCGATAGAGCCTGCCCGGGTCGGCCCACCCCTCGTCGAGCGCGGCAAGCAGCGCCTGGCGTGCGACGGGGTGCAGGGGAGCGGAGGATGCGGCGTCGAAGTAGGGCACACGACCACGCTAAGGGCTGTCCCCGTAATCCCTGGCGGGCGCGCGACGACAGCCACGGCACCTCGCCGCGTTGTCGGGGCGTCCGCATACATCCAGTATGCGGACGCCCCTCCGCCTTGCGATGCACCGCATCTGACGCCGCGCGCTGATCCGCCAGGGATTACGGGACAGCCCTTGGCCCGCGCCCGGGAGGGGCCGCCCGTCCAGTCAGGAGAGGGGGCGTCAGATGGTGGCCGGAGGCCCGTATTCCACCCCTTCGGGGAGTCGGACGGCGCGTTGGGCACCCTCCCCGCGCGACCCCAAATAGCGTCCAGTAGGGTTTGGTCCGCATAAACATCCAAACCCCTGCCCGCGTCAGGGGGGCGACCGACCAGACAGACGGCCGCGCCGATGCGCGGGCGAGACTCTCGGGAAGGCGCTACGTGAGTCCCAACGGCTCCGACCGCTCGTCGCGGCGCCCGATGCGGCGGAAGCTGCCGCAGGTGCTGACTGCGGGCCTGATCCTGGCGACCGCCACCGGTTGCACATACAAGGACTTTCCCCGCCTTGGTATGCCTACGCCGGTAACGGAAGAGGCACCACGGATCCTTTCTCTCTGGCAGGGCTCGTGGGCGGCAGCGCTCGTCACGGGCGTGCTGGTCTGGGGCCTGATCCTGTGGAGCGTCATCTTCCACCGGCGCAGCCGCACCAAGGTCGAGGTTCCTCCGCAGACCAGGTACAACATGCCCATCGAGGCGCTGTACACCGTCGTCCCTCTGATCATCGTCTCGGTGTTTTTCTACTTCACCGCGCGCGATCAATCGAAGCTCCTCGAGCTTTCCCCGAAGCCTGCCCACACCATCAACGTGGTCGGCTATCAGTGGAGCTGGGCCTTCAACTACATCGAGAACGTGGACGGCTCGACCGCCACGGGCAGCGAGAACTCCAAGGAGCTCGACGCCATCCCCGACCGGTACCGGGATGAATTCCCCAAGGGTGCGGAGGGCGTCTACGACTACGGCGTCCCGGGCACCCGGAACCCGCAGAACGGCAACCCGGGTCCGACCCTGTGGCTGCCGAAGGGCGAGAAGGTCCGCTTCGTTCTGACTTCGCGTGACGTCATCCACTCCTTCTGGGTGGTTCCGTTCCTCATGAAGCAGGACGTCATTCCGGGCCACACCAACGCCTTCGAGGTGACTCCCACCCAGGAGGGCACCTTCATGGGCAAGTGCGCCGAGCTCTGCGGCGTCGATCATTCCCGGATGCTCTTCAACGTCAAGGTCGTCTCCCCGGAGCGCTACGAGGCGCACCTCAAGGAGCTGGCGAAGAAGGGCCAGACGGGCTACGTGCCGGCCGGCATCGCGCAGACTGACCCGGCCAGGAATGCGGAGACGAACAAACTGTGAGCATCCTCAACGAACCTCAGGGTGCCGCGGCAGCAGACGACTCGTACGAGGACGAGCTGCCGGTCCGGCGCAAGAAGCCGGGAAACGTCGTCGTCAAGTGGCTGACCACCACTGACCACAAGACGATCGGCACGATGTACCTGGTCACGTCGTTCGCGTTCTTCTGCATCGGCGGTCTGATGGCGCTCTTCATGCGCGCCGAACTGGCCCGTCCCGGCACGCAGATCATGTCGAACGAGCAGTTCAACCAGGCGTTCACGATGCACGGCACGATCATGCTGCTGATGTTCGCGACGCCGCTGTTCGCCGGATTCGCGAACTGGATGATGCCGCTGCAGATCGGTGCGCCCGACGTGGCGTTCCCGCGGCTGAACATGTTCGCCTACTGGCTGTACCTCTTCGGCTCGCTCATCGCGGTGGCCGGCTTCCTCACCCCGCAGGGTGCGGCCGACTTCGGCTGGTTCGCCTACTCCCCGCTGACCGACGCGGTCCGCTCGCCGGGCATCGGTGGCGACATGTGGATCATGGGTCTGGCCTTCTCCGGCTTCGGCACGATCCTCGGTTCGGTCAACTTCATCACCACGATCATCTGCATGCGTGCCCCCGGCATGACGATGTTCCGCATGCCGATCTTCACCTGGAACGTCCTGCTGACCGGTGTGCTGGTCCTGCTGGCCTTCCCGGTTCTCGCCGCCGCGCTCTTCGCGCTGGAGTTCGACCGTAAATTCGGTGCGCACATCTTCGACGCGGCCAATGGCGGGGCATTGCTCTGGCAGCACCTCTTCTGGTTCTTCGGCCATCCAGAGGTGTACATCATCGCCCTGCCGTTCTTCGGAATCATTTCCGAGATCATTCCGGTGTTCAGCCGGAAGCCGATGTTCGGCTACATCGGTCTGATCAGTGCCACGATCGCCATCGCGGGTCTTTCCGTGACGGTGTGGGCGCACCACATGTACGCCACCGGCGGTGTGCTGTTGCCATTCTTCTCCTTCATGACGTTCCTCATCGCGGTACCAACCGGGGTGAAGTTCTTCAACTGGATCGGCACGATGTGGAAGGGGTCCTTGTCATTCGAGACCCCGATGCTCTGGTCGATCGGCTTCCTGATCACCTTCACCTTCGGTGGTCTGACCGGTGTGATCCTGGCGTCGCCCCCGCTGGACTTCCACGTCACGGACTCGTACTTCGTCGTCGCGCACTTCCACTACGTCATCTTCGGCACCGTGGTCTTCGCGATGTTCGCCGGATTCCACTTCTGGTGGCCGAAGTTCACCGGCAAGATGCTGGACGAACGGCTCGGCAAGATCACGTTCTGGACGCTGTTCGTGGGCTTCCACGGCACGTTCCTGGTGCAGCACTGGCTGGGTGCCGAGGGCATGCCGCGTCGTTACGCGGACTACCTCGCCGCCGACGGCTTCACCGCGCTGAACACGATCTCGACGATCGCCTCGTTCCTGCTCGGCCTGTCGATGCTGCCGTTCTTCTACAACGTGTGGAAGACGGCCAAGTACGGCAAGAAGATCGAGGTCGACGACCCGTGGGGCTACGGCCGTTCGCTGGAGTGGGCGACCTCCTGCCCGCCGCCGCGGCACAACTTCCTCACGCTGCCGCGGATCCGTTCCGAATCCCCGGCGTTCGACCTGCATCACCCGGAGATCGCGGCGCTCGAGCAGCTGGAGCACCACTCCGCGGATGACAAGGCCCTCGCCGGCGGCAAGGAGACGGGCAAGTGAAGATCCAGGGAAAGATGTTCCTCTGGCTGAGCGTCTTCATGCTCGCCATGGCCATCACGTACGGCGTGTGGTCGAAGGAGCCGGTCGGCACCACCGCGCTCTTCCTGGGCTTCGGCCTGAGCGTCATGATCGGCTTCTACCTGGCCTTCACGGCGCAGCGGGTCGACGCCATGGCTCAGGACAACAAGGAAGCCGACATCGCGGACGAGGCCGGCGAGGTGGGGTTCTTCTCCCCGCACAGCTGGCAGCCGCTCTCGCTGGCCTTCGGCAGTGCTCTCGCCTTCCTGGGCATCATCTTCGGCTGGTGGCTGCTCTACTTCTCGGCCCCGATGATCCTGATCGGTCTGTTCGGCTGGGTCTTCGAGTACTACCGCGGTGAGAACCGCACCCAGTGACAGTGAGTCACCGCTCCACCTGACGGGGGGCTTGTACTTCTCCACCAAAAGAAGTACAGGCCCCCCGTTTGCAGTGATATTCCGCGCTAATAGGGATGAATCTCCATAGCGTGTGTTCATGAACCACACGCCGCGCTTCCGCCCCGTAGTGAGCTGCACTCTGCTGGTCGTGACCCTGGTCGCAGGTGTGACCGCCTGCGGAGGGTCCAATGGCCACCCGCTCGCCGCGAAACCGTACGACGCGGCGGACGAGATCTCCGCCAACGTTCCCGAGGGCGACGACAAGGCCGACTCCGACAAGCCCCTCGAAGTAGCCGTCAACGGCGACGACGGCCGGATCACGGATGTGTCGGCCGTGGACGCGACCGGACGCCATCTGGCCGGCGAGCTCGACGCCGACGGGCAGCGCTGGCACTCCACCTCCCCGCTCGCCGCCGGCACCCGCTACACCGTCCGGGTCAGCATGGAGGACGGCGACGGCGCCCCGGGCAGCCGCACGCTCTCCTTCGAGACCGCCTCCGCCGAGGCCGGCAAGAAGCTCCTGAAGGTCGCCTTCGGCCCTGAGGCGGGCACCTACGGCGTCGGACAGCCCGTCACGGCGGAACTCAGCGCTCCGGTCAAGGACAAGGCGTCCAGGGCCATCGTGGAGCGCGCCCTGCGGGTCCGCTCCAAGCCCGCTGTGACCGGCTCCTGGTACTGGGTCGACGACAAGAACCTGCACTACCGCCCCAAGGACTACTGGCCCGCCAAGGCCACCATCGACGTCACCAGCGGCCTGGCGGGCATCAAGGTCACCGACACGCTGTACGGAGCCCCCACGAAGGCGCTGAAGCTCACCACGGGCGACCGTGTCGAGGCCATCACCGACGCCGCCGCGCACACGATGACCGTCAAGCGCGACGGGAAAGTGATCAACACCATTCCGGTGACCACCGGCAAGCCCGGCTTCTCCACCCGAAACGGCGTCAAGGTTGTGCTGAGCAAGGAGTACTCCGTGCGCATGCGCGGCGAGACGATCGGTATCTCGGCGAGCTCGTCCGACTCGTACGACCTGCAGGTCTACTACGCGACCCGGGTCACCTGGAGCGGCGAGTACGTGCACGCGGCCCCCTGGTCCACCGGCGCGCAGGGGTACGCGAACGTCAGCCACGGCTGTACGGGCATGAGCACCAGCCTGGCCCAGTGGTTCTTCAACATCGTGCGCCCGGGCGACATCGTCCAGGTCGTCGGCAGCCAGGGCGAGACGATGACGCCGTTCGGCAACGGCTACGGCGACTGGAACCTGTCCTGGGAGAAATGGCAGCAGGGCAGCGCCCTGCAGAAGAACGACGCCTCGGACCGCACGGACACGATCCAGGCGGCGCGACTGCGCCCCGAGGTCTGACCGGCCCGGGGAGTGCGCTGCCCCTCAGTGGGACTGCGGACGGAACCGCGTCCGCTCTCCGATCGAAGGTCGCCCGACAGGCTCTCAGGCGCCCACGCAGTCCCTGCTGCGCAGCAGGGCTGCCAGGGCGTCCGCGAACTCGACCGGTTCGACCGGCAGGGTCACCGCGGCGTCCGCACGGCTCCAGGTGGCCAGCCAGGCGTCCTGCGGGCGTCCGATCAGCAGCAGTACGGGCGGGCAGTGGAAGATCTCGTCCTTGATCTGCCGGCAGACGCCCATGCCGCCCGCGGGTGCCGTCTCGCCGTCCAGCACACAGACATCGATGCCGCCGTTGTCCAGTGCCTCCAGGACGGCGGGCAGGGTGGCGCACTCAAGGAACTCCAGCGGCGGCACATCGGCCGCGGGCCTGCGCCCGGCTGCCAGCCTCACCTGCTCACGGGTGTTGGCGTCGTCGCTGTAGACCAGGACCGTGGCGGTCGGCTGCATTGTTCCTCCGTGACATCTGTGTCTTCGGGGCTTTCGGGGCATGAACCGATGCGCGGATCGTACTCCGCCCGATGGCCTGTCAGCACCGCCTGGGACAGCGGATTCATGGACCGTTCGGGGAAGGCACATCCTGTTGACACACCGAACGGCACCCCCCGGAGTGAGGGCGGGATAAGGGACCGACATAATGTCGGTCGTGGCGACAGCAACGACAGTAGAAGCCGGGCACGCGCACCCGTCGGTCAATCGACCGAACCTCACCAGCGTCGGAACCATCATCTGGTTGAGTTCCGAGCTGATGTTCTTCGCGGCCCTCTTTGCGATGTACTTCACCCTGCGATCGGTGATGGGACCGGACCACTGGGAGGAAATGGCTTCGTACCTGAACTTCCCGTTCTCCGCGACGAACACCACGATCCTGGTGCTCTCCTCACTCACCTGCCAGCTCGGCGTCTTCGCCGCGGAGCGGGGCGACGTGAAGAAGCTCCGTACCTGGTTCGTGATCACTTTCGTGATGGGCGCGATCTTCATCGGAGGCCAGATCTTCGAGTACACCGAGCTGGTGAAGGAGCACGGCCTCTCGCTGTCCTCCGACCCGTACGGCTCGGTGTTCTACCTGACGACGGGCTTCCACGGGCTGCACGTGACAGGCGGTCTCATCGCCTTCCTGCTCGTACTGGGCAGGACATACGCAGCCAAGAGGTTCACCCACGAACAGGCGACCGCCGCCATCGTCGTGTCCTATTACTGGCACTTCGTCGATGTCGTATGGATCGGCCTCTTCGCCACGATCTACATGATCAAGTAACCGGGCTCGAACCCGAACCACATCCAGCATCGACGCAGAAGATCCTGACACCGGGGTAATCCGTGAAAAAGCTCTCCGCACGACGACGCCATCCGTTGGCGGCGGTCGTCGTACTACTCCTCGCGCTGGCGGCCACTGGGGGGCTGTACGCCGCGTTTGCGCCTGCGAGCAAGGCGCAGGCCGACGACACCGCCCAGTCCCTCGCCATCGATGAGGGCAAGAAGCTGTATTCCGTCGGTTGCGCCAGCTGCCACGGAACCGGCGGTCAGGGCAGCACCGACGGGCCGAGCCTGGTCGGCGTGGGCTCCGCCGCCGTGGACTTCCAGGTCGGTACGGGCCGTATGCCGGCGCAGCAGCCGGGCGCCCAGGTACCGAAGAAGAAGGTCATCTACACCCAGGCCGAGATCGACCAGCTCGCGGCGTACATCGCGTCGCTCGGCGCCGGTCCGATCGTTCCGACCGAGAGTCAGGTCAGCCCTGACGGTGCGGACGTCGCCAAGGGTGGCGAACTGTTCCGTACCAACTGCGCACAGTGCCACAACTTCACCGGTCAGGGTGGTGCGCTGACGAACGGCAAGTACGCGCCCGGCCTTAAGGATGTGGAACCGAAGCACATCTACGAGGCCATGCAGACCGGCCCGCAGAGCATGCCGTCCTTCCCGGACACGACGATGCCCGAGCAGGAGAAGCGGGACATCATCGCGTACGTCAAGGCCGTGAACAGTGACCAGACGGAGAACCCGGGTGGTCTCGCGCTGGGTGGCCTGGGGCCGGTCAGCGAGGGCTTGTTCGCCTGGATCTTCGGGCTCGGCGCACTGATCGCAGTTGCCATTTGGGTCGCGGCCCACACCGCTAAGGCCAAGAAGTCATGAGTAGCCAAGAGATTCCAGACGAGAACCTGCCCGCTGAGCAGGGCGCCGCGCACGCCGCGGTAGAGGTGGCGGAAGACCCGTTCGCCGACCCGGGGCTGCCGGCCCACAAGCCGCGCATCCAGGACATCGACGAACGGGCCGCGAAGCGCTCCGAGCGCGCCGTCGCGTTGATGTTCACGCTGTCCATGCTGGCGACGATCGGCTTCATCGCCTCGTACGTCATCTTCCCGGTCGACAAGATCGTGTACATCTGGCCCTTCGGCCATGTGAGCGCGCTCAACTTCTCCCTGGGTCTGACCCTGGGTGTGGCCCTCTTCACGATCGGCGCCGGTGCCGTTCACTGGGCGCGCACCCTGATGTCCGACGTGGAGGTCGCCGACGACCGGCACCCCATCGAGGCCGAGCCCGAGGTCAAGGCGAAGGTCCTCGCGGACTTCGCGGCAGGTGCCGAGGAGTCCGCGTTCGGCCGGCGCAAGCTGATCCGCAACACCATGTTCGGAGCGCTGGCCCTGGTGCCGCTCTCCGGTGTGGTATTGCTGCGCGACCTCGGTCCGCTGCCGGAGAAGAAGCTCCGCAAGACCCTGTGGGCCAAGGGCAAGCAGCTCATCAACATGAACACGATGGAGCCGCTGCGTCCCGAGGACGTCGCCGTCGGTTCGCTGACCTTCGCCATGCCCGAGGGCCTGGATGAGCACGCGGAGGACTTCCAGAACCAGATCGCCAAGGCCGCGCTGATGATCATCCGTATCGAGCCGGCGAACATCAAGGACAAGCGCGAGCGCGAGTGGGCACACGAGGGAATCGTGGCCTTCTCCAAGATCTGCACTCACGTCGGCTGCCCGATCAGCCTGTACGAGCAGCAGACGCACCACGTGCTCTGCCCGTGCCACCAGTCCACCTTCGACCTCTCCGACGGCGCCCGCGTCATCTTCGGTCCGGCCGGTCACGCCCTTCCGCAGCTGCGGATCGGTGTGAACAGTGAGGGCAACCTCGAGGCGCTCGGCGACTTCGAAGAGCCCGTCGGTCCTGCATTCTGGGAGCGCGGATGAGTACTGCGACGACGAACACATCCGGTGCCGCCGCACCGGGCAATCGCAAGGCGCCCGCCGGCGAGCGGGTGGCCGACTGGGCGGACGGCCGGCTCGGGATCTACTCCCTGGCCAAGGCCAACATGCGCAAGATCTTCCCGGACCACTGGTCCTTCATGCTCGGTGAGATCGCCCTTTACAGCTTCATCATCATCATCATCACGGGTGTGTATCTGACGCTGTTCTTCCACCCGAGCATGAACGAAGTCGTGTACCACGGCTCGTACGAGCCGATGCAGGGCATCAAGATGTCCGAGGCATACGCCTCGACGCTGGACATCAGCTTCGACGTCCGCGGTGGTCTGCTGGTTCGCCAGATCCACCACTGGGCCGCGCTGATCTTCCTGGCCGGCATGTTCGTGCACATGATGCGCGTCTTCTTCACGGGTGCGTTCCGCAAGCCGCGTGAGATCAACTGGCTGTTCGGCTTCCTGCTGTTCGTGCTGGGTATGTTCACCGGCTTCACCGGCTACTCGCTCCCGGACGACCTGCTCTCCGGTACGGGTGTCCGCTTCACCCAGGGCGCGATCCTGTCGATGCCGGTCGTCGGCACGTACATCTCGATGTTCCTGTTCGGCGGAGAGTTCCCCGGCCACGACATCGTCGCCCGGTTCTACTCGATCCACATCCTGCTGCTGCCGGGCATCATGCTCGGCCTGCTGGTGGCGCACCTGATCCTGGTCTTCTACCACAAGCACACGCAGTTCGCGGGTCCCGGCCGCACCAACAAGAACGTCGTCGGCATGCCGCTGCTGCCGGTGTACATGGCGAAGGCCGGTGGCTTCTTCTTCCTGGTCTTCGGCATCATCGCCATCATCGCGGCCATCGTCACGATCAACCCGATCTGGTCCATCGGCCCGTACCGCCCGGATCAGGTGTCCACCGGTGCCCAGCCCGACTGGTACATGGGCTTCGCCGAGGGTCTGATCCGAGTGATGCCTGGCTGGGAGATCAACATCTGGGGTCACACGCTCGTCCTGGGTGTGTTCATCCCGCTGATGGCCTTCGGACTGGTACTCGCGGTCATCGCGGTCTACCCGTTCATCGAGTCCTGGATCACCGGGGACAAGCGCGAGCACCACATCCTGGACCGCCCGCGCAACGCCCCGACCCGGACGGCCTTCGGCGTCGCCTGGATCACCGAGTACGTCATCGTCTTCATCGGCGGTGGCAACGACCTGTGGGCCACGCACTTCCACCTGTCGCTGAACGCCATCTCCTGGTTCGTCCGGATCTTCATTTTCGTCGGCCCGGTCATCGCGTTCATCGTCACCAAGCGGATCTGCCTGGGGCTCCAGCGCCGCGACAAGGAGAAGGTGCTGCACGGGCGCGAGTCCGGCATGATCAAGCGCCTGCCGCACGGTGAGTTCGTCGAGATCCACGAGCCGCTCGGCCCCGAGCAGCTGCACACGCTCACCGCGCACGAGCAGTACAAGCCGGTCGAGATCGGCCCGACGGTCGACGAGAACGGTGTCGAGCGCAAGGTGTCCGCACTGCAGAAGCTGCGGGCCAGGCTCAGCAAGGGCTACTACGGCGAGAACAACCAGATCGCCAAGCCCACCGCCGAGGAGTACAAGGAGATCACCAGCGGCCACGGTCACCACTGATCGACTGAACTGATCGCCACAGCAGGAGCCCCGTCCATCCGATGGACGGGGCTCTTCGCTGTCCCCGGCGCTCGATAGGGTGGGGTAAGACCGACTCGCACATGGGGGTGGGAGCAGGAGCGTGCCCGGCCCCGCGACGCCGCCCCCCATTTGTTGGTCGGCCTGAACCCCATTTACTGGCTGTGGACCCCAGGAGCGGACCATGAACGTTGTGACCCCGGTCGGCGGCGACAGCGTGGCGGACCGTTCCTGGCCCGGCGTGCTGAACCCGCTGCTGCGCGGCGAGAACCTGACCGCGGACGACACCGCATGGGCGATGGACCGCATCATGAGCGGTGAGGCGACCGATGTGCAGATCGCCGGGTTCGCGGTTGCCCTGCGCGCCAAGGGAGAGACGGTCGAGGAGGTGTCCGGCCTGGTGCGCGCGATGTACGAGCACGCCAACACCATCCGCGTACCCGGTCGTACGGTCGACATCGTCGGTACCGGCGGCGACCTCGCCAAGACGGTCAACATCTCCACAATGTCGGCGATCGTCGTCGCGGGTGCCGGCGCCAAGGTCGTCAAGCACGGCAACCGCGCCTCCTCGTCGGCGAGCGGCTCCTCCGATGTGCTGGAGAAGCTCGGCGTCAATCTGGAGCTCAGTGCGCAACGGGTCGTCGAGGTCGCCGAGGAGGCGGGCATCACCTTCTGCTTCGCGGTGAAGTTCCACCCTGCCCTTCGCCACGCCGCCAGGGCCCGCAAGGAGCTCGGCGCCCCGACGACGTTCAACATCCTCGGGCCGCTCACCAACCCGGCCGACGTGCGCTCCCAGGCCATCGGCGTCGCCGACCTGCGGATGGCGCCCATCGTCGCCGGTGTCCTTGCCGAGCGCGGCAATTCGGCGCTGGTCTTCCGTGGCGACGACGGCCTGGACGAGTTGGCGACGACCTCGACCTCGCGCGTCTGGGTGGTCCGGGACGGATCGGTGCGCGAGGAGGCGTTCGACCCGCGCGATGTCGGTCTGGAGCTGGTGCCGGCCCAGGCGCTGCGCGGTGCCGACGCCTCGTACAACGCGGATGTGGCCCGCCGGGTGCTGGCCGGCGAACGAGGGGCCGTACGGGAGGCCGTGCTGCTCAATTCGGCGGCGGCGCTGGTTGCGCTGGATCCGACGGACGACACGCTGAACGAGCAGCTCGCCGCCGGGATCGCGAAGGCCGCCGAGTCCATCGACTCGGGGGCGGCCCGGCAGGCACTGGAGCGCTGGGTGGCGGCCAGCAACGCCTGACCGGACGGAATGGTGACGCGGGGCGCGGTCCAGATCTTGGACCGCGCCTTGCGCGTTGATGGACGTATGGCAAGATGCTGGGCAGGTCATGAGTGACAGCGACTACGGCCCCGGCCCGCTGTCCGGCAACCCTCCGTCCGTGGCGGGGTGCCCCGGGTGAAGACCAGGCCGTAGGCAGCGAGGTCTGCGGCAAGCGCGGGCCCCTCGGCATCTGTGAATGCCAGCCCCCGGGGTCCTGGTCCCTAGGGAGTCTCTTGTGAGCACGCGAATGCGATAGGGCTTCTCGGCCCTCCTCCGCACACTCTTCTTCACTTTCTGCTGCGCTGCCGCGTATCCGCCGGCGCATGCAATTCGCCTGCCTGTTACGGGAGTTCACCATGTCTGTCTTCACCGCTGCCGCCAACCAGTCGCTTTGTACCCCTCTGCCGGTTCTGGGTGAGGATGTAACGGTTCCGCTGGTCACGGGTGGTGAAGTCACGTACGCCGCTCTCGACTACGCCGCCAGTGCCCCGGCCCTGCGGCGCGTCTGGGACGACGTGGCCGCGTACGCCCCGTACTACGGCAGCGTCCACCGCGGCGCCGGGTACCTCTCGCAGCTCTCCACGGACCTCTTCGAGAACAGCCGCGCGACCGTCGCGGAGTTCCTCGGCTGTCGCGCCGACGACCAGGTGATCTTCACCCGGTCGACCACCGACTCACTCAACCTGCTGGCCGCCGTCATTCCCGCCGACTGTCAGGTCTTCGTGTACGAGACCGAGCACCACGCCTCGCTGCTGCCGTGGCGCGACGCCCGGGTGACCTACCTGAACGCCCCGCGCACCCCGGCCCAGGTTGTCGAGACGCTGGAGCGGGCGCTCGCCGATCGTGACCCCTCCCCAAGCTCTCAACTCCGTTCGAGCAGGGGAGGCCCCATTGGCCCCGCGCTGGTCTGCGTCACCGGCGCCTCCAACGTCACCGGCGAGCTGTGGCCGGTCAAGGAGCTGGCGGCTGCCGCGCACGCGCACGGTGCCCGGATCGTGCTGGACGCCGCGCAGCTCGCCCCGCACCACCCCGTCGACATCGCCGGGCTGGACGTCGACTGGGTCGCCTTCTCCGGACACAAGCTGTACGCGCCGTTCGGCTCCGGTGTGCTGGCGGGCCGGGCCGACTGGCTGCAGGATGCCGAGCCGTACCTGGCCGGCGGCGGGGCCTCGCGCAAGGTCGCCCGCCGCACCGACGGCGGTGTCGACGTCGAGTGGCACTCCACGGCCGCCCGTCACGAGGCCGGTTCTCCCAATGTCATCGGCGCGTACTCCATCGCCTCTGCCTGCAGGGCGCTGACCGAGGCGGGCTTCGACAACCTGGTCGCCCGGGAGCAGCGCCTCGTCACCGCGGTCCGGGCCGGTCTCGCCGACGTCCCCGAGGTCAAGGTGCTCTCGCTGTTCGGCGACGACGCTCCACGGGTCGGCGTCATCTCCTTCGTGGTGGAGGGCTGGAACAGCTCACACTTCGCCGCCGTGCTCTCCGCCGAGTACGGAATCGGGGTCCGCGACGGACTGTTCTGTGCCCATCCGCTGGTCCGGACCCTGCTGGGCAGCGACCCGCAGGAGGTCGGCGAGTGCGGCGCGCCCGAAGCCGGGCCGGGCGAGATCCCCCGGTCTCGAACTGGCTCGACCGGGGGGACCCCCTCGCTCAACGCGATCCGGGTGAGCTTCGGCGCCGGTACGCCGGACGAGCACATCGAGCGATTCGTCCGCGCGGTCAAGGAGCTGGTGAGCAAGGGCGCCCAGTGGAAGTACCGCACCGAGGACGGCCGCTGCGTCCCGGACCCGGGCGCAGCGCAGCTCTGAAAAGCACGCAGCACTTCGGCGGGGTGGGGGGGG
>NZ_JBIRGM010000010.1:76451-197024 GCF_044328025.1 Streptomyces sp. NPDC018000
CCCCGCCCCCCCGCCCGCCCCCCCCCCCCGGCGCGCGGCCCGCCGCCCGAGCCCGCCCCCCCACATGCCGGTGGGCCTGCGGAGCGTACCTACGCGTCGAGGCCGATGGCGAAGGCGGCCTCCAGGTCATGCTGCGAGTACGTACGGAAGGCCACATGCGTGTCGGTGGCCTCGACGCCGGGGATCTTGCTGATCCGGCCGGGGATGACGTCCGCCAGATCGTCGTGCTTGGCCACCCGGACCATGGCGATCAGGTCGTACGTGCCGGTGACCGAGAAGACCTCGCTGACGCTGTCCAGCGCGGCGATGGCCTCGGCGATCTCGGGAATCCGGTCCACGCTGGTTTTGATGAGCACGATCGCGGTGATCACGGCTGGCTTTCTCCCTCGGTGGCCGTGGCTGGAGTCTTCACTCTATCCGTACGCCGGTAACGCCCCCAGGCGTAGAGGAAGCCGAGGGCGAAGCCGACCACATGGGCCAGATAGGCCACGCCGGGGCCCCCGCTGTCCGCGCCCTGGACCGCCAGCCACTGCAGGACGAACCAGAAGATCAGCACGATCCAGGCGGGGAAGCGCAGCGGCAGGAAGAAGAGGAAGGGGAACAGGCTGGTGACCCGGGCCCTGGGGAAGAGGTACAGGAACGCCCCCAGCACCGCCGAGATCGCCCCCGACGCGCCGACGAGCGTCTGATCGGACGTGGCGTGCGCAGCCGCATAGGCGACCAGCGCGAGGTAGCCGCAGCCGAGATAGAAGAAGGTGAACTCGGCATGGCCCATGCGCTCCTCGGCCATCGCCCCGAACACGTACAGGAAGAGCATGTTGCCGAGCAGGTGCAGCCAGCTGCCGTGCACGAAGAGGGCGGTGAGCGGGGTGAGCAGGGGGCGTGCGGAGCCGCCCCACAGCTCGCTCGGGATCACGCCCCATCGTTCGAAATATCCGGCCTGGGCGGCGAGCAGGGCGTCGGCGGTGCTGCGGGACGGTTCGAAGCCGGAGAGCGGGCTGAGCAGGAAGACCAGACAGCACGCTGCGATCAGGGCATAGGTCACCGACGGTCTGCCCGAGGTGACCGTTCGTAGGAGTCCGCTGGTCAATCTGCCGCCCGCAGCCCGCCGATCGATCATGAACAGAGCATGACGCAAGCGGAGGGAACGGGACAGACCGCCTCGCCGTGTCGGGGGGGACGTGACAAGGCCGTAGGGTTACGGCAGGACATCCGCAGTTCGACGGCGCACCGCGAGATCCTTGAAGCAGGCAGCACGAGGCTCGACGAAAGAGGACGCACGATGACGACGGTTCCCCAGCCGACCGACGGGACCCGCTGGCGCTGCACGCTGTGCGGAAATCTGACGCGGTTCGACGTGACGCGATCATCCAAGGTCGTCGAGTACGTCCACCTCGACCTGGCCGGAGAGGCCACCGTTGAGGAACGCGAGGTGGTCAGTGAGACCATCGAGTCGGTGCGCTGTCGTTGGTGCAACGCGGTGGATCAGATCGAACTGGTGGCCAGGCCGGGTGCCGACTCCTGACGGGGCCGCGCGGACAGACAATTTGGGGTGACGGATGGTGGAGCAGCCCGCTAACGGCGCCGATTCGGCCGAGGCGGCCGAAGACGCCGTCGAGGCGCTCGACCGCCCGCTGCCCGAAGGTGTGCGGCGCCGGGTCGTCGCGTTGGTCTCGGACGCCTTCGGCGGTCTGACGGTCACCGAACTCCCGGCCCAGCTGAGGCAGTACGTCCGTTTCACCCCGACCCGGCGCGCCAAGTTCGCCGGAAACGCGATGGCGGCCGCGCTGGAGGGCGACGCACTGTTCCGGCAGCGCATCGGCGAATGGCTCAGGGAGGGGCAGCCGGAGCTGACGGCCGCACTGGAGGCCGGTTCGCCGCCCGCCGCCGCCGACCCCGTCGATGTGGCCGCCGCGGCCTATGTGCTGCGCCCGGACGGCTGGGTGAAGCTGGTCGCCTCCGCCGGTGAGGAGGCCCAGCGTGCCGATGCCGAGCGCGCCGATGAGGAGAGCCGCCGCGAGCTGGTACGCCTGCGCGAGGAACTCGCCCTGGCCCGTTCCCTGACGAGGAGCGAGACCGAACGGCTCCGTGGCGAGCTGGAGGCGGCACGCAAGGAAGCCGAATCCCTTCAGCGGAAACTGCGCAGTGCCGTCAACGACGTCAAGCGCGGCGAGGCCGCGCTGCGCCGCAGCCGGGCCGAGACCGACGCCGTGAGGTCCGAGGCGGCCGCCCGGATCTCCGCGGCCGAGAGCGAGTCCCGTCGCCTCAAGGCGCGGCTCGGTGAGGCCGAGGCGTCCGTCGAGGCGGGCCGCAGGGCCGCCAGGGAGGGCCGCTCGGTCGAGGACATGCGGCTGCGGCTGCTGCTGGACACGGTGCTCGACGCGGCCCGCGGGCTCCGTCGCGAACTGGCCCTGCCGCCCTCCTCGATCCGCCCGGCGGACAGTGCCGACGCGGTCGAGCCCGGCAGGATGTCGCCCAAGGACATTGCCGCCAGGGCCCTTTCGGAGACCGATCCGGCTTTGCTCGACCAGTTGCTCGCGCTGCCGCAGGCGCATCTGATCGTGGACGGCTACAACGTCACCAAGACCGGCTATCCACAACTGCCGCTGGAGAAGCAGCGGCTGAGGCTGCTGGGCGGTCTCGCGGTCCTCGCGGCGCAGACCGGCGCCGAGATGACCTGTGTCTTCGACGGGGCCGAACTGGCCGCCCCGGTACTGCTCGCCCCGCCGCGCGGGGTCCGGGTGCTGTTCAGCAAGCCCGGTGTGACCGCCGACGAACTCATTCGTCAGCTGGCGCGCGCCGAACCGCCGGGCCGGCCTGTCGTGGTGGTCTCCACCGACCGCGAAGTCGCCGACGGAGTGGCGAAGTCGGGCGCCAGGCCCGTTGCGTCCGTCATGCTCCTGAAGCGTCTTTCGCGCGTCTAGAGATGCTTGTCGGGACTCGGTGGAAATCAGGGAACGGACCGTCAATTCGCCGCTACGCCCCGTGTGATGTGGGTAAAGAACTATCTCCTGTGACGAGATTTTTCTTGTGAGGATTTGAACTGATCACAAGTTGGTCACTAGGGTCGAGCTTCGAACCTTCGCACGGTTGATCACCCATCCGGGGTGACGGCGAAGGCACCGCCGAGTCCGTGACGTGCACGGAGCCGGGGATGCCAGTCCCCCACAGCCCGGTAGGCGGCTCGAGGAAGAAGGAGCTCGCCTTCGTGGCGTCCCACCGTCGTCCCAAGCAGCCGAGCCGCGCCCGTGTGACCGTGCTCACCGCGACCGCCGCCGCAGCCGTGGCCCTGACCTCCCAGGCGGCCCAAGCCGCCCCGAAGCCCTCCAAGGGCGAGGTCAAGGCGGAGATCGAGAAGCTCGGCCATGAGGCCGGCGCGGCCAACGAGCAGTACTACGGCGCCAAGGAGAAGCAGCAGAAGCTGGAGAAGGAAGTCAGCGCGCTGCAGGACAAGGTGGCCCGCGGCCAGCAGGAGATCAACAACCTGCGCAGCGGCCTCGGTTCGCTCGCCGCCGCCCAGTACCGCTCCGGCGGCATCGACCCGTCGGTGCAGCTCTTCCTCTCGTCCAGCCCGGACAGCTTCCTCGACGAGGCCTCGACCCTCGACCAGTTGACGGCCAAGCAGGCCGAGACGCTGGGGAAGATCCAGGAGAAGCAGCGGGTCCTCGCGCAGGAGCGCAAGGAGGCCCAGGACAAGCTCGGTGACCTCGAGGACGTACGCAAGACGCTCGGCGCGAAGAAGAAGAAGCTCCAGGACAAGCTGGCCGAGACGCAGCGCCTGCTCAACACGCTGACCGAAGCCGAGCGCGCGAAGATGCGCGAGGACGACCGGCGTGCCAGCCGCGCCGCGGGCGAGCGGGCCAGCCTGGGCAACGCCGGCTCGGGCAACGCCAACCCGGGCAACGCCAGCCCGGGCAACGAGGCCCCCGCCTCCGCCCGGGGTGCCGCCGCCCTGAGCGCCGCCGCCACCCAGGTGGGCAAGCCGTACCAGCGTGGCGGTACCGGCCCCGGATCCTTCGACTGCTCCGGGCTGACCCAGTGGGCCTACGCCCAGGCCAACGTCAGCATCTCCCGGGTCACGTACACCCAGGTCAACGACGGCGTCCGCATCGGGCGCAGCGCGCTGAAGCCCGGCGACCTGGTGTTCTTCAACAACACCCAGCACGTGGGCCTCTACGCGGGCAACAACACCGTCCTGCACGCCCCGTACCCGGGCACGGTCGTCCGCTACGAGTCGATGAACACCATGGGCAGCTTCCAGTTCGGCGTGCGCGTCGGCTGACGACGCCCGAACGGGCGAATTCCCGCGCCCGCGCAGACCGTCCGCCCCGCCGGAGACCACAGGTCACCGGCGGGGCGTTCATGTTTCCGACGCCCATCCGCCCGGCGCGGCCTTTGGCCGCTGCGTAACCGCCCGACTACTGTCTGCCTGCTGCGCGGCTCCCGGTCGTCGGTCCGCCCGCCCCGGGCGGCAGGGGCCGCGCACGTCTGCGTACAGCGGAAGGGAGTACGGCGTCCTGTGGTGTCCCATCGCCGTTCCACACAGCCCGGCCTCGACCGGGGCGCCCGGATCACTGTTCTGTCGGCCGCGGCGGCGACCGCTGCCGCCACGCTCGGGGCGGGCACCGCGAACGCCGGCCCGCAGGACACGCCCCGGAGCGCCAAGGCCCGGGTCGACCGGCTGTACAGCGAGGCCGAGCGGGCCACCGAGCAGTACAACGAGGCCGGTGAGAACGCCGACCGGCTGCGCGACGAGGTGAAGCGGATCCAGGAGCGGGCGGCCCGCGGCCAGGAACGCCTCAACCGGATGCGTACGGCGCTCGGTTCGGTGGCGAGCGCGCAGTACCGCTCGGGCGGCCTCGACCCCTCGCTCGCCCTGCTGCTCTCCTCCGCCCCGGACACCTACCTCGACCGGGCGGCCGCTCTGGACCGCCTGACCGAGCGTCAGGCCACCGGGCTGCGGCAACTCCGGCAGGCCCAGCGCTCTCTCGCACAGATCCGTGCGGAGGCCGCCCGGGCGCTGGCCGATCTGGAGCGCAACAAGGCGGCGGCCGCCCGTCACAAACGGACCGTCGAGCGCAAGCTCAGCCGGGCCAAGCAGTTGCTGGACGCGCTGCCCAGGGCCGACCGGGCGGACTTCGCGCGGGCCTCGCGCTCCGGCCGCGACGAGGTGTTCCCGGCCACGGCGGATCTGCCGGCCGGCTCCGCCCGCGCGGCCGCCGCCGTCATGGCGGTCCGGCAGGCACTGGGCCGCCCGTACATCTGGGGGGCCAACGGACCCGCCGGATTCGACTGTTCCGGGCTGATGCAGTGGGCGTACGCCCAGGCCGGGGTCAGCCTGCCGCGCACCTCGCAGGCCCAGCGGTACGCGGGGCACATGGTGCCGCTCTCCGAGGCCCGCCCCGGCGACCTGGTCGCCTACCGCGCGGACGCCGGCCACATCGGCATGTACGTCGGCGACGGCCAGGTGATCCACGCCCCGTACCCGGGCGCCCCGGTGCGCTACGACCCCGTCGGCATGATGCCCGTCTCCTCGGTCACCCGCGTCTGACCCGTACCCTCGACCGGGTGACCTGGATCGACGGACGGCACACCGCACGGGCGGGACGCGACCGAGGACGGCGCACGGCGGGAGTGCTGCTCGCCGGGCTGCTGTTCGCCTCCGCCTGTGTGGCCCCCGACGACGGCGCCGCCCCGGACTCCACCGCCCGCTCTGTCCGCGTAGTCCTGGACCGCCGCGCGGCCGCCGTGCTGGACCACGATACGGACGCCTATCTGGCCGCCATAGACCCGCAGGCCACCGCGCTGCGCACGGCCCAGCGCCGGGAACTGGACAATCTCGCGGACGTACCGCTGAGCTCATGGACGTACCGGCTGACGGACCTGACCGGACAGGGCGCCGACCGGGCCACCGCGGACGTCCAGCTGCGCTACCAGGTCAAGGGCTACGACGCCGCCCCGGTCGTCGTGGACCGGGTGCTCGATCTGAGACAGGCCGGCGCGGACGGCCGCTGGTACATCGTCGGCGACCGGGCGGGCAAGGACGGCGGCCGACAGCTCTGGCAGCAGGGCGATGTCCAGGTTGTACGCGGAACGCACAGCCTCGTCCTCGGGGTCGGCCGCACCGGGCAGGAGCTGCGCCGGATCGCCCGGGCCGCGGACCGCGCGGTGCCCGCCGTCTCGGACGCCTGGCCGGAACGCTGGGCAGGCCGCGTGATGGTGCTGGTACCGCACACCGTGGAGGACATGGCGGAGCTGCTGGGGTCACCGGCGGCGAGCTACCGGGGCATCGCCGCCGTCACCACCGGGCAGACCGGCGGTCCGGACCGGGCGCCCGCGGACCGGGTGATCGTCAACCCGCAGGCGTACGGCATGCTCGGCACCTTCGGGCAGCGGATCGTCCTCACCCACGAGACCACCCACGTCGCCACCCGCGCCCGCACCTCCGCCGCCACCCCGACCTGGCTCTCCGAGGGCTTCGCCGACTGGGCGGCCTACCGCACCGAGGACCGTACCGCCGTACAGGCCGCGCCCGAACTGGCCGACGCGGTCCTGAGCGGCGATCTGCCCGACGGACTCCCCGCGGACGAGGACTTCGCCTTCGAGGGCGACTCCGCGCGCCTGGCGAGGGCGTACGAGGGCGCCTGGCTGGCCTGCGAGCTGATCGCCGACCACTGGGGCGAGGCGAAGCTGTTCGCCTTCTACCGGGCTGTCGGAGGGCACCCGGGGCGGGACGGGGCGGTGGAGCAGGCCATGCAGGAGGTGCTCTCCACGACCCCGCAGGAGTTCACGGCACGCTGGCGGGAGTATCTGCGCTCCCGGCTCGGCTGAGAGCCTGCCGGGCGACCTCTGGCCGGGCAGCCACGGCCGGTCGAAGGTCACCCGACAGGCGCTGAGCGAGGCACGCTCAGGAGCCGGCCGGCTCCGCCTCCCGGCCGACGCCGGACCGGGCAGCCGGTGGCCGGCCGCCCTTGCGCGGCACCCCGGACACCGCCTGCCGCCACAGCTGCCGGCAGGCGGTCAGCGTCGCCGCGACCAACAGACCGTTGCGCAGGAACATCAGCGTCACGCCGGTCGCGTCGCTGGTCACCACATGGACGAACCCGAACGGGAACTCCAGCTGAGTGATGCCCGTGGCGAGCAGCACCAGGAGAGCCGGCAGCCCCATCCGGCTGTCACGGAAGACCAGGCAGACCGCCGCCAGGGCGACCAGCCACAGCATGTACTGGGGGCTGATCACCCGGCTCGTCGTCGTGAACAGCAGCACCGCCGTGAACGCCGCGTCGGCCGGGGTGTTCACCCGGAAGTCATGGGCCCGCAGCCGCCACACCAGCAGCCAGCCGAAGGCCACGACGGACAGACCGAGGGCGAGCGTGCTCACCACCGGTACATGCGGACCCAGGAACTCCATCGAGCCGTAGTGCAGCTCCACCCGGCCCTGCCAGCCGAACTGCCGCCACACATGGAAGACCAGCGCCCCCAGCGACTCGACCTCGGTGCCCCGGTCGCGCTGGAAGCCGAGAAAGGCCAGCGCACCGGGCATCGCCACGGTGCACACCACCAGCAGCCCGGCCGCCGCCACCGCAGCGGCCGTCCATGCCCGGCGCGTCCGCGACCCACGAGCGGTCCCGGCCAGGATCAGCGCCGGCCACACCTTCAGCAGCGCACCGACGGCGGCCAGCACCCCCAGCACCCGCGGATGCCGCACCCCGGCCAGCAGCGCCGCCGCCGCCACCGCCGCCACCATCACGTCGTAGCGGGCGTACGCGGTCGTACCGAGCAGCGGCACCCCCGCCACCCACACCCAGGCGCCCGCCCACCGGCCGGTCCGGCGGCCCGCGTACAGCAGCAGCCCCAGCACCAGTGCGTCGCACAGGAACGCGAGGACGAAGAAGGCCGAGGCGTAGTCCAGGAACGGCAACAGGGCGGGGGAGAGGATGGCGAGCGCGGCGAGCGGCGGGTACTGCCAGGTGACGTCGGACTGCGGGTACGTACCGGTCTTCAGGACCTCGGACCAGCTGCGGTAGATCACCGAGACGTCACTGGTCACGTCCGGTCCGGGCAGCGTGATCACCTTCGTGACGCAGAGCAGCAGCGCGACCCTGGTGAGCGCCCACACCGCGAGAGCGAGCCGCACGCCGGTCGATCCCGTCATGGACGCCTCATCCGCTTCGTCTGTGGGCACTCGGGCGGTACGACCAGTCATGATGCCCGCCCGGCCTGCGCGAGACCATCAGCCCGGCCGCCCGGTACTGTCGGCAGGGATGGACAAGACCCTGATCGTGACCAACGACTTCCCGCCCCGCCCCGGTGGCATCCAGGCATTCCTGCACAACATGGCACTGCGCCTGGACCCCGGACAGATCGTCGTATACGCCTCCACCTGGAAGCGCAGCCCCGAAGGCATCGCGGCCACCGCCGCCTTCGACGCGGAGCAGCCGTTCATCGTCGTCCGCGACCGGACGACGATGCTGCTGCCGACCCCACGGGTCACCCGGCGCGCGGTGCAGCTGCTGCGCATGCACGGCTGCACATCCGTCTGGTTCGGCGCCGCGGCCCCGCTCGGGCTGATGGCTCCGGCGCTGCGCAGGGCCGGGGCCCGCCGCCTGGTCGCCACCACGCACGGGCACGAGGCGGGCTGGGCCCAGCTGCCCGCGGCCCGGCAGCTGCTGGGAAGGATCGGCGAAGGCACGGACACGATCACCTACCTGGGGGAGTACACCCGCTCCCGGATCGCCACCGCACTCAGTCCCGAGGCGGCGGACCGCATGGTCCAACTGCCGCCCGGCGTCGACGAGAAGACCTTCCACCCGGGCTCCGGCGGGGACCTGGTCAGGGCCCGGCTCGGGCTCTCGGACCGGCCCGTCGTCGTCTGTGTGTCACGGCTCGTGCCGCGCAAGGGACAGGACACGCTGATCCTCGCGATGCCCGCGATCCTGGCGCAGGTGCCGGACGCGGTGCTGTTGATCGTCGGCGGCGGACCGTACGCCAAGGAGCTGAAGCGGCTGGCCGAGAAGACGGGGGTCGGCGACTCGGTGCGCTTCACCGGGCCGGTGCCGTGGGACGAGCTGCCCGCCCACTACGGCGCGGGAGACGTCTTCGCCATGCCGTGCCGGACCCGTCGCGGCGGCCTCGACGTGGAGGGCCTCGGCATCGTCTTCCTGGAGGCGTCCGCGACCGGACTGCCGGTGGTGGCGGGCGACTCGGGCGGTGCGCCGGACGCCGTGCTCGACGGCGAGACCGGGTGGGTGGTGCGCGGCGGCTCAGCGGAGGAGTCGGCCGACCGGATCGTCACCCTGCTGCGCGACCCGGAGCTGCGGCAGCGGATGGGGGAGCGGGGGCGGGTCTGGGTCGAGGAGAAGTGGCGCTGGGACCTGCTGGCCGAGAGACTCCGGGCACTGCTCTGACCCCACATGAAGCGATACGTCTGACCCCACGTGACGCGATACGTGGGAAGGGGGCCCGCACTCGCCGTGCGGGCCCCCTCTCACGTACTCCCGGTCAGCCCCGGTAGATCGACTCGACCTCGTCCGCGAAGTCCTTCGCCACCACATTCCGCTTCAGCTTCAGAGAGGGTGTGATGTGGCCCGCCTCCTCCGTGAACTGGGAGGCCAGGATGCGGAACTTGCGTACCGACTCCGCCTTGGACACCGCGGCGTTCCCGTCGTCCACCGCCCGCTGCACCTCGGCCAGCAGCTCCGGGTCCTCGCGCAGCGACACGGCCGTCGAGCCGGCCGGCTTGCCGTGCTCCTCGGCCCAGCGGCGCAGGAACTCCTCGTCCAGGGTGATCAGCGCGCCCACGAACGGCCGTCCGTCGCCGACCACCATGCACTCGGCGACCAGGGCGTGCGCGCGGATGCGGTCCTCGATCACCGCGGGAGCGACGTTCTTGCCGCCCGCCGTGACGATGATCTCCTTCTTGCGGCCGGTGATCGTGAGATAGCCGTCCTCGTCGAGCGTGCCGATGTCGCCCGTGTGGAACCAGCCGTCGGCCAGCGCCTCGGCCGACGCCGCCTCGTTGTTCCAGTAGCGGGTGAACAGGTGCTCGCCGTGCAGGAGCACCTCGCCGTCGTCGGCGATCCGGACGACCGAGCCGGGCAGCGGCTGGCCGACCGTACCGATCTTCTGCCGGTCCCACGGATTGAAGGTGGTGGCCGCACAGGTCTCGGTGAGGCCGTAACCCTCCAGGACGGTGAAGCCGATACCGCGGTAGAAGTGGCCGAGCCGCTCGCCCAGCGGTGCGCCGCCGGAGATCGCGTACTCGCCGCGTCCGCCGAGGACGGTCCGCAGCTTGCTGTAGACCAGCCGGTCGAAGATCTTGTGTGTGAACCTCAGGCCCATGGACGGGCCCCGAGGGGTACCCAGTGCGCGGCTGTACGCGATCGCCGTGTTCGCGGCTTTGTCGAAGATCCTGCCCTTGCCGTCGGCCTGCGCCTTGGCGCGCGCCGAGTTGTAGACCTTCTCGAAGACCCGCGGCACACCGAGGATCAATGTCGGCCGGAAGGAGGCCAGTTCATCCGTGAGGTTCTTGATGTCCGGTACGCAGCCGAGCTTGATCGGGGCCATCACCGAGGCCACCTCGACCAGCCGTCCGAAGACATGCGCGGCGGGCAGGAAGAGCAGCACCGAACACTCGCCGGTACGGAAAAGGGGCTTCAGCCGCTCCACCACATTGCCGCACTCCGCGAAGAAGCTGCGGTGCGTGAGCACACAGCCCTTGGGACGGCCGGTGGTGCCCGAGGTGTAGACGATGGTGGCCGGGTCGTCCGCCTTGGCGCTCGCCATCCGCAGGTCCAGGATCTCGTCCGAGACGTCCGAGCCGGTCTCCGACAGCCGGCGGATCGCATCGTCCTCGATCTGCCAGATGCCCTTCAGAGTCGGCAGATCCGCCTCGACCGAGACCACGGCGGCCTTGTGGGCCTCGGACTCCACGATGCACAAGGCGGCGCCGGAGTCACCGAGGATCCACTGGATCTGCTCGGGCGAACTGGTTTCGTACACCGGGACGGTGACCGCGCCCGCGCTCCAGATCGCGAAGTCGAGCAGTACCCACTCGTAGCGGGTGCGGGAGAGCAGAGCCACCCGGTCGCCCGCGTCGACACCCGCGGCGATCAGTCCCTTGGCGACGGCTCTGACCTCGGCCAGGAACTGTGCGGCGCTGACATCGGTCCACACGCCCGCCACCGTGCGGCCCATTACCGCGACATCGGGATGCTGAGCGGCATTGCGGCGGATGAGATCCGTCAGGTTGCCGTCCGAGGGGACCTCGTACAGGGCCGGAAGGCTGAACTCGCGCAAGACTGCTGCTCCTCATCGGGCTCCGGTGCCACGGCTCTGTGTGACGCACCGGCTGCGGTCCCAGATTGGCAGGTGCTCAGTGAGGTGAGCACGACTGGACTGCCCGGACGTTACCGACCAGTACTTGGTTCCCGATAGGGGGTCCGGTCAGATGTCTTATGCATCACACACAAACGGTGATCATTGGTCGCACAGTAGTCCACCGCGAATACCGCCCGGAGGTCGCCGCAGGTCCGGCGGCCTCTACCCAGGCGGAGAGCGGAGTTCTAGGGTGATCGTCATGCCAGCCGGAGCGAACAGCCGAGGAACCCCGACCGCACGGCGCACGCGTGTTCATGTGGTCAGTGACGTACACGGCAACACCGAGGCCCTGGCCCGTGCCGGGGACGGCGCCGACGCGCTGATCTGCCTCGGTGACCTGGTGCTCTACCTCGACTACGCCGACCACTCGCGCGGCATCTTCCCCGATCTGTTCGGCGTGGAGAACGCCGACCGGATCGTCGAACTGCGCACCGCTCGCCGCTTCGAGGAGGCCCGCGAGTTCGGCCGGCGCCTATGGGCGGGCATGGACCGCAACGCCGCGATCGTCTCGGCGGTGCGCAGGCAGTACGCCGAACTCTTCGCCGCTTTCCCCACCCCTACGTACGCCACCTACGGCAACGTCGACATCCCCGGACTGTGGCCCGAGTACGCGCGCCCGGGCACCACCGTCCTCGACGGCGACCGCGTCGAGATCGGCGGCCGCGTACTCGGCTTCGTCGGCGGCGGCCTGAAGACCCCGATGAACACCCCGTACGAGATCAGTGACGAGGAGTACGCGGCCAAGATCGAGGCCATCGGACCGGTCGACGTGCTCTGCACCCACATCCCGCCCGACGTGCCGGAGCTGACGTACGACACGGTGGCGCGTCGCTTCGAACGCGGCAGCCGGGCCCTGCTCGACGCCATCCGCAGGACCCGCCCCCGGTACGCACTGTTCGGCCATGTCCACCAGCCGCTGGTCCGCCGGATGCGGATCGGAGCCACCGAATGTGTGAACGTCGGCCACTTCGCGTCCACCGGCAGGCCCTGGGCCCTGGAGTGGTGACCGCACCGGCACCGGACCCTGGAACGAGGCGCCGCGCACACGCGATAGCCTTCTGACGGCAGGCTTCTGCCGACGCACCGGTACACCGCACTGGAGGAGCCACGGCGATGGCTGAACACACCAGCTCGAGCATCACGATCGAGGCGGCGCCGGCCGACGTCATGGGAGTGATCGCCGACTTCGCCCGTTACCCGGAGTGGACCGGCGAGGTCAAGGAGGCCGAGGTCCTCTCCCTCGACGACCAGGGCCACGCCGAGAAGGTCCGTCTCGTCCTCGACGCCGGAGCGATCAAGGACGACCACACCCTCGCGTACACCTGGACCGGCGACCACGAGGTCAGCTGGACCCTCGTCAAGTCCCAGATGCTGCGCGCCATCGACGGCTCCTACGCACTGGCCCCGATCGGCGACGGCGACCGCACCGAGGTCACCTACCGGCTGACCGTCGACGTCAAGATCCCGATGCTCGGCATGATCAAACGCAAGGCTGAGAAGGTCATCATCGACCGGGCCCTGGCCGGCCTGAAGAAGCGTGTCGAGTCCGTTCCCAAGGCCTGATCCGGTGCGTACGGTCCTCGTCACCGGCCCCGGCGGCGCCGGCCGTACCACTGTCGCGGCAGCGACCGCGCTGGCTGCGGCCCGCCGCGGGCGCCGCACCCTGCTGCTCTCCGCCGAAGCCGTACCCGGCTTCCCCGAAGGCACGGAACCCACCGAGGTCACGGACGGCCTGTGGTCCGCCCGCATCGACTCCGGCGGGCACTTCCGCAGCGAACTCCTCGCCCTCCAGGACCAGGCGTCCGGTGTGCTCGACCTGCTCGGCGGGAACCGGCTGGACGGCGAGGAACTCACCGAACTCCCCGGCAGCGCCCAGCTCGCTTTCCTGCACGCCCTGCGCCGCGCCGCCCAGGGCGACTGGTCGCCGGGCGGCTACGAACTCCTCGTCGTCGACCTGCCGCCGCTGCGCGAAGCACTCGCCCTGCTCGCCCTGCCCGAACAGCTGCGCCGCTATCTGCGCCGCCTGCTGCCCCCGGAGCGCCAGGCCGCCCGTGCCCTGCGCCCGATGCTCGCCCAGCTCGCCGGCGTACCCATGCCCGCCCAGTGGCTGTACGAGGCCGCCGCCCGCAGGGACGCCGAGCTGGCCGCCGTCCAGGCGCTGATCGAGGACCGGGGAACCACGCTGCGGCTGGTCGCCGAACCCGGCCCCGCCGCCGAGGACGCCCTGCGCACCGCCCGCACCGGAATCGCCCTGCACGGACTGCGCGTCGACACCCTCGCGGTGAACCGGGTACTGCCCAGGCACTCCGGCGACCCCTGGTTCGCGGCCCTGGCCGCTCAGCAGGAGAAGACCATCGACCACTGGTACGAGGAATGGGTGCCCGCCGCGGCCCTGTGCGAAGTGCCCCACCTCGGCCGTGATCCGCGAGGTCTGGACGACCTCACCCTCCTCGGCACCGGAGCCGGCCGCACCGTCTTCGAGGAGGCGGGCACCGGCGGTGGCCTCTTCGAGGGCGACGGACTCGCCGCGGAGCTGGACGGCCGGAGCTCCGGCCGGGCCGACGACCCCTGGTGGATCGAGGACCCGAACGCCCCGGACGGCCTCGACGAGCTGCTGCCCGGCAGCCGTATCGTGCCCGCCCCGCCGTCCGGCGACGGCGACTGTGTTCTGGTCTGGTGCCTGCCGCTGCCCGGCGCCGTCAAGTCGGACCTCCAACTGGTGCGCCGCGGCAACGAACTGCTCCTCACCGTGGGCCCGTTCCACCGGATCGTCCCCCTGGAGTCCGGTCTGCGCCGCTGCACCGTCTCCGGCGCCGCTCTCACCGACGGGGTGCTCCGGGTCCGGTTCACGCCGGATCCCGGTCTGTGGCCACGGACGTGCTGAACGGCGCGTCACGGTTCGGGTAACGTCGTGAGCAGGTGCCCCGTATGCCGGGCCGCCGCAAACCACGTCGCAGGAGTCCGCCATGAGCGAAGCCACCGATCGTCCCGCCGACGACGACGCGTGGGCGAACGCCTGCGCCGAGGACTTCGAAGCGGAGAAGGCCCGCCGCCGCGCCCAGTACGGCCCGCCGCCCGGCTCCGCAGCCGAGGAGCTGCGCAAGCTGGTCGACGCCGTGGCCGACAAGGTCTCGTCCCTCCGGTCGCCGCTGTTCGGCGCGGCGGCCCAGGGCACCGTGCAGCAGATCATCAAGCAGGCCAAGTCCGCCGTCGAGCCCGTCATCGAACGCAATCCGGACGTCTTCGACCACATCACCGCGGCCGGCAACGAACTCCTCGCCGCCTACCGCTCCGCCGTGGAAGGCCAGGAACGCCGCTGGACCCAGGGCGCAGGGGACCCCGCAGGCACCGAGAAGAAGGCCGACGACCCCACCGACCCGCGCGACGAGGGCCCCGCCGCGGGCGAACACATCGACCTGGACTGACCGGCACCGATGGGCCGGGCCCCGGCTCGGGTACGGTTGGCCGCAGCGGGGCTCGACCGAAACTGAGGGATTCATGGGACTCACCATCGGCGTCGATATCGGCGGCACGAAGATCGCAGCTGGAGTGGTCGACGAAGAGGGCCGGATCCTCTCGATGTTCAAGGTGCCGACCCCGCCGACGGCTGAAGGCATTGTGGACGCGATCGCGGCAGCGGTGTCCGGAGCGAGCGAGGGCCACCGGATCGACGCCGTCGGCATCGGCGCCGCCGGATATGTGGACGACAAGCGCGCCACCGTGCTGTTCGCGCCCAACATCGACTGGCGGCACGAGCCGCTGAAGGACAAGGTCGAACAGCGCGTCGGCCTTCCGGTCGTCGTCGAGAACGACGCCAACGCCGCCGCCTGGGGCGAGTACCGCTTCGGCGCCGGACAGGGCCACGACGACGTCATCTGCATCACGCTCGGAACCGGCCTCGGCGGCGGCATCATCATCGGCAACAAGCTGCGCCGCGGACGCTTCGGTGTGGCCGCCGAGTTCGGCCACATCCGGGTCGTCCCCGACGGCCTGCTGTGCGGCTGTGGCAGCCAGGGCTGCTGGGAGCAGTACGCATCCGGCCGCGCACTCGTCCGCTACGCCAAGCAGCGTGCCAACGCCACCCCGGAGAGCGCCACGCTCCTGCTGTCGCTCGGCGACGGCACGGTGGACGGCATCGAGGGCAAGCACATCAGCGCGGCCGCCCGGCAGGGCGACCCGGTGGCGATCGACTCGTTCCGCGAGCTGGCCCGCTGGGCCGGCGCCGGACTCGCCGACCTCGCCTCGCTCTTCGACCCCTCCGCGTTCATCGTCGGCGGCGGCGTGTCGGACGAGGGCGAACTCGTCCTCGACCCGATCCGCAAGTCGTTCCGGCGCTGGCTGATCGGCGGCGAGTGGCGCCCGCACGCCCAGGTGCTCGCGGCCCAACTGGGCGGAAAGGCAGGTCTGGTGGGCGCTGCGGACCTGGCCCGCCAGGGCTGAATCCCGGAACCGGACAGAGCCGGACGCCCGTCGCGCCCTCTGGGGAGCGGCGGGCGTCCGTCGTATCGTGAGGCGCATGGTCCTGACGCCACTACCCGACTCCCGTACCGAGCCGGATGGTTCGGCCGTCATCAGAGTGCTCAGCTACAACGTCCGGTCGATGCGCGACGACTGCGAGGCACTGGCCCGGGTGATCAGCGCCTGCGCCCCCGACCTCGTCCTCGTCCAGGAAGCCCCGCGCTTCTTTCGCTGGCGCAAGCGCGCCGCCTGGCTCGCGGCCCGCACCGATCTGGTCGTCCTGAGCGGCGGCGCCACGGCGGCCGGGCCCCTGCTGCTCTGCTCGCTGCGGGCCACAGTTGAGCGGACACAGGACGTGCTGCTGCCGCTCACTCCCGGACTGCACCGCAGGGGCTTCGCCACGTCGGTGGTACGGATCGCGGGCACCCGGATCGGTCTGCTGAGCTTCCATCTGAGCCTGCAGCGCGACGAACGCCTGGCCCAGGCCGAGATGTTGCTGGAACGGCTGGACGCGATGGGGGTCGAGCACGCCATCGCGGGCGGCGACCTCAACGACGAACCGACCGGGTCCGCGTTCCGGCGGCTGGCCGGGCGGCTCCAGGACTGCTGGGCCGTCCGGCCATGGGGCGACGAGAACACCATCTCGCCGGACCGTCCGCGGCGGCGCATCGACGCCGTTTTCGCGACGGGCGGGATCGAGGTGCTCGGCTGCGGCGTCCCGGCGGCGCTGCCCGGTGTCACCGACGCGGACCTGCGGGCGGCCACGGACCACCTGCCGGTGCTGGCGGCGCTACGGGTGCCCGCGACCAGGCCCTGAGCTGTGCGTCAGCGGCTAACGGGCCACCCCGACCTGCCCGGTCTCAGACCACCGCTCCGCGCCCCGGGTCGTCGTCGTCCTCGTCGTCGTCCCCCATCCGCGCCACCAGCGTGACGAAGCCGCCCAGGAAGCCGCCGACGCAGACCGTCGTGAGCCACCAGGTCATGTCCCACCGCAGCACCACCGCGACCAGCATCAGCACCGGACCGCCGACGACCGCGAGCCAGGCGAACTTCGCCGTGACATCGGCCTCCGGCAGCGGCGGCGGCTCCGGGGGGACGAAATGCCCCTCGTCGCTGTCGTCGAGGTCGTCGTCCTTCGGCTCCGCGACCTCGTAGTCGCGCGGACCGGCGACGCCGGGGGCGAACACGATCGAGCTGCCGAGCGGCTTCTCCGGCGGCTTCGGGGTCTTCTTCCCGACCCCCTTGTCCGGATCCAGGACGCCCGACTGATCGTCCTCCAGCAGTGCGAGATCCTCGATCGACCTGAACGGCCTGGCGCCGGGCGGGTCGGCCGGCTCCTCGCCGTACCCCGCCACGATCGCCTTCCACACGGCGTCCTCGTCGATCGACCGTCCGGACCGCTCCCCGTCGGCGCCCGGCGGCACTTTCCGGGCAGCAGCATCCAGCGGATCCGTGCCGTCTTCGGGTACGGCCGCTCCCTCGGCGGGAAGCGCAGCTCCTTCCGCGGGCAGGGGCTCGCGTCCCTCCTCGCTGCCCGCGCGCTCCGCGTCGTGCTCAGCCACCTGACGTGCTCCCCTTCTTTCCGACACTCGGAGCGAGGCGGCCGATGAACCGGTAGCTCTCGTCGAAGATCCGCTCCGCATCGTGGTCCAACGTCGCGACGTGGTAGCTCTGTTCCAGCAGGATCTCCTCGACATCCGTCGACGACACCCGGCTGAGGATCCGGGCCGAGTCGGCGGGCGGCACCACATGGTCCTGCGGGCTGTGCAGCAGGACGACCGGCTGGGTGACCTGGGGCAGTTCGGCGTCCACCAGGCGGAAGAAATTCCGCAGCGAATGCGCCGCGTGCAACGGCACCCGGTCGTACCCCACCTCGGCGGAGCCCTCCAGGGCGATATCGCTCGCCAGCCCCTTCGTCGTCCGCACCAGATGGCGGGCGACCGGCAGTGCGTACGCCGACAGGCCGTGCACCTTGTTCGCCGGATTGACGAGCACCAGACCGCTGATCGCGTCCCCGTGCTTCGCCCCCAGCCGCAGTGTGAGCGTGCCGCCCATGGAAAGCCCGAAGACGAAGACCTGGCTGCACCGCTCCAGCAGGGCGCGCAGCTCCCGGTCCACCTCCGCGTACCAGTCCTGCCAGCCTGTGATCTGCATGTCCTCCCAGCGGGTGCCGTGCCCGGGCAGCAGCGGCAGCGAGACGGTGAGCCCGCGCTCCGCCAGATAGTCGGCCCAGGGGCGCAGTGATTGCGGGGAACCGGTAAATCCGTGACAGAGAAGGACGCCGACATCTCCGCCCTCGTGGCGGAACGGCTCGGCTCCAGGCAGGACCGGCACCGGGGTCTCCTGTTCGTGAGGCTCGAAGGGGAGCGAAAGAGGGGAGTGCAGAAGGATTACGACCTCGCCCACGATTGTCAGCGGCGTCGCGGTGTCTGGGGCCTCCGACTCCGGCGTTGTCGTCAGTCGCGATGGCTCCGCCATCACTCCCTCCTCCGCCTTGGATTCGAAGGCCCCAGACACCGCTCCTTCTCCCACTGCCAATCGTGGGCGAGGTCGTTACTTCACCGTACGCGACCGGACCGACACCGACCAGGGCCGTCACGGCCCCGGCAGCCGCTTCGGCTCCGTGCCGGGCGGGAACGCGGACGGCCGCAGGGGATAAGGTCTGTCGGACAGAACACAGGAGGCACACGAGTTGATCTACGGCGCAATGAAGTTCTCCATCGGCGGGTCATTGAAGCTCGCCTTCAGGCCATGGGTGGAGGGCCTGGAGAACATCCCCGCGCAGGGACCGGCGATCCTCGCGAGCAACCATCTGTCGTTCTCCGACTCCTTCTTCCTGCCGGCCGTCCTGGACCGCAAGGTCACCTTCATCGCCAAGTCCGAGTACTTCACCGGGGCCGGTGTGAAGGGCAAACTGACCGCTGCCTTCTTCAAAGGTGTCGGCCAGCTCCCGGTGGACCGCTCGGGTGCCCGAGGCGCCGGAGAGGCGGCCATCAAGGCGGGCATCGAGGTCATCGAGAGCGGCGGGCTCTTCGGTATCTACCCGGAGGGCACCCGCTCGCCCGACGGTCGTCTCTACCGTGGCAAGCCCGGCGGACTGGCCCGGGTGGCGCTGGCCACCGGAGCGCCCGTCATCCCCGTCGCGATGATCGACACGGAGAAGATCCAGCCGCCGGGCCAGGTGATCCCCAAGCTGATGCGCCCGGGGATCAGGATCGGCAAGCCGCTCGACTTCAGCCGGTACCACGGCATGGAGGGGGACCGCTTCATCCTGCGCTCGGTCACCGACGAGGTGATGTACGAGATCATGAAGCTCTCGGGCCAGGAGTACGTCGACATCTACGCGACCGCCGCCAAGCGGCAGATCGCGGACGAGGCGAAGCGCCGTGCCGAGGAGGAGAAGCAGGCGCGCAGAGAGTCCGGAACGCAAGGGTGACGGAACGGTTCGGCGCTTAACCGCGTCGTTTCCGTCCGGGGGTGGGGAAGTGGCCAGGCGCGAGCGGGTCGTACGCATGTCGGTCGAGCAGCCGCTGTGGCGCGCGCTGACCGCGTACCGCATTCTGACGATGCTCTACGCCGTCCTGCTCGCCGTCTTCGGCCGCGACAGGTACGACCGGCCGTGGGTGGCCGTCGTCTTCCTGGTGGTGATGGCGGCCTGGACGCTCGGCACCCTCCCGAAGGTCGCGGGCGCCGTCGCCTGCACCAAGCGTTTCCTCGGCGCCGACCTGGCCCTCGCCCTTGCCGGCATCCTCCTCACCCCGCTCGCCGATTTCGACGCTCAGCACGTCGATGCCCCGACGCTGCCGTCCATCTGGACCGCGGGCTCCGTGCTGGCCTTCGCCATCAAGGGCGGCTGGCGCTGGGCGGCCTTCGCATCCACCTTCGTCGCCGTCGCCAACATCATCGAGCGCGGCGATCCCAGCCGGGACACCTTCCACAACGTCCTGCTGGTCTGGGTCGCCTCCATCGCCATCGGTTACGTCGTCGAGGTGGCCAGGGCCAGTGAGCGCACCCTCGCCCGCGCCCTGGAGATCGAGGCCGCCACCCGCGAGCGGGAACGGCTGGCCCGCGACATCCACGACAGCGTGCTCCAGGTCCTCGCGATGGTGCAGCGCCGCGGCACGGCGCTGGGCGGCGAGGCCGCCGAACTGGGCCGGATGGCCGGGGAGCAGGAAGTCGCCCTGCGCACCCTGGTCTCCAGCGGTCTGGTGCTCACCACCCGGGTCTCCGAGGACGCCGCCGAGGGCGCCGTGGTCCGCAGCGTCGAGGTCGATGACGACCCCGCCGGGCAGGCCGAGTGCGATCTGCGCTCCCTGCTCGCCCCGCACGCCGGCTCCCGGATCAGCTTCGCGGAGCCCGGCGCTCCGGTGCTGCTCGCTCCCGGGGCCGCGAAGGAGCTGGCGGCGGCTGTCAGTGCCGCCCTGGACAATGTCAGGGTCCATGCGGGGGAGAATGCCCAGGCCTGGATCCTCGTCGAGGACTGGCCGGACGAAGTGATCGTGACGGTCCGGGACGACGGCCCCGGCATCCCGGACGGGCGGCTCGCCCAGGCCGAGGGGGAGGGGCGGATGGGGGTCGCCCTGTCGATCCGGGGAAGGCTGCGTGACCTGGGCGGCACGGCCGAGTTGATTTCCGTGCCCGGTCAGGGCACCGAGGTCGAGTTGAAGGTTCCGAAGGTTTCACGGGGGAAGGCAGGATCAGCAGGATGAGCACGGAGAACATCCGGGGTGCCGGGGAACGGACCACCGGGGGACGGACCATCAGGGTGATGGTCGTCGACGACCACCCGATGTGGCGCGACGCCGTCGCCCGCGATCTTTCCGAGTCCGGTTTCGAAGTGGTGGCGACCGCCGGTGACGGACCGCAGGCCGTCCGCAGGGCGAAGGCCGCCACCCCCGACGTCCTCGTACTCGACCTCAACCTGCCCGGCATGCCCGGCGTTCAGGTCTGCAAGGAGCTCGTCGGCTCCCACCCCGGACTGCGCGTCCTGGTGCTCTCCGCGAGCGGTGAGCACGCCGACGTACTGGAGGCGGTCAAATCCGGCGCCACCGGCTATCTGCTCAAGTCGGCCAGTACGCGGGAGCTGACCGAGGCCGTGCGGTCCACTGCCGTCGGCGACCCCGTCTTCACTCCGGGGCTGGCCGGGCTGGTCCTCGGCGAGTACCGCAGGCTCGCCTCCGACCCCACACCCGTCGCCGCCGACGAACCCAAGGCCCCGCAGCTCACCGAGCGCGAGACCGAGGTGCTGCGGCTGGTCGCCAAGGGACTCTCGTACAAGCAGATCGCCGAGCGTCTGGTCATCTCTCACCGCACCGTCCAGAACCATGTGCAGAACACCCTGGGCAAGCTCCAGTTGCACAACCGGGTGGAGCTCGTGCGGTATGCGATCGAGCGCGGCCTCGACGATGCCTGACCCATCCGCGCCCCCGTAATGCACCGGAATCGCCCCTCCGGCCCATCCCTGAGTGACCTGGATCACCCATAGCGTGGTCATCGGCGGGCTCACTTCGGCGAAGGGATGTTTCCATGCGGGTCGGAGTACTGACCGGGGGTGGCGACTGCCCAGGGCTCAATGCGGTCATCCGCGCCATCGTCCGCAAGGGCGTGCAGGAGTACGGCTACGACTTCATCGGATTCCGGGACGGCTGGCGCGGCCCACTGGAGGGCGAGACGGTGCCGCTCTCCATTCCGGCCGTGCGCGGCATCCTGCCGCGCGGCGGCACCATCCTTGGTTCCTCGCGCACCAATCCGCTCGGCGTGGAGCACGGCGTCCGCCGGATCAGGGAAAACCTCGCCAAGTACGAGGTCGATTCGCTCATCACGATCGGCGGCGAGGACACCCTCGGCGTGGCGGGGGCCCTGTTCGACGAACACGGCATCAAATGCGTCGGCGTTCCCAAGACCATCGACAACGACCTCTCCGCCACCGACTACACCTTCGGATTCGACACGGCCGTCTCCATCGCGACCGAGGCCATCGACCGGCTGCGCACCACCGCCGAATCCCATATGCGAGTCCTCGTCGTCGAGGTGATGGGCCGTCATGCGGGCTGGATCGCGCTCCACTCCGGACTGGCCGGCGGCGCGAATGTCATCCTCATCCCGGAGCAGCGCTTCGACATCGACCAGGTGTGCGCCTGGGTGACCTCCCGATTCGGCACGAGCTACGCACCGATCGTGGTGGTCGCCGAAGGCGCCATGCCCGCGCAGGGCGAGATGATCCTCAAGGACGGATCGCACGACTCCTTCGGTCATGTCCGGCTCTCCGGCGTCGGCGAGTGGCTGGCCAAACAGATCGAGAGCCGCACCGGCAAGGAGGCCAGAACGACCGTCCTCGGCCATGTCCAGCGCGGCGGCACCCCCAGCGCCTCCGACCGCTGGCTGGCCACCCGCTTCGGCCTGCACGCGATCGATGCCGTGCGGGACGGCGACTTCGGCGCGATGGTCGCCCTGAAGGGCACCGACATCGTCCGGGTGCCGATCGCGGTGGCGACCGCCCGGCTGAAGACCGTCGATCCGGCCCTCTACGCGGAGGTGGGTGTCTTCTTCGGCTGAGCGGCCTGGGTGCCGGACTCGACGTGTACTGGCCGGCCGCCGCAGCGACAACGTTCTCGTCCCGGTGCTGTCCCGCTGAACCTGTGCCTTCCGGTGAACCGGGCCCCCGGATCTCCTCCCGGGGCCCCGTCCACCCTCTTCAACAGGCCACCGGCAGCCCCGCCAGCAGCCCGGCCACGACCGCCGCGCCGCGCAGGGTCAGCACGGACTCCGGGTGGAACTGCACCGAGGCGAAGCCCGGACCGCGCAGCGCGTGGAGCTCCCCGGTCCTCGCGTCCAGGCTCGCCTCGACACCATGTGCCGCCAGTTCGGCCACGGCGCCCTCGTCGCAGCGCGCGGTGAAGCTGTTGTAGAAGCCGACCGTCTCCGGCCGCCCGAACAGATCGATCCGGGTCTGTGCGCCCTGGTACGGAACGGACTTGCGGACGATCTCCAGACCCAGCTCCGCCGCGATCAGCTCATGGCCGAGGCAGACGCCCAGCAGCCCGTGTCGGTGATCACGGAGCAGTTCCACGGCGAACTCGCGCAGCAGCCGCATCTTCGGGTCGGTGATGTCACCCGGATCCCCGGGCCCGGGGCCCAGCACGACCGGACCCTCGTGCGCCCGTACGCGCTCGCGCAGCCCCGGCTCGTCGTAGCGGTGCACCGACACCTCCAGGCCCGAGGAGCGCAGCAGGTGCGCCAGCATCGCGGTGAAGGTGTCCTCCCCGTCGATCACCAGCGCATGGCCGGACAGCTCGTGCGTACGCTCCTGCATCCGCAGCCAGAACGGCGCGAGACCGTCCCGCCTGGCGTCCAGCGCCGTCCGCACCCGCGGGTCGCCCGCCAGCTGCGGACGCGCCGCCTCGGCCCTCGGCCGGCCCGGCCGCACCCCCAGTGCGGCCAGCACGCCGGCCGCCTTCGCATGGGTCTCGGCGACCTCGCTGTCCGGATCGGAGTGGCGTACGAGTGTCGCCCCGACCGGTACCCGCACGTGCCCGTCGGCCGAGATGTCGGCGGTACGGATCAGGATCGGTGAGTCCAGGGTCTGCACCCCGCCCGGCTCCTGCCGCAGCAGCGCCAGCGCGCCCGCGTAGTAGCCGCGCCCGCCCGGCTCGTACCGCTCGATGACCCGGCAGGCGTTCTGCACGGGGGAGCCGGTGACCGTCGCCGCGAACATGGTCTCCTTCAGCACCTGGCGCACATCCAGCGAGGAACGCCCGCGCAGCTCGTACTCGGTATGCGCCAGATGGGCCATCTCCTTGAGCCGCGGCCCGACCACCACCCCGCCCATGTCGCCGACGGTGCACATCATCTTGAGTTCCTCGTCGACCACCATGGAGAGCTCGTCCCTCTCCTTGCGGTCGGAGAGGAAGGCCAGCAGATTCTCGACGGTCGGGCCCTCGGCGGGGTAGCGGTACGTCCCGCTGATCGGGTTCATCACGACCGTCCCGCCGGACATCCGCACATGTGCCTCGGGGCTGGCGCCGACGAGCGTCCTCCCGCCCGTCACCCGCCGCCGCCCCGAAGCGGAGGGCTCTTCGGTTCCGCTGTCGCCCGTGTGCACGACGAACGTCCAGTACGCGCCCCGCTCACCGGCCAGCAGCCGCCGGAAGAGGGCCAGCGCGTCGGCCCGGCCGAATCCGGGGATCTCGCCCCGGAAGGTCCGCCGGATGACGAAGTTCGCGCCCTCGCCCTGCCCGATCTCGTCCTCGACGACCCGCCGGACGATCTCCGCGTACTCCTCGTCGGGGACGTCGAAGGCGCCGCTCTCGACCCGCACGTCATGGACCGGCAGGTGGTCCAGCACCTCGGCCAGTGGCAGCTCGTACGTCTCCTCCGCGACCAGCACGGACAGCGGCGTGCCGTCGTCGCGCACATCGAAACCGCGCTCGGCGATCTGCCGGAACGGCACCAGGGCCAGCGAGGGCAGTGCACCGACCGGGAGATCGGCGAGCCGGTCCGCTTCCCGCACCCGGCCGATCAGCACCTCGACGGTGTCCTGGTCGTGGCCGGGGGTGCGCCGACGCAGCAGCGCGAACGGCGGGCAGTCGTCCCGGAGAAGCCTCTCGATGACGAGGCCGGTGCGGTGGGGCTGAGACATTGGGGTGTTCCTTCCTGGATGGAGGAACGGCTCCCGGAACGCAGAGAAGGCCGCCCCTCGGGCGGCCTTCGCGTGGTCTGTCGCGCGATTGATCAGTGGGCCGCCGGATGAGCGGTCCACCACCAGTTCTGGTTCGTCTGCGCGAACATGCCGTGGATCCTAGCGCGGATCCGATGGGCCCGTCTCATCAGGCGAGCAAGTACCGATTTGAATTCGACAACCCCGTAGGCTTGCTCTTGTGATCGTGAATGCTGAATCCCGAAGTGTCGCCGACAAGGCGACCTGGCGAGACCTTCCCGCGGCGCAGCAGCCCGAGTACCCCGATGCCGAGGCTCTGCGCGATGTACTCGCGGACCTCGCGTCGTATCCGCCGCTCGTCTTCGCGGGCGAGTGCGACCAGCTGCGTGCCCGCATGGGAGCCGTCGCCAAGGGCGAGGCGTTCCTGCTGCAGGGCGGTGACTGCGCCGAGGCCTTCGACGCGGTGTCGGCCGAGCACATCCGGGCCAAGCTGAAGACGCTGCTCCAGATGAGCGCCGTCCTGACCTACGCGGCCTCCGTACCCGTCGTCAAGGTGGGCCGGATCGCCGGGCAGTACTCCAAGCCGCGCTCCAAGTCGACCGAGACCCGCGACGGCGTCACTCTGCCGACCTACCGCGGAGACTCCGTCAACGGCTTCGCCTTCACCGAGGAAGCCCGCGTCCCGGACCCGGACCGGCTGAAGCAGATGTACCACGCATCCGCTTCCACGCTGAACCTGGTCCGCGCGTTCACCACCGGCGGTTACGCCGACCTGCGCCAGGTGCACGCCTGGAACCAGGACTTCGTGAAGTCGTCGCCGTCCGGCCAGCGCTACGAGGCGCTCGCCCGCGAGATCGACAACGCGCTGAACTTCATGAAGGCGTGCGGCACGGACCCGGCCGAGTTCAAGGCGGTCGAGTTCTACGCCTCGCACGAGGGTCTGCTGCTGGACTACGAGTCGGCGCTGACCCGCACCGACTCGCGCACCGGCCAGCTGTACGACACCTCCGGCCACATGGTCTGGATCGGTGAGCGCACCCGCCAGATGGACGGTGCGCACATCGAGTTCGCCTCGAAGATCCGCAACCCCATCGGCGTCAAGCTCGGCCCGACGACCACCGTCGAAGAGGCGCTCGGCTACATCGACCGCCTCGACCCGGACCGCGAGCCCGGCCGGCTGACCTTCATCGTCCGCATGGGCGCCGACAAGGTCCGCGACAAGCTTCCCGACCTGGTCGAGAAGGTCACCGCCTCCGGCGCCACCGTGGCGTGGGTGACCGACCCGATGCACGGCAACACCTTCGAGGCGGCTTCCGGCCACAAGACCCGTCGCTTCGACGACGTCCTGGACGAGGTCAAGGGCTTCTTCGAGGTGCACAAGGGCCTCGGCACGCATCCGGGTGGCATCCACGTCGAGCTCACTGGTGACGATGTCACCGAGTGCGTCGGCGGCGGACACGAGATCTTCGTGGACGATCTGCACCAGCGCTACGAGACGGCCTGCGACCCGCGGCTCAACCGCAGCCAGTCCCTCGACCTGGCGTTCCTGGTCGCCGAGATGTACCGGGACCAGTAACGGTCACCGCAGGTGGCGCACGTGCGACTGTGGGGCACGGATCGATGTGATCCGTGCCCCACAGGGCGTTCGGAGGCTTTCAAGCACTTTGAGCGCCAGGTAAGGTTAGGTAAGCCTCACCGATCAACGGGGTGGCAGTAACGACCAATCCCGCCGGGAGGTGAACCGCATGTACGTCTGCTCGTGTTTCGGCATCACGGAGAAGCAGGTCAAGGAACATGCGGAAGCCGGGGCGTGCACGCCCCGGCAGATAGCCTCCGCCTGCAAGGCGGGCACGGACTGCGGCGGCTGCGTCCGCGCCATCCAGGCCGTGCTCGGCCGCGGTGCCTGTCCGCGCCGCGAGCTGCTCGACCGGAAGCGGGCGCCCGGCACTGCCGCGGACGCCGCCACGGACGCCGCCCCCGAGATCGATCCGGGTATCGCTGCCGGCGTCACCCCGGGCGTCCGTCTCTCCGAAGCGGCCTGACCCCGCCCGGGCTCAGCTGTCCGGCTGCTCGATCTGCTGGGCGATGTAGAGCGGCTCGCCGAGCTTCTCGACCAGTTCCAGCTGGGTGTCGAGGTAGTCGATGTGGTGCTCCTCGTCCTCCAGGATCGACTCAAAGATGTTTGCGGACGTGATGTCGCCCTTGTCGCGCATCAGCTCGATCCCGCGCTTGAGGCGGTCGATCGCCTCCACTTCGACCTGGCGGTCGGCCTGGAACATCTCAGTGACGGTCTGACCCACCCGCACGTGGAACAGGCGCTGGTAGTTGGGCAGTCCATCGAGGAAGAGAATGCGGTCCGTGAGGACCTCGGCGTGCTTCATCTCGTCGAACGACTCGGAGCGGGTGTACTTCGCGAGCTTCGTCCAGCCGAAGTTGTCCTGCATCTTTGCATGCAGGAAGTACTGATTGATGGCGGTCAACTCGGCGGTCAGCTGCTCGTTCAAGAACTCAAGGACCTCGGGGTCGCCCTGCATCGCACAGGCTCCTTCCAACCGGTGAACTGGGCAAGTTGGCCGCATCCTCGCACCGCGCCCGGTGATCGTCCAGTAAGTGCATGCTTAGTATGGGTTGCCCGAATTGCTCCTGCCTTGGTCGGGGCCATCCCTGCCTGTCTGTCACCATGGAGTCATGGGTCAGCCGGAAAGCCGGGAAAACAGCGCGTCGGAGCAGTCCGAGCTTCCGCCGGGACAGCGACTCCAGCGCGGTTGGCCGGTTACCCACTACGGGCCCGTGCCCAAGTTCAAGCCCGACCGCTGGGAGTTCCGGGTCTTCGGTGCCACGGCGGACGGCGAGAAGCACTGCTGGAACCATCAGGAGTTCTCGGTGCTGCCGTTCACCTCGATCGTTGCCGACCTGCACTGCGTCACCAAATTCAGCATGCTCGGGGCCGAGTGGGGCGGGGTGCTCGCCCGTACGGTCCTGGAGCTCGCGCCACCCGCGCCGAACGTCACCCATGTGATGGTCTGGGCCGAGTACGGATTCAGCTCGAATCTCCGGCTCTCCGACTTCGCCTCGGACCGAACACTTTTCGCCACCCACAAGGGCGGTGAGCTGCTCACTGCCGAGCACGGCTTCCCGCTCCGGCTCGTCGTGCCGCATCTCTATGCCTGGAAGGGGCCCAAGTGGGTCCGGGGCGTCGAGTACATGACGGCCGACCGCCGCGGCTTCTGGGAGGAGCGCGGCTATCACAACATCGGCGACCCGTGGCGCGAGCAGCGCTACTCCTACCAGGAAGAGCCGGGGGACGGCCCCGAGCTCTGACCCGACGGCTCCCGGAAAGCCCCTGACGATATAACCCCATGGGGTATTCCCCGATGGGGCAATCAGTGCGGGGCCGAGGTCCTCAGCCCCGGTCGCGCAGCCCCTTCAGCCGCGCCACATCCGCCGCATGACCTTCCTTGCCGCCCGGCGTCTCGATGATCAGCGGTACACCGGCGGTCGCCGGGTGAGCGAACAGCTCCCGGAACGGCTCCTCGCCGATATGTCCGGCGCCGATGTTCTCGTGCCGGTCCTTGTGGGCTCCCACCACGTCCTTGGAGTCATTGGCGTGGATCAGTTTCAGCCGCCCCTCGCCGACCGTGTCCACGAGCAGGTCCAGGGTCTGCCGCATGCCCGCCGGGCCCGTCAGATCGTGGCCCGCCGCGTAGATGTGGCAGGTGTCGAGGCAGATGCCGAGCTTGGGGTGGGCGTCGAGTGCGTCGAAGTACGGGCCGAAGTCCCAGGTCCGCGAGCAGAGCGAGAACCCTTGCCCGGCGGTCGACTCAAGCAGCAGATAGGGGTCGTCGTCGTGCGTCAGTTCGTCCAGGAGCGGACGCATGTGCGTGCGTACCTGTGCGAGGGCCTGCTCGCGCGGCCGGCCGCCGGTCGCCGATCCGGTGTGCACCACGACGCCCAGGGCGCCGATCTCACGGGCCCGGCGCAGTGAGTGCCGCAACGATTCCACGGACTTCTCGAGCGTGGCCCCGGTGTGCGAACCGAAGTTGATCAGATACGGGGCGTGCACGTACGCCGGTATGGAATCGGCGGCGCATTCGGCGCGGAACTGCTCGTCCTGGGCCGGGTTGCCGACCGGCGTCGCCCAGCCGCGCGGGTTGGCGACGAAGACCTGGACGGCCTCCGCCCCCATCGCGCGGGCATAGGAGAGGCCGGCCTTGGCGAGGCCGCCGGCCACGGGAACATGGCCGCCGACTGGGTTGCGCATGTGGATCTAGAGCCCCTTGGTCTTGATGGTGATGGTGCTGCCCTCAGGGGCCTGTTCGCCGCCGTCGACGGACTGGCTCACGATCGTGTCGCTGAAGGAGATGAACGGGCGGTCGACCTTGACCTCGAAGCCCGCGTCCTCCAGCTTGCTCCTGGCGTCGTCGACGTTCTTCCCTGTGACGTCCGGGACGTCGATCATCCGCGGCCCCTTGGAGACCGTGAGCGTGATGGTGTCGCCCTCGACGGCCTGGCTGCCCTCGGCCGGCGACTGATGGGCGACGTCGCCGGCGACCTCGGGGGAGTTGATCCGGTCGGGCAGCACCTCGGCCTTCAGCCCCTCCTCGTCCAGCGCGGCGGTGGCGTCCTCGACGGAAAGCCCGGTGACATCGGGGACATCGACCGGAGCGCCCTTGCTGACGACCAGGGCGACCGCGGAGTCGGAGTGGCGCTCGGCGCCCGCCCCGGGGTCCGTACGGATCACCTCGCCCCGTCCCGTCTCCTCGCTGAACTCCTTGGTGACCATGCCGGGGACCAGGCCGGCCTTCTTCAGCGCGCGCCTGGCGTCGGTGAGTGCGAGGCCCTGAACATCGGGCACCTTCACGATCTCCGGGCCGCGCGAGACGACCAGCGTCACCGCGCCGTTCCCCCGGATGCGGGCGCCGGACTCGGGGTCACTGCTGATGACCTCGCCGCGCTCGACGGTGTCGCTGTAGGCCCGCTTCACGCTCTCGACTTCCAGGCCGGCGTCCGAGAGCCGCTCCTGGGCGGTCTTCTCGGTCTGGCCGAGCACGGAGGGCACCCGGGTGAACTGCCCGGAGTTGATGTACCAGACGCCGGTGCCGATCCCCAGCGTCAGCAGCACGGCGACGACCACGGCGATGACGGAGCGCCGCGGACCGCGGAGCCAGTTGTGCGGCGCGGGCTGCGATGGCGTCGGCGGGGGCATTTCCAGCCGGCTGGTGCGATGGGCGACGCCCTGGTCGGCCGGGAGCAGCCGCGGGATCACGCTCGTACGGTCCTCGGCGGCGTCGTGCACCTCGGCGAGGGCCTGCGGCGGTACGGCGTCCAGCTGGGCGTCGGTGAGGCCGGAGCGGGCCTCGCGGGTCTCGGCGAGCAGCGCCACCGCGTCGAACGGGCGGACCTCGGGGTTGCGGGCGGTGGCGCTCGCCACCAGGTCGTCGAGCTCGACCGGGAGCCCCGGGACGGCCGCCGACGGGGCCGGGACGTCCTCGTTGAGGTGCTGGTAGATGACCTGGGCGGGGGTGTCGCCGACGTGCGGCTTGGATCCGGTCAGCATCTCGTACAGGACGACACCGCAGGCGTACACATCGGTGCGGGTGTCCGCCGTGCCGTGCTCGATCTGCTCGGGGGCGAGATACGAGACGGTGCCCAGGACGGACCCGGTGGTGTTGGTGACGGCGCCCACCGCCCGTACGAGGCCGAAGTCGGCGACCTTGACCCGGCCGTCGTCCCCTATCAGGACGTTCTCCGGCTTCATGTCGCGGTGCACGAAGCCCGCCCGGTGCGCGGCGCCGAGGGCGGCCAGGACCGGCTCCAGGATGTCCAGTGCGGCCCTCGGCTGCAGGGCGCCGCGTTCGCGCAGGATGTCGCGCAGGGTGCAGCCCGCGACGTACTCCATGGCGAGGTAGACGTACTGTCCCTGGGCGCCCTGGTCGAAGACCGCAACCACATTGGGGTGCGCAAGCCGGGCCACGGACTTGGCCTCGCGGATGAAGCGCTCGACGAACGAGGCGTCGGTGGCGAGCGCCGGGTGCATCACCTTGAGGGCGAGCACCCGGTCGAGCCGGGTGTCCACGGCCCGGTAGACCGTGGCCATGCCGCCCACGGCGATGCGGGCATCGACGCGGTAGCGGCCGTCGAGCAGCTGCCCGACGAGAGGGTCCTGGAGGGTCGTATCCACGCATGTGAGTCTACGAGCCGCCACGGACACGGCCCACGAGCCGGGGCAGACCCGGGGCCGTACCGCAGCCGAGCCTTGACAGGGACATGTGCGCCGCGGTGCTCCGGTGGGTCCCGGTGGGTCAGAACGCCGGGCGTTCCGGGTCCAGCACCGCGCGCCCCTCCACCGGCGACGAGGCCTCGGCGAAGTGGCGGCGCGGGATCCGGCCCGCGCGGTACGCCAGCCGCCCGCCCGCCACCGCATGCCGCATCGCCGCGGCCATCAGTTCGGGCTCCTGGGCCCTGGTCACCGCGGACGCCAGCATCACCGCCGCGCACCCCAGTTCCATCGCCAGTGCCGCGTCCGAGGCCGTCCCGGCGCCCGCGTCGAGAATCACCGGCACCCGGGCCTGCTCGACGATCAGCTGGAAGTTGTGCGGATTGCGGATGCCGAGGCCGGAGCCGATGGGGGAGCCGAGAGGCATGACCGCCGCGCACCCCACGTCCTGGAGCCTGCGGGCCAGCACCGGGTCGTCATTGGTGTACGGCAGCACGGTGAAGCCGTCGTCCACCAGCGTCTCCGCGGCGTCCAGCAGTTCGATCGGGTCGGGCAGCAGGGTGCGCTCGTCGGCCACCACCTCCAGCTTGACCCAGTCGGTGCCGAGCGCCTCGCGGGCCAGCCGGGCGGTCAGTACGGCCTCGCCCGCGGTGAAGCAGCCCGCCGTGTTCGGCAGGACACGGATGGAGAGCCGCTGGAGCACGGAGAGCACCGAGCCCTGCACGGTCGGATCGAGGCGGCGCATCGCGACGGTGGTCAGTTCGGTGCCGGAGGCGGTCAGGGAGCGTTCCAGCACGTCGAGGCTGGGTGCCCCGCCTGTTCCCATGATCAGCCGGGAGCCGAAGGTGGCGTCGCCGAGGGTGAAGAGGTCGTCGGACACGGTCAGCCTCCCTGGACGGCGGTCAGGACCTCGACGCGGTCACCGTCACTGAGTGCGGCGGCGGGCCACTGGCCGCGCGGGACGACGCTCTCGTTGACGGCGGCCGCGACGCCGGAGCGTGCGGCGGTCAGGGTGGCGACAAGGGTGTCCAGGGTGGTGCCCGCGGCGAGGAGACGGACCTCGCCGTTCACGGACACGCAGAGCGGTGCGGGCTCGGTCATGCGGGCTGCTCCTGACGTACGGAGGCGGCGGACGAGAAACGGTGTGGGGTGAAGGGGCGGGCCATCTCGGGCAGCTCGCCGCCGGCCAGGAGCTCTGCCATGACGTCACCGGTGACGGGGGTGAGCAGAACCCCGTTGCGGTGGTGGCCAGTGGCGAGGTGGAGGCCGGGCAGGGCGGTGGGGCCGAGCAGCGGGGCGTTGTCGGGGGAGGCGGGGCGCAGGCCGGCCCGGGTCTCGGTGAGCGGCAGTTCGGTGATGCCGGGCACCAGTTCGTGGGCGTCCCGCAGCAGCTCGTAGACGCCGCCCGCGGTGACGGTGATGTCCCAGCCCATCTCCTCGGTGGTGGCGCCGACGACCAGTTCGCCGTTCTCGCGCGGTACGAGATAGACCTGGCTTCCCCGGACGACGGCCCGGACCGTCCGGGTGAGGAACGGCGAGGTCCGTCTCCTCGCCGCGGGCACGGTCAGCCGGAGCACCTGTCCCTTCACCGGCCGGACCGGCGGCACGACCTCGTCCGGCAGCCCCGGGAGCCGGCCGCTGAGGCTGCCCGCGGCGAGCACGACCTGGTCGGCGGCGAGCTCCGTACTCCCGGCGAGCACGGCTCCGGCGGCCCGGTCGCGTATCACCGTCAGGCGCTCCACCCAGTCTCGGTGGAAGGCCACCCCGGCCCGCTCGCAGGCAGTCAGCAGTGCGGCGGCCAGCCGGCGGGGATCGATCTGGTGGTCGCCGTCGACCCGCAGACCGCCGCGGACGCCCGGCGTGAGCATCGGCTCCAGGCGGCGGCATTCGCGGCCGGTGAGCCACTGCGACTCCAGGCCCGAACGCTGCTGCAGGGCGTGCAGTTCCCGCAGATGGGCACGGTCGTCGGAGTCCAGCGCGACAGCCAGGGTGCCGCAGGCGCGGAAGCCGGTCTCCTGTCCGCTCGCCGCCTCCAGCTCGGCCACGAAGGCCGGATAGCGCGCGGCCGAGGCGACATTGAGCCCCAGCAGCAGCTGTTCGCCGTAGTGGAGTTCGGTGACGGCGGCCAGCATGCCGGCTGCCACTCGGGCGGCCCCGCCGCCCGGTTCGGGATCGACGACCGCGGTGCGCAGTCCGCGTTGCGCGGCCCGCCAGGCGGTCACCAGACCGATGATCCCGCCCCCGATGACAAGGACGTCGGATCCGTTTCCGTCCCGAGAAGAACGCATGGGCGTCCAGCCCCTCCCTTCGCCGGCATGACCCGGATCAGGTTCGTACGGTCGGAGGCCGCCCAGCCTCCCTCTCAGCCCGGTGCGTCCGGGCTCCCGCGAGTGTTTTACGTCGGCCACCCTAACGACCTCGCCCACGATTGTCAGAGGCGTCGCGGTGTCCGGGACCTCCGCCTCCGGCGTTGTCGTCAGTCTTCCCCAAGGTCTCGGCTTCGCTCGACCTGGGGGAGACCCCATCCGCTCCTTCCCCAAGCTCTCAGCTGCGTTCGAGCAGGGGAGACCCCATCCGACTCCCTCCTCCGCCTTGGATTCGAAGGCCCCAGACGCCGCTCCTTCTCCCACTGCCAATCGTGGGCGAGGTCGTAAATCCCCTCCTCCGACCCGGAAAGGGAGCAGCCCCGTGGCCCGTTCGCTCGGCGGACTCGTTCTCTCGCCGGTCGCCGACCAGGACTCCCCCTTTCCTGACGGTCCGTCAGATGCTTAAGGTGTACGGGTGAGCGAGCAGCAGCAGTCAGAGCAGCCGGACCGGCGGGCAGGGCGCCGTGTCGTCATCGTCGGCGCGGGCATGGCCGGCGTGCAGACGGCCGTGGCCCTGCGGGAACAGGGCTTCGCCGGCCCCGTAGTCCTGATCGGCGCCGAACCGCACCAGCCCTACGACCGGCCCCCGCTGTCCAAGGCGGTCCTGCTCGGCAAGGCCGAGGACTCCGCCTTCGACGTCGACTTCGAGGCGCTGGACATCGATCTGCAACTGGGCCGCGAGGTCACCGGTGTGCGGCCGGACGCGCATGAGCTGGACACCCCGTCAGGACCCGTTCCCTACGACGTCCTGGTGATCGCGACCGGCGCCGAACCTGTCGTCCTGCCCGGCGCCGAGGGCGTTCCCGGGGTCCATCTGCTGCGCACCCTCGACGACGCGGCACGGCTGCGGCCCGTCCTTGACGGGCAGCACGGCGTCGTGGTCGTCGGTGCGGGCTGGATCGGTGCCGAATTCGCCACCGCGGCCCGCGCCGCGGGCTGCGAGGTCACCGTCGTCGAGGCCGCCGACCGGCCCCTCGCGGGCGTGCTGCCCGCCGAGGTCGCCGCCCCGATGACCGCCTGGTACGCCGAGAGCGGCGCCGAACTCCTCACCGGAGCCAGGGTCGCCCGCATCGAACCCGGCCGGGTGATCCTCGCCGACGGCCGCACGATCCCGGCCGGAGCGGTCGTCGTCGGAATCGGCGCACGGCCCGCCACCGGCTGGCTGGCCGGCTCCGGCATCGCGCTCGGCGCCGACGGATCGGTGACCGCCGACGGGGCGCTGCGTAGCTCGCTGCCCGATGTGTACGCGGTCGGTGACTGCGCCTCGTTCCCCTCCGCCCGGTACGGAGAGCGCCTTCTCATCCACCACTGGGACAACGCTCTCCAGGGCCCGCGGACCGCCGCTGCCAACATCATCGGGGCGGGGGCCGAGGACGGTCCGGCGCCGCAGACGTACGACCCCGTACCGTACTTCTGGTCCGAGCAGTTCGACCGGTTCGTGCAGTACGCGGGCCATCACGGGGGCGGCGACACCCTGTTGTGGCGCGGCGATCCGGCCGGTCCCTCCTGGTCGGTGTGCTGGCTGCGGGACGGCGTCCTGGTCGCGGTCCTCGCCGTCGGCCGGCCACGCGATCTGGCGCAGGGGCGCAAGCTCATCGAGGCGGGGGCGCGGCTCGATCCGGCACGGGCCGCCGACCCCTCCGTACCGCTGAAGTCGGCAACCCTCTGACGGCGTATCCCGACCCCCGTACGGTCGGCCCGGCTACCGACTGTCGGTCCGGGATGGCACGCTTGTCCCTGTGACCGAGATTGACGCAAAGATCGATGCTCTCGTCCCCGACTGGCTCCACCTTCCCGACATCGCAGAGATGCTCGGTGTCGAGGTGACCCGCGTGCGGCAGCTGGTCAAGGAGGGCCAGCTCATCGCCGTACGACGTGGTGAGAACCGGGCGCTCCAGGTGCCCGGCGCCTTCATCGACGGCACCAAGGTGGTCAAGGGCCTCTCCGGAACCCTGACGCTCCTGAGGGACGACGGCTTCACAGACGAAGAGATGCTGGAATGGCTCTTCACCCCCGACCCGACCCTGCCGGGCACCCCTGCCCAGGCGCTGAGCGAGAATCGCGGCACGGAGGTGAAGCGCCGCGCCCAGGCGCTCGCCGTCTGACCGCAGGCCGCATGTGAGGGGCGGGCCGCGCAGCAGTGCGCTGCCCGCACCCCGCGCCGTGCCGACGACCGCTCCGCGACGCTCTCCAGGGGGAACCGCACCATGTCCACGCCTCGCGCGCTGCTGTCCGATGCCCGGCTCTATCTGTGCACGGACGCCCGCAGGCGCCAAGGCGACCTCTCCGCGTTCCTCGACGCCGTTCTCTCCAGCGGGGTGGACATCGTCCAGCTGCGCGACAAGGGCATGGAAGCGGCCGAGGAACTCGAACACCTGGCGGTCTTCGCCGAAGCGTGCAGGCGCCACGGCAAGCTCCTCGCGGTGAACGACCGGGCCGATGTCGCCCACGCCATCGGCTCCGATGTGCTGCACCTCGGTCAGGGCGACCTGCCGGTTGCCGCCGCCCGAGCCATCATCGGCGAGGGCGTGGTGATCGGCCGCTCCACCCACGCCGAGTCCGAGGTCGACGCGGCCGTCGCCGAGCCCGGGGTGGACTACTTCTGCACCGGCCCCTGCTGGCCCACCCCGACCAAGCCGGGCCGGTACGCCCCGGGCCTGGACCTCGTGCGGTACGCAGCCTCGCTCGACCAGCGGCGCCCGTGGTTCGCCATCGGCGGGATCGACACGGGCAACCTCGACGAGGTGCTGGACGCCGGAGCGCGCCGGGTGGTCGTCGTACGGGCGATCACCGAGGCCGCCGACCCGGCCGCCGCCACTGCCGAGCTGGCCAAGAGAATCCGGGCGCGCGCCGGAGCGTGATCCGGCCAGATGTCCGAAGGGTGGACGAACAGTCGGTCAATTCAGACAAATAGTGCTGGTCCGGCCCTGTGCTCGTCGCGCTCTGGTTAACCTGCCAATATGGCCCTTGGCACACCTTCTATCAGGACAGATCGCGCGCCCACGGTGCGTGAGCTCCTTGCGACCGGCAAGACTTCGTATTCGTTCGAGTTCTGGGCGCCCAAGACCGAGAAGGGCGAGCGGAATCTCTGGAATGCGCTGCGCCGCGTCGAGGCGGTGGGGCCGAGCTTCGTCTCCGTGACCTACGGGGCCGGTGGCTCCACCCGTGCCGGGACGGTCAAGGCCACCCAGCAGATCGCCGCCGATTCCACCCTCACCCCGGTCGCCCACCTGACGGCGGTCAACCACTCCGTCGCCGAGCTGCGCAACATGATCGGGCAGTACGCCGACGCCGGGATTCGGAACATCCTCGCCGTGCGCGGAGACCCGCCCGGCGACCCGATGGGCGAGTGGGTCAAGCACCCGCAGGGCGTGCGGTACGCGGCCGATCTCGTCCGGCTCATCAAGGAATCCGGCGATTTCTGTGTCGGCGTTGCGGCATTTCCCGAGATGCACCCGCGTTCGACCGACTGGGACACCGACATCCGGCATTTCGTGGACAAGTGCCGCGCCGGTGCCGACTATGCGATCACCCAGATGTTCTTCAATCCGGAGGACTATTTGCGGATGCGTGACCGCGTGGTCGCTGCGGGTTGCGAAACGCCGATCATCCCCGAGGTCATGCCGCTGACCAGCGTCAAGCAACTGGACCGATTTGCGCAGCTCAGCAACGCGTCCTTCCCTTCCGCGCTGAAAGAACACATCCTCGCCGCCAAGGACGATCCCGCCGCTGTACGCTCCATTGGTATCGACTTCGCAACGGAGTTCTGCGCGAGGCTGCGATCCGAGGGTGTGCCCGGACTGCACTTCATCACGCTCAACAACTCGACCGCGACGCTTGAAATCTACGAGAATCTCGGACTGCACAAGCAGTCGTGACCGGCCGTACCCGCCACGACCCCGGGGCGGTGGCCGTAGGAGGGGGCGGGCATGGGCTGGACAGTCCTCTACATCGCGTTCGGAATTGTCGCGCTGTGGCTGCTCGGCGAGGTGCTCCTGCAGTACAAGGCGCGCCTTCGCTGGCGTCTGCTCGCCTTCGCAGGCTTCGGCTGTGTGGTGGTCGGCGTACTGATGCCGTCCGTGTTCGTCATCGCCGTCGGCGCGATCGCGTTCGCGACCGGTCAGACGTACGTCACGCTGTCCTTCCGGCGCGGCTTCTCCACCGGTTGGGCGATAGGGGGCAGCCCCGGCGAGAGCCGTCGCCGCCGGGGCCGGAGCGACCGGGGCAGCCGCGAGCCCACGCTGGAGGTGTCGGACCTGGAGGTGCGGTACGACGAGCAGGCGGACGCCGCAGCACCTGCTGCTGCGGTCTACGAACCGGAGCCGCTGCCGGACGACACCGGGCAGTACGGCGTCTACAGCGATCACCAGCGGTCGCAGCAGGGACAGAGCCAGGGCCGGCAGCCCGAGCAGCAGCCGCAGTACGCCGCGTACGACCCCCACGCCGACCACTCCGCGTACGCGACGACGCCCGGACAGGACCCCTACGCGGGCCAGGACCCTTTCGGCGGTCAGGGCGCCTTCACCGGGCAGGACTCCTTCGCCGGGCAGGACTCCTTCGCGGGGCAGTACGACTACGGCGCCGACCGGCAGCAGTACGCCGCGTACTCCGACCCGTACATCGGGACCGGGACCACCGGCGGCTCCACGCAGTATGCCGCGTACGACAGCTACGGCAACGGCTACGACAACCCCGGCGACCGGCAGCAGCACACCGCCGACCCGTACGCCCAGCAGTACGCCCCCGAGACCCCTCCCGGCGGTGTCTGGGTGCCGCAGCAGCGTGAGGGCGAGCAGTACCCCACACCTCCGGAGCGGCCCGCCCCGTACCCGAACGGCTACGCCAACGGCAACGGCTACGACGAGCAGGAGTACCGCTACTGACGACGGTCCGGCAGGGGCGGCGGGCGGCGGGGGATACCCGGGGCAGGGCGTCGACCGGACCTGCCCCGCACGCCGGTGGCGCCGTCGGCCGCCCGCTTCTCCCTCATTGGGAGCCCCGGAAACCGTCCCCCTCCACGATCAGCCCGGCGACCAGTGCCCCCGACATCCCCGCGTGGGCGAGCCCGCCGCCGGGATGCGACCAGCCGCCCGCGGCGTAGAGCCCCGGCACCCGGGTGCGATTGCCCGGATGCAGGTACGCGCCCTCCGCCCCGGCCAGCGCGGGTGCGGGTACCGAGCCGCCCTCGGCGCCGGTGTCGGCCGCCGTCTCGGCCGGGGTCCGCACCTCGGCGTGGAGCAGCCGCTCCCGTATGCCGGGCACGGCCGCACCGGCCGCATCGATCAGCGCGTCGGCACACCGCTCGCGCAGCGCCGTGTCCATCCAGTCCACCGCCCCGTGCGGGGCGACCGTTGCCATCAGCGTCACTGCCTCGTGTGCGTCGTCGGGGCGGGTCGACGGGTCGTCCGGGCGCAGCACCGTCACCGTGGGACGATCGGCGAGCCTTCCGCCGAACACCGCCTCGCGCTCCGCGCCGCCGTCCGCCGGGTGCACCAGGGTCCGGTGCACGGCATCGGCGGGCCGGGCGCCGCGCAGCGACAGCAGGACCAGGAATCGGCCCGGCACCACCCCTTGCCCCTGCCGAGGCTGCACCGCGACATCGCCGTCCCGCCGGATCTCCTGACCGGGCACCAGGCCCTGATGCGGACGGGCCCCCAGCACCACATGGTCGGCCTCGGCAACCGTCCCGTCCAGGAGTTCGACGCCCGCCGCCCGGCTGTCCTTCTCGACGACCCGGGCCACCTCGCCGCCGAAGACGAACTCCACCTTCCGGGCCAGGCACCGCTCGTACACCGCCTGCGCCAGGGCCCGGATCCCGCCGGAGACGTACCAGCTGCCGAAGGTCTCCTCCATGTACGGCAGCAGGGCGGCCGCCGCCGGGGCGCGCAGCGGGTCGAGCCCGTACGACAGGGCGTACCCGTCGAGCAGGGCGGCCAGCCGGGGGTCCGGGAGCTCCCACGCTCCGACCTCCGTCAGCGTGCCCGCCTGACGGGCCGGGCGCAGCAGCCGGCGCTGCCGGAGTGCCGGATACGGATCACGGCCGAGCACCTGCCAGTCGGAGCGCAACGGCTCCTCCAGCAGCGGACGCCGGGACCGGTCCCAGGCATCGCGCGCCCGGTCGAGGAACTCGCCCCAGGCCGCGCCCGCGCCGCGCCCGAGCGCGGTGTCCAAGGCGGCGACCACCCCGGCCCGTGAGGCATTCGGCAGCGAGACCGCCGTACCGTCCGCGAAGATGTGGCGGCTCGCCGGATCGACCTGGGTCATGGTGACGCACCGCTCCAGCGGCTCCTTGCCCGTCTTCACGAACAAGTCGCGGTAGACCGCGGGCAGATGCAGCAGCGTGGGGCCCGTGTCGAAGGCGAAACCCTCATGGGTATGCCGGCCGACCGAGCCGCCGAAGGTCTCCGACCGCTCGTACACCGTCACCCGGTGGCCTGCCACGGCGAGCCGGGCGGCCGCCGCCATCGCGCCCATCCCGGCGCCGATCACCGCAATTCGTGCCATGTCAGTGACCTTAACGGCCGCCTGTGACACTCAGTCCAGTGGCCAGTGCGAACCGGCTCCGGCCAGGTGTTTCTCCTCGCGGCGCCGGGCCCTGCGGCGCAGGAACCGCCGGATTCGTGAGGCCAGGAACATCAGTATCACCATGCCGAGCAGCAGCAATGCCGCGGCGATGCTCGCGGCCGCCAGCGGATGGAACATCGCGAACGTGACGATTCCCGCGACGCCCAGGTCCTCGGCCGTGCTGACCGCGATATTGGTGAACGGCTCGGGGGAGGTGTTGACCGCCATTCTCGTGCCGGCTTTCACCAGATGGCTCATCAGCGCGGTGGAACCGCCGACGGCCCCGGCCGCGAGCTCCGGCAGCGAACCGCTCTCGCCGGCCAGCAGCGCCGCCACGACGGCACCGGCGACCGGCCTGATGACGGTGTGCACCGAGTCCCAGACCGAGTCCACGTACGGGATCTTGTCCGCCGCCACCTCGCACAGGAAGAGCACACCGGCGACGACGAGGACATCGGTGCGCTGCAACGCTGCGGGCACCTCGTCGGTGATCCCGGTCGCGCCGAAGACACCGAGCAGCAGGACCACCGCATAGGCGTTGACCCCGCTCGCCCAGCCGCTTGTGAACACCAGAGGGAGTACGGACACGGACGCGATCGTAACCAGACGGCGATCGGCCCGGAGTGGGGTTCGGTGCGCAGCCCTGAGTATCCGTACCTAGGCAACGAGATGAGTAGGTGCGCGGATGGGCTCCCACCAGCGCGGACGGGAGAGTGGAGCCCACGGAAAGGGGCGCGGCACCGGCACCGCCGACACGGGGCGGCGGAACGGGCGCGGCACCCCTTCCGGAACGGGGAAGCACGACGGAGAGCCCGAGGACCACGGGGGAAACGGGGGTCACGGGGGAAGGTTCTCCGGCTGCACAGCAGACGCCGGTCCGGCGCAGGCTCGGGGGGATCGAGCCTCGCCGGACCGGCGTCTTTGTGCGTCTGTGCGCGCGGGCCGCTTCGGTCCGCCCGGCCGCGGGTGTCAGCGTCCGCTGACCCGCCCGTGCAGTAGCAGCGACAGCGCCGAGTGCACATCGTCGATCGACCGCTCCGGCTGGAACGCCTGCCAGTCCAGGGCCGCCACCAGCACCATGCCGACCAGGGCGGCGGCCGTCAGCGGGATGTCGATCTCCTCACTGAGCTCACCGCTCTTCACGCCCTCGCGCAGCACATCCTCGACCACGGCGACAGCCTTCTGACGCACCACCAGGAGGGTTGCCTGCCAGGCCCGGTTGGTGCGCCACAGCTCGGCGACATACAGCTGGGTGAAGGCCGGATAGCGGTCGATGAAGGCCAGACCGGCCCTGATCATCGCGTCCAGGGCCTCGACCCGGGTGCCGCCGCGCCCCGCGGTCTCCTCTGCCGCCGAGCGCAGCGATGCCGTGAGCAGGCCGACGCCGTGGCACAGCAACTCCTCGAAGAGCTCGGTCTTGCTCTTGAAGTTGTAGTAGACCGTGCCTTTGGCGACCCCGGCGCGCTCGGCGATCTCGTCCACCGTGGTCGCAGAGAAGCCCTTCTCGGCGATGAGAGTCACGGCCGCCTCGTAGAGCTTCTGCCGGGTGGCCTGGCGGCGCGTGGTGCTACTGCTTTCCATGCCCCTGATTCTCACAGGTCCGGGCGCGCTCACAGGCTCAGTTCCGGGTGAAGCCGGTCCAGGGTCCACACCTGCTTGCGGCGGGCGGAGACCGCGGTCAGTGCGAGCGCCGCCACGGTGAAGGCCAGCAGCACCGCGCAGCCTTGCCAGACGGGTCCGAGCCCGCCACCCGTGATCAGCCGACGCAGCCCCTCAACGACGTAACTCATCGGCAGGTAGGGGTGGATCGCGTTGAAGAATCCGGGGCTGGTCTCGACGGGATACGTACCCCCGGCCGAGGTCAGCTGGAGCATCAGCACCGCCAGCACGAGAATCCGTCCCGCAGCCCCGAACCGGGCGTTGAGCCACTGGATGATCGCTGCGAAGCAGCAAGTCGCCAGCGCCAGGAAGCCGATCGTTCCGGCGGCATGGGCCATCTGCAGACCGAGCCCCCAGTGCAGTACGGACATCAGGGCGGCCACCTGCACCAGGCCGATCGCGGCCACCGGCAGCCAGCCCGCGAAGGCGATCCGCCAGGCGGAGGCCCCGGCAGCGAGTGCGCGCCGGTTGAGCGGCTGGATCAGCATGTACGCCACCATCGCGCCGACCCAGAGGGAGAGCGGGATGAAGTAAGGGGCGAAGCCGGTGCCGTAGTTGGCGGCCTCATGCAGCGACTTGGAGGCCAGCTGCACCGGGTCGGCCATGACTTCCGTACGCGCGTCGCGGTCCTTCTTGTCGTAGTCGGGGATCTCGCCGGCGCCCTCGTTGAGTCCCTGGGCGAGGGCGGCCGAACCGTCGCTGAGCCGGATCAGCGCGCCGTCCAGATCGGTCGCGCCCTTCTTGAGATCGCTCACACCGGTGTCCAGGTCGGTGGAGCCGGACTTGGCCGCGGCCAGGCCGGTGTGCAGATCGTCCGCTCCCTTGGCGACCGCCTGGGCGCCGGTGTTGAGCGAGTTGACCTTCTTCACCGCGGACTTCAGGTCCTCGTCCAGGTGCGGCGCGCTCTCGGCCAGGTCATTGGCCTGCTGCTGCAGCGTGGTCAACTGGGCGCTCAGCTTCTTCAGATCGCCGTTCTGGTTCGTGACCAGCGCATTCACATCGTCTGCGACCTTTGCGACATCGGCTGCCGCGGCCTTCGCGTGCTCCAGCGGCGGGCAGACGGTGGGGTCGGCGGGCGGCTGCTCAGTGCATTGGGTGCGGTAGACCTCGGCCAGGTCGTCGGAGGCCGTGTGGGCGGCGGTGGCCGCGGTGGGCGCCGACTTCACCAGCAGGTCGAGGTTGTCCCGTATGGTCTGCGTGGAATCGGCGACCAGCCGGGCGGTGTCGCCGATCGACTTGCCGTTGTCCTTCAAGAACGGGCGGACGTCGGCCGCCACCCCGCTGACCTTGTCAGCGAGCTGCTGGGTGCCGTCGGCGACCTGCCGGGAGCCGGTTTCGAGGTCGCTCGCGCCCTCGTTCAGCTTGGTGATTCCACTGGCCAGACTGCTGCTGCCGGCCTGGGCATCCTTCAGCCCGTCCGCCAGATCCTGCGATCCCTTCTCCGCCGCGCCGATGCCGCCCTTGATGTCGTCGGCACCCTTGGCAGCCTCCGCCGTCGCGTCATGGATGTCGGAGAAGCCGATGAAGATCTGGTCGAGGTAGCTGCGCGAGGTGCTGGTCGACGCGGCGGTGCGCACCTCGGAGAACACCGTCCGGGAGATCTGCCCGACGATGTAGTTGTTGGCGTCGTTGGTCTGCACCTGGAGCGCGCCGGTTTCGGGGGAGTCACCCGAACTGGACGCGATCTGCTTGCTGAAGTCCGACGGCATGGTGAGCGAGAGGTAGTACGTACCGTCCTCGACGCCCTTGAGCGCCTCGGCGGAACTCACCTCGTGCCACTCGAAGGTCTTGGAGTCCAGGAGCTCGCTGGTGATCTCGTCGCCGACCGCGATGTGTTTCCCGGCGGCGGTGGCGCCCTTGTCGTCGTTGACCAGCGCGACCGGGATCTTGTCGAGGCGGCTGTACGGGTCCCAGAAGGAGCACAGGTACAGGGCACCGTAGAGCAGCGGCAGCAGCAGGAGCGCGATGAGTGCGGCGGTCGGCAGCTTTCCCCTGCCGAAACGCTTCAGCTCAAGCGCGGCCAGTCTTGGCGAACGCATCGGCCGGTCCCTCCTCGGTCGTGGTGGTTTCCTCGGCTGCGGTGTCCTGAGCGTCCGTAGGTGCGGCCGTGGTGCCAGTACGTACGGTGATGGCGCCCTCGGGCGCCTGGCTGCATACGGCGAGCACGGTCGTCCCGCTGTCGGCGATCGACCGCAGCAGCTCCCAGGCCTGGGCCCGTTCGGAGTCGGAGAGTTTGAGATCGGTGTCGTCCACCGCGAGCAGCCGGGGACGGCCGATCAGCGCGAGGGCGATGGACAGCCGCAGCGCCTCCAGCCGTTCCAGATCCCGTACGGAGGTCCGCTCGGCCTTGGGCAGGGCGGCGGGGTCGAGCCCGGCGGTGTCCAGCGCCGCGTCGATGCGTCCCCGCGCGGCCGCGCTGCGCTCGCGCCGCGGACGCAGCAGAGCGCGCAGCGAGCCGTCGAAGCGGCGCTGCAGCAGAGCCCGCTCGCGCAGGTGCTCGGTGACGGTGAAGGCCTGGTCGAGCTCGCTGACCCCGGGCACCGGGCCCAGCGCACTGATGCGGCGTACGGCGGCCATCTTGCGGGGCAGGCGCAGTCCGCCGATCTCCGCCTGGCCCTCGGAGGGGCGCATCCGGCCGGTGAGGGCGAGCAGCAGGCAGGTGCGGCCGGAGCCGGACGGGCCCTCGATCGCCACGAGTGAGCCGGGGTTGGCGTTGATGCCTACGCCGCGGAAGGCCCAGCCGCGTGGCCCCTTGAGCCCGAAATCCTCGGCGGTGACAGCTGCCCCGTGCGGGCTGTCCACAGACACTCCTCGTTTTTGAACTGACTGGTCAGTCCAGAAAAATAGCCCGAACTCGCGCTCGAAGCAAAAGGGCAGGTCAGGGGATAGGTGGGCCTGATTGTCAGTGGTGCCCCTCACGATGGATACACACGGCCACGGAGCCGTTGCACGAGACAGGAGGTTTCGTCATGGCCCACTCGTCCGCAGCAGCCGCACCCCGGCGCCGCGCAGACGGCCCTGCCCCCTCGCTGACCGGTCCGGCAAACGATGTCCATCCCGTTCTGCGCCGCACCACGGCGCCGCCCGCCGCCCTCGATCTGCTCGCCCAGGCCCGCACAGGCCTCGACGAGGCCGCCGTTCTCGACGTTCCGAACGAGCGGTATGCCACCGCCCACCTCGCCGCGCTGCGCACCGCCGCCGCCGTGCTTGCTGTGCGGGGACGCCCCGAGACATCCAGGCGGCGCCGGGAGCGGATCCGCAGCGCCTGGGAGGTCCTCCCGGAAATAGCCCCCGAGCTGACCGAATGGAGTGCGCTGTTCGCCTCCGGTGCCCGTCGCAGGGCCCGTGCGGAAGCCGGTATACCGGGCGCGGCCAGCCGGCGGGACGCCGACGACCTGCTGCGTGACGCAGCGATGTTCCTGCGCCTGGTCGAGCGGATGCCGGCGCTTCGGCCGGTGCTCCCACAGGCCCGGAAGGACCGGCCCGACGCTGGATGAGGGTGACGGGGGCGCGAGGCAATAGGGTGGAGAGCACCACCACCCGCACTGTTCACGCTCCGCCGTCAGCGGCGGCACCGTGCCGAGGAGTCATCTGCCGTGTCGGACCAGCTGCGCCCACGCGCCTCCCTCCGTACCGCCGTGGTCTGGGAGGTCCTGAAGGACGCCCTCGACCACCAGGTCAAGGCGACCGGCAGGGACGCCCTGGATGTCCTGGACACCGGCGGCGGTACCGGCAACTTCGCGGTGCCGGTAGCACGTCTCGGCCACAGGGTCACTGTCGTCGACCCCAGCCCCAACGCGCTCTTCGCCCTGGAGCGCCGAGCCGCCGAGGCCGGGGTCGCCGACCGGGTCCGCGGGGTCCAGGGCGACATCCACGGCCTGTTCGAGGTGGTCGAGCGCGGTGGTTACGACGCGGTGCTGTGCCACGGAGTCCTGGAGTATGTGGACGACCCCGCCGAGGGTGTGCGCAACGCGGTCGAGGCTCTCCGTCCGTCCGGTGCGCTCAGCCTGCTCGCCGCCGGGCTCGGCGGCGCGGTTCTGGCCCGGGCGCTCGGCGGTCACTTCACCGAGGCCCGGCAGGCGCTCAGCGACCCGGCGGGCCACTGGGGCGACGGGGACCCGGTGCCCCGGCGCTACACCGCGGAGCAGCTCACCGAACTGGTCTCCGCCGCGGACGTCGAGGTCGGCGCGGTGCACGGCGTACGGGTCTTCGCCGACCTTGTACCAGGCGTCCTGGTGGACACCGAGCCCGGTGCCATGGAGGCCCTGCTCAGGCTGGAGGCGGCCGCGGCCGAACTGCCCGCATTCCACTCGGTCGCGACGCAGCTGCATGTTCTGGGCACGAAGCGCGCCTGAGCGCGGCCGCCGACCGGTGGTAGCTCAGCTGTAGCGCGGCTGATCAGGGACGCAGCCGCAGATGGAGTACGCCCCAGGACCCCCGATCGGGGGCTTCGCCCCGTATGATCGGGGGACACCATCCGGCATGACGGATCGGAGGTTGGGGAATCAACGCCTCAGCAGCTGAGCCGTCGTGGCGGCCCGGACTGGCTGATTGGCAAAGAGGGCGGGTTTCACGGGGGCGAATCCCTGCCTATCCTGAAAGGGCCGCATACCGGCCGCCCCCGCGGCCGATTGACGAGGAGGACTCCGTGCCGCTCTCGGAGCACGAGCAGCGAATGCTCGAGCAGATGGAGCGAGCGCTGTACGCCGAAGATCCCAAGTTCGCGACAGCGCTCGAGGGAAGCGGGCTGCGTACGTACACCCGGCGACGGGTCTACCAGGCGGTCGCTGGCTTCCTGGTGGGTATCGCGCTCCTCATGGCCGGAATGGTCGCCCAGCAGATCTGGATCAGCGTGGTGGGGTTCCTCGTCATGCTCGGCTGTGCGGTCCTTGCGGTCACTGGTTGGCGCAAAGCGCCCAAGCCGGGTGAGCGACAGGCAGCCGGAGGCGGTGGCGAACGCCGCCAGCCCAGGCAACACCGGACCGTTATGAACCGGATCGAGCAGCGTTGGCAGCGCCGCCGTGACGAGCAGGGCCACTAGGGCCCGGACAATCTTGGGTGAGGGGCGGCCGCATTTCTGCGGCCGCCCCTCACGTATGTCCGGGGCCGCCTTCGGCCCGCCGTTGCTCTCAATCGCCGGGCAGGCTCGAACAAGCGCCAAACCTGTCCGGCTGTCTCAGGGCGAGGGACTGCCGGGCGGGCCAGAAAGCTCCAAGCCCGTCGCTGCCGGGGCGAGAGGCCGCCGGGCGGGGTCGGCGCCTACCGGCCCCGCCCGGCGATGGAGGACAGAGGCGGGCCGTCGGCCACGCCCCCGTCACCCCTGGTGGCGGGACGGCCGCCGCAGCCAACCCGTCGACCGGTCCCGGCTCCACCGCGCCGCCCACCTGCCGGTGAACGCCGCCCAGCGGTCCGAGGCCGCCCAGATCACCCGAACGGCCGAACGCGGCGCCGCGACTGCGTGGAACCGGGCGAACCGGCCGACCGACGCCCGAAGTCCGACCCGTACCGTCTCCACGTCTTCGGCGAGCCCGGTACCCGACCGGGGCTCCGGGGCGTAGAGCACCTGCTCCACCGCCCCCGCCACCCGGTGTACCGCGGCGGCCTCGTCGGGGGCGAGCTGCCCCAGCCGCACCACCCGGGCAGCCGCCTTGCGCGGGGTCTGGGAGCCGTCCGGCTCGATGCCGTGGTCCCACGCGGTGTCGATGATCTCCCGCCAGGCCGCCAGCGTTCTGGCCGTCGCATCGGCCGGCGTACGTCCGGCGGAGAAACTCAGCCTGCGCCTGCGCGCCCGAAGCCGCCAGAGCATTGGCAGCAACGGCAGCGTCAGGATCACCAGGGCGACCAGGACCAGACCGAGGACTGTGCCTGTCGGCGTCCCGGAATCCGTCGGAGCGACCACCCCCGGCGCCACCGAGTTGCCGCACTCGCCCTGCTTGCGCATCTGGGCCGGGCAGCTGTCCGAGACGGACGGCGCGGCCGTCGGCGCGGCCGAGACGCCCCTCTCGGGCCGGGCCGGGTCGGATGTGCCGCCGGCCGGGGCGTCCGGCTGGGTGTAGGAGGGGACGGTGCCCCGCGCCGGGGTCGGTTCGAAGCGGGTCCACCCGACGCCCTCGAAATACAGCTCGGGCCAGGCATGCGCATCGCGCAGCCCCACCGACACCGAACCGTTCTGCTGCGCAGTGCCAGGAGTGAAGCCCACTGCGACCCGGGCCGGAATACCCAGCGTCCGCGCCATCGCGGCCATCGTGAACGAGAAGTGGACGCAGAAGCCCTGCTTGTCCTTCAGGAACCGGCCGATCGCCGCGCTCCCGGTGCCAGAGTTCACCGAGGTGTTGTAGGTGAAGCCGCCGTCAGAGGCGAAGAAGTTCTGCAGCTTCACCGCACGCTCGTAGTTGTTGGCGGCGCCCTTCGTCACCCTGTCCGCAGTCTGCCTGACCACCTTCGGCAGGGAGCCGGGAACATGGGTGTACTCGCGCTGCAGAGCGGCCGGCGGGGTGCCTGCCGCGGCGAGCTGATCCGCGGTCGGCTGGACCATCAGACTGGAGACCTGGTACTGCGCTCCGCGGGTCGTCTCCCCGCGGTCACCGACGAGCGTCCGCCCCATCGGCTCGTACCGCCAGCGCCCGCCGATCCTGACCTCGGTCGCGGGATAAGGGAGCGGCAGATAGCTCTGCTGGTACGAACGGGACGCGGAGATGTTCGACCTGATCTCCGTGACCATGACGTCCGGGCCGAGACCATTTGGGGTCGGGAGCCGCTTCGGCACATCCTCCAGACGGCGTGTGGAGGGCCGCCACTCGTTTCCGTTGAACTGGTCCAAGGCCAGGATCCGCAGGTAGAAGCCCTGCGGGTCACCCGAGTTGGTGCGGTAGGACATCACCTCCCGGTTCTCCGGCTGGTTCAGATTGTTCTGCAACGAGACCAGGGGGTTGACCGCGGAGATGGTGCCGCCGCCGCTCCCCTTGCCGTTCGAGCCGCCCGTACCGGCCAGCAGACCGCTGTCGAGCGCCGGCAGCGCCGCCGGTACGACCAGTGAGATCCCCAGCGCCAGCGCACCGACGCGGCGTCCGGTGCGGACCGGGGCCGCCGGGCGGCTGCCGGAGATCGCCGCACCGACCGCCGAACCGCTCGGGGATCTGGCCGCGCCGCTGAAGACCCGCCCCCACTGGGAGAGCCGGTCCTGGCCCTCCGCCAGGAGAAGCAGCAGATAGCCACCGGCGGCGAGCAGGAACCAGAGCCAGTCCGCTCCACCCTCGGAAAGTCCCGCGGCGACCGAGTACAGCGCGAGGAGCGGCAGACCGGCCGGGGCCGCGCTGCGGAACGTCACCGCGAGGGCGTCCACGACCAGGCCGACCAGCAGCACACCGCCGATCAGCATCAGCCGGATGCCGTCCGTCGTGGGCGCCGGAGCAGCGAATCTCCCGACATCCTCGGCGCCCGACACCAGCAGATCCGCGAGCCGCTGGACGGCCTCCGGACCTGGCAGGACACCGGCCAGCGCCTGAGTCCTGGCGAACACCACCGTCAGCAGAACCAGCGTGACCAGCGTCTGCGCCGCGACGATCAGCATCCGGGGCATGGGAATCCGGCGGGCGAGCGTACCCATCCCGCTCTGGACCGCCAGCAGAAACGCGGCCTGCAGAATCCACCCGGCCGGTTCGACCAGCGGCAGCATCGAGCCCGCCGCCATCAGCGTCGCCGCGAAGGCACACAGCGTCAGCCGACCACGACCGCTCATGACCATCCCCCGGAGATACCTGTCGTGCCACCTGTGATGCCGTCGACGGCAGCGGACTGTGTCGCCAGTCCCTGGTGCCCCGCCTGCTGCCAATACCGGGCGAGACCGGTCCCCGGCGCCACCGCCACCGCCGTCCAGCCCGATTCGCGCAGCAGCCGCAGCCGCCGCTCGAACGCCGTGTCCGCCCTCGTGGGCGGGGCGGTGCCCTGCACCCAGGCCGTGCTGTCCAGTACGAACGCGACCGCGCCGCCACTGCGCTGCCGCATCCGGGCCGCCACTGCCGCCTGCTTCTCGTCCAGATCACCGAAGAACGCGATCAGCAGCCCTTCGTTGCCGCCGCGCATCACGTCGTACGCACGTGACAGACCGCCCCCGTCGGAGTGGTCGACCACCGCCAGGGTGTCCATCATCAGACCCGCGGAGTCCGCGGACTCCTGCGTCGATCCGGCGAAGCCACCTTCGCCCTCGCCCGGAACCGCGTTCCCGTCGTCGGTCAGCAGCCGGACCGCGAAGCCGCGCTCCAGCATGTGCACCAGCGCGGACGCCGCACCGGACACCGCCCACTCGAAGGCGGAGTCGGGCCCCGCCCCCTGATAGGCGATCCGCCGAGTGTCCAGCAGCACCGTGCATCTGGCCCGCTGCGGCTGCTCCTCGCGGCGCACCATCAGTTCGCCGTAGCGTGCGGTGGAGCGCCAGTGGACCCGACGCAGATCGTCGCCGTGCCGGTAGCCGCGCGGGATCACGTCGTCGTCGCCGGCCAGCGCCGGCGAACGCTGCCGTCCCTCGCCGTACCCCGAGGCCTCGCCCGCCAGTCGTACCGGCGGCAGAGGCTCGGTCCGTGGAATGACGACAAGGGTGTCGTACGCGCTGAACGAACGGGTCAGCTCGCACATCCCGAACGGATCGCTCAGCCGCAGCTGCAGCGGCCCCAGCGGATAGCGCCCGCGCAGATCCGACCGCACCCTGTACGAGACCTCGCTACGGCCACCCGCCTCCACCCGGTCCAGCACGAACCGGGGCCGCGGCCCGAGCACATAGGGAACCCGGTCCTGCAGCATCAACAGCCCGGTCGGCAGCCGCGACACGTTCTCCATCCGCAGATGGACCCGAGCCTCCGCGCCCGCGGGCACCCGGGACGGCGAGAGCCGCCGGGTGCCCGCGACCCGGTAACGGGTGCGGAAGAGCACCACGACACAGACGAGCGGCAGCGCGGCGAGCAGTAGCCCGACCCGCAGCAGATCCGCCTGTCCCAGCACATATGCGCAGATCACCGCGGCAATACCGGCTGCGAGGAAGGACCGCCCGCGTGTGGTCAGCCCGCTCAGAGCGGCCCGCAGACCGCCCTTGTCGTCGCCGTCGTCCATCGTGGCCGGCCCCCCGGAAGTCATCACACCCGCCGTACGCCGGGCTGCTGCCGGCCGTACGCCGGACGGCCCGGGTGGTGCTGGGGCTGCACCCGGGCGCCGCCATCGGCGGTGGGTACCGGTGTCTGCTGCAGGATCTCCAGCACAACGTGCTCGGCGGTACGACGGTTCAGCTGGGCCTGGGCCGTCGGCAGCAGCCGGTGCGCGAGCACCGCGACCGCCAGCGCCTGCACATCGTCCGGCAGGCAGTAGTCCCGGCCGCTCAGTGCCGCGGAGGCCTTCGCTGCGCGCAGTAGATGCAGGGTGGCTCGCGGCGAGGCGCCGAGCCGGAGATCGGGATGGCTGCGGGTGGCGCCGACGAGCTGCACCGCGTACCGCCGCACGGCATCGGCCACATGCACCGTCCGCACAGCGTCGATCAGCTTCACTATGTCGTGCGCGTGCGCCACCGGCTGCAGATCGTCGAGCGGCGAGATCCCGCCGTGCACATCGAGCATCTGCAGCTCGGCGTCCGCACTCGGATAGCCGATCGACACCCGGGCCATGAACCGGTCGCGCTGGGCTTCGGGCAGCGGATAGGTGCCCTCCATCTCCACCGGGTTCTGGGTGGCCACCACCATGAACGGGTCGGGCAACTCGTACGTGTGCCCGTCGATGGTGACCTGGCGCTCCTCCATCGACTCCAGCAGCGCCGACTGGGTCTTCGGCGAGGCCCGGTTGATCTCGTCGCCGATCACGATCTGAGCGAAGATCGCGCCCGGTTTGAATTCGAAGTCGCGCCGGTGCTGGTCGAAGACGGACACACCGGTGATGTCCGAAGGCAGCAGGTCCGGTGTGAACTGAATGCGCCGCACCGAACAGTCGATGGACCGCGCCAGCGCCTTGGCCAGCATCGTCTTGCCGACCCCGGGGACATCCTCGATGAGGAGATGTCCCTCCGCCAGCAGCACGGTCAGCGAAAGCCGTACGACCTCGGGCTTGCCCTCGATCACACTCTCCACCGACCTGCGCACCCGCTCCGCAGTCGTGGTCAGATCTGTGAGGCTCGCTCGATCGTCATAGGTCGTCACCCGGCCCTCCTCGGCCCTGCCCCACGCTCGCCAGGAGCAGGGGATACCTCATTCAGGGACCGACGCGCACGTAGCGGCCCGGCCCACCCCGAAACACGGACACCCCTCCGGACACGTCCGGCGAGATGTCACATGCGCATTCTTGTTGCCGTTACCGCTTCGTGTCACTCGCCTGTGGATAAGTGGGGGCGATATGTCGGAGTCGGTGGGGTTATCGGTTCCCGACGAACACCGTCCCGGTGGTCAGGAAGAGGGAAGGATCTCGCGCAGCAAGCCGCTGGTCACATCGAAGACGAAGCCTCGGACGTCGTCGGTGTGCAGCAGGAACGGCGAGGTGCGCACGCGCTGCATCGACTGACGTACGTCCTGGTCGGCGTCCTTGTACGCCTCGACCGCCCAGACCGGACGCTGGCCGACCTCCGCCTCGAGCTCTTGGCGGAATTCCTCGGTGATCGATTCCAGGCCGCAATTCGTGTGATGAATGAGAATGACGCTGCGGGTGCCGAGAGCCCGCTGGCTGATGGTCAGCGAACGGATCACGTCATCGGTGACCACGCCGCCCGCGTTGCGGATGGTGTGGCAGTCGCCGAGCGAGAGACCCAGGGCGTCGTGCAGGTCGAGCCGGGCGTCCATGCAGGCGACCACGGCGACGCGCAGCACCGGCTTGGCGTCCATGCCCGGGTCGTTGAATTCGGCGGCGTACCGGACGTTCGCCTCGACCAGGCGGTCGGTGACCGTGCCCCCGGGGGTGCGGGCCTGGTCGGCAGCGGGTGCGTAAGACCCGCTGGGGGAGTGCGCGGAAGTCGACATGGATATGACGTTAGCTCTCGCCCCTGGTCCCGTCGTGCTGTGAGAAGGGACAAAGAACGTCAACGGGGCTTGTTGTGAGGCACCCCACAAGCGTCACAGCTGTTCAGGCGGCCGGCTGAACAGCGGGCGGGGCGACGCGCTGCCAGGTTGATTGATCGGGAATCGATCGAATGGCAGGGTGGACTAAAGTGACGGGAAGGTACGACACCCTGCACATTCCGTAGATTTCCTCCGTGTGCGCGGCGTACGTACGGTCCGGCCCTCTCCCGCTCGCCGGTCGACCGGTGCCCCTTCCCCGGCATCGGCCGACCTCCCCTTCTGAGCGGGCGGGGACCAGGTCGTACGTACAGCCACACGGGACCTGAGCCTGAGAGGGCGCATGAGCCAGACCCGACACGTCCCGGTGATGCTCCAGCGGTGCCTGGACCTGTTGGCCCCGGCTCTGGAGGCGCCCGGCCCGCCGCAGCCCGTGGTCGTCGACTGCACCCTCGGCCTCGGCGGACACAGCGAGGCGCTGCTCTCCGCCTTCCCCTCCGCGCGGCTGATCGCGCTGGACCGGGACAAGGAGGCGCTGCGGCTCTCCGGCGAGCGGCTCGCCCCGTACGGAGACCGGGCCACCCTGGTGCACGCGGTCTACGACGAACTGCCCGAGGTGCTCGCCAGGCTCGGCATCCCCAAGGTCCAGGGCGTCCTGTTCGACCTCGGTGTCTCCTCCATGCAGCTGGACGAGGCCGACCGCGGATTCGCGTATGCGCAGGACGCCCCGCTCGACATGCGCATGGACCAGACGACCGGCATAGGCGCCGCCGAGGTGCTCAATACCTACCCGCCGGGCGAACTGGTACGGATCCTGCGGGCGTACGGCGAGGAGAAGCAGGCCAAGCGGATCGTCTCCGCGATCGTGCGCGAGCGCGAGAAGGAGCCGTTCAGCAACAGCGCTCGGCTCGTCGAGCTGATCCGTGACTCGCTGCCGCAGGCCGCCAAGCGAACCGGCGGCAACCCTGCCAAGCGCACCTTCCAGGCGCTGCGCATCGAGGTCAACGGCGAGCTCACCGTCCTGGAGCGGGCCATTCCGGCCGCTGTGCAGAGCCTCGCGGTCGGCGGCCGTATCGCCGTCCTCTCGTACCACTCGCTGGAGGACCGGTTGGTCAAGCAGGTCTTCGCGGCGGGCGCCGCCACCACGGCGCCGCCCGGACTGCCGGTCGTGCCCGAGCGCTATCAGCCCCGGCTGAAGCTGCTGACCCGCGGCGCGGAGCTGCCCACGGAGGAGGAGGTCGCCGAGAACCGGCGCGCCGCTCCCGCCAGGCTGCGCGGCGCCCAGCGGATCCGCGAGGAGGAACGATGAGCGTCCGGCGTCCGGGAACCCGGACGCCGGCGACGCCCGGGGCAGCGCGGTGAGCAAACCGGCCGGTCAGTTGAAAGGGCGGGCGGCGCGGCTCGCCCGGCTGATGCCGTCAGGGCCCAGCAAGGCGGCCCGTACCCCCTTCGTCCTCTTGGTCGTGCTGCTCCTCGGCGGCGGTCTGATCACCCTCCTGGTGCTCAACTCGGCCCTCAACGAAGGATCTTTCAGGCTGAGCGAGCTGAAGAAGCGGACCACGGAGCTCACCGACGAGCAGCAGGCCCTCCAGAACGACGTCGACAACTACTCCAAGCCGGATGCCCTGGAGCGGCGCGCCCGCGAACTGGGCATGGTGCCAGGTGGCAGCCCCGCCTTCCTCGACGCGAACGGTAAGGTCCGCGGCGTACCCGCTGAGGCCAGCGCCGAGCCGACTTCCGCAGCGCTGCCACGGAAGCCCAGTACCCCCGAGAAGCCCCCCGCGACCGCACCGTCCGTCGGCGCACCCACGCCGGCCACCGGCTCGCCCTCGGCACCGGCCGCCCCTTCGGGTGCCGCCGTGAGGCCCAGCACCTCCGCGGCCCCGCGTACCCCGGCAGACCAGCCCTCGACGAGCCCCGGCAGGTGACGCAGTGTCTCCCAAGGAACCACCGCGCCGCCGGGTCCCCGGCCCCGCGCGCCCCCGCAGCGCCGCAGGAGGCCAGGGACGCCCCCGGCCCGCCGCCCGCCGCCCCTCCTCCTCGCCACCGCGCAACCGGCCCGCGCGCCCCCTCCGTCTCGGCAGCCCGCGCCCCAGGCTCCGCCTGGTCAGCCTCGCCCTGACGCTCGTCATGCTGGTGTTCGTCGTCCGGCTCCTCCAGGTCCAGGCCGTCGACGCCGATGCGTACGCGGCCAAGGCCAAGGAGAACCGCTACCTCAGCTACACGATCCCCGCCGAGCGCGGCCAGATCACCGACCGCAGCGGTATCGCGCTGGCCACCAGCGTCGACGCGTACGACATCACCGCCGACCCGTCGATGTTCACGCCCGAATTCAGCAAGGCCCCCGACGCGCCCCGACAGGCGGCGGCACTCCTCGCCCCGATCCTCGGCGCCGACGCCGCCGAGCTGACCGCGAAACTGTCCAAAAAGGGCCGGTACACCGTCCTGGCCCGCCGCCAGACCCCGCAGGTCTGGAATCAGATCAAGGACCTCAAGTCCGTCTTCGCCGAAAAGGCCGCGAAGGACAAGGCGGCCGGCGGTCCCGGGACCAATGTGCTGGCCGGGGTCTTCCAGGAGTCCACCACCAAACGCGTGTACCCCAACGGAGGGCTCGCTGCCGGGGTACTCGGTTATGTCAACGCCGAGGGCAAGGGTGCGGGCGGCCTCGAACTGCAGCTGGACAAGGAGCTGGCGGGCGAGGACGGCGAGATCAAGTACGCCCAGTCCGGCGGCCGGCGGGTGCCCACCGCGGGCACCAAGGAGGTCCCGGCCGTCGCCGGGGCCGACATCGAGCTGACCATCGACCGCGACATCCAGTGGGCGGCCCAGAAGGCCATCACCGACCAGGTGAAGAAGTCCAAGGCGGACCGCGGTTACGTGGTCGTGCAGAACACCAGGACCGGCGAGGTCCTCGCCATGGCCAACGCACCCGGCTTCAACCCCAATGACCTCTCGCGGGCCGACGCTGCGTCGCTGGGCAATGCGGCGCTCCAGGACGTGTACGAGCCCGGCTCCACCAGCAAGGTCATGTCCATGGCCGCCGTGCTGGAAGAGGGGGTGGCCACCCCGGGCACCCACGTCACCGTCCCCAACCGGCTGCACCGCGGCGACCGGCTCTTCAAGGACGACATCGACCACCCCACCTGGTACCTGACGCTCAACGGCGTACTCGCCAAGTCGAGCAACATCGGCACGATTCTGGCCACCGGAGAGCTCGGCAGGACCCAGGCCGAGGCCAACAAGGTCCTCTACTCCTACCTGCGCAAATTCGGGATCGGCTCGCCGACCGGTCTCGACTACCCCGGTGAGACCCCCGGCATCCTCGCCAAGCCCGAGGACTGGTCGACCTCGCAGCAGTACACGATTCCGTTCGGCCAGGGCCTCTCGCTCAACGCCATGCAGGCCACCTCCATCTACTCGACGATCGCCAACGGCGGGGTACGTGTCGCGCCCACGCTGGTACGCGGCACCAAGGGCCCCGACGGCCACTTCAAGGCCGCCGACGCTCCCGAACGGACCCGGGTGGTCAGTGAGAAGACCGCCAAGTCGCTCGCCGCCATGCTGGAGTCGGTGGTCGGTGACGAGGAGGGCACCGGGACGAAGGCCAAGATCCCGGGCTACCGGGTGGCCGGCAAGACCGGTACGGCCAACCGAGTCGATCCGGTACGCGGCGGCTACCGCGGCTACACCGCGTCCTTCGCGGGCTTCGCACCCGCCGACAACCCGCAGATCACTGTCTACTGCGCGATTCAGAACCCGACCAAGGGCAGCTACTTCGGCGGCCAGATCTGCGGACCGATCTACAAGCAGGTCATGGAGTTCGCACTCAAGACGCTCCAGACGCCACCGTCCGGCAGTAAGCCGGCCCAGCTGCCGGTGTCCTTCCAGCCCGGCGAGTGAACATGGGGATAGCAGCCAGTGACAACCATCACCCCCGATCCCGGGAACCGGAACGGGAACCGGCAGGGCCCCGACCCCTCACTTCGCGAGAGGCCGGGTGGGCCCGGTACGCTCACCGCCGTGCCCCACGCTGATCAGTTCCAAACCACCCAGAAGGACGCCCCTGTGAACTACCCGGGAGCGCCCCGCCCGGATCGGCTCAGGCCGACGCCCCTCGGCGAGCTGGCGGCCCGGCTGGGAGTCGAACCGCCGGGAACCGGCGAGGTCACCGGCATCACCCACGACTCGCGGGCGGTCCGCCCCGGTGATGTGTACGCGGCCCTGCCGGGTGCCCGCTTCCACGGCGCCGACTTCGCCGCCCAAGCGGCCGGCCTCGGCGCGGCGACGATCCTCACCGACCCGGACGGCGCCGAGCGCGCAGCCGCCACCGGGCTGCCGGTGCTGGTCACCGAGGACCCGCGCGGCCGGATGGGCGAACTCGCCGCCGAGATCTACGGACGGCCCGGCGCCGACCTCCTCCAGATCGGCATCACCGGAACCTCCGGCAAGACCACCACCGCGTACCTCATCGAGGGCGGCTTCCGGGGCGCCGGGCGCGCCACCGGGCTGATCGGCACCGTGGAGACGCGGATCGGCGACGAGCGCATCAAGTCCGAGCGCACCACCCCCGAAGCCACCGACCTGCAGGCCCTGTTCGCCGTCATGCGCGAACGCGGCGTCGATTCGGTGACCATGGAGGTTTCCAGCCACGCCCTGGTGCTCGGCCGGGTCGACGGCTGCGTCTTCGACGTCGCGGTCTTCAACAACCTCAGCCCGGAGCACATGGAGTTCCACTCCGGAATGGAGGACTACTTCCAGGCCAAGGCGCAGCTCTTCACCCCGCTGCGCAGCCGGCAGGGCGTCGTCAACTTCGATGACGAGTACGGCCGCAGGCTGGTCACCGAGGCATCCGTCCCGGTCGTCACCTTCTCCGCCGAGGGCCATCCGGACGCCGACTGGCGCGCCGAGGACGTCGAAGTCGGGCCGCTGGGCTCCACCTTCACCGTCGTCGGCCCCAAGGACGAGCGGATCACCGCCAGGGCCCCGCTGCCCGGCCCGTTCAACGTCGCCAACACCCTCGCCGCGATCGTCACGCTCGCCGTCGCTGGCCTCGACCCGCAGACCGCGGCCGACGGTGTCGCCGCCGTTCCGGGCGTCCCCGGCCGGCTGGAACGCGTCGACGCAGGACAGCCGTACCTCGCAGTCGTCGACTACGCGCACAAGACCGACGCCGTCGAATCCGTGCTGCGCTCCCTGCGGAAGGTCACCGAGGGCAGGCTGCACATCGTCCTCGGCTGCGGCGGCGACCGCGACACCACCAAACGCGGCCCGATGGGCGCCGCCGCGGCCCGCCTCGCCGACACCGCCGTACTGACTTCCGACAACCCCCGTTCCGAGGACCCCCTCGGAATCCTCGCCGCAATGCTCGCGGGCGCCGCCGAGGTGCCCGTCCACGAGCGGGGCGACGTCCTGGTCGACGCCGACCGGGCCGCCGCCATCGCCACCGTGGTCGCCCGCGCCGAGCCCGGTGACACGGTGCTGATCGCCGGCAAGGGCCACGAGCAGGGCCAGGACATCCACGGCGTGGTACGCCCCTTCGACGACCGCGTGGTCCTGCGCGCGGCCATCGAGCGCTCCCTGGGGCACAGCGGCACCGAGAGTGCCACCCACCGCGCCCACACCCACGAGAACAACAGTCAGGGATGACCAAGTGATCGCCCTTTCCCTCGCCGAGATCGCCGAAATCGTCGGCGGGCAGTCATACGACATACCGGATCCGGCAGCGACCGTCAGCGGGCCTGTCGTCATGGACTCCCGAGAGGTGAAGCAAGGCAGCCTGTTCGTAGCCTTCACCGGCGAGCGGGTCGACGGCCACGACTTCGCGCAGGGCGCCGTCGAGGCGGGCGCGGCAGCCGTGCTGGCCGCCCGCCCCGTCGGTGTTCCGGCGATCGTCGTCGACGACGTCGTGGCCGCGCTCGGCGCGCTCGCCCGCGCCGTCGTCGGCCGCCTGGGCACCACCGTCGTCGCCCTCACCGGCTCCGCGGGCAAGACCTCCACCAAGGATCTCATCGCCCAGCTCCTCGAACGCAAGGGGCCCACCGTCTACCCGGCGGGCAACCTCAACAACGAGATCGGCCTGCCGCTCACCGCACTGCGCGCCACCGAGGACACCCAGCACCTCGTTCTCGAAATGGGTGCACGCTACATCGGCGACATCCGTTACCTCACCGGCCTCGTCCCGCCCCGGATCGGCCTCGTCCTCAACGTCGGCACCGCCCACATCGGCGAGTTCGGCGGCCGCGAGCAGATCGCCGAAGCCAAGGGCGAGATGGTCGAGGCACTGCCCGAGGACGGCCTCGCCGTCCTCAACGCCGACGACCCGCTCGTGCGCGCCATGTCCTCCCGTACGAAAGCCCGGGTGCTGCTCTTCGGCGAAGCCGCGGAAGCGGACGTACGGGGCGAGAACGTCCGTCTCACCGACGACGGCCGCCCCGCTTTCAAGCTCCACACACCCACCGGGTGCAGCGACGTGACCATGCGCCTGTACGGTGAGCACCACGTGTCGAACGCGCTCGCCGCGGCCGCCGTCGCCCATGAGTTGGGACTGTCCGCAGACGAGATCGCCGAAGGGCTCTCCGAGGCGGGCACCCTCTCCCGCTGGCGCATGGAGGTCACCGAGCGTCCGGACGGCGTGACGATCGTCAACGACGCCTACAACGCGAACCCCGAATCCATGAGAGCGGCGCTGCGTGCGCTGGCCGCCATGGGGAAGGGCCGGCGTACGTGGGCGGTGCTCGGCCCCATGGCCGAGCTGGGCGACGCCTCGCTCGCCGAGCACGACGCGGTCGGGCGGCTCGCCGTCCGGCTCAACGTCAGCAAGCTCGTCGCAGTCGGGGGCAGAGAGGCCTCCTGGCTGCAACTGGGCGCATACAACGAGGGTTCGTGGGGTGAGGAGTCGGTGCACGTGTCCGACGCACAGGCTGCGGTCGACCTGTTGCGCAGTGAACTGCGCCCGGGAGACGTCGTGCTGGTGAAGGCGTCCCGGTCGGTCGGCCTGGAGCAGGTCGCCATGGCACTGCTGGGGAACGCGTCCGAGGGCGAGGTCGCCGGCCGATGAGGCAGATCCTGTTCGCGGGGGCCATCGGGCTCTTCCTGACCCTGGTCGGAACTCCGCTGCTGATCAAACTGCTGGCCCGCAAGGGATACGGTCAGTTCATCCGGGACGACGGCCCGCGCACCCACGGGTCCAAGAAGGGCACACCCACCATGGGTGGTATCGCCTTCATCCTGGCGACGATCATCGCGTACATTCTCGCGAAGGTGATCACCGGCGAGTCGATGACGTTCTCCGGTGTACTGGTGCTCTTCCTGATGGCCGGGATGGGCCTCGTCGGCTTCCTCGACGACTACATCAAGATCGTCAAGCAGCGTTCGCTGGGCCTGCGGGCCAAGGCGAAGATGGCGGGCCAGCTGATCGTCGGTGTCGCCTTCGCGGTGCTCTCGCTCCAGTTCGCGGACTCCCACGGCAACACCCCGGCCTCCACCAAGCTGTCGTTCGTCACGGACTTCGGCTGGGCGATCGGCCCGGTGCTGTTCGTCGTCTGGGCGCTGTTCATGATCCTCGCCATGTCCAACGGCGTGAACCTGACGGACGGCCTCGACGGCCTGGCCACCGGCGCCTCGGTGATGGTTTTCGGCGCGTACACCTTCATCGGGCTGTGGCAGTTCCAGGAGTCCTGCGTCAACGCGGAGACCCTGACCAACCCCAACGCCTGTTTCGAGGTACGCGACCCACTCGACCTCGCCGTCGTCGCCTCCGCGCTGATGGGCTCCTGCTTCGGCTTCCTGTGGTGGAACACCTCGCCCGCCAAGATCTTCATGGGTGACACCGGCTCGCTCGCCCTCGGCGGCGCGCTCGCCGGTCTGGCGATCTGCTCCCGTACGGAGCTCCTGCTGGCCGTCCTCGGCGGTCTCTTCGTGATGATCACCATGTCCGTGGTCATCCAGGTCGGCTCCTTCAAGATGACCGGTAAGCGGGTCTTCCGGATGGCGCCGCTCCAGCACCACTTCGAACTCAAGGGGTGGTCCGAGGTCCTTGTCGTGGTCCGCTTCTGGATCATCCAGGGCATGTGCGTGATCGTCGGACTCGGTCTCTTCTACGCAGGATGGGCAGCCGAGAAGTGAGCAACCAGGACTGGCAGGGCAAGCGCGTCACCGTCGCGGGACTCGGAGTCTCCGGAATCCCGGCGGCCAAGGTGCTGCACGGCCTCGGGGCCGTCGTCACGGTGGTCAACGACGGGGACGACGAGCGTTCCCGTACGCAGGCCGCGGAGCTGGAGGCGCAGGGCATCACCGTGCGCCTCGGCGACGGGGCGACCCTGCCCGAGTCCACCGAGCTCATCGTCACCACCCCCGGCTGGAAGCCCGACAAGCCGCTCTTCGTCGCAGCCGCCGAGGCGGGCGTCCCGGTCTGGGGCGACGTCGAACTCGCCTGGCGGCTGCGCGGCCCCGATGCGGCACCCTGGCTCGCGGTCACCGGCACCAACGGCAAGACCACGACCGTACGGATGCTCGCCTCGATCCTGGAGGCGGCCGGGCTGCGCACCGCCGCCGTCGGCAACATCGGCGTCTCCCTCCTTGACGCCGTCCTCGGCGACGAGAAGTACGACGTACTCGCCGTCGAACTGTCCAGCTACCAGCTGCACTGGGCGCCCTCGCTGCGCGCCCACTCCGCGGCAGTCCTCAACCTGGCCCCCGACCACCTCGACTGGCACGGCTCCATGGAGGCGTACGTCGCGGACAAGGGCCGGATCTACGAGGGCAACCGCATCGCCTGCGTCTACAACGCGGCCGAGAGGGCGACCGAGGACCTGGTCCGCGAGGCAGACGTCGAAGAGGGCTGCCGCGCCATCGGCTTCACCCTGGCCACACCGGGCCCGTCCCAACTGGGCGTCGTCGACGGCATCCTCGTCGACCGCGCCTTCGTGCCGAACCGGCAGAAGCAGGCTCAGGAGCTCGCCGAGGTCACCGACGTCAACCCGCCGGCCCCGCACAACATCGCCAACGCCCTGGCGGCCGCGGCCCTGGCCCGCGCCTTCGGCGTCGAGCCCGCGGCCGTACGGGACGGACTGCGGGCCTTCCGCCCCGACCCGCACCGCATCGAGCATGTCGCGGACGTCGCCCAGGTCGCATACATCGACGACTCCAAGGCCACCAACACCCATGCCGCCGAGGCCTCCCTCGCGGCCTACGACCCGATCGTCTGGATCGCCGGTGGCCTCGCCAAGGGAGCCACCTTCGACGAGCTGGTGACCGGGGCGGCCGGGCGGCTGCGAGGCGTCGTACTGATCGGCCGCGACCGGGCCCTGATCCGCGAAGCCCTCGCGCGACACGCCCCCGAGGTCCCGGTGGTCGACCTCGACCGGACCGACACTGGGGCGATGGCCGAGGCGGTCCGCGAGGCGGCACGGCTCGCCCGGCCGGGGGACACCGTACTGATGGCCCCGGCCTGCGCCTCGATGGACATGTTCGTCAATTACAACAAGCGGGGCGAGGCGTTCGCGGACGCGGTCCGCGAGCTCGCCGCCGAGAGCGCCTGACGGGCCCGGCCCCCGCGCCGTACTGTCCCGGAGGACCAGGTGCGGGCGGCCGCGCCACGGGCCCCGGCCCTTGGCAGCAGCCCCGGGCACGAGCAGTGGAGGGGACAGCGACTATGCCGGCCGAAGAGAGCTCTGCCGCGCCCCGTGGGGACCGCTCACGGGCCACCGCAGCGATCAGCCGGGCGCTCACCCCGCCCCTGCTCGCGGGTGCGGGCTCCCCGGCGCTCCTCGGTCCCGCCCTGCGGGTCCGGTCGGTCACCGGCTCCCGGCGCCCCCCGGCGCCACGCTCCAAGGGGCGCTCCACCGGCAGCCCCCGCTCCCCCCGCGGCGGCGGCGTGCGGCGGATGTACGAGCAGGCACGCCGGACCTGGGACCGCCCTCTGACCGCGTACTACGTGATCCTGGGCGCCAGCCTGCTGATCACCGTGCTCGGCCTGGTGATGGTCTACTCCGCCTCGATGATCAAGGCCCTGGAGCTGGACAAACCCAGCACCTACTTCTTCCGTAAACAGTTCCTCGCCGCCGTCATCGGCGCCGGACTGATGGCGCTCGCTGCCCGGATGCCCGTCAAACTGCACCGGGCGTCCGCCTATCCGCTGCTGATGGGAACCGTCTTCCTGATGGTGCTGGTTCAGGTGCCGGGGATAGGGGTGTCGGTCAACGGCAACCAGAACTGGCTCTATCTGGGCGGCCCCTTCCAGCTCCAGCCCAGCGAGTTCGGGAAGCTCGCCCTGGTCCTGTGGGGCGCGGACCTGCTCGCCCGTAAACAGGACAAACGGCTGCTCACGCAGTGGAAGCACATGCTCGTGCCGCTCGTCCCGGTCGCCTTCATGCTCCTCGGGCTGATCATGCTCGGTGGTGACATGGGCACTGCGATCATTCTCACTGCGATCCTGTTCGGACTGCTCTGGCTGGCGGGGGCACCCACCCGGCTCTTCGCCGGGGTGCTCGCCTTCGCCGGAGCGATCGCCTTCGTACTGATCAAGACCAGCCCGAACCGGATGTCCAGGCTCGCCTGCATCGGCGCCAGCGAACCCGGCCCGGGGGATTCCTGCTGGCAGGCAGTGCACGGCATCTATGCTCTGGCGTCCGGCGGATGGTTCGGTTCCGGACTCGGTGCAAGTGTGGAAAAATGGGGTCAACTGCCCGAACCGCACACCGACTTCATCTTCGCCATCACCGGGGAGGAACTGGGGTTGGCGGGGACGCTGTCGGTACTCGCCCTCTTCGCGGCTCTAGGCTATGCGGGTATCCGCGTGGCCGGACGCACGGAGGATCCCTTCGTGAGGTACGCCGCGGGAGGTGTGACCACCTGGATCATGGTTCAGGCCGTGATCAACATTGGTGCGGTGCTCGGCCTGCTGCCGATCGCCGGTGTCCCGCTCCCGCTGTTCTCCTACGGAGGATCGGCCCTGCTGCCGACCATGTTCGCTGTGGGGCTGCTGATCGCGTTTGCGCGAGAGGATCCCGCCGCGAAGGCGGCCCTGGCCATGCGGAGGCCCGGGGTGAGATGGAAGACGATGAGACGGCGCGTCAAGAAGCGTCCGTCCGGAGAGCGGTGAATTTCGGTGCATGTCGTACTCGCCGGTGGGGGGACCGCCGGCCACATCGAGCCCGCGCTTGCCCTCGCGGACGCCCTGCGCAGGCAGGACCCGACCGTGGGAATCACTGCCCTCGGCACGGAGCGCGGACTCGAGACCAGGCTCGTACCCGAGCGGGGGTACGAACTCGCCCTGATCCCGGCCGTGCCGCTGCCGCGCAAGCCCACTCCGGAACTGATCACCGTCCCGGGACGGCTGCGCGGCACGATCAAGGCCGCCGAGCAGGTCCTGGAACGCACCAAGGCGGACTGCGTGGTCGGCTTCGGCGGCTATGTCGCCCTGCCCGGCTACCTCGCCGCCAAGCGGGCAGGTGTGCCGATCGTCGTCCACGAGGCCAACGCCCGGCCGGGCCTGGCCAACAAGATCGGCTCGCGGTACGCCCACGGGGTCGCCGTCTCCACCCCCGACAGCAAGCTGCGCGGTGCCCGCTACATCGGCATCCCGCTTCGCCGGACCATCGCCACCCTGGACCGGGCCCGGGTCCGCCCCGAGGCGCGTGCCGCCTTCGGCCTCGACCCCAACCTGCCGACGCTGCTGGTCTCCGGCGGCTCGCAGGGCGCCCGCCACCTCAACGAGGTGGTCCAGCGGGTCGCCCCGCTGCTGCAGCGCTCCGGGATCCAGATCCTGCACGTGGTCGGCCCGAAGAACGAACTGCCGCGCGTCGACAACATGCCCGGAATGCCGCCCTACATCCCGGTGCCGTACGTGGACCGGATGGATCTCGCGTACGCCGCGGCCGACATGATGCTCTGCCGCGCGGGTGCGATGACCGTCGCCGAACTCTCCGCGGTCGGGCTCCCCGCCGCCTACGTACCGCTGCCCATCGGCAACGGCGAACAGCGGCTCAACGCCCAGCCGGTGGTCAACGCCGGCGGCGGTCTGCTGGTGGACGACGCGGCGCTCACCCCCGAGTGGGTGCAGGGCAACGTCCTTCCGGTGCTCGCGGATCCGCACCGGCTGTACGAGATGTCCCGCGCGGCCGCCGAGTTCGGCCGCCGGGACGCCGACGACCTGCTCGTCGGCATGGTGTACGAGGCGATTGCCGCACGTCGTAACGCGTGAGGCGGACGGGTTCGGGGGCGATCGCCCCCGAACCCGGCGTAAGGAGCGAGCGTGGCCGGACCGACGACCGCCAAGCGCGGTGCAGCGCAGCAGAAGGGCACCCCGGCCCGCCCGCCGCGCCCAGGCTCCGAAGGGCGTAGGCGGCCCAGCCGCAGACAGCTGATCGTGATCGGCGTGCTCGTGCTGCTGCTCGCCTCCGGCGCCGTCTGGGCGCTCTACGGCTCCTCCTGGCTCCGGGCCGAACAGGTCAGGACCACCGGTGTCGACGTACTGACAGCGGCCGAGGTGGAGGCCGTCGCAGCGGTCCCGATCGGGGCCCCGCTGATCTCCGTGGACACCGACGCCATCGCCGACCGGTTGCGCCAGAAGTTGCCTCGTATCGACTCGGTGGATGTCGTACGGTCATGGCCGCACGGAATCGGACTCAAGGTGACCGAACGACAGCCGGTCCTGTTGGTGAAAAAGGGCACAAAATTCATTGAAGTGGATGCGAAAGGCGTGCACTTCGCAACGGTGGACAAATCGCCCGGACATGTACCTCTGCTGGAATTGACGCCTGATCAGTCCGCGAGTCTGCGCCGCTTCGGCAGTGCCCGGCTGGTGCGGGAAGCGGTCCGGGTCGCGGGCGAACTTCCGAGCAGCGTTGCCAGGGACACCAAGGTCGTACGGGTCACCTCGTACGACTCGATCTCCCTGGAACTCACCCGGGGTCGCACGGTGGTCTGGGGCAGCAGTGGAGAAGGTCCTGCGAAGGCAAGAGTCCTCACCGCTCTCATGAAAGCCGCTCCCAAAGCGGGACACTTCGACGTGAGTGCACCCACCGCCCCTGCGGTTTCGGGCAGTTGACGCGCATTTGGCCTGGCCAGCACCCTGGTTGGTCAGCGCTACGGTTGATCACATAGGGTGAAAAGAAAAACGGGAGGTTCGGCGTGTTCATTGAACGCGCACCACTTGTCGACTTAGTGTCCTGTTCGGAAGAGTCCACGAAGCAGACACACTGGTAACCCTAAACTTCAACGTTAGGGTTCGGGTCGGCGTTTCGGACCGTCCCAATCGGCATCCGTCGTCGCGGCGGTACTACCGCAGAGCGACGACACGTAACTCGAGGCGAGAGGCCTTCGACGTGGCAGCACCGCAGAACTACCTCGCAGTCATCAAGGTCATCGGTGTCGGCGGCGGTGGTGTCAATGCCATCAACCGAATGATCGAGGTCGGTCTCAAGGGCGTCGAGTTCATCGCGATCAACACTGATGCGCAAGCCCTGTTGATGAGCGACGCCGACGTCAAGCTGGACGTCGGCCGCGAACTCACCCGCGGCCTCGGCGCCGGGGCCAACCCGGCCGTCGGTCGCAAGGCGGCAGAGGACCACCGTGAGGAGATCGAGGAGGTCCTCAAGGGGGCCGACATGGTCTTCGTCACCGCCGGAGAGGGCGGCGGCACCGGCACGGGCGGCGCACCCGTCGTGGCCAACATCGCGCGCTCGCTCGGCGCCCTGACGATCGGCGTGGTCACCCGCCCGTTCACCTTCGAGGGCCGTCGACGCGCGAACCAGGCGGAGGACGGCATCGCCGAGCTCCGCGAAGAGGTCGACACCCTCATCGTCATTCCCAACGACCGGCTGCTGTCCATCTCGGACCGCCAGGTCAGCGTGCTCGACGCGTTCAAGTCGGCCGACCAGGTGCTGCTCTCGGGCGTCCAGGGCATCACCGACCTCATCACGACCCCGGGTCTGATCAACCTCGACTTCGCCGACGTCAAGTCGGTCATGTCCGAGGCTGGATCGGCACTCATGGGCATCGGTTCCGCCCGCGGCGACGACCGCGCGGTGGCAGCCGCGGAGATGGCGATCTCCTCGCCGCTTCTGGAGGCGTCCATCGACGGCGCCCGCGGTGTCCTGCTCTCCATCTCCGGCGGCAGCGACCTCGGCCTCTTCGAGATCAACGAGGCGGCCCAGCTGGTGAGCGAGGCCGCGCACCCCGAGGCGAACATCATCTTCGGTGCGGTCATCGACGACGCACTGGGCGACGAGGTACGCGTCACCGTGATCGCAGCGGGCTTCGACGGCGGGCAGCCGCCGGCCCGTCGGGAGAACGTCCTGGGCGCGAGCGCCACCAAGCGCGAGGAGCCGGCCCCGCCGGTCCGCGCTGCCGAGCCCGTGCGCCAGACCGGCGGGCTGGGCTCCCTGCCTCCGCGCGAGGAGCCCCCGGCCCAGGCCGAGTCCATTCCGGCGGCCAACGAGAGTCACCTGCCGCCGGTCGCTCCGCCGCACATCCCGCCGGCCCGTCCCTACCAGGACTCCCAGGCCGAAGAGCTGGATGTCCCGGACTTCCTGAAGTGATAGGTCCGCACCACGCAGTGCCCGCAGTGTCCTCCGTGGGGCGCGCACACTTCGCCTTCACCGACAGGTGGGGCGGGGTGAGCGCCGCTCCGTACGAGGAACTCAACCTCGGCGGCGCGGTCGGAGACGACCCCGTCGCCGTTCTGGCCAATCGCGGGCGCGCCGCACGGACCCTCGGTCTGGACCCGGCGCAGGTCGTCTGGATGAACCAGGTGCACGGGCGGGACGTCGCGGTCGTCGACGGCCCGTGGGCAGACGCTTCGGAGATTCCCGCGGTGGACGCGGTGGTGACCGCACGGCGCGGGCTCCCGCTCGCCGTCCTCACCGCTGACTGCACCCCCGTACTGCTGGCCGACCCGGTCGCCGGGATCGCCGCGGCAGCGCACGCGGGCCGTCCCGGTCTGGTCGCCGGAGTCGTCCCCGCCGTGGTCGAGGCCATGACCGGGCTCGGCGCCGAGCCTTCCCGGATCACCGCCCGCACTGGACCGGCGATCTGTGGACGGTGCTACGAAGTCCCGTCCCGGATGCGCGCCGAGGTCGCCGAGAGCGTCCCGGCCTCCTGGTCCGAGACCAGCTGGGGTACCCCGGCTGTGGATGTCACTGCTGGAGTCCACGCCCAGCTCGAAGCCCTCGGGGTCCAGGACCGGCAGGCATCTGCGGTCTGCACCCTCGAATCGGGCGACCACTTCTCGTACCGCCGCGACCGCACCACCGGGCGGCTCGCCGGATATGTCTGGTTGGACTGATAGGGCATGACGGACCGTAAGACTCAACTCGCCGAAAATCTGGCACGGGTGGAGGAACGCATTGCTTCCGCCTGTATCGCCGCCGGCCGCAAGCGGGAAGAAGTGACCCTCATCGTGGTCACCAAGACCTACCCCGCGAGCGATGTGCGGATTCTGCATGAACTCGGTGTGCGTCATGTCGCAGAGAATCGTGACCAGGACGCGGCACCCAAGGCAGCCGAATGTGCGGATCTGTCGCTCGCATGGCATTTTGTTGGTCAATTGCAGACGAACAAGGTTCGTTCTGTGGCGAGTTACGCCGATTTTGTGCAGTCGGTGGATCGGGCCAAATTGGTCACGGCTCTCTCGGCGGCGGCCGTGCGAGAGGGGCGCGAACTCGGCTGTCTCATCCAGGTCGCACTCGACGCGGAGAGCGGCGAGCGGGGCGACCGGGGCGGCGTCGCGCCGGACGGGATCGAGGAGTTGGCTGCCGCGGTCGAATCCGCGCCCGGACTGCGGCTCGGGGGTCTGATGACCGTCGCACCGCTCGCCGGACCGTACGCGGGACGGCAACGCGCCGCCTTCGACCGGCTGATGGAATTCTCGTCCCGCCTGCGCGGAAACCATCCGGCTGCGAACATGGTCTCCGCAGGGATGAGCGCGGACCTCGAGGAAGCGATTGCGGCCGGAGCGACACATGTGCGCGTCGGTACGGCGGTACTCGGAGTCCGACCGAGGCTCGGGTAACGTCGCCAAGCAAGTCGGACCACAGCAGAAAATATGGTCATTCCCGCCTTTGGCGGGCAGGCCTCAGTGGATCGCGGGGCACTTGGTGACAGATGCCGATCCACCACAGAGCGGAGGACTCAGAGCATGGCCGGCGCGATGCGCAAGATGGCGGTCTACCTCGGCCTCGTGGAGGACGATGGGTACGACGGTCCGGGGTTCGACCCCGACGACGAATTCGAACCCGAGCCGGAGCCCGAGCGTGACCGGCGGCGGCACCAGCCCGCGCATCAGGTGGAGCGGGACCGGGAACGGGACGAACCGGTGCGAGTGGCGCAGCCTCCCGCACAGCGGGAGCCGGTTCAGATCCCGGTGGAGAGGGAACGACCCGCCCGAATCGCACCCGTGGCATCCATCACACCCGAACGCCCGAACATGGAGAAGAACGCACCGGTGATCATGCCCAAGGTTGTGTCCGAGCGGGAGCCCTACCGCATCACGACGTTGCACCCCCGGACCTACAACGAGGCCCGTACCATCGGGGAACACTTCCGCGAGGGCACTCCGGTGATCATGAATCTCACTGAGATGGACGATACGGACGCAAAGCGACTTGTCGACTTTGCTGCAGGGCTCGTCTTCGGTCTCCATGGCAGCATTGAGCGCGTGACGCAGAAGGTGTTCCTGCTGTCGCCTGCTAACGTCGATGTCACGGCGGAGGACAAGGCCCGTATTGCTGAGGGCGGATTCTTCAACCAGAGCTGAGAACACGACACCGGGAACGACCCGGCCGTAGGGCCGGAGCTACGAGAGCCAGGGGAGAGGGAAGCGCGAAATGGGCGTCGCACTGCAGGTTGTCTATATCGCGTTGATGTGTTTCCTCATCGTGCTGATCTTCCGGCTGGTCATGGACTACGTCTTCCAGTTCGCACGTTCATGGCAGCCCGGCAAGCCGATGGTGGTCATACTCGAGGCCACCTACACGATCACCGATCCGCCGCTCAAGCTTCTGCGGCGGTTCATCCCGCCGCTGCGTCTCGGGGGCGTGGCACTCGACCTGTCCTTCTTCGTTCTGATGATCATCGTCTACATCCTGATCAACATCGTGATCAAGCTGTGAGCGATACGGTCTTGCCGACTGCCGACGACTACGTAGAGGTGAAGAAGAGATGCCGCTGACTCCTGAGGACGTGCGGAACAAGCAGTTCACGACCGTCCGCCTCCGAGAAGGCTATGACGAGGACGAGGTCGATGCCTTCCTCGACGAGGTCGAGTCCGAGCTGACCCGCCTGCTCCGTGAGAACGAGGACCTGCGCGCCAAGCTGGCCGCCGCCACGCGTGCCGCCGCGCAGAACCAACAGCAGCAGGGGATGCGCAAGCCGGAGCCGCAGGACCGGCCCGGGGCACCTGTGCCCGCCGCCATATCGGGTCCGCCGGTCCAGCAGCAGCCCCCGCAGATGGGCCCGCCCCAGCTGCCCGGTGGTGCTCCGCAGCTGCCCGCCGGTCCCAGCGGTCACGGTCCTGGTCCCCAGGGCCCGCACGGCCCCGGTCCGATGCAGGGCGGCCCCATGGGTGGCCCGATGGGCGGCCCCATGGGCGGTCACGCCCCGCAGCAGCAGATGCAGCAGCCGCCGCAGATGCAGCAGCCCGGTCAGGGCCCCGGTGGCGACAGCGCCGCCCGTGTCCTCTCACTCGCGCAGCAGACGGCCGACCAGGCGATCGCGGAGGCCCGTTCCGAGGCCAACAAGATCGTCGGCGAGGCGCGCAGCCGCGCCGAGGGCCTGGAGCGGGACGCGCGTGCCAAGGCGGACGCGCTGGAGCGGGACGCGCAGGAGAAGCACCGCGTGGCGATGGGCTCGCTGGAGTCGGCCCGCGCGACGCTGGAGCGCAAGGTCGAGGATCTGCGTGGCTTCGAGCGCGAGTACCGGACCCGGCTGAAGTCCTACCTGGAGAGCCAGCTGCGCCAGCTGGAGACCCAGGCCGACGACTCGCTGGCTCCGCCGCGGACCCCGGCGACCGCTTCGCTGCCGCCGTCGCCCTCGCTGGCTCCGGCCGGTGCGGGTGCCATGAGCCACACCATGGGCGGCAACCACGGCGGTCACGGCAACCAGCAGATGGGCGGCAACCCGTCCATGAGCGGTGCGCCCTCGTACGGTGGCCAGCAGCAGATGTCGCCGGCGATGACCCAGCCGATGGCGCCGGTGCGGCCGCAGGCGCCGCAGCCGATGCAGCAGGCTCCTTCGCCGATGCGTGGGTTCCTGATCGACGAGGACGACAACTGAGCCGGGCGCGCGCGGTGAGCGCGTAGCCGTCGGCAGGCTGAGGGCCGGGCCCCGGGATTTTCCCGGGGCCCGGCCCTTTTGCCGTGGGCGGCGGGTGGGGTGCGGGCGGGATGCCTGCGGCGGGCTTGTTCCCTTGCCCGCCCCTGTCCGTAACCGGGACTCTGCCCCCGGGCCGGACCCCTGCTTCTCAAACGTCGGAGGGGCTTGAGTGTGCGGGGTGGCTCGGGTTTGCCGGGAGGACGACGGAGGCCCGCCCGGAACACTTGTCCGGGCGGGCCTCCGCCGGGTTTGGGCTACTGCTCCGTCCGGCTACTGCTCCGTCTTGCGGAGCCGGAACGTCAGGGACAGGCCCTCGTCCTCGAACGGGGTGCCGTATGCCGTGTCCGCATCGCCCTGCGCGTAGTCCAGCGCCAGGACCTCGTCCGCGATCAGGGCCGCGTGTTCGGTCAGGGCCTCCACCGTGGCGGGGGAGGTGGACGTCCAACGGACGGCGATGCGGTCCGCGACGTCCAGGCCGCTGTTCTTGCGGGCCTCCTGGATGAGCCGGATCGCGTCACGGGCGAGGCCCGCGCGCCGCAGTTCCGGGGTGATCTCCAGGTCCAGGGCGACCGTCGCGCCCGAGTCGGACGCCACCGACCAGCCCTCGCGCGGAGTCTCGGTGATGATCACCTCGTCGGGGGAGAGGGTGACCGTCTCGCCGTCCACCTCGACCGATGCCGTGCCCGCGCGCAAGGCCAGCGAGAGGGCCGCCGCGTCGGCGTTCGCGACCGCCTTGGCAACCGCCTGGACGCCTTTGCCGAACCGCTTGCCGAGCGCACGGAAGTTCGCCTTCGCCGTCGTGTCGACCAGCGAGCCGCCGCCCGCTTGACCGGCGGAGGAATCAGTGAGCGAGGCCAGCGAGGAGACGTTCAGCTCCTCCGTGATCTGGGCGTGCAGTTCGGGGGAGAGGGACTCGAAGCCCGCCGCCGCGACCAGGGCCCGGGACAGCGGCTGGCGGGTCTTGACGCCCGACTCGGCGCGGGTGGCGCGGCCCAGCTCGACCAGGCGGCGGACCAGTGCCATCTGGGTGGAGAGTGTCGGGTCGATGACCGCGAGGTCCGCCTTCGGCCAGGCGGACAGGTGGACCGACTCGGGGGCGTCCGGGGTGACCGGAGCCACCAGGTCCTGCCAGACCCGCTCGGTGATGAACGGAGTGAGCGGGGCCATCAGCCGGGTCACCGTCTCGATGACCTCGTGCAGGGTGCGCAGCGCCGCCTTGTCGCCCTGCCAGAAGCGGCGGCGCGAGCGGCGTACGTACCAGTTGGACAGATCGTCGACGAACGCGGACAGGAGCTTGCCGGCGCGCTGTGTGTCGTAACCCTCCAGAGCCTGAGTGACCTGATCCACCAGCGCGTTCAGCTCGCTCAGCAGCCAGCGGTCCAGGACCGTGCGGTCCGCAGGGGCCGGGTCGGCCGCGGAGGGCGCCCAGTGGGACGTACGGGCGTACAGGGCCTGGAAGGCAACCGTGTTCCAGTACGTCAGGAGGGTCTTGCGGACGACCTCCTGGATCGTGTTGTGGCCGACGCGGCGCGCCGCCCACGGAGAGCCCCCCGCCGCCATGAACCAGCGCACCGCGTCAGCGCCGTGCTGATCCATGAGAGGGATCGGCTGAAGGATGTTCCCGAGGTGCTTGGACATCTTGCGGCCGTCCTCGGCGAGGATGTGGCCCAGGCAGACCACGTTCTCGTAGGACGACTTGTCGAAGACCAGCGTGCCGACCGCCATCAGTGTGTAGAACCAGCCGCGGGTCTGGTCGATGGCCTCCGAGATGAACTGCGCCGGGTAGCGGCTCTCGAAGATCTCCTTGTTCTTGTACGGGTAGCCCCACTGCGCGAACGGCATCGAGCCCGAGTCGTACCAGGCGTCGATGACCTCCGGGACGCGGTACGCCTCCAGCTGGCAGTTCTCGTGCGAGCAGGTGAACGTGATCTCGTCGATGAAAGGGCGGTGCGGGTCAAGACCGGAGAGGTCGGTGCCGGCGAGCTCGCTGAGTTCGGCGCGCGAGCCGACGCATGTGAGGTGGCTGTCCTCGCAGCGCCAGATCGGCAGCGGGGTGCCCCAGTAGCGGTTACGGGACAGCGCCCAGTCGACGTTGTTGTTCAGCCAGTCGCCGAAGCGGCCGTTCTTGACCGAATCAGGGAACCAGTTGGTCTTTTCGTTCTCTTCGAGCAGCCGGTCCTTGATGGCGGTCGTACGGATGTACCAGGACGGCTGCGCGTAGTAGAGCAGCGCGGTGTGGCAGCGCCAGCAGTGCGGGTAGGTGTGCTCGTAAGGGACGTGCCGGAAGAGCTTGCCGCGGGCGGCCAGGTCTTCGGTGAGCGCCTCGTCGGCCTTCTTGAAGAAGACGCCGCCGACCAGCGGCAGGTTCTCCTCGAAGGTGCCGTCGGGGCGGACCGGGTTCACGACCGGGAGGCCGTAGGCGCGGCAGACGACGAGGTCGTCGGCGCCGAAGGCGGGGGACTGATGGACCAGACCCGTACCGTCCTCGGTCGTCACGTACTCGGCGTTGACCACGTAATGGGCCTCAGCCGGGCTGCGTCCATCGCTTCCCTCGCTCACGCTCGGGCTGCGTCCATCGCTTCCCTCGCTCACGCTCGGGAAGTCGACCAGGGTGAACGGGCGCTCGTACTTCCAGCGTTCCATCTCGCGGCCGGTGAAGGTCTGGCCGGTGGTCTCCCAGCCCTCGCCCAGCGCCTTCTCGACGAGCGGCTGCGCGACGACGAGCTTCTCCTCGCCGTTGGTCGCGACGACGTAGGTGACGTCGGGGTGCGCGGCGACGGCGGTGTTGGAGACCAGGGTCCAGGGGGTGGTCGTCCAGACGAGGAGCGAAGCCTCGCCGGCCAGCGGGCCGGATGTGAGGGGGAAGCGTACGAAGACCGACGGGTCGACGACGGTCTCGTAACCCTGTGCCAGCTCGTGGTCCGAGAGACCGGTGCCGCAGCGGGGGCACCAGGGGGCGACGCGGTGGTCCTGGACCAGCAGGCCCTTGTTGAAGATTTCCTTCAGCGACCACCACACCGACTCGACGTACTCGGGGTCCATCGTGCGGTACGCGTCGTCGAGGTCGACCCAGTAGCCCATCCGGGTCGTGAGCTCGGTGAACGCGTCAGTGTGACGGGTCACGGACTCGCGGCACTTGGCGTTGAACTCGGCGATGCCGTACGCCTCGATGTCCTTCTTGCCGTTGAAGCCCAGCTCCTTCTCGACCGCGAGCTCGACCGGCAGTCCGTGGCAGTCCCAGCCGGCCTTGCGACCGACGTGGTAGCCCTGCATGGTGCGGAAGCGGGGGAAGACGTCCTTGAAGACGCGGGCCTCGATGTGGTGCGCGCCGGGCATGCCGTTGGCGGTGGGCGGGCCCTCGTAGAAGACCCACTCGGGGCGGCCCTCGGACTGTTCGAGGCTCTTGGCGAAGACCTTGCTCTCGTGCCAGAAATCGAGCACGGCGTGCTCCAGCGCGGGCAGGTCGACCTGGGCGGGTACCTGGCGGTACTGCGGCGATGTCATGGGCGGACTTCCTCCGGCGGACGTTTTCCACTTCCGTCGGAGGGACGAGAGCCTCATCGACTCCCGCGGTACCACCCTCCTTGGCCCCGGGTGTGCACCCGTGGCCCCCTCATTGGGTCGCGATGCCGGTTCTACTCGCCTTGCGGCTTTCTTCCGACGGCTCCGGGTGATCTTCACGACGCGCTCGCCCCCGGGCTCGCACCGTCCCCGGGTCGCTCCTGGCTGCGTACGACGCTACTCGTCCCATCCACGCCTCTCGCTGAGGCCAGTGTACGGGCCCGTACGGGCGACGGCCGACCGGTTTAACCCATGGGGCGGGGCATGACCCGAATGGGCAGACGCGGACGTACGCCTTCCGGCGGGGGGCCGGAAGGCGGATTACCCGGCGGGGAGCTGGGCACAACCGATTCAGGCACGTCGGTATCCGGACACGGGGAGGGGCGGTTCGGCGGCGTGCCCCGTTGCCGCGGGGCTGGTGTCGATTTATCGTCCCAGCACGATTCGCGTGCAAGATCACAATATGTGAAGGGGCCGCGGCCATGGTGGCGAAGAAGACCGCCGCAAAGAAGTCGGCGTCAGCGAGACCCACGGGTGCAGCGGCCGGGAGGACGAGCGGAGAGGCGGGTACGGAGGCCGTCCCCGAGGGTGGCCGGACGGTGGCGGCGAAGAAGACCGCGGCGAAGAAGACCGCAGCCCGGAAGCGGGCGGCGCCTGCCGAGCACGCGGCGCAGGCCAAGAAGGCACCTGCGAAGAAGATCGCGGCCAAGAAGGCTTCGAAAAGGGCCGCTGCGGCGGCCACGGTGGCGGCCGAGGCCGCCGAGCAGACGGGAGCCCACACGGTGGTAGCCAAGAAGAGCGCGGCCCGGACCCGCACGGCCGGCAAGGGCGCGGCGCCCGTGCCCCCGGCCCGCGGAACCGCCACGACGGCCTCCGGCGAGCTGGCGGTCCGGCCGGGTGAGGACCCGTGGACGCCGGAAGAGGTCGAAGAGGCACGGGCCGTGCTGAGCAGCGAGATCATGCGGCTGCGCAGCGAGCTGGAGGCCGCGAGTGCCGCACTCGCGGGGCTGATGCGCGACCCCGGCGACGGGGCGGGTGACGACGAGGCGGACACCGGCACCAAGAACATCACTCGCGAGCACGAGATGTCGCTCGCCGCCAACGCCCAGGAGATGCTCGACCAGACCGAACGCGCGCTGGCCCGGCTCGACGCCGGGACGTACGGACTGTGCGAGGTCTGCGGTAATCCGATCGGCAAGGCGCGGATGCAGGCGTTCCCCCGCGCCACGCTCTGCGTCGAGGACAAGCAGAAGCAGGAGCGACGCACTTGATCCGTGGCTGGGTGTCGTACTCTCGTCCTCAGTCAGGAACCTAGGTTGAGGGACTCACGTGGCAGACGCGGAGCGCATCATCGGTACGCCGGAAATCCCCGATGCTGAGGGGACCGAAGGAGGCGAGGCCGCGGACCGGGTCGAGGAGACGGCCCCGAGCACGGGCAAGCGGAAGGTCATGGTGCTCTTCGTCGTGGCCGTCGTCGCCTATCTGCTCGATCTGATCAGCAAGATAATCGTGGTCGAGAAACTCGAACACCACCCGCCGATCGAGATCCTCGGCGACTGGCTGAAGTTCGACGCGATCCGCAACCCGGGCGCCGCGTTCGGTATCGGTGAGGCCTTCACGGTCATCTTCACCTTCATCGCGGCGACCGTCATCGTCGTCATCGCCCGCCTCGCCCGCAAGCTCTACAGCCTGCCGTGGGCCATTGCGCTCGGCCTGCTGCTCGGTGGTGCGCTCGGCAACCTCACCGACCGCATCTTCCGTGCTCCCGGCGCCTTCCAGGGCGCGGTGGTGGACTTCATCGCCCCCGCGCACTTCGCCGTCTTCAACCTCGCCGACTCCGCGATCGTCTGCGGCGGCGTCCTGATCGTGATCCTTTCCTTCAAGGGCCTGGACCCCGACGGCACCGTGCACAAGGACTAGCGGGCGCAAGGCATACTCGACAGGTGAGTACGTATCCCGAGGTCCGCACCCTGCCCGTACCCGACGGTCTGGAGGGCGAGCGTGTCGACGCCGCCATTTCCCGGATGTTCGGTTTCTCCCGCACCAAGGCCGCCGACCTGGCAGCTGCCGGGAAGGTGCAGGTGGACGGCGCGGTGGTCGGGAAGTCCGAGCGGGTGCGGGGCGGCGCCTGGCTGGAAGTGGAGATGCCGCAGGCACCCGCTCCGGTGCAGATCGTCGCCGAGCCCGTAGAGGGTATGGAGATCGTGCACGACGACGACGACATCGTCGTGATCGTGAAGCCGGTCGGGGTCGCCGCCCACCCGAGCCCCGGCTGGACCGGCACGACCGTCATCGGCGGTCTCGCCGCGGCCGGGTACCGGATCTCGACGTCCGGCGCCGCCGAGCGCCAGGGCATCGTCCACCGTCTCGACGTCGGCACCTCCGGCCTGATGGTCGTCGCCAAGTCCGAGCGGGCCTACACCCTGCTGAAAGCGCAGTTCCGCGACCGGGTCGTCGAGAAGAGGTACAACGCGCTGGTGCAGGGCCACCCCGACCCGATGAGCGGCACCATCGACGCCCCCATCGGGCGCCACCCCAACCTCGACTACAAGTGGGCCGTCACGGCCGAGGGCAAGCCCTCCGTGACGCACTACGACCTCATCGAGGCCTACCGCGCCGCCAGCCTCCTGGACATCAAGCTGGAGACGGGCCGTACGCACCAGATCCGGGTGCACATGTCGGCCCACCGTCACCCCTGCGTCGGTGACCTCACCTATGGCGCCGATCCGACGATGGCCAAGCGCCTCGGCCTGACGAGGCAGTGGCTGCATGCCGTCCGGCTCGGCTTCGAGCACCCGTCCGACGGCAGCTGGGTGGAGTTCTCCAGCAACTACCCGGACGACCTCCAGCAGGCCCTGGACAGGGTCGCGGCGGAGAGCGAATGACCGGCACGTCTGCTCCGTGCACCACCCGTACCGTCGTCGAGGAGCAGGACCGCGCCGCCTGTTTCCAGCTCCGCAAGGAGGTCTTCGTCGGTGAGCAGAACGTGCCCGAGGAGCTCGAGTACGACGCCTACGACACTGACGCGGTGCATGTGATCGCCGTCGCGGCGGACGGCTCCGCGCTCGGTACGGGGCGGCTGCTGCACGGCCCGGACGCCGCTGCCAAAACCGGCGGCGACCTCACCGTGGGCTCGCTCGGCCGACTGGCGGTGATCAAGGAGGCGCGCGGTCTCGGCGTCGGCGTGGCGCTGGTGCGGGCCATCGAGGACGCGGCTCGTGAGCTCGGTCTGGCCGCCGTCGATCTGCACGCCCAGACCCATGCGCTCGGCTTCTACGAGCGGCTCGGGTATGTGGCGTACGGCCCCGAGATCCCGGAAGCCGGGATCTCGCACCGGGCGATGCGCCGCGCTCTGTAGCGAGGGGACAAGGCCGGATACCGGCCCGGCGGACGCAGTACGTTCGTCATCCCGTCGTTCTCCGTGTTTCCGGCCGTAGCTGGCACCATTGGCCCCATGAACATCATGCTTTTCCACTCGACGTACGGTCTGCGCCCCGCGGTGCACGCGGCCGCAGACCGGCTGCGCGCAGCCGGGCACGAGGTGCAGGTGCCCGATCTCTTCGAGGGGCGCACCTTTGAAACCGTCGAGGAGGGCATGGCCTTCAAGGAAGAGGTGGGCAAGGACGAGCTGCTCAGGCGTGCCGTGCTGGCGGCTGCGCCCTACTCCGACCGGGGCCTGGTGTACGCGGGTTTCTCTTTCGGGGCGTCCACCGCGCAGACCCTGGCGCTCGGTGACGAGAAGGCGCGCGGTCTGCTGCTGTTCCACGGCACCTCGGACATCGCCGAGAACGCCTCGGTGGACGAACTGCCCGTACAGCTGCATGTCGCGGACCCGGACCCGTTCGAGACGCACGACTGGCTGAACTCCTGGTATCTGCAGATGCAGCGGACCGGTGCCGATGTCGAGATCTACCGCTATCCGGGCGCGGGTCATCTCTTCACGGATCCCGAACTGCCGGACCACGACGCGGCCTCGGCCGAGCTGGCCTGGAAGGTCGCGCTCGGCTTCCTCGCCACGCTCTGACCGCGCCAAGGGCCCCGCCCGGTGCGGGGCCCTTCGGACGGACAGGGCGGATCAGCCCCGGTAGGCGATCCAGCTGTCGCTCATCCGCTGAACCTGGCCCGCGGTGAACTGGTACATGCACGAGTCGTACGTGTAGTCCATGAAGTTGTGAATCGGGTCGACCCCTGTCTTGTTGGTGCAGGTGTCGCGCCCGGTCGGGCACTCGAACGCCGCGCTCTTCTCGGCGGGAGTGTCGGAGACGTAGTCGCCGCTGCCGCTGCAGCCGCCCTGGAAGGTGTGGTAGAGACCCATCCAGTGGCCGACCTCGTGGGTGGCGGTGTCGCCCTCGTTGTAGTTGGCGGCGGAGCCGCCGGGCAGCGAGGCGTCGAGGATGACGACGCCGTCCATGCTCGGGCTGGAGGCGTACGAGCTGGGGAAGGTGGCCCAGCCGAGCAGGCCGCCGCCGAGGTTGGCGGTGTAGATGTTGAGCGCGTTCTTGCCGCCCCTGCGCAGCGTCGACTTCATCGACTTCTCGGCGGCGGAGCCCGATGAGAGGTTGTACCAGGTGGCGTTGTCCGTGTAGTCGGTGCCGGCCAGCGAGAACTGGAAGCCGGAATCGGTGTTGCCGGTGCCCTGGCCGCTGTAGGCCGCGTTCAGCACGTTCATCTGGCTGCTGACGTCGCCCGCGGTGAGCTTGCCGGTGGAGCCGGAGTGGATGACGTGGAAGTAGACCGGGATGGTCGCTCCGGCGGCGAGCGTGGAGCCGCTTCCCCGGCGGTCCGCGAGTCTCTCCTTGAGCTTTGTGTCCATGGCCTTGGCCTGGGACGCGGTGAGTTCATTGGGGTCTGCGGCGTGCTCGGTGCCCGAGGGGCGGGCCTCGCGCGCGGCGGCGTTGGTACCCGCCTCGCTCGCGCACTTCTCGGCGGACGCGGCGGACGTGGAGGAGGTGGACGCCTTTGCGGCGGCGGAGCCGGTGGAAGCGGAGAGCGGTGCCAGGGCCAGGGTTCCGGCCAGGACGGCGGTGCCGATCGCACGGTTACGTATACGCGGCGATATACGGGCAAGAGCGCGCACAGGGACTCCTCGCGGATGTGTGGGGAGGGATTTCCTCACCCGCCGCCCGGAGATTACGTGTGCATGTCATATCGGGACGAGAATCGATCAAGCCCAATCGATCGTGGGGCAAACCGGGGAAACGGGAAGAAATAATTCTGTGCGCTCCAGAGTTTGAGACGCGGACGTAACGTCCCGCGTTGCCCCGGCGGGCGGTCTGTCCCCATTGGGGCCGGGAGACGCACCACCCGCCGTAGCGATGTAATACACCGTCAACATGCACCGGATTGGCTGAAAATAGACCCTCAGCGCACCGGACGGTCCACCCGCTCGACTTTCTGCGTCCCACTGAGCGTCCGGTACGAACGCGTCCAGGTGGAGGTCGCGTCCCGCTTCCTCTTGTCGGAGACCGTGTAGTAGTCCATCTGCGAGCGCTCGGCGGTCACATCGAGGACGCCGTAGCCGTGCGAGTCCATGTCCACCCACTTCACATGGCGGTTGGCGGCCTTGACCGCCGTGGCGGCGACCACCGAGAGGGTCTGCGGCGCGACGTGCAGGACGTCGTCGAGATTGTCCGACGTCACCGACGTCACCACGAACTCGGTGGCGGCCGACGCCGAGAGGGGATACGTCGCCGCCTTCACCGGTACGTCATTGGCCCACGCCATGTGGATGTCGCCGGTCAGGAAGACCGTGTTGGTGATCGACCGGTCCCGCAGATGCGCGATCAGCTCCTTGCGGTCGTCCGTGTAGCCGTCCCACTGGTCGACACTGACGGCCAGACCCTCCTTGGGCAGCCCCAGCAGCTCGGCCAGTGGCTCCAGCAGATGCGCGGGTACGGAACCGAACGCGACCGGCGAGATCATCACCGACGTGCCGACCAGCTTCCAGGTGGCGTCCGAGCCGGCCAGGCCCGACTTCAGCCAGTCCAGCTGCGCCCGGCCGGTGATCGTGCGATCCGGGTCGTCGACCGAGCCGTTGCCGATCGTCGACTGCTGGGAGCGGAAGGTGCGCAGATCGAGGAGGTGGAGATCGGCCAGGTTGCCGAAGCGCAGCCGCCGGTAGACGGTGCCCTCGGTGGAGGCGCGGACCGGCATCCACTCGAAGTACGCCTGCTTGGCGCCCGCGACCCGGTCGGCCCAGGAGCCCTCCGTGTCCGGTGTGTGGTTCTCGGCCCCGCCCGACCAGGTGTCGTTGGCAACCTCGTGGTCGTCCCAGATCGCGATCACCGGGTGGGCGGCGTGCAGGGCCTGGAGGTCGGGGTCCGTCTTGTAGTTGCCGTGCCGGGTGCGGTAATCGGCGAGGGTCAGGATCTCGTGCTTGGGCTCGTGCGGTCGTACGACGTACTTCGCGTCCGGGAAAGTGCCCGATGCGTACTCGTAGATGTAGTCGCCGAGATGGAGGACCGCATCGAGATCGGCGCGGGCGGCGAGATGCCGGTACGGGGAGAAGAACCCCGACTCCCAGTTGGCGCACGACACCACGCCGAAGCGCACACCGGGCGTGGCAGCCCGGGCCGCGGGCGCGGTACGGGTGCGGCCCGTCGGCGAGAGGGTCTCCGTACCGTCGCCCGCCGAGAAGCGGAACCAGTACGCGGTGGCCGGGCTCAGCCCCCGCACATCGGCCTTGACGGTGTGGTCGGAAGCGGCCCTCGCGACGGTCGTGCCCCGGGCGACGACGCGGGCGAACTCCTTGTCCTCCGCGACCTCCCAGCGCACCGCCGTATCGGCGCCACGGCCGGAGCCGGGCACGGCGTCGGGGGTCGGGGTGACGCGGGTCCACAGGAGTATGCCGTCGGGCAGGGGGTCGCCGGAGGCGACGCCGTGCAGGAAGGCGGGCCCGTCCGCGGCACGCGCGGTGGTCGCGGCGCCCAGCACGGGGGCCGCAACCGCCGTGGCGGCAGCGGCCTTGACGACCGTGCGGCGGCTCGGGGCGGATATCGGCGAAGAAAGGTGTCGACTCGTCATGGAGGAGCACCCTACTGACCGGTAAGGCGAACGGGCAGGCGAATGAGGGAAGTTCGCCTGCCCGTCGGAGTTCCGCTGCCGGGAATTCGCCCTCGGTCAGGGTGTGTTTCGGGAGTCCTGTCCGGCCGGAGGCGTCCGGCACGCACGCTCCAGACGCCCCCGGGCCCCGCCCTGCGAGCGGACGACGCTACTTCGAAATACGCGCTAGCCCTTCAGCGCCTTGTCGATCGCGGTGTTGAATTCGGCCACCGTCGACGGCGCGTTCTTGCCGTCCGCGCCGGTGACCGTCTTGCCGTCCATCTTCAGCGTCGGGGTGCCCTGCACGCCGCTCTTCTCGAACGCCTCGGTCATCTTCACCACCCAGCCGTCGAACGTGCCGTCCTCGACGTCCTTCCGGAACTCCTTGTTGTTCTTCAGGGTGTCGACCGAGTCGGCGATCTTGAGCAGGTACGCGTCGTCCTTGAACTTGTCGTCGCTCTCCGCCGGGTGGAACTTCTCGGAGTAGAGCGCGGCCTTGTAGTCGAGGAAGGCATCCGGGCTGACATTGAGCGCCGCGCCGAGTGCGCTCAGCGCGTTCTTCGAGCCCTCGCCGGGGATGGCGTTGTCGAGGAACGTGGCTCCGACGTACTTGACCTTGTACTTCCCGGCTTCGAGGTCCTTGCGCATCGTCTCGCCGATGGACTGCTCGAGCGTGGCACAGATCGGGCACCGCGCGTCCTCGTACACTTCGAGGGTCTTCTTGGCGCTCGGCTTGCCGATCACGACGTTCGTGCCGTTGGGGCCCGACGTGTTCTTCGGCGCAGTGACGTTCTTCGCGTCCTTCGCCGCCTCCCACTGGTCGGGCTTGTTCATCTGCATGACACCCCAGCCGACACCGCCGGCGATCGCCAGCACGGCGACGATCGAGACGCCGACGACGATCTGCCTGCGGGTCTTTTCCTTCTTGGCCTGGCGCTCGCGCTCGGCGCGCAGACGCTCGCGGGCTGCCGTCTTATTGGCCTGGCTGTTGCGCTTGCTCATGTTTGTTTCTCCATGGAGTGGGTGGTACGTCGTCAGGGATGTGCGTGCTCAGGCGATGGCGCAGGCCGAGCGCGGCGGTCCCCTCCGTTCCACGGAGTGCACGAGCAGACGGGCGTGTACGAGCAGGTGCGGGCCATATCCGGCGGGGCGCACTTCGCGGTGTACGGAGCGGCGGGCCGTACCCACCACGGCGACCGCGATCAGCAGCGGCCGGAAAGCCAGGACGGCGACGGCGCCCAGCAGGCCGACGAGCGCGGACTCGCCGCGCCGGAGCCAGGCCGCGGCGAGCAGACCGACCGTCACATGGGCGGCGAGCAGCAGCCACGGCACCGCGGGGCCGGGGGAGGCCAGCAACTCGGCCGCCGTGTGTCCGGCGCCGGTCACCGAGGCGATCGGGGTTCCGGCGCCGCCGAGGTGCGCCGCATTGGCGCCGATGTCACCGCCGTCGCACAGCACATCGACGCCGACCGAGCGCAGCGGCCCCGCGATCGGGCCGCCTGCCGCGCCGTAACAGAGGTGCTGGCCGGTGGTGAAGACGGTGTCGGCGGCCAGCTCCATCGGAACCAGCAGGCCGGCGATCGCCCCGAAGCCGCGCTCCCGGCCGGCCAGCGCGTACGCCACGGCGAAGACCACGCCGGCCAGCAGGGCGACGACGGTCAGCGGCAGCGAGACCTGGGAGAGCAGCACATGGGACGCAGCGGAAAGCGTCACGACGAGCGCTGTGAAAAGCGCCGCGCGAACGACCCTGAGATGCGTCCCGGATATGTCCATCGTCGAGGAGTGTCGCATGCGAACCTGTAGATGGCCCCCGAAGGGGGCACACACAGGCCCGAGCGGTGGACTACAGCCCCGGAATGCGGCCGTTGCGGAAGAGGTCCACAAAGATCTGGTGATCGGCGCGGGCCCGGGCGCCGTAGCTGTGGGCGAAGTCCACCAACAGGCCGGCGAAGCCCTCCTCGTCCGCCGCTATTGCCGCGTCGATCGCCCGCTCCGTGGAGAACGGCACCAGCGAGTGGCCGCTCTCGTCGTCCGCCGCGGAGTGCATCGTCGCCGTCGCCCGGCCGAGGTCGGCGACGACCGCGGCGATCTCCTCCGGCTCGTCGATGTCGGACCAGTCCAGGTCGACCGCGTACGGAGAAACTTCGGCGACCAGCTGCCCGGCCCCGTCCAGCTCGGTCCAGCCGAGCCACGGGTCGGCGTGCGCCTGGAGGGCGCGCTGCGAGATGACCGTGCGGTGGCCCTCGTGCTGGAAGTACTCGCGCACGGCGGCATCGGTGATGTGCCGGGAGACCGCGGGGGTCTGCGCCTGCTTGAGATAGATCACCACATCGTTCTCCAGGGCGTCGCTGTTGCCCTCCAGAAGGATGTTGTACGAGGGCAGTCCGGCCGAACCGATGCCGATGCCGCGACGGCCGACGACATCCTTCACCCGGTACGAGTCGGGGCGGGTCAGGCTCGACTCCGGCAGCGTCTCCAGATAGCCGTCGAAAGCGGCCAGCACCTTGTAGCGCGTCGCCGCGTCCAGATCGACCGAGCCGCCGCCCGCCGCGAACCGGCGCTCGAAGTCCCGGATCTCCGTCATCGAGTCCAGCAGTGAGAACCGGGTCAGCGACCGGGCGTCGCGCAGCGCGCCCAGCAGCGGGCCCTGTGCCGTGTCCAGCGTGAAGGGCGGCAGCTCCGCCGTGTTGCCGCTCTTCACGCCCGCCGCCAGTGCGTGGATCCGCTCACGGTAGGCCGCCGCGTAGACCCGGACCAGCTCGGTGATCTGGTCGTCACCGAGCGCCTTCGCGTACCCGATCAGCGCGACGGAGGCGGCGAACCGCTTGAGGTCCCAGGTGAACGGGCCGACATACGCCTCGTCGAAGTCGTTCACATTGAAGATCAGCCGGCCGTTGGCGTCCATGTACGTGCCGAAGTTCTCCGCGTGCAGATCGCCGTGGATCCATACCCGGCCGGTCCGCTCGTCCAGGTACGGGCCGCCGTGCCGCTCCCGCTCCAGGTCGTTGTAGAACAGGCATGCCGTGCCCCGGTAGAAGGCGAACGCCGAGCCCGCCATCTTGCGGAACTTGACCCGGAAGGCAGCCGGATCGGCGGCCAGCAGCTCCCCGAACGCGGTGTCGAAAACCTCAAGAATCTGCTCCCCGCGCTGCGCTGCGCCGGTCTGCGCTTCCGACATCTCTGGGTGCCTCCTGGTACCTGACGTGCATGAAAAATGAGACGGTCGGTCTCAGCCCCTTCAACGCGCGACCCCACCGGGGAGTGCCCCTTGGTTGTCACCCCGGAGACGTAGACTTCCAGGCTGTCCCCCCAGTCCGTCATCGCCAGTTTTCCCGGAGGCCCGACGCCGTGACCAAGCCGCCCTTTACGCACCTTCACGTCCACACCCAGTACTCGCTGCTGGACGGTGCCGCGCGGCTCAAGGACATGTTCGCTGCCTGCAATGAGATGGGCATGTCGCACATCGCGATGACGGACCACGGCAACCTGCACGGGGCTTACGACTTCTTCCATTCGGCGCGGAAGGCGGGCGTGACGCCGATCATCGGGATCGAGGCGTACGTCGCTCCGGAGTCGCGCAAGCACAAGCGGAAGATCCAGTGGGGCCAGCCGCACCAGAAGCGGGACGACGTCTCCGGTTCCGGTGGTTACACCCACAAGACGATCTGGGCGTCGAACGCGACGGGGCTGCACAACCTCTTCCGGCTGTCCTCGGACGCGTACGCCGAGGGCTGGCTGCAGAAGTGGCCCCGCATGGACAAGGAGACCATCGCCCAGTGGTCCGAGGGCCTGATCGCCTCGACCGGCTGCCCCTCGGGCGAGGTGCAGACGCGGCTGCGGCTCGGCCAGTTCGACGAGGCGGTCCAGGCGGCCTCCGACTACAAGGACATCTTCGGCGAGGGCAAGTATTTCCTGGAGCTGATGGACCACGGCATCGAGATCGAGCGCCGGGTCCGTGACGGCCTCCTCGAAATCGGCAAGAAGCTGAACATCCCGCCGCTGGTGACCAACGACTCGCACTACACCTACGCGCACGAGGCCACCGCGCACGACGCGCTGCTGTGCATCCAGACCGGCAAGAACCTCTCCGACCCGGACCGCTTCCGCTTCGACGGCACCGGCTACTACATCAAGACGACCGAGGAGATGTACGGCGTCGACTCCTCCGACGCCTGGCAGGAGGGGTGCGCCAACACGCTGCTGGTCGCCGAGCAGATCGACACCGGCGGGATGTTCGAGAAGCGCGACCTGATGCCGAAGTTCGACATCCCGGACGGCTACACGGAGATCACCTGGTTCCAGGAGGAGGTCCGGGTCGGGATGAACCGCCGCTTCCCGGGCGGCGTCCCCGAGGACCGGCAGAAGCAGGCCGAGTACGAGATGGACGTCATCATCCAGATGGGGTTCCCGGGGTACTTCCTGGTGGTCGCCGACTTCATCATGTGGGCGAAGAACAACGGCATCGCGGTCGGTCCCGGCCGAGGCTCCGCGGCCGGCTCGATCGTGGCGTACGCGATGGGCATCACCGACCTCGACCCGATCGAGCACGGACTGATCTTCGAGCGGTTCCTCAACCCCGAGCGTGTCTCCATGCCCGATGTCGACATCGACTTCGACGAGCGCAGGCGCGTCGAAGTGATCAGGTACGTGACGGAGAAGTACGGCGCCGACAAGGTCGCCATGATCGGCACGTACGGCAAGATCAAGGCGAAGAACGCCATCAAGGACTCCGCCCGCGTCCTCGGCTATCCGTACGCCATGGGCGACCGGCTCACCAAGGCGATGCCCGCCGACGTCCTCGGCAAGGGCATCGACCTCAACGGCATCACCGACCCCAAGCACCCGCGCTACAGCGAGGCGGGCGAGATCCGGGGGATGTACGAGAACGAGCCGGACGTGAAGAAGGTCATCGACACCGCGAAGGGCGTCGAGGGCCTGGTCCGGCAGATGGGTGTGCACGCCGCAGGCGTGATCATGTCCAGCGAGCCCATCGTCGACCACGCCCCGGTCTGGGTACGGCACACCGACGGCGTCACCATCACGCAGTGGGACTACCCGCAGTGCGAGTCGCTCGGCCTGCTGAAGATGGACTTCCTCGGCCTGCGCAACCTCACCATCATGGACGACGCCGTCAAGATGGTGGAGAGCAACAAGGGCGTCAAGCTGGACCTGCTCGGCCTCCCGCTGGACGACCCGAAGACGTACGACATGCTCTGCCGCGGTGACACGCTCGGCGTGTTCCAGTTCGACGGCGGCCCGATGCGCTCCCTGCTGCGCCAGATGCAGCCCGACAACTTCGAGGACATCTCCGCCGTCTCGGCCCTCTACCGGCCGGGCCCGATGGGCATGAACTCGCACACGAACTACGCCGAGCGCAAGAACGGCCGCCAGGAGATTACCCCGATCCACCCGGAGCTGGAGGAGCCGCTCAAGGAGACCCTCGGCCTGACCTACGGCCTGATCGTCTACCAGGAGCAGGTGCAGAAGGCCGCCCAGATCATCGCCGGATACTCGCTCGGCGAGGCCGACATCCTGCGCCGCGTGATGGGCAAGAAGAAGCCCGAGGAGCTGGAGAAGAACTTCGTCCTCTTCCAGGCGGGCGCCAAGAAGAAGGGCTTCTCCGACGCCGCGATCCAGGCCCTGTGGGACGTGCTGGTCCCGTTCGCCGGATACGCGTTCAACAAGGCACACTCCTCCGCGTACGGCCTGGTCACCTACTGGACCGCGTACCTGAAGGCGAACTTCCCCGCCGAGTACATGGCGGCGCTGCTGACCTCGGTCAAGGACGACAAGGACAAGTCGGCGGTCTATCTCAACGAGTGCCGCCGCATGGGCATCAAGGTGCTGCCGCCCAATGTGAACGAGTCCCTGTCGAACTTCGCGGCGCAGGGCGACGACGTGATCCTCTTCGGCCTCACGGCCGTCCGGAACGTCGGCCAGAACGTCGTCGACTCGATCATCCGGTGCCGCAAGGCGAAGGGGAAGTACAGCAGCTTCCCCGACTTCCTGGACAAGGTCGAGGCGGTCGTCTGCAACAAGCGCACCGTCGAATCACTGATCAAGGCCGGCGCCTTCGACGAGATGGGCCACACCCGCAAGGGTCTGGTCGCCCACCACGAGCCGATGATCGACAACGTGGTGCAGGTCAAGCGCAAGGAGGCCGAGGGGCAGTTCGACCTCTTCGGCGGGATGGGCGAGGAGGAGAGCGACGAGCCCGGCTTCGGGCTCGACGTGGAGTTCTCCGACATCGAGTGGGAGAAGTCCTACCTGCTGGCCCAGGAGCGCGAGATGCTCGGCCTGTACGTCTCCGACCACCCGCTCTTCGGTCTGGAACACGTGCTGTCCGACAAGGCCGACTCCTCGATCTCCCAGCTGACCGGCGGGGAGCACGCCGACGGTGCCATCGTCACCGTCGGCGGCATCATCTCCGGACTGCAGCGCAAGATGACCAAGCAGGGCAACGCCTGGGCCATCGCCACTGTCGAGGACCTGGCCGGATCCATCGAGTGCATGTTCTTCCCCGCCACCTACCAACTGGTCTCCACCCAGCTCGTCGAGGACACCGTCGTCTTCGTCAAGGGACGCCTCGACAAGCGGGAGGACGTGCCCCGGCTCGTCGCCATGGAGATGCAGGTCCCCGACATCTCGTCGGCCGGCACCAACGCCCCCGTGGTCCTGACCATCCCCACGGTCAAGATCACCCCGCCCATGGTCAGCCGCCTCGGCGAGGTCCTCAGCAACCACCGGGGCGACACCGAGGTGCGGATCAGGCTCCAGGGCCCCCGCAAGACCACGGTGCTCCGGCTCGACCGGCACCGGGTGAAACCCGACCCGGCGCTCTTCGGTGACCTGAAGGTGCTGCTCGGACCGTCCTGCCTGGCCGGCTGAGCCGGTTCACGGCCGACGTACGAGGAGGGGCGCCCCGCGAAAACAGGAGCGCCCCTCTCGGGCATGCGGCCGGCGGCGCGACCGGAGACCTGTCCGGTCAGTTGTGGCCGAAGCGCCGCTGGTGCTTACGGGCAACATCAGCAGGGCTGCCCTGACCTTGCGACTGAGGCTGTGTCTGCGACTCGTAAGCAGTCGACTGGCCCTCTTCCGCACCGCGCTCCGGACCGGACGTGCGGTTCTGCCGGCTGCTCTGCTTGCGGTTCTTGTTCTTGGCCATGGTGTTCCTCCTACGGGGACTCTCGGGGCCAGGACCGCGTTCAGATTCACATAACGGGATAAAGCATGCATGTTGGATCATTACGGTGCGTAGTGAGGGAGGTATCATGCGCCGTTTTCCGGATCCGCCACGCCGATGATCGAGTTCCGGCCGTCAACCCCTGCGCGGTCGGGCAGACTCGAAGGAAACCCTTGGCAAAGACCACACCCGAACTTCTGGAAGAGGGTGGAACGCGTGGACCGTTGCGTTGTCCTGGTGGACGCCGGCTACTTGCTGGGCGCAGCCGCGAGCCTGCTGGCCGGGGAGCCCGCCCGTTCCCGCATCACCGTCGACCACGCGGCCCTCATCCGGGGGCTGCGCGAGCTGGCAGAGGCCGATACGAAGCAGCCGCTGCTGCGGATCTACTGGTTCGACGGGGCCCCCGACCGCGTACCGCAGCCCGAGCACCGCAGACTCCGTGTGATGCCCCGGGTGACCGTCCGGCTCGGCGCTCTCACCCGCAGCGACGGGCGCTGGGCGCAGAAGGGCGTCGACGCCGCGATGCACGCCGAGCTCACCGAACTGGCCAGGAACCGGGCCTGCTCCGACGTGGTGCTGGTGACCGGTGACGGCGATCTGCTGCCCGGCCTGATGTCCGCCAAGGAACACGGCGTCGCCGTCCATCTGTGGGCCCTCCAGGCCGCCGACGGCGACTACAACCAGTCCGAGGACCTGGTCGCCGAGGCCGACGAACGAAGGGTGCTCGACCGGGCCTGGATCACCCAGGCCGTACGGGCCAAGGAGACCGGCGGCGTCTGCGCCCCGCCGCCCGCGCCACGGCCGGAGATCGCCGCGATCCTCTCCGCACCGCTGCCCGAGGCGGCCCTGGCCGCATCCGCCGAGCGGGCATCGGAGGCCCAGGCGGCGGCCGACCGCAACGGTGCGGTCCCGCCGCCCGAGGAGAGTTCCACCGCCGACCGGCCCGGCCCCGGCACCAAGGGCGTCCCCACTCCCAAGGACCTGGCGGGCAGCCTGCGCGGCCCCGGCGCCCAGCCCGCCCAGCCGTCGCCCGCCGGCGCCACCCTGCGCTGGTCCTCCGACAAGGGCTGGATGGAGCGCGGCGGACCGCTGGGCGAGCCCGCCGAGACCGCGTCCCTCCCGACGCTGGCCCAGCTCACCAGCGCCGAGCAGCGCTGGGCGGACCGCGAGGAGGACATCACCACCGTCGGCGGCGACCCCTTCGAGGTGGGCCAGGTCTTCGCCCGGCGCTGGATGGAGCGGCTGCCGGAGACCGCCCATCTCCAGAAGCTGTCCAGCATGTATCCACGCATCCCGCACCGCATCGACGGCGAACTGCTGCGGTACGCGGCACGGTTCGGCCTGCTCGCACACAAGGACGACCAGATCGACGAACACGACCGCTACGCGATCCGGGCCGGATTCTGGCGGGAGATCGATGTACGGGCCGCGGCGGAACACACCCCCGCGGTGGAGCGAACGAGCCCGTACGGCGACTGACGGCACAGTGGTCCCGCGGTCGGGCGACCCGGCCGGCGACTGCGGCGTCGGTGCCCGACCGGCATGGCCCCGGGCACAATCCGGGGCATCCGACCCCGTACTCTCGTACCTCGTGAGTACGGGCACAGCACAGGCGCAGACGGCGACCGGGACCGTGTGCGCGGTGCGTGATCTGGTCAAGACCCATCCCGCAGCCCGCGGCCGCCGCGGTGCACCCGCCACACCCGAGGTGCGCGCCACCGACGGGATCAGCCTGGATGTGCGGCGCGGCGAGATCTTCGGACTTCTCGGCCCCAACGGCGCCGGAAAGTCAACGCTGGTACGGCAGCTCACCGGGCTGATGCGGCCCGATTCCGGCAGCGTCACCGTGCTGGGCCACGATCTCGTACGCCATCCCGAGCGGGCCTCCCGGCTGATCGGGTACCTCGGACAGGAGTCCACCGCACTTGACGAGCTGACCGTCTCGCTCGCCGCCGAGACCACCGGGCGGCTGCGCGGCCTCGCGGTACGGGACGCCCGCGCCGAGCGCGACGCCGTACTCGACGAACTCGGCCTCACCGAGATCGCGGGACGCCCCCTGAAGAAGCTCTCCGGCGGACAGCGACGGCTCGCCTGCTTCGCGGCCGCTCTGGTCGGCGAGCGGCCGGTGCTGGTGCTGGACGAGCCGACGACCGGCATGGACCCCGTCGCGCGGCGCGCCGTCTGGGCCGCCGTCGACCGGCGCAGGGCCGAACGCGGCACGACGGTGCTGCTCGTCACCCACAACGTCATCGAGGCCGAGACGGTCCTCGACCGGGTCGCCGTGATCGAACGCGGCAAGGTCATCGCCTGCGACACGCCCACCGGGCTCAAGGAACGTGTCGCGGGCGATGTCCGGGTCGAGCTGGTGTGGCGCGAAAGGGCGCCCCTGGACGTGCCAGAGGTGGCCGCGCTGCGCGGCCACGCCCAGGAGTCCGGGCGGCGCTGGGTACTGCGGCTCGGTCCGGACGAGGCACGGGCGGCGGTCGCCGCGATGACCGGCGGCGCGGCCTTTGCCGCACTCGACGACTTCACGCTGACGACGCCCAGCCTGGAGGACGTCTATCTTGCGCTCGGCGGGGACGCGACCAAGGGACTGGTGAAGTCATGACCGGGCGGGCGGGGCAACCGGGTGCGCATGCGTGACCGGGCAGGGAACGAACAGGAGCAGCGCCAAGTGACGAGCATGGTTCCCGCGCAGGCGGTGACCGGAACCGTCCGGACCGCCGATGACGGCCGTGCCGGCCACGAGGGGGCAGCTCCTGCGCCGCTCGCGCCGCGGGCCCGGCTGCTTCCCTCGCTCGCGGCCGTCTACCGCGCCCAGCTGTCCAGGGCCAGGGTCGCCCGTATCCCGCTGCTCTTCGTCGCGACCTTCCAGTCCGTCGGGATCATGGTGCTGATGCGCGGGGTCGTCGACGGAGGCTCCGAGGCGCGCGCCGTCGTCGCCGGATCCAGCGTCCTCGTGGTGGCCTTCGTCGCGCTCAACCTGCTTGCCCAGTACTTCGGGCAGTTGCGGGCCGGCGGCGGGCTCGACCACTACGCCACCCTGCCGGTGCCGCCCGCCGCGGTGGTGCTCGGTGCGGCCGGGGCGTACGCCTCTTTCACCGTGCCCGGCACGATCGTCACGGCAGTGGCGGGGAGCGTGCTGTTCGGGCTGCCGCTGGCGCATCTGTGGGTGCTCGTAGCCGTCATCCCGCTCTCCGGAGCGGCGCTCTCCGGGCTCGGTGCCGCGATGGGGCTGCTTGCTCCCCGCCAGGAGCTGGCCACGCTGCTCGGGCAGCTGGGCATGTCGGCGGCGTTGCTGCTCGGCGTCCTGCCGGCCGACCGGCTGCCCGCGCCGATGGGCTGGGCCCGCGATCTGCTGCCGTCGACGTACGGCGTCGAGGCACTCGCCCGGTCCTTCGACGCCCACCCCGACTGGGCGGTCGTCGCACTGGATCTCGCGGTCTGCGCCGTCGTCGGCGTCCTCTCGCTGGCTGCGGCCACCTGGGCGTACCGCAGGGCAGCGGTCCGGTGAGGCGCGGCACAGGGACGCCTGGCACGATGGCAACGTGACCGCACCGCTGACGCCGCCCCACCAGCCCTCGTCCAACGGCCCCTGGCAGACCCCGCCGGAATGGGGTGGTCAGGGTGGTACCGGTGGTACCGGTGGTACCGGTGGTACCGGCGGCCCGGGTGACCCCCACTCCGGCGGCGTGCCGGAGCCGCAGGAAGAGCGGGATCTGCGGTCGGAACTGCTGCGGGCCGCTGTTGTCACCGTTCTCGTCACCGTCGCGGGCATCGGGCTCGGACTTCTGTGGCTGTGGCTGGCGCCGAGGGTTCCGCTGATCTCCGACGGCACGGCCGTCTTCCTCCGCGACAGCGAGGGCGAGGAGGCGATCGGCGCCGACGGTACGTTCGTGCTGCTGGCACTGGCATTCGGTGCTCTCTCCGCAGCACTGGTCTTCCTGTTCCACCGACGTGGCGGAATTGCCCTGGTGGTGGGGCTGGCGTTGGGCGGACTGCTCGGTTCGGTGCTGGCCTGGCGGCTGGGGGTGTGGCTCGGGCCGGACCAGGACGTGGTCGCGCACGCACGAGCGGTCGGCAAGGGCGTGGTCTTCGATGCGCCGCTTCAGCTGCTGTCGAAGGGGGCGCTGCTGGCGTGGCCGCTGGGGGCGATGGCGGTTCATCTCGGGTTGACTGCGTTGTTCGGGCCGCGGGATCCGGAGCCGGAGTGGGGTGTGTATCCGGGGTGGGCCGCAGGCGGGCCTGTGCCGGGGCCGGGGGCTTCGGGAGCGGGATCGCCCGCGGGCGGGGGCGCGCCGCCGGTGCCGCCGACCGAGTCGTAGGCGGGTGCGGGTGCGGGTGCGGATGGGGCGGGTGCGGGCCGCTGCGCGGGCCTGTCCTACCCCCGGCCGATCTCCGCGAACACCGCCCCCGTGAGGGACGCCAGATCCGTGGGGGACAGTTCGACCTCCAGGCCGCGGCGGCCCGCCGAGACGCAGATTGTTTCGTGGGACCGTGCCGATGCGTCCACCACCGTACGCAGCCGCTTCCGCTGGCCCAGGGGGGAGATGCCGCCCCGTACGTAGCCCGTGGTGCGTTCCGCGGCTGCCGGGTCGGCCATGGCGGCTCGTTTGCCGCCCACCGCGGAGGCCAGGGCCTTGAGGTCCAGGGAGCCGGCCACCGGAACGACCGCCACGGTGAGTATGCCGTCGACGTCCGCGACCAGGGTCTTGAAGACCCGGTCGGGGGAGACGCCCAGGGCCTCGGCCGCCTCCTCGCCGTAGGAGGCCGACGCCGGGTCGTGGTCGTAGGAGTGGACGGTGAACGCCGTGCCGGCCGCGGTCAGCGCGACCGTTGCCGGGGTGCCGCCGGACTGCTGCTGCTTCTTCGGCTTCTTCGCCACGGGGAAGGGTCCTCGGGTCGGTTGTCAGTCAGTTGGGGTGGGTCGGGGCGCGCGTCAGGTCCACTGCGGGCAGGGACGGCAGATGCCGGATGACGGCGGTCTCGGAGCGCAGCAGCGTCAGCTCCTCGCGGAGCCGGGTCGCGGTGTCGGGTGCCTGGAGCAGCCGCTGCTTGCACGGGATGTCGAGTACGGCCGCCGCCGCGACCAGGTAGGAGACCACTGAGGGGTCGTCGGGCAGGTCCGCACCCGTCGTCAGGGAGCGTTCGCTCGCCCCGGCCAGCCGCTTCTGGTAGCCGCGGAACGCCCGCAGGACGCCCTCGGCGAGTGCGCCGGCCTCCTCGCCGGGTTTCTCGTCCAGCTCTTCCAGTTCGGCCGTCAGATAGGGGCCGCTCGCCTCGACGGAGAGCAGCTTGACCCGGGTGGTGCCGGTCGCCAGGACCTCGAAGCTGCCGTCCGGCCGTTCCCGGATCTTCGCCGCGTCGGCGATGCAGCCGACCCGGTGGAAGGCCTGGATCGGGTCGGGGCCGAAGCCGTCCGCAGGACCGCGATCGACCGGGGTGCTCACCGCTCCCGGCATTCCGGCGGCCGTCGGGGCGATCTCGCGGCCGTCGCGGATCGCGACCACGGCGAAGCGGCGGGGCTCGTCGGCGTCGGTCTTCAACAGCTCGCGCATCATGGCGCGATAACGCTCCTCGAAGACGTTCAGCGGCAGCACGAGGCCGGGGAACAGCACCGCGTTCAGCGGGAACAGAGGCAGGCGAGCGGTGGTCACAACGGTCAAGCGTAATGGCCGCGGGGCCGGCCTCGGCCGGCCCGGCCCGCGAAGGGCGTCGCGCAGGCCACCCGGAGCAGCACCTCGCTCCTCGCGTCGAGGAACCGGCCGAGCGGATCGTCGGAGACCGACGACCACGGGAACGACGCCGCATGAGGTCCGATCTGCCGGAACTGTTCCAGCGCCTCGTCCCAGCGGCCCCGCGCGATCAGCACGAACGCCAGCAGGTTGCGGACCTCGGCTGGCCAGGGATCGCCGGGCGCGAACGAGGCGGACAGCGTGATCGCCAGATCCGCCGCCGCGTCGATCCGTTCCTCCTGCACCGAAGTGGTCCGTACGCCCGGCCCCTCGATCAGCAGGGCGAAGGCGGCCCGCAGCGGCAGGGCCTGCACCAGCGAGCTGGACAGTGAGTCCTCGGCGGCCCGCTCGGCGAAGTCGAAGCACTCGCGGTGCGAGCCGTGCCAGGCGGCGGAGAGGTACCGCAGCGCCGCGACATGGCAGCCGTAGTGGTGCGAGGAGCGCTGGATCGCTTGTTCCCACAGCGCCTCGAACGTGGTGTGCGTGGCATGGGTGCCGCGCGCATGGTCGAGCGCGAGCCGCCACGGCACCGGGTCGCGGGGATCGCTCTCGGCCGCCGCGGTGATCAGCGGTCCCACCTCACGCAGCTGCTCCGCCCGGACGGGCGACTCCCAGGCCCGGCGGACCGCCAGCTCGGCCTTGACGAGCAGCGCGTCCGGGTCGCGCGGTGCGGCGGCGAGCCAGCCGGTCAGCCATCCGTCGCGGTTGCGGGCGAACGTGACGAGTCGGCCGAGGTAGCGGTCCCGGTTCTCCCACTCGGCGCCGTCCCGGGTGGTGGCGAGGAGTTTCGCGGCCGGTTCGTACTCCCCGAGGGCGGCGGCGACGAGCGCCGGGGAGAGCCGCTCGTCGGGGGCGTCGAGCAGCACCGCGTCGTCCGCCGGCAGTCCGGCGGACCCCTGTGGGGAGCGCCGGATCATGCGCGCGGTATGGAGCAGAGCGCGAAGGAATGACATGGTGCAGACCATTGAAAAGCGCTGGTCGGAAAGGCGCCAGAGGGGCGCTGTGAAGCTTTGGTGCCGAGTGAATGGGTTGTATCGATCAGGGTCAATAAAAGGTAAAGGAAAGCAGGGAATCTGGCTTGATTCTGCCGATCCGGGCGTCGGTCCGGCGATACTCCGGCCGTGACTCGGCAGGTCGTTCGACCAGGCCCTGCGGCCGCCGCGACGGCCACTGGGCAGAAGGACTTCGGCCGGCCGGACGGTCGGTCGTCCGGCCGGCCGTGGCCGGATTCCGGTCAGCCCCGGCGCAGCAACCGTGAGGCGCCCGCCGCGACCGTCGTGGCCAGTATCCAACCCAGCAGGACGAGCACGGCCGCCGCCCACTGCCAGCCGCCCTCCATCCGCCAGTAACCGTCCTGGCCGAGATCGATGACCGGCACCAGCAGATCGAGTGCGTACAGCGCCGGGTTCCACAGCGGATGCTCATCCTGTTTGATCGATGCCGGAACGTGCCGGGAGAAGGCCAGCGCACCCGCCGCCCACAGCACCGCCATCCACACCGCGGCCCGCCCCGGCCGGTATCCGTACGCCACCGTCCAGTCCTGGAGGAAGCCCCAGAGCTTCGCGGCGGCCGGCAGCGTCTCGCGGCGCCGCCGCTGCTTGGCCAGCAGCACTTCGCGGGCGTCCGCGTCCTCGCCGCAGTTGCGCAGCACGGTGGCGAGGCGTTCGTACGGCTCCGGTACGTACTCCGGGGTCGCCGCCGCCACCCACTCCAGGCGCCGGGAGAGCGGGAAGTGCCCGTACGGGACGAGGTTCTCGTACACGAAACCGCCCATCGCCAGACCGCCGGGGCCCGGCCAGCTGGTCGACACATCGATCAGCGTGACGACCTTCGCGCCGTTCAGCACGACCCGGCCCTCCTCCGGCCGCTCCGCGTTGAACCGCAGCTCCGGGGTGACGATCCGGCGCAGCGACAGCTCCTCGTGCCGGGCCAGTACGAAGCGTGCCTTGTGCAGATCGACCGCGTCACCGAACCGCCCGTCGTCCAGGCGTACCCCGCCGCGGCACTCGAAGATCTGCGAACGCGTACCGCGCGCCGGGGTCGGCGCCATGACGATGCCGTACGGGGGAGTGGTGCCCTGGTTCCCGGTGTCGATGCTCACCCACGCCTCGCTCATGTACAGCGTCCGCTCCACGGTCAGCTGAGGGGCGTTCAGGGCGCGCCGCCCCTCCCTGCCCCGCAGCCGGCTTCCGCGCAGGCTCAGCGAACCGCCGACTTTCGCCCCGCGCAGGCTCAGCTCGCCGCGCGCCTCGACCAGCTCCGCCTGAAGGTCCTGGGCGACCGCCAGCCCGTCAGCGGCCAGGGCGCGCCCGCCCCGGTCGGGGCCGATCTCGATCTGGTTGATCAGCAGGTCGGTGCCGATCTGGGCGTCGGTGAGCCGGATCCCGCGCTTGATGCGGCAGCGCGGCAGATGCAGATCGCCCTCGGTGCGCAGCCGGGCCGCCTCCAGCCGGGGCATCGCACAGCCGACGATCCGCAACGTCGTGAAATGGCATTCGGGCAGCACCACCTCGTTCTCGAAGCGGCAGCCGGTCAGCTCGACGTACGGCGCGACGCGCCCGCCCGCGAGATCAAGCGTCCCGGTGATCCGGACGCCCCGGAGCTTCAGCGCGGCGACCCGTCCGGGCCGCGGCGGCGGCCCGGACAGCAGCAGCCGGGCGACGATGCGCCCGTTCACACTGCGCTCAGGCCCCCAGACGTGCGGCGCGAACGGATCGTCCCGCGCCGGGTCGCGGGCGCGCAGATCGTAGGTACTGCCGTTCCGGAAGGCCTGCCACATGCCCAGCTCGGCCGCGCTGAGACCGTCCGGAAAATCGTCGTCGTGCGGTTCGGTCACGGGTGCCCCTTCCGCTCGGAGCTGTTCTTCCCCGTGAGTGACGGCGTGAACGCCATTGGTCAGCAGTGACGGCCGGGACATGTATCAGCCAGTGATACGGGCGACCGACGCCGGAGGTGGTCTGCGAGAATTGCGGTGTGATCTCTCGAATCGATCTGCGCGGCAACGCCCTTCCCGAGGGTGGAGCCCTGCGCGACCTGCTGCCCCGTGCCGAGTTCGACGTGGAAGCCGCCCTGGAGACGGTGCGGCCCATCTGCGAGGACGTACGCCATCGTGGCTCGGCGGCAGTGATCGAGTGGGGGGAGAAATTCGACGGCGTACGGATCGACTCGATCCGCGTTCCGGCGGCGGCGATCGCCGAGGCGCTGGAGCGGCTCGACCCCGCCGTACGGGCCGCCCTCGAGGAGTCGATCCGCCGCGCCCGCCTCGTCCACCGCGAGCAGCGCCGCACCACGCACACCACCCAGGTCGTCCCCGGCGGCACCGTCACCGAGAAGTGGGTGCCGGTCGAGCGCGTCGGGCTGTACGTGCCGGGCGGGCGCTCCGTCTACCCGTCGTCCGTCGTCATGAACGTCGTACCGGCCCAGGAGGCGGGCGTCGAGGGCATCGCCGTCGCGTCCCCGCCGCAGAAGGACTTCGACGGTCTGCCGCACCCGACCATCCTCGCCGCCTGCGCCCTGCTCGGCGTCGACGAGGTGTACGCGGCCGGCGGCGCCCAGGCCGTCGCGATGTTCGCGTACGGGACGGCCGAATGTCTTGCGGTGAACCTCGTCACCGGCCCCGGCAACATCTATGTCGCCGCCGCCAAGCGCCTCCTCAAGGGCCGGATCGGCATCGACGCCGAGGCCGGCCCCACCGAGATCGCGATCCTCGCCGACTCCACCGCCGACCCGGTGCACGTCGCCGCCGACCTGATCAGCCAGGCCGAGCACGACCCGATGGCCGCCGCCGTCCTCGTCACCGACTCCGAGGAGCTGGCCGCCGCCACCGAGGCCGAGCTGAAGCCGCAGGTGGCCGCGACGAAGCACGCCACCGACCGGATCGAGCCCGCACTGGCCGGCCGTCAGTCCGCGATCGTCCTGGTCAACAACCTGGAGGACGGCCTCAAGGTCGTCGACGCATACGCCGCCGAGCACCTGGAGATCCAGACCGCCGACGCCGCCGCGCTCGCCGACCGGGTCCGCAACGCCGGGGCGGTGTTCGTCGGCCCGTGGGCCCCGGTCTCGCTCGGGGACTACTGCGCCGGCTCCAACCACGTCCTGCCCACCGGCGGCTGCGCCTGCCACTCCTCGGGCCTGTCGGTGCAGTCCTTCCTGCGCGGCATCCACATCATCGACTACACGCGCGACGCGCTCGCCGAGGTCACCCACCATGTCGTGACCCTCGCCGAGGCGGAGGACCTCCCCGCTCACGGCGCCGCGCTCAAGGCCAGGTTCGGTGGAGAGGTTCCGCAGCAGTGACGCACAGCCACACCACCCCGACGACACGGATCGACGATCTCCCGATCCGCGACGAACTGCGCGGCCAGTCCCCGTACGGGGCGCCGCAGCTCGACGTACCCGTGCGGCTGAACACCAACGAGAACCCGTACCCGCTGCCCGAGGCACTCGTCGACCGGATCGCCGAGCGCGTCCGCGAGGCCGCCCGCGGCCTCAACCGCTACCCCGACCGGGACGCCGTCGAGCTCCGTACGGAACTGGGCCGCTACCTCAGCCGCACCGCCGGGCACGAAGTCACGCTCGCCAACGTCTGGGCGGCCAACGGCTCCAACGAGGTGCTCCAGCAGCTGCTGCAGACCTTCGGCGGCCCGGGGCGCACCGCGATCGGCTTCGAGCCCTCGTACTCCATGCACGCCCTCATCGCCCGCGGCACCGGCACCGGCTGGATCTCCGGACCGCGCAACGAGGACTTCACCATCGACGTCGAGGCCGCCCGGAAGGCCATCGCCGAGCACCGGCCCGACGTCGTCTTCATCACCTCGCCCAACAACCCCACCGGCACCGCCGTCGACGCCGAGACCGTACTCGCGCTGTACGAGGCGGCCCAGGCGGCCAAGCCGTCGATGGTCGTCGTCGACGAGGCGTACGGCGAGTTCAGCCACCACGCCTCGCTGCTCCCGCTGATCGAGGGCCGGCCGAACATGGTGCTCTCGCGCACCATGTCGAAGGCGTTCGGCGCCGCCGGACTGCGTCTTGGTTACCTCGCCGCCGACCCGGCCGTCGTCGACGCGGTCCAACTGGTGAGGCTGCCGTACCACCTGTCCTCCGTCACCCAGGCCACCGCGCTCGCCGCCCTGGAGCACACGGATACGCTGCTCGGATACGTCGCACAGCTCAAGAGCGAACGCGACCGGATCGTCACCCGGCTGCGCGCGCTCGGCTACGACGTCACCGACTCGGACGCCAACTTCGTCCAGTTCGGCCGCTTCGCCGACAGCCACACCGCCTGGCAGCGGATCCTCGACCGGGGCGTCCTGGTCCGGGACAACGGCGTACCGGGGTGGCTGCGGGTCTCCGCGGGCACCCCGGCAGAGAACGACGCGTTCCTCGATGCGGTACGCACGCTTGTAAATGAGATCGCCAAGAAGGAGCACGACGCATGAGCCCCCGCGTAGGCCGCGTGCAACGCACCACCAAGGAAACCTCGGTACTCGTCGAGATAAACCTCGACGGCACCGGCAAGGTCGATGTGTCGACCGGGGTCGGTTTCTTCGACCACATGCTCGACCAGCTCGGCCGGCACGGACTCTTCGATCTCACGGTCAAGACCGACGGCGATCTGCACATCGACTCGCACCACACCATCGAGGACACCGCCCTCGCGCTCGGCGCCGCGTTCAAGCAGGCCCTCGGCGACAAGGTCGGCATCCACCGCTTCGGCAACTGCACCGTCCCGCTGGACGAGTCCCTCGCACAGGTCACCGTCGACCTGTCCGGCCGCCCGTACCTGGTGCACACCGAGCCCGAGAACATGGCGCCCATGATCGGTGCGTACGACACGACGATGACGCGGCACATCCTGGAGTCCTTCGTCGCGCAGGCGCAGATCGCCCTGCACGTCCACGTGCCGTACGGGCGCAACGCCCACCACATCGTGGAGTGCCAGTTCAAGGCGCTCGCACGCGCCCTGCGGTACGCCTGCGAGCACGACCCGCGCGCTGCCGGAATCCTCCCCTCTACGAAGGGTGCGCTGTGACCGGCGTCAACACCATTCTGATCGTCGTCGGCCTCTTCCTGGCCGGCGGCGTCTACTCCTTCGCGAAGCAGAAGATGCCCACGGGCGTCATCGTGCTGCTCGGGATCGGCTCCGTGATGTGCCTGGCCGCAGGCATTTTGCGGATCGAGGGACTCTGGGACTGAGGGAGCGACCTGTGAGTGACCAGAAGAAGGTCGTCGTCTTCGACTACGGCTTCGGCAACGTCCGCTCCGCCGAGCGCGCCCTCGCCCGTGTCGGCGCGGACGTCGAGATCACCCGCGACTTCGACAGGGCGATGAACGCCGACGGACTGCTGGTGCCCGGTGTCGGTGCGTTCTCCGCCTGCATGGAGGGGCTGAAGAAGGCCCGCGGCGAATGGATCATCGGCCGCAGGCTCTCGGGCGGCCGCCCCGTCATGGGCATCTGCGTCGGTATGCAGATCCTCTTCGAGCGCGGCATCGAGCACGGCGTGGAGACGGAGGGGCTGGACGAATGGCCCGGCACCGTCGCCCCGCTGAAGGCCCCCGTCGTCCCGCACATGGGCTGGAACACCGTGCGGTCCCCCGAGGACTCCCAGCTCTTCGCCGGTCTCGACCCCGAGGCCCGGTTCTACTTCGTGCACTCCTACGCCGTGCACGACTGGAGCCTGGAGGTCACCAACCCCAAGATCCGCGCCCCCAGGGTGACCTGGGCAACCCATGGCGAGCCGTTCGTCGCGGCCGTGGAGAACGGCGCCCTGTGGGCCACCCAGTTCCACCCCGAGAAGTCCGGCGATGCCGGCGCCCAGCTGCTGACCAACTGGATTGAGACGCTGTAATGCCGAAGCTTGAACTCCTCCCCGCCGTCGACGTCCGCGACGGCCAGGCCGTCCGCCTCGTCCACGGCGAGTCCGGCTCCGAGACCTCCTACGGCGACCCTCTGCAGGCCGCCCTCGCCTGGCAGCAGGCGGGCGCCGAATGGCTGCATCTCGTCGATCTGGACGCCGCGTTCGGCACCGGTGACAACCGGGCGCAGATCGCCGAGGTGGCCCGCTCCATGAACATCAAGGTCGAGCTCTCCGGCGGCATCCGCGATGACGCCTCGCTCGCCGCCGCCCTCGCCACCGGCTGCACCAGGGTCAACCTCGGCACCGCAGCCCTGGAGACCCCTCAGTGGGTCGCCAAGGTCATCGCCGAGCACGGTGACAAGATCGCCGTCGGCCTCGACGTCCGCGGCACGACGCTGCGCGGCCGCGGCTGGACCCGCGACGGCGGCGACCTCTACGAGACGCTCGCCCGCCTCGACTCCGAGGGCTGCGCCCGTTACGTCGTCACCGACATCGCCAAGGACGGCACGCTCCAGGGCCCCAACCTGGAACTCCTGAAGAACGTCTGCGCCGCCACCGACAAGCCCGTCGTCGCCTCCGGCGGTGTCTCCTCGCTGGATGACCTGCGGGCCATCTCCTCGCTCGTCCCGGACGGCGTCGAGGGCGCGATCGTCGGCAAGGCGCTGTACGCGAAGGCGTTCACCCTCGAAGAAGCACTGCAGGTGGTCTCCGGATGACCGACTCCGTCAACCGCATCTCCTCCGACGCCCCCTGGGAGGACAAGTTCGGCTACTCCCGCGCGGTCGAGCTGCCCAACGGCCTTGTTCTGGTCGCTGGTTGCACGTCGGTGGTCAACGGCCAGATCTCCGCGGGCGGCCCGTACGAGCAGGCCGTCACCTCCTTCAAAGTCGCCTTCGACGCGCTGAAACAGGTCGGTCTGGGCCGTGAGGACGTTGTCCGCACCCGGATGTACCTCACGCACGCCCGGGACGTGGACGAGGTCGGCCGCGCCCACAAGGAGCTCTTCGACGACGTCCGTCCCGCCGCGTCTATGATCATCGTGTCCGGTTTCGTGGACCCGAGCCTGGTCGTCGAGGTCGAGGTCGAGGCATACCGGGCAGGTGCGCGGTGACTCTCGCGGTGCGCGTCATTCCGTGCCTGGACGTCGACAACGGCCGGGTCGTCAAGGGCGTCAACTTCCAGAACCTGCGCGATGCGGGCGACCCCGTCGAGATGGCGAAGCTGTACGACGCCGAGGGCGCCGACGAGCTGACCTTCCTGGACATCACCGCGTCCAGCGGCGACCGGGAGACCACCTACGACGTGGTGCGCCGCACCGCCGAGCAGGTCTTCATCCCGCTCACGGTCGGCGGCGGCGTCCGTACCGCCGACGACGTCGACAAACTGCTGCGGGCCGGCGCCGACAAGGTCGGCGTCAACACCGCGGCCATCGCCCGCCCCGACCTCATCCGGGAGATCGCCGAGCGCTTCGGCCGCCAGGTCCTGGTGCTCTCCGTGGACGCCCGGCGCACCCCCGCGGGCACCTTCGAGGTCACCACGCACGGCGGACGCAGAGGCACCGGCATCGACGCCGTCGAATGGGCGCACCGGGCCGCCGAGCTGGGCGCGGGCGAGATCCTGCTCAACTCGATGGACGCGGACGGCACCAAGGACGGCTACGACACCGAGATGATCGCGGCGGTACGGGAGCATGTCACCGTCCCCGTCATCGCCTCCGGCGGCGCGGGCCGGCTCGCGGACTTCGCACCGGCCATCGCGGCGGGTGCCGACGCGGTGCTCGCCGCGTCCGTCTTCCACTTCGGTGATCTGCGGATCTCCGAGGTCAAGGGTGCTCTCAGGGAGGCCGGACACCCGGTTCGCTGACCGCAACGCCATCGATCGCCGGGCGGAGCCGATTTTTTGGCTCCGCCCGGCGATCGGCGTTTCGAGGACCGGGCCGCCGGCCGGCTGCGAGGTACGGAACTCCCGCGCTGACCGGACCCGTACGCCCTACATCCCCAGCTCCGCCGTGTGCAGCCGGGCCACCGCCTCCTTGTCGCCCTCCAGTTCCACCGTCGCCGCGTCCTGCCGGCCGAACGCGAAGAGCAGCAGCTCGCCGGGCTCGCCGGTGACCGTCACCACCGGGGTGCCCTTGTGCGCCACCACCGTCTGGCCGTCCGGGCGGCGCAGCACCAGCCCCACGGGGGATTTGCGGCCCAGCAGCCGGGCCGTCCTCTCGGCGCGCGACCACAGCACATCGGCGAAGACCGGGTCCAGCTCCCGCCGTGACCAGTCCGGCTGGGCCCGGCGCACATCCTCCGCGTGGATGTAGAACTCGACGGTGTTGGCGGCCTCGTCGATCTGCTTCAGACCGAACGGGGACATCCGCGGCGGTCCGGTGCGGATCAGCTGGATCAGTTCCTCGTACGGCTTCGCCGCGTACTCCGCCTGCACCCGGTCGAGGCGGTTCTTCAGCACGCCCAGCACCACCCCTCCCGCCGCGTCCGGCCGGCGCTCGCGGACCACCACATGGGCGGCCAGGTCCCGGGCCGTCCAGCCGTGGCACAGGGTCGGGGCTTCCGGTCCCGCCGCCTCCAACAGGTCGGCGAGCAGAAGTCGTTCACGCTTCGCATGGGTCGACATGCCCGCCAGCGTACGGCCGCAGCAGGCGGTCCGCCCAGTGGACGCCACACAGAACCGCGTCCGCGACCACGGCACAATGGGCGCATGACCAGCGCGCCCACGCCCAGCACCCCGCCGCCGTCCGGCAACCTCGACCCGGCCATCGCCGCCCGCCTCAAGCGCGACGCCGACGGCCTCGTCCCGGCCATCGCCCAGCAGTACGACACCGGCGAGGTACTGATGCTCGGCTGGATGGACGACGAGGCCCTGCACCGCACCCTCACCACCGGCCGCTGCACCTACTGGTCGCGCAGCCGCCAGGAGTACTGGGTCAAGGGCGACACCTCGGGCCACATCCAGCAGGTCAAGTCCGTCGCCCTCGACTGCGACGCCGACACCGTCCTCGTCAGGGTCGACCAGACGGGTGCCGCCTGCCACACCGGCGACCGCACCTGTTTCGACGCCGACGTCCTTCCGCTCGGCCAGTAGGGTCAGCCGCCATGGATCTCGACACCTTCCGCAAGCTGGCCGTCGACCGGCGCGTCATCCCCGTCAGCCGCCGGCTCCTCGCCGACGGCGACACCCCGGTCGGGCTCTACCGCAAACTCGCGGGCGAGCGCCCCGGCACCTTCCTCCTCGAATCCGCGGAGAACGGCCGGACCTGGTCGCGCTACTCCTTCATCGGGGTACGCAGCGCCGCCACCCTCACCGCACGGGACGGACAGGCCCACTGGCTGGGCACCCCGCCCGTCGGCGTCCCCGTCGACGGCGACCCGCTGCAGGCCCTGCGCGCCACCGTCGAGACCCTGCACACCCCCCACGACCTGGTCGTCGACGACGGGCTGCCCCCGTTCACCGGCGGCATGGTCGGCTACCTGGGTTACGACATCGTGCGCCGCCTGGAGAAGATCGGCGACAGCGCCGAGGACGACCTCCACCTCCCCGAGCTGACGATGCTGCTCACCTCGGACCTGGCCGTACTCGACCACTGGGACGGCAGCGTCCTGCTGATCGCCAACGCGATCAACCACAACGACCTCGCGACCGGCGTCGACGAGGCGTACGCGGACGCCGTCGCCCGTCTCGAGGCCATGGAGCAGGACCTCTCCCGCCCCGTCGAGAACGCCCCCGCCGCCCTCCCGCCGTCCGAGCTCCCCCCGTACACCGCGCTGTGGGGCGGCAAGGCGTACCAGGACGCCGTCGAGGACGTGAAGGAACGCATCAGGGCCGGCGAGGCCTTCCAGGTCGTCCCCTCCCAGCGCTTCGAAACCCCGTGCACGGCAAGCGCATTGGACGTCTACCGGGTGCTGCGCGCCACCAACCCGTCGCCGTACATGTACCTCTTCCGCTTCGACGGCTTCGACGTCGCGGGCTCCAGCCCGGAAGCCCTCGTCAAGGTCGAGGACGGCCGCGCCATGGTCCACCCGATCGCCGGGACCAGGCACCGCGGCGCCACCCCGCAGGAGGACCAGACGCTCGCCGACGAACTCCTCGCCGACCCGAAGGAACGCGCCGAGCACCTGATGCTCGTCGACCTCGGCCGCAACGACCTGGGGCGGGTCTGCGAACCCGGCAGCGTCGAGGTCGTCGACTTCATGTCGATCGAGCGGTACTCGCACGTGATGCACATCGTCTCCACCGTCACCGGCCGCGTCGCCGAGGGCCGCACCGCCTTCGACGTCCTCACCGCGTGCTTCCCCGCAGGCACCCTCTCCGGCGCCCCCAAGCCCCGTGCGATGCAGATCATCGAGGAGCTCGAACCCACCCGCCGCGGACTGTACGGAGGCTGCGTCGGCTACCTCGACTTCGCCGGGGACTCCGACACCGCCATCGCGATCCGGACCGCCCTGCTCCGCGACGGCACGGCGTATGTCCAGGCCGGAGCGGGTGTCGTCGCCGACTCCGATCCGGTCGCCGAGGACACCGAGTGCCGCAACAAGGCCGCCGCGGTGCTCCGCGCGGTGCATACGGCCAACCGGCTCCACGGAGCGTGAGGCGGTAGGGGATAGTTGGGTACGTGAGTGCTGTCCCCGTACCCCAGCCCCGTGCCCGAGCCGCCGCCGCGTCCGATGCAACGGGAAGCCGCCGCAGCCTGGCCGCCGGCCTGCTCCTCGGGGCGGTCGGCGCCGCCGTCGTCCTGCTCGCCTCCGGCCAGACCTGGTCCGAGGGCCGGGCGGCCGTCGGTGGCGGCTCCCTGCCGCTGACCGCAGACGGCCGGGACGTCACCGGTCTTCCGGCGGCCCTCGCCATGGTCGGCCTGGCCGCCCTCGTCGCCGTCTTCGCCGTCCGCAGCGGCGGGCGGCTGATCGTTGCCGGGCTCCTCGCCCTCAGCGGCCTCGGTGCCGCACTGAGCGCCTGCCTCGGAGCCTCCGACAGCTCGGCGCTCGACGAGAAGGCCGCACAGACCAGCGGCGACGCCTCGGCGACCATCGACGCCCTCAGCCACACCGCATGGCCCTACGTCACCGCAGCCGGCGGCCTGCTGATCCTCCTCGCCGGGCTGCTCGCCCTTCGGTACGGGAAGCGCTGGCCCAGCATGTCGGGACGGTACGAACGGGACGGCACCCCCCGCCCCCGCAAGGCCGCCCGCACCGTCCCGGACCCGGACCGGCCGGAGGACCTGTGGAAGGCCCTGGACCGCGGCGAGGACCCGACGCGCGAGGCATGACCCCCCAGCTCACGTCCTACCCGCACGTACGGGACAATGAAGCCGAGCTTTCTGCACAGCGGCACCAGCTTTGCGTACAGCGATACCTACAGCGCATCACCAACAAGGAGCAACTCATGGCGGGCAGCAGCCACGGACACACCCCGGCCGCCTGGACCGGTGTCATCATCTCCTTCATCGGCTTCTGCGCCGCGGGCGTCTTCATGGTCGCGGCCAACCCGATCGGCTTCTGGGCAAGCATTGCCGTCATCTTCCTCGGCGGGATCGTGGGCCTCGGGATGAAGCTCGCGGGCCTCGGCATGCCGAAGGAGTCGCCGGAGATGGCCGCGGCCAGGGCCCGCGCCGCACAGGCCCAGATCTCCTGAGGCACGCACCACCCGTACGAATGTGAGGCGCAGCCCGGCCCGGGCTGCGCCTTTCCTCATCAGCGGGGACAATCACCGGGTGGACGCATCGCCTACTCCAGCCGCCGCATCGTCGGCGCCGGGCTCCATGCCCGCCCCCGGCCACCCGTCGCCCGGTCGGCCGTCCCCCCCGGTCTTCCGTCCGGCCCACGTCCCCGCCTCGCGCATCCGGCGGCTCGCCACCCCGGTGGGAGTGATGGCCGCCGTCGTCGTGGCGTTCGGCTACGTCGGTGCCGTCGACCCCAATCAGCCGGGCCACTACCCGCTCTGCCCACTGTTCCGGTTCACCGGCCTGTACTGCCCGGGCTGCGGCGGTCTGCGCAGTGCCCACGCCGTGGCGCACGGCGACATCGCCGCCGCCCTCGGCTCCAACGCGCTCGCTGTCGTCGGCTACGGGATCTTCGCCGTCCTCTGGTCGGTCTGGATGGCCCGCGCCGTCCGGGGAAGGCCCATGACCATCGCCGCGAAGCCCGTCGTCTGGTGGGGGACCGGGGCCGTGCTGCTGATCTTCTCGGTCATCCGGAATCTTCCGTTCGGATCGGTACTGGCGCCTTGAATGCCCAGGTAGTGGGACAGTCGGCGACTGGATTCGGGCCCTTTGGCCTCCTGCGGATAGCATTGTCATGGCTGATCCTGTTCCCTCATCACCCTCCCGGAAGGGGGCCTCTCGCGTGAGTGTGCTCGACGAGATCATCGATGGCGTACGCGCCGACCTCGCAGAGCGGCAGGCGCGGGTCAGCCTCGACGAGCTGAAGGAACGCGCGGCGCGCGCTCCTGCGGCCAAGAACGGAGTGGCCGCCCTGCGCGGCGAGGGCGTGACCGTCATCTGCGAGGTCAAGCGCTCGAGCCCCTCCAAGGGGGCACTTGCCGCGATCGCCGACCCGGCCGGGCTCGCCGCGGACTACGAGGCGGGCGGCGCGTCCGTCATCTCGGTCCTCACCGAGGAGCGCCGCTTCGGAGGTTCCCTCGCCGACCTGGAGGCCGTCCGCGCCAAGGTCGACATCCCGGTCCTGCGCAAGGACTTCATCGTCACCTCGTACCAGCTCTGGGAGGCCCGCGCCTATGGCGCCGACCTCGCCCTGCTGATCGTCGCCGCCCTCGACCAGGAGGCCCTGGTCTCCCTGATCGAGCGCGCCGAGTCCATCGGCCTGACGCCGCTGGTCGAGGCGCACGACGAGGAGGAGGCGGAACGCGCCGTGGATGCCGGAGCGAAGATCATCGGTGTCAACGCGCGCAACCTGAAGGACCTCACGGTCGACCGTTCCACCTTCGAGCGCGTCGCCCCCGAGATCCCGGACCACATCGTCAAGGTCGCCGAGTCCGGCGTCCGCGGCCCGCACGACCTGATCGCGTACGCCAACGCGGGCGCCGACGCGGTGCTCGTGGGCGAGTCCCTGGTCACCGGCCGCGACCCGCGGGCCGCTGTCGCCGACCTGGTCGCCGCCGGCGCCCACCCGGCCCTCCGGCACGGACGGGACTGACTCGCACCATGTCCGCCGCCCGTCCCGTGCCCGGCACCCGGCCGCGCCTGCGCCTGGCCGTGGTGACGGCTGCCCGGGACCCGCACGCGCCGCTGGCGCGCGGCTGCCGCCCTCGTGGCTGCCGCGCCCCCGCGCGCCGCGTGCACGGCCGGCGCGTGCGATATGTGATCGGCGACGAGCCCGGCCAGGTCAACGGCATGCGATGGCGCACGGGGTCCGCGCTGTAGCGAGCCCCGGCCGACGTACCTGCACCACTCCTGTCGTACGTCCGACCGCACCGTCCGACCGCTCCCGGTCGTGGCGGCGCTCCGCTCACGGCGCATACGGCGAACCCACCCATCGCAATGTCGAGGAGTACGTCGGATGTCATCTGACTTCTTCATCCCGGACCCGGAGGGTCTGATCCCCAGCGCCGAGGGGTACTTCGGCGCGTTCGGCGGCAAGTTCATCCCGGAGGCGCTCGTCGCCGCCGTGGACGAGGTCGCCGTCGAGTACGACAAGGCCAAGGCCGACCCGGCCTTCGCCGCGGAGCTCAACGAGCTCATGGTCAACTACACCGGCCGCCCCAGCGCGCTGACCGAGGTCCCGCGCTTCGCCGAGCACGCGGGCGGCGCCCGGATCTTCCTCAAGCGCGAGGATCTGAACCACACCGGCTCGCACAAGATCAACAACGTGCTGGGCCAGGCGCTGCTCACCAAGCGCATGGGCAAGACCCGGGTCATCGCCGAGACCGGTGCCGGCCAGCACGGCGTCGCCACCGCGACCGCCTGCGCGCTCTTCGGCCTGGAATGCACCATCTACATGGGTGAGATCGACACCGAGCGGCAGGCGCTGAACGTGGCGCGGATGCGGATGCTCGGCGCCGAGGTCGTCGCCGTGAGGTCCGGCTCGAGGACCCTGAAGGACGCCATCAACGAGGCGTTCCGCGACTGGGTCGCCAATGTGGACCGCACGCACTACCTCTTCGGCACCGTCGCGGGACCGCACCCCTTCCCCGCCATGGTCCGCGACTTCCACCGTGTCATCGGCGTCGAGGCCCGCCGCCAGATCCTGGAGCGGACCGGCCGGCTGCCGGACGCCGCCATCGCCTGTGTCGGCGGCGGCTCCAATGCGATCGGGCTCTTCCACGCCTTCATCCCCGATGCCCATGTCCGGCTGATCGGCTGCGAGCCCGCAGGACACGGTGTGGAGACCGGCGAGCACGCGGCGACCCTGACCGCGGGCGAGCCCGGCATCCTGCACGGTTCGCGCAGCTACGTCCTTCAGGACGACGAGGGCCAGATCACCGAGCCGTACTCCATCTCGGCCGGTCTCGACTACCCGGGCATCGGCCCGGAGCACGCGTACCTCAAGGACATCGGTCGCGGCGAGTACCGCGCGGTCACCGATGACGCCGCCATGCAGTCGCTGCGCCTCCTGTCCCGTACCGAAGGGATCATTCCGGCCATCGAGAGCGCCCACGCGCTGGCCGGAGCCCTGGAGGTCGGCAAGGAGCTCGGCAAGGACGGACTTCTCGTGGTCAATCTGTCCGGCCGCGGCGACAAGGACATGGACACGGCAGCCCGCTACTTCGGGCTGTACGGCGGGACCGACGGGGTCGTCGAGGCCGATGTGGCCGACGGGGAAGAGGAGGTCACCAAGTGAGCGGCAATGTGGAGTTGTTGAGTTCTTCCCTCGCACAGGCGAAGGCGGAGAACAGGGCCGCGCTCATCGCGTACCTCCCGGCCGGCTTCCCGACCGTCGACGGCGCGATCGCCGCAGTGAAGGCGGTCGTGGCGGGCGGCGCGGACATCGTCGAGGTGGGGCTGCCGCACAGTGACCCGGTGCTTGACGGCCCGGTCATCCAGACCGCCGACGACATCGCCCTGCGCGGCGGTGTGAAGATCGCCGATGTGATGCGTACGGTCCGCGAGGCGTACGAGGCGACCGGTGTCCCGATCCTCGTCATGACGTACTGGAACCCGATCGACCGGTACGGCGTCGAGCGCTTCACGGCCGAGCTCGCCGATGCGGGCGGCGCCGGATGCATCCTGCCCGACCTGCCGGTCCAGGAGTCCGAACTGTGGCGCGAACACGCCGACAAGCACGGTCTCGCGACCGTCTTCGTCGTCGCGCCGAGCAGCAAGGACGAGCGCCTCGCCACCATCACCGCGGCCGGCTCCGGCTTCGTGTACGCGGCCTCGCTGATGGGTGTCACCGGCACCCGCGAGTCCGTGGGCGAGCAGGCCCAGGACTTGGTCGCGCGTACCCGCGCCACGACGTCCCTCCCGGTCTGCGTCGGCCTCGGCGTCTCCAACGCCCGGCAGGCCGCCGAGGTCGCGGGCTTCGCCGACGGGGTGATCGTCGGTTCCGCCTTCGTCAAGGGCATGCTCGACGCGCCCGACGAGGAGGCGGGCCTGGCCGCGGTTCGCTCCCTGGCGGGTGAACTCGCCGAAGGCGTTCGAAAGCGCTGAATCGGGCGTAATCCAAACGGGTGGACCTCGACGCGGGGAAGCACGTACGTGCCTCCCCGCGTCGTTGCTGCGGTGTGAACGAGAAGAACGAACAGGGAAAAAGGGCCGCGCGAGACCGGCTTGTCCGGCAGCGGGAGCGCCAGAAGGCGCGCGAGCGCCGAAGGCGCATGCTGATCGTCGGCAGTGGCCTGGTGGCTGTGCTGGGGTTGGCCGCCGTCGTCGGCGTGATCGCCGCGAACACGGGCGGCAAGAGCAAGACGGCGGGCCCCGTCGCCGCGCCGTCCGGTGCGACCGGCAAGGACAGCCTGGCCATCCAGATCGGCGCGGACAACGCCCCGTCCACGCTCACCATCTGGGAGGACTTCCGCTGCCCGGTCTGCGCCCAGTTCGAGAAAGCGTTCCGGGACACCATTCACCAGCTGGAGCGCACAGGACAGATCAAGACCGAGTACCGCCTCGCCACGATCATCGACACCAATCTCGGCGGCAGTGGCTCGCTGCGGGCCGCCAACGCCGCGGCCTGCGCACAGGACGTCGGCAAGTTCTCCGCGTATCACGACGTCCTCTACCGCAACCAGCCGCCGGAGACCGACGACGCCTTCGGTGACAACGCCAAGCTGACCGAGCTCTCCGGAAAGGTCCCGGGACTCGACACCGCCGCCTTCCGCGGCTGTGTGGAGGACGGCAAGCACGACGGCTGGGTCGAGAAGTCCAACGCGGCCTTCCTGAAGGGCGGATTCGAGGGCACGCCGAGCGTGCTGCTCAATGGCGAGCTGATTTTCCCGAAGAAGGGGAACGAACCGCTCAACGTGGCGAAACTGAAGAAGTGGGTCGCCGAGGCCAACAAGGGCAAGAAGCCGGGCACGGTCACCCCGGCGCCGTCGGGCTCCTGAGCGGTGTCCGACAAGGGGAACATATGACCGGCCCGTTACCCAGACGTTGTCGGGTGGGTTGCCGTACGCCCCACCCGGCAGGGTAGCGTCGACCGTGCCATGGACCTTGCCTACATTCCCAGCCCGTCGACCGGCGTGATCTATCTCGGCCCGATCCCGCTCCGCGGCTACGCGCTCTGCATCATCATCGGTGTCTTTGTCGCCGTCTGGCTCAGCGACAAACGCTGGGTCGCCCGGGGCGGCAGATCCGGCACCGTTGCCGACATCGCCGTCTGGGCCGTGCCCTTCGGCCTCGTCGGCGGCCGGCTCTACCACGTCATCACCGACTACCAGCTGTACTTCGGCGAGGGCCAGAACTGGGTCGACGCCTTCAAGATCTGGGAGGGCGGCCTCGGCATCTGGGGTGCGATCGCGCTCGGTGCCGTCGGTGCCTGGATCGGCTGCCGCCGCCGCGGGATCCCGCTGCCCGCCTTCGCCGACGCGCTCGCCCCCGGCATCGTCCTCGCTCAGGCGATCGGACGCTGGGGCAACTGGTTCAACCAGGAGCTGTACGGCAAGCCGACCGATCTCCCGTGGGCGCTGGAGATCAGCGAGGGCCCCAACCGGGTCGCCGGTACGTACCACCCGACATTCCTGTACGAGTCGCTGTGGTGCATCGGCGTCGTCCTGCTGGTGATCTGGGCGGACCGCCGCTTCAAGATGGGACACGGCCGGGCGTTCGCGCTGTACGTCGCGGCGTACTGCGCGGGGCGGGCCTGGATCGAGTACATGCGGGTCGACGAGGCCCACCACATCCTGGGCGTACGGCTCAATGTGTGGACCGCGGGGATCGTGTTCGTGCTGGCGGTGACGTACATCGTGATCTCGGCGAAGGTACGGCCGGGGCGCGAGGAGATCGTGGAACCGGGCGCGCTGGACGCCGAAGGCGGCGAGGTCGCGGAGGGCGATGACGTCGGGGCCGGCACGGACGTCGCCGCCACTGGTGACGCGGACCGCGACATCGCGTCCGAAGCGGATGCGAGCCCTGACGCGGACGGTGACGCGGGGCGCGTCGAGGACAGTGCCGCCAAGGCGCCGGAGAAGAACGGCACCGCGGAAGCGGCGAAGAACGGCTGAGCCGTGCGCTCTTGACAGGTGGGGCCCGAACCAGTCTGGTTCGGGCCCCACGCTCTTTCTCCCACCCCCCATGTGCCGGTTGGTCTCAGACCGGCCTGCGGCCGTGCGTGTCCTTCGCCTTCCGCGCCAGCGCCAGCGTGCGGCGGGCCGATGCCACTACTGCCGCGTCGACGAATCGGCCGTCGGAGAGAGCCAGTGCGCCCCCGTCCGTCACGGCCGCCGCCATGATCTCCTCCGCCGCCTCGACCTCCTGCGCCGTCGGACGGAAAGCCCGCTCGATGACCGGGAGCTGGCGGGGATGGATCGCTGCCCGGCCCAGGAAACCCAGTGCCCGTCCATGCGCGCAGGACGCCCGCAGACCGTCCAGGTCCCGTACGTCCGGGAACACGGACTGCGTGGGCGGTGCGAGCCCGGCCGCGCGGGCGGCGACCACGACCCGGCTGCGCGACCAGTCGAGCCCGGCGTCCTCCCGTACCCCCAGCTCGGCTCGGAGGTCCGCCTCGCCGAGGGCGATGGAGCGGACCTGGGGATGGGAGGCGGCGACCGTGTACGCGTGCTCGATGCCGAGCGCCGATTCCAGCAGCGGACAGAGCGCGACCCCCGGTGCCACAGCCGCGATGTGATGGACGGACGCCGCGTGCGTGATCTTCGGCAGCCGGAGTTCGGCGAGGCCCGGCAGCCCGGCCAGGGCGAGGATGTCCACCTCGGTATGGACCCGGACATGGATCGGCACGGCCGACTCCTCGACCGCCTCGGACAGAAGCTCGGTGGTGGCGGACCGTGCGTACTCCTTGCGGTCCGGTGCGACCGCATCCTCCAGATCGACGATCACCGCATCCGCTCCCGAGTCACGCGCCTTGCGCACCACCTCGGGCCGGTCCCCGGGGACGTACAGCAGGGTGAGGGGGACCACCGCGGTCACAGGACGTGCTCCGCCCGCAGCGCGGTGATCTCCGAGCCCGGCAGACCCAGCCCGGTGAGGATCTCGTCGCTGTCCGCACCGTGCGGCCGGCCCGCCCGGCGGATCGCGCCCGGAGTCCCCGAGAGACGGAAGTCGCCGAGCATCGTGGCGGAGAGAGGCCGCGCGAAGAGCGTGGCGAGGCCGATGACCCGCAGTCCGGTCACAGGCGCCTGCGCGGTCGCGTTCATGCGGCGTCGATCTCGCTGCGGTACGGCATGGACGTCGAGGCGCCCGGCCGCTGTACGCAGAGCGCGGCGGCGGACGACGCCCAGGCCAGTGACTCCGGTACGGGCCGCCGCTCGCCGAGGGCCACGGCGAGCGTGCCGACGAAGGTGTCCCCGGCCCCGGTGGTGTCGACGGCGGTGACCTCGGGGGCGGGGAAGAGGATGGGTTCGCTGCCCCGGGCAGCGTGGAGGCAGCCCTTCGAGCCGAGAGTGACGACGACCGCCGGGACCTGGCTGAGCAGGATCTGCGCTGCCGCACGGGGGTCCGCGGAGCCGGTGAGCGCGGCCGCCTCGTGCTCGTTGGGGATCAGCAGATCGATGCAGTCGAGGAGTTCGGAAGGCAGGGGCTGGACGGGGGACGGGGTGAGGATGGTCCGTACGCCCTGGGCGTGGGCCACCCGCGCGCCCTCCACCACGGCGGACATCGGCAGCTCCAGCTGGAGGAGCAGCAGATCGGCTCCGGCGACGGCGGCCATTTCGCCGGGGCCCAGAGCGGTGACGGTGCCGTTGGCGCCGGGGACCACCACGATGGAGTTGGAGCCCATGTCGTCGACGACGATGTATGCGGTGCCGCTGGGGCCTGTTGCAGTGTGCAGCAGATCGGTGTCGATGCCGGCGTGCTCCAGGCCGGACCGCAGCAGGGCGCCGTACTCGTCGTCGCCGACCGCGCCGATCATCGTCACCTCGGCGCCCGCACGGGCGGCGGCGACGGCCTGGTTGGCGCCCTTGCCGCCGGGGATGGTGCGGAACTCCCGGCCGGTGACGGTCTCCCCGCGCTCGGGAGCCCGTGCGACGTGTACGACGAGGTCCATATTGATGCTGCCGAGCACCGCGATGCCGGTCATGGGCGAAGCGCCTCCTTGTGGGTGAGCCGTAGGAATCCCTTCGGCAGGGGGAGGAAGTCAACACGTGTGAGTGCCGTGGTCTTCGCCTCGGACCGCAGGGACGTCGTGGATGCCATGTCTGAATTGTCCATCTGTGGGCTTCGGTTCCGTGTCTGCCAGCAGCCCGGCGAGTTCGATGAGATCGGTCCCCGCGAGTCGCGGCAGCGCACACCCCGCCAGGGTGCGGCAGGCCTTGCGCCAGCCGTCCGGGACGGCGCCGATGCCACCGAGTGCGCCGGTCAGTGCGCCGGCCAGGGCGGGCGCCGAGTCGGCCACCCGCGACAGGCATGCCGCCGCGGGAATGGCCTGGGCGATCTGGCCGCGGGCCGCGGTGGCCAGCGCGAGGGCGACCGGGACGGTCTCGGCGGCGGCGATCCCGTAGCTGTAGACGTGGTCGACGATCTGATGCTCCAGCACCGGTACGAGGGCGAACGCGCCCGCAGCCTCACCGACGAAGTCACGGGCGATCCGGACGGCGTGGGCGGCGTTGCGGGCGATCTCCGTGCCGTCGGGGAGCTGGGCGAGCGCGGCGTTCACCGCGGTGTCCACGTCCGCACCGCCCAGCGCCTCGGCGATCGCGGCCGCCATCGCGCGGGCGCCGTGCACGCCGTCGTCGTCCTGGGTGTACCGGGCGTCGAACTCGGCGAGGTCGGCGGCTGCGATGGGGTCCGCGGGGTGGACGACGGCGAGCACGGCGGCCCGTACGCAGGCCGCGTCGTCGAAGTAGTGCGGGTTGTCGTGCCCGGTGGCGGGAGGGCGCAAGCCGGCGGCGAGATTGCCGAGCCCGGCCCGCACCGAGATCCGGGCGCGCAAGGGGAGCACCGCCGACTCGACCTCGGGGGCGCGGGCGGCAGCCGCGGCGACCTCGGCCGCCAGGGCGTTCCAGGCGATGTCGATGGCGGCCCGCATCCGGTGTCCGGGGGGCAGCCCGTGCAGCGGACCGGCTGCCGAGGCGAGCACGGTTCCGGCGGCGAACGCCGCCCATTCGGCGTCGTCGGAGGGCCCGAGCCGCAAGGGTTCGGGGGGCTGGTTGAGCGCGATGGGGACGGGCAGCGTGGTCGTCGCGTTCTGCTCGGCGAAGGTGTCGAGTTCCCGGGTGAGGCGTCGGGTCCACTCGGGCATCCGGGTGGCCCGGTGCCGTGCGGCGGGCCACCCGGCGGCGTCCCCGGAGGCGAGCCCGAGCAACAGCCCCTCGATCCGGGCCCGATGCCCGGGGGCGGGACGGGTACGGAGACGAGCGGCCGGGGAGGCGGGGGAGCGGGGGGCGTCCCGGTGGGGGTCGTGCCGAGTGCCGCGCGCGGTGGTCATCGCTCCACCGTTCCGTCTGTGGTGGGGGAGGTGGCGGACTGGGCGCCGGGCGGCGCGTACTCGGTGCCGGTGTCCCGTGCCGGTCCGCTCTCCGGCGTACAGGCTTCGCCCTCGTACGCCTCGTCCGCGTCCTCCGGGGTGAGCAACTCCGCGATGTCCAGGACGTGGTAGCCCCGCATCGACGGCAGGCAGCTGCCCCGGACCGGGCCGATCGCCTCCCCCCAGTGCGGGGGAATCGCGGACGCCCCGTGCAGGGCGCCGGCCAGGGCCCCCGCCACCGCGGCCGTCGTGTCCGCGTCGCGGCCCATGTTGACCGCGGTCAGCACCGCCGTACGGAAGTCGCCGCGCGCCGCCGCGAACGCACCGAAGGCCAGGCCGACCGCCTCGGGCGCCAGGTCCGTCCACGGGTAGCCGCCAACGACCACCGCGGAGCGCACCGCACGTTCCCTGGTGAGCCGGTCGGGGTACGTGCGCTGTGCGGCCGCCACCGCGCGCCGCAGCGAGCGCGCCGTCCAGGAGTCCATGGGAACGACGGACAACGCGGCGGCGATCACCGCCGCGACCCCGGCACCCACCATCGCGGCGGCCACCCCGGCCGCCACCGCCTGGCCGCCGTAGATGCCCTCTCCGTCATGGCTGACCCGCCCGTCCACCGCGACCAGCCGCGCCGCCTCGTCCGGCCTGCCCGCCGCGAAGACGCCGAACGGCGCCGCCCGCATCGCCAGGCCGTCGCTCCAGGCGTGCCGGTGCTGGGCGGAGATCGGGGCGGCGAGGCCCCGGCGCAGATTCTCCAGCGTGCCCCGCTCACTGAACCCGGCGCCGCGGAACGGCCCCTCGTCCAGGTCGGCGATCCACAGATGCCAGGCCCGCTCCACATGGGTGACGGTCAGCGCCGAACCGTGCCGTGCGAGCAGCAGCCCGGAGAAGATGGCGTACTCCGTGTCGTCCGTACCCGCGGGGTCGTCGCTCACGAAATCCTCGATCCGGCCCCAGCGACGACGGATCTCGGACGGCCGCAGATTCTCCGCCGGTGCGCCCAGCGCGTCACCGACCGCGAGACCGAGCAGGGAGCCCCGGGCCCGGTCGCCCAAGTCTTTCCGCGACGTCTCGCCCCGGTCCGCCCCGCCCCGTACCGCCGTCTCCATACCGCCCGTCCGCGGCTCTGCCGGATTTCCTGCAATCAACTCCATCGCGTCGACCCTTCGCTCACACCGAGCCAGTTCTCGTGCCTGCTCGATCTGTGCCACGCGGAGCCCCGACAGAGGCCGACAGTCGCAACAAAAGGGCCAGTCGGATGACGGTTCAGAAGCGTTGACGTGCTCCCTGGCCTACAGTCCAGGGATTCCGGCCTGGGTCGTGTGACCCTTCCGGGGGCTTCCTGCTTCAACGCGCTGTGCCGGGACTTTCGTCCCGGTCTTACCGGCGCTCTGCGAGGCGTTTAGCGTCTCCGCCCGTCCGGCGGCGACGATACGACGTCCTTCGAACAGGACGTTGCGGGCTGCGTTGTGGTCACGGTCGTGCACGGTGCCACACGCGCCACACGTCCACTCCCTCACATGCAGGGGCTTGGGACCGTCCCGAAATCCGCAGGCCGAGCAGACCTGGGAGGACGGGAAAGCGCGGTCCACCTTGACGAAGGTGCGGCCGTGCTTGTCCGCCTTGTACTCCAGCATGCCGACGAACGCGGACCACCCCGCATCATGCACGGACTTGGCGAGCCGGGTACGGCCGAGACCGGACACCGCGAGGTCTTCCACATACACCGCTTGGTTGTCGCGAATGATCTGTGTGGAAACCTTGTGGTGCCAGTCCCGGCGCCGGTCCGCGACCTTGGCGTGCTGGCGTGCGACCTTGATACGGGCCTTGGCCCGGTTCTTAGATCCCTTGGCCTTGCGGGACAGGTCCCGCTGGAGACGCTTGAGTTTCTTCTCCGCCCTGCGCAGGAAGCGGGGGCTGTCGATCTTCCGGCCGTTGGACAGGAACGCGAAGGCGGACAGGCCGAGGTCGATACCCGACTCCGTCTCCACCTCGGGAAGGATGTCCGGCTCGGTGTCCACCACGAAGCTGAGGAAGTACCGCCCCGAGCTGTCCTTGGTGACGGTCAGGGACGTAGGCGCGGCCGGAAGCCGACGCGACCATTTCACCTTGAGACCCCCGACCTTGGCCACATACACCGTGCCGTTCTCCGTCAGGGAGAAGGCGTTGGTGTTGAGGCGGATCGACTGCCGGGTGTCCTTCTTCGACTTGTACCGGGGCGCCCCGACCTTCCGGCCCTGCCGCTTTCTCTTGAGACTGCCGAAGAAGTTCTTGTAGGCGGTGTCGAGGTCCCGAAGGGGCTGCTGCAGAACGACCGCCGACACATCCGCGAGCCAAGCCCGTTCCTCGGTGCGCTTGGCCTCGGTGATACGAAGCCGGGACAACTCCGCCGACTTCACATACGGCAGCCCCGCCGCATGCGCTTCCTTCCGGTCGCGCAAGCAGTCGTTCCACACCACCCGGGCACACCCGAACGCCCGGTCCAGCGCACGGCACTGGGCGGCATCCGGATAAGCCCGATAGTTGTAGCGAAGCTGCACAACCAAGACTCTAGTGTGATTGGTCTCGTGAATCAGGAGAACGACTAAAGGCGCCGGAGACACGTGGTTTTGTCCACTTGGTCTTCGTGACGAAGTACCGGCGCGGAGTCTTCAACGACGAGATGCTGACACGCTGCGAAGAGATCATGCGCAAGGGTGTGCGAGGACTTCGAGGCGGAACCGAAGGAGTTCAACGGCGAACGCGATTACGTCCACCTCCTGATCAACTAACCGCCCAAGGTCGCCGTCTCCAAACTGGTCAACAGCCTCAAGGGCGTCTCCGCCCGCCGGATACGCCAGGAATTCACCGGTCACATCAACCGCACCATCACGCACGGACACCTGTGGTCGCCCTCGTACTTCTCGGCATCCTGCGGCGGAGCACCGCCGGCGATCGTCCGCGAGTACATCGCGCAGCAGAAACGCCCGCTCTGAAGTGCGGGTCAGAGCAGCCCTGAGATGCATTCATCCCTGGCGTGAACACCGGGGCCTTCTGTAAGAGTCCCGGTAAGTCAGGCCGTACTTACCTGGTCATAGTGGCAGTAAGTACGGCCTGCCTTGCTGGCGGGGGGCCTTTTTCGTGCGTACTTTCGATGGTGTTGAGCGGGGCGGGGCGGGTGAAGTCCGCTGCCGGAGAAGGGGAGAGCTGTGTCCATCATCGAGAACGACGCCGTGCTGCACGAGGCGCACCGCGACAACCACACCCACCGCGATGTGAACGGCGGCTGGCTGCGCCCGGCGGTGTTCGGTGCCATGGACGGGCTGGTCTCCAACCTCGCCCTGATGACCGGTGTCGCGGGCGGTGACGTCTCCCAGCGGACGATTGTGATCACCGGTCTGGCGGGCCTGGCCGCGGGTGCGTTCTCCATGGCGGCCGGCGAATACACCTCCGTCGCCTCGCAGCGCGAGCTCGTCGAGGCCGAACTCGACGTCGAGCGGCGCGAGTTGCGCAAGCACCCCAAGGACGAGGAGCGGGAGCTCGCCGAGCTCTACGTTTCCCGTGGCGTCGAGCCCGGACTCGCCCGCGAGGTCGCACGGCAGCTGTCGCGCGACCCGGATCAGGCCCTGGAGATCCACGCCCGCGAGGAGCTCGGCATCGACCCGGGCGATCTGCCCTCGCCGCTCGTCGCCGCCGTGTCGTCGTTCGGCGCGTTCGCGCTGGGGGCCCTGCTGCCGGTGCTGCCGTATCTGCTGGGTGCGAGCGCGCTGTGGCCGGCCGTGCTGCTCGCGCTGGTCGGGCTGTTCGCCTGCGGTGCGGTGGTGGCGAAGGTGACGGCACGCAGCTGGCTGTACAGCGGGCTGCGTCAGCTGGTGCTGGGTGGGACCGCGGCGGCGATCACCTACGGTCTGGGCACGCTGTTCGGTGTGGCCGTCGGCTGAGACCGACCGGCAAATGGGGGGTGCCCCGATGTGTTTGGTCAAGCTCTGAGGCCAGTAGGTTCGTGCGGTCGCGGGTGCAATCCGAGCTGGAGGGATATGCATGGGTGATAGCCAAGTCACGATCAAGCTCACGAGTGACGAGGCACTGGTGCTGTCGGACTGGCTGGAGAAGCTCCAGATGACGGACCTGAGTCGCGTTGTCGACGATCCTGCGGTCTGGGCGCCGATCCATCGAATCGCCGGAACGCTGGACAAGGCGCTTCCTGAGCTGTTCGCCCCCGACTATGACCGGCGGCTTGAGGCTGCTCGTCAGAGACTCCGGCCGGAGGACTGACCGTCAGGTCTGAACCTTCACCCGGCCCCTGCGGGTTGGGGCTCGTAGAAGGTGCCGTCGCGGAGCATCGCGAAGAGCACGTCGGCTCGTCGCCTGGCGAGGCAGAGAAGGGCTTGGGTGTGGTGCTTGCCCTGCTTGATCTTCTTGTTGTAGTAGGCGCGGGAGGCGGGGTCGGCCAGGGCGGCGAATGCGGAGAGGAAGAACGCTCTCTTGAGCTGCTTGTTCCCGCGGCGGGAGGGTTGTTCTCCGCGGATCGAGGAGCCCGAACTACGAGTGGCCGGGGC